>NZ_JBHSEC010000001.1:0-268658 GCF_042651785.1 Chungangia koreensis
GTGGAGCTGACGAATACTAATCGATCGAGGACTTAACCTAATAAAGTAAAATCCGGAAGGATTGCTTGAAAGCTTCAATGTCTTGTTTATCCAGTTTTGAGCGAACAAGCTCAACAGTCCAGTGATGATGGCGAAGAGGTCACACCCGTTCCCATACCGAACACGGAAGTTAAGCTCTTCAGCGCCGATGGTAGTTGGGGGATTCCCCCTGTGAGAGTAGGACGTCGCTGGGCCATACGAAGACCGTTACCGAGAGGGGCAAGGAGTTCGCGGAAGCAAGGAAGAGAGGCTCGGAGCGTATGATATACGCGAGAACCGAGCGACTGCGGCTGACAAAGAAATCCGCCGTCCATATGGTTTCGCAGCCCGAACACGGAAGTTAAGCTCGCGCGCCGATGGTAGTTGGGGGATTCCCCCTGTGAGAGGCCGGCAGCAGACGCAACGTCCTGTTGCGCTGCCGGCACTCATCCATCCATGGATGTCGTAGGACGTCGCTGGGCCATACAAAGACCGTTACCGACAGGTAGCGGTTTTTTTATTTAATTCAGATTTACCGAAGGTAAATAAAGTAGAGAAAGATTGCGAGAAAGCAGAGGGGCAAGGAGTTCGCGGAAGCAAAGAAGAGAGGCTCGGAGCGTATGATATACGCGAGAATCGAACGACTGCGGCTGACAAAGAAATCCGCCGTCCATCTGGTTTCGCAGCCCGAACACGGAAGTTAAGCTCGCGCGCCGATGGTAGTTGGGGGATTTCCCCTGTGAGAGGCCGGCAGCAGACGCAACGTCCTGTTGCGCTGCCGGCACTCATCCATCCATGGATGTCGTAGGATGTCGCTGGGCCATACGAAGACCGTTACCGACAGGTAGCGGTTTTTTTGTTGTATAAAGAAAAGAAGGAGTGAAAGAAAGTGCGCATTCTTTCAATCTTTTTCAAACTGGAAAGTATTATGCAGAATCCGGACAGTAAACAAGGTGAAAAAACTATGCCTTTATTGCTTTCAATACAATTCCAAGTAAATTAATAAAACTTACTCGACAAAAAACTTATGAGTAAACCCTATATGTAAAGAAACCACCTATCAACACACGAAATAAAAATTTCTTCAAGACTCACTTATCCACAGAGGATTCAACTTCATGAGAAGAACGACGGAATAACGCGATAAATGCCGACATAACTGCAATTGATCCGCATACGAAAAAAGCCCGGGCATAAGAAGGGATTTTTTCAGCGGGAACATCACTCTGTAGTTCCCACCCCAAGAAAGTAATACTCATTCCATTATTCCGGAAAGTTGTTTCCAGATGCCACAATTCCGCGCTTTTCCAGAAAAACAAGATAGCTACTCCCGTAAATACGGATGTCATTACTTTATTCAAGGCAGTCCCCTCCTATTTAAATATATTATCTATTAGACGGATGAAGATGGTAAATAGTTTCAAAAATTCATATAATTTTCCTGAATTATTTGAAACATCTTCTTCATATTTGATTTCTTTCGTACTCATCATACACAATAACAGTAATAGCAAATGAGGATGAGGGTATGAACGTTATAAAACGAATCGCTGTCCGTTTTTTCAAAGAACGTTTCTATGATCAATCGGCTCAAGCGGCATATTATTTGCTTCTGTCTACATTGCCGTTTCTGTTGGTTGTGTTGTCATTAGCAAGTTTGCTGCCGCTAAGTCCTAATGCATTCATGGACTTGCTGCAGCCGTATATACCGGAAGCCGCGTATCCTTTAATCGAGGAGAATGTACGCGTCATTACAAAAGGGGATTTTGGCCCCTTGCTGCCATTTAGTTTAATCGCCGCATTTTGGGTTTCATCCATGGCGGTTCAATCACTCGCCCGGTCACTGGATGAAGCCATTGGCGTAGTTAACCGGATGAGTTATTTCCGGCGTTTAGTACACGATTTAGGAGTTACCTTGTTATTTATGCTGATCATTCCTTTATCGCTTCTATTGCCGATAGTGGATCAGTTTCTCCATGTATGGATTTCTCACACGGAGACGATACAACTCTGGCGAGGCTGGGTATATGTTTGGCCAATAATAAGATGGGGCTTCGGAAGTCTATTTCTATTTGGCTTTTTCCTCGCATTTTTCAAATTGCTTCCGTCTGACTATGTTCGTTTTCGTGAAGTGCTTCCTGGCGCTCTGTTTACGACGATGGCTTGGCAAGGGGGATCAATTCTCTTTAACCGTTATGCAGCCTTTGTAAATTATTCAATGTTATATGGGCAGCTTTCAGGAATCGTACTGCTGATCTTATGGTTTTTCCTAACTGCCGTAATACTATTAGTAGCTGGGCTTTTAAATGCAGAATTGCGTCATGCACGTAGTGTTAAAGAAAGGAGAATGTTGTAATGTTCATGATTTTAGTTGTAGATGATGATCCACATATATTGAAGCTGGTCGGCATCCATCTTCAAAAAGAAGGCTACCAAACGATTAAAGCTTCAAGTGCCGATGAGGCTTTGGCAATACTTGAACAAACTAAACCGGATATGGCAATCTTAGACGTTATGATGCCTGGAATGAACGGTTATGATTTGACCAGTAAGATCAGGGAACAATCAGATCTTCCTGTTTTATTGTTAACGGCAAAAGGGACATTAGACGATAAAGAGAAGGGATTTCTCGCTGGCTCGGATGATTATGTCGTAAAGCCTTTTGAACCGAAGGAACTGCTGTTCCGCGTGGCAGCTATTCTACGCCGGGTGGAAAAGCCGAATCAGGCAATTATTGAAGCTGGCCCATTAACGATTAACCGCAATAGCTATGAAATCGTGGTCGATAGCAGGATCCTATTGCTGCCTTTAAAGGAATTTGAACTTCTCTCGCTTTTAGCAGCAAAGCCAGGACAGGTTTTTACTCGACAATTTCTTCTTGAAAATGTATGGGGTTATGACTATGAGGGAGATGAACAAACATTGAATGTACATATAAAACGAATTCGGGAAAAGCTGTCATCGATCGCCAATCAGGTAGTTATTACGACCGTTAGGGGAATCGGGTACAAGTTAGAGCTGATTACACTATGAGGACTTTATACAGCAAATTCCTTTTATACACCATTCTTATCATGATCGGGAGTACGACCATTGGTTTCCTGATCGTCAATACATATTACCATCAACAGATGAAAGAAGAGAATGACCTTAAAAATGTTGCAATTGCAGAGGAAATTACGGAATTCATTGAGTCTGGAGGCGACTTTGAGTTAACTGAATATCTGGAATCAATTGGAGACGTCGGATATCAACTATATGTCGTGAACGAAAATCGGGAGGAAAGGTTTTACGGTGGTGAATTCGCCTATAAAAATATACGTGAGGAATCTGTAGACGTCGTGTTAAACGGGGAGATTTATCATGGAATGCGAGACCAACACCAGGAGACCTTTTTCACAGGGTTCTTCTCAGATGAATTGGCTAATACGGTAGGTGTTCCTTTTACATATGATGGAGAACGATATGCCTTATTCATCCGTCCGGATATCCGCCTGCTATTCCAGGAGGTTCACACGTTAACTGCTGGCATGCTTATCATTATCGCCATTGTGAGTTTAATCGCAATGCTGGCTGTGGCCAAGATGATGATCTCCCCAATTAAAGAAATGACGAAAGCGACTAAGCGTATATCCGAGGAAAATTTCCACGAAAAATTAGAGATTAACCGGAAAGATGAAATTGGCCGCTTGGCAAGAAGTTTCAACCGAATGACAGACCAACTCATGCAGAACGACCAGTCGCGGAAAGAATTCATCAGCAATGTTTCTCATGACTTCCAATCCCCTCTTCAAAATATTATGGGCTATGCAGAGCTTCTCGGTAACGGTCCTTTGGAAGAGGAAGATCGTAGAAGTTACGCAACTATTATTAAGAACGAGACAAACCGATTATCTTCATTAACTAAGCAGCTTCTTTTATTGACGACTTTAGATCAGCTGAATACTCTACAAAAGCAAGAGTTTTCTTTGACCCAGCAACTAAAGGACTGTGTCACGACTTTCAGATGGCAACTTGAGAATAAAGGCATCTCAATGTCCTTACACTTGGATCACATCCTCTATAGAGGGGATGAGTCATGGCTGATGAACGTCTGGGATAATCTCCTGACTAACGCCATTAAATATAATAAGCCTAATGGAGAGATCGTCATTGAAATGAAGGAAAATGTGAAAGAAGTAATGGTTAAAATTTCTGACACGGGTGTGGGTATGAGGGAAGAGGAGATCGAGAAAATATTCCGCCGTTTTTATCGTGCAGATGAATCCCGAAGTATGGAGGTTGGAGGAACCGGTCTCGGCCTTGCCATTGCATACGAAGTGGTGGAGAAGCATGGTGGGGAAATTGTAGTTGAAAGCCAACAAGAGAAAGGTTCTACATTTTCTGTCCATCTACCGAAAATGTAATATTGAGTTCATGTTGAGTTCATCTTCGAATAGTAGCATATAAGTTGAATAGTAGAGGAGGAATGAAACATGTCTGAGAAATGGAGTTTGCGGCTTATTAGGATTGCTGCAATTTTTGGTTTGATCGGTACTATTTTGGGTTCACATATGGCGGGCTCCGGATCCTACGCTTTCCGTCCGATCCATGCACATATTTTATTGGTCGGTTGGCTATCCATGTTTGCCTGGGGCGTCTTCTACAGGTTATACACGGTAAAATACAAGAAGTTAGTGAATTTACATGGATGGACCGCTATTTTAGGTGCAATCGGGCTGACAGCTGGAATGTGGCTACAATTCATCAAGCCTTTTAATGTACCTGATACATTTGCACTTATTTTCTATATTGTCGGCGGGACAATATTGCTCATTAGCTTCGGCTTGTTTGTCATCGTTACATTCTTAGCTGACAAAGGAAGGTCCAAAGCATGAAGCAAAAAGGATTATGGTTCGCAATTTTAGGCGTCTGGATCGTCTTGGCTGGAATATTGTCAGCTGTTGCACCTGGTGCAAAGGAATATAATTCAGCCAATAAAAACGGTGGTCTTCCAGAAGATGCATTATCTGTCATCGCCGATGAAAAAGTGAAGGAATATTTCCCTGATAGTGAAGGATTCCCGTTATTTGCAGTCTTCCATGATAAGGAAGGTATAAATGATGAGGAAATGAGTCAAATTGCCGAAGGAATTGAAGCGATTGAATGGGATGAAACATATGGAGAGATTTCCGTCATTCCGTTAACCAGTCTGCCTCCGGAAGTGAGAGCTGCATTCCGTTCCCCGGATGAGACAACGTTCTTTATTCCTATCAATTTGCCGAATGGCCTGGAATCATCTGAGATTTCGGATGTTGTAAAGGGGATAAAGTCTGGTTTGAATGAAGACCTAACAGAAAAGTATGACGTATCCTGGACGGGTCCTGCGGGAATAGCCGCAGACGCAGTTGAGCTGTTTTCCAAAGCGGATGTCGTCCTACTCCTTATGACAGTCGGTCTGATTTTAGTGCTATTATTGGTCATTTACCGATCGCCGCTCTTAGCTTTCATCCCACTGATCGGAGCAGGAATCCTTTATGTCGTGGTGGATAAGCTGATTGGACTTTTCGCCTCGTTCGGATGGTTTGTGACGGAAAGTCAGGCATTATCTATCATGATGATCCTATTGTTTGCAGTCGTCACGGATTATTCGCTCTTAGTATTCTCCCGTTTCCGTGAAGAACTGCTGAAGACGGAGGATGTTAACGGAGCGATGCGTGAGGCAGTCCGCCGTGTGGCAGAGCCGATTATATTCAGCGGAAGCACCATTTTATTAGGGGTACTGACACTATTCTTGGCCATCTATGAGCCGTATCGAAACTTCGCGCCGGTCTTTGCTATCGCAGTAATCGTCATGCTTGCTGGCGGCTTAACATTATTACCTGCATTGTTCGCTATTGCGGGACGTAAATCTTTCTGGCCAATGATTCCAAAAGTAGGACAGGAAGAGAAGAAGAAAAGCTCATTATGGGAAAAAGTAAGCCAGTTGGTTACGAAGAGGCCACTCGCTGTCAGTATACCGTTAATTGTTCTATTGTTAGTAAGCTGTTTGGCGATGTTCAATATTAAATTCTCATTCAACTTATTAGATTCGTATCCTGAAGATCTTTCGTCAAAGGTTGGATATGAACAACTGTCAGAATCGTTTTCAGAAGGGGAAGTCGCTCCGAGTACACTGCTGATTGAATCGGACGAAAAGATTGAGAGGGAGACATTGCAATCTCTAATAGGCGTGTTGGAGGACCAAAAAGAGATATCATCAGTAACAATTCAAGGAAATCCATTCGCTTCAGAGGAACAGAAAGTTGCCAAGCTCTCCATGACGTTTGAGGGGAATCCATATGAACACGATGCATTTGACGCAGTAGTATCTCTTCGGGAAGATGGAGATCAGCTGTTGAAAGAAAGCGGAATTGAAACAGGCAACTTGTATATTGCAGGAGAAACCGCTAAAAACGCCGATATCCGGGATGTAAATGTTCAGGATATGTGGAAAGTCATGAGCATCATGACGATACTCATTGCAGTTATGCTCGGCGTACAGACACGTTCCATTGTCGCACCAATTTATATGATATTCTCGTTATTGCTTTCATTCGGAGCGTCGATGGGAATCACCCAGTTTTTCTTCTCGGCACTTGGAGCAGAGGAAATGAGTTATCGGATCCCGCTATATACGTATGTCTTCCTTGTTGCGTTAGGTGTTGACTATACAATCATGCTCATTGCACGGATTCGGGAAGAGTTGGATGTAAATCCATTAAACATAGCCGTCGCGCATGGTGTAGCTAAAACAGGTAATGTAATTTCATCTGCCGGGCTAATCTTAGCTGCGACATTTGCGGTGCTAATCACACAACCGGTGATGGAGTTAAAGGTATTCGGTTTTGCCATGGCGATAGGGATCATCATTGATACGTTCATCGTCCGGCCGCTAATTATTCCAGGGATTATCGTGATGCTGGGTAAGTGGAGCTTGTGGCCGAAGAAAATATCTTAATAGACACAATTAGCTATCCTGAGGAATTCCTCGGGATAGCTTTTTTTCCATTCAGCAAAGGGGAATTTGCACAATTAGTCGAATAGAGAAGAAGGGAAGAATCTGGGGGAATAGAAGATGATTATCCATCAAACAATTACGTATTTTATAGAGAAATTCAAACCTACAGCGGAATTCGTCATACAATACCAGCAAGAATACGCCATTCACTTTGAAGAATACTTTCGTTATCACTGTCGCCAACCGGAGGAGAAACTGAAAGTAGCACTTACAAAATATCCTGAAAAATTACCGGATATCGTGGAGATTAACGGAAAAATCGTTGGGTTGATAGAAGAAGTAAAGGCTTATTATGAAATGAACTATGACATAACGTTTGAAAAAGATGTCCATTTAATCGTTGGTATGTATGGATCCAATGCCTTTACCCATCGCCAGATTAACCCGGAAATCACGTTTTGTTTAGAAAAGTTGTCTCCAAAGGAAGAGCATCTTTGTGTAATTATTTCCCATGAATTCGGTCACGCCTTACATAATTTACTTTCAGACCACGTAGGAATGAACTGGAAAGAGCTTGACTGGAACCATCCTTATACATGGCTTTTACAGGAAGGCAGTGCCACCTATTTTTCAACAAAAGCTGTTACTACTGATGATCCTTCCGTCTATTTTACATACGATGATGATGAAGAAGGTTGGCTGCGCTTTGCAGAGTCCAACCGAGATGACATTCTAAAAGCATTTCAAGCAGATTTACAAGTATTATCGCCAACCGAACTATTCCGTGAATGGTTTTCCATAAACGGAGGGACGAAGTTTAGCAAAACACGTCTTGCTTATTACATTGGATATCATCTACTGCTATTTCTTATAGGGAAAATGGGTGAACAGGAAGCGGTCACCGCTTGGAAACGACCAGACTTCCATTCAATCATGAGTCAGACATTAGAGGAGTTGGATAATCAATGGAGCATAAATGGCTGAACTGGGCAAAGAGAATTCAAGCACTTTCCCAATCGGGTATAGCCTTCTCAAAAGATCCATACGATATCGAGCGTTATGAAGAATTACGGGACATCAGTGCTGAAATCATAGCCGAACATACAGAACTTGAAATTCATAAAATTAGAGAACTTTTTACGAACGATACCGGTTATCAGACTCCAAAGGTTGATGTGCGCGGTGTGGTGTTCAAGGATGACCAAGTTTTACTTGTGAAAGAGAGGTCCGAAAATAGATGGTCATTACCAGGCGGTTTCTGTGATATCGGATTATCACCTGCGGAAAACGTAGTGAAGGAAATCAAGGAAGAAGCGGGTTACGACGTGATTCCCTTAAGACTGCTTGCCGTATTGGATAAAGAAAAACATAATCATCCCCCATCCCCGTATCACTATTACATGATCTTCATCCAGTGCGAAATCATTGGAGGTGCTTCAAATGCAGGTTTGGAAACGAGCAATGTCGGTTTCTTCTTGGAAGATCGATTGCCGGGACTTTCCATCCGACGAAACACTAAAACCCAAATACATACGCTCTTTGAATTTCTGAGAAACCCGGAAAAAGCACCACTGTTTGATTGAATATAAAGGGAGGAGAAGGATGAAAAAAATCGGTTTGACGCTTCTTGGATTACTTATTTTAGTTGGTTTTGTACTTTCGATGCGAATGTATCAAGCGAATGACAAATATGAAACTCTGGAGGAAGCCATCTACGAAGCCATTCCTTATCAAGTGGAGGATGTCATATATTCCACAGAACATGACAACATCACGATTGTTATGTATGAAACGATTGGTAATGAGCAGCTCTTTCCAGGCCAGAAAGTAGAAGCTGTCGCCTTTTTTAAAGGAAATGATACAGATGGTTGGGAGAATGTCGGATTTCATGGATGGACTCATTACGAGAATGAACAGTTCACGGTGTATAGTGAGCCTTATCGTGAATCCGATTATGCCGGGAATGAGTTGCACGAATTTTATGTCGTGTTCGGAAAGGTTAACAATCCGGAAATCACAACCATTCAAACAAAAGATCAGAATGATGAACAGTTTGAGGATGCTAAGTTGATTCTGCACAACGGTAACCTTTATTACTTCCAAGTTGGTCGCGGAGTAATTGTAAGAGGATTAAACGAAAATGGAAAAGTCGTCGACCGACAAGGCGGCTAAAGTAAAGTGAGGGGAGTGAGCAGTCTGGATTTCCATATTGAAAAAGAAGAACTGCAAAAAGCATTAACCGACGTAAGCAGAATAGTGCAGGCGAAAATACATTTGCCGATCTTACCAGGGGTCAAGATAGTGGTGAAGGATGGAGAGCTTTCCCTCATAGGAAATAATGCTGAAATCGCTATAGAAAGAAGAGTGAGCGGAGATTCGTTAAAAGTCATCCAATCAGGAAGTTCTGTTATTCCGGCCAAAAACCTCTTAGAGATTATTAAAAAACTTCCGAGCACCCTACATGTGAAGTGTAGTCAAAATCAGTTGTCGATTCATTCGGAGGACGTAATCGTTCGTTTGCCAATCGTAAGCCCAGCAGATTATCCAGAAATGCCTAACGTCCATCAGGAGAATTTAACAGTACCAAGTGTTGAACTCCAAGAAGTCATAAAGCAAACAGTGTTTGCTGTTGCGAAAGATTTTTCAAAGCCGTCACTGACAGGAGTTCAGTTCATCATAAGAGAGGGTGCGATGACTTGTGTAGCAACCAATTCCCAACGGTTAGCTATGAGGAAGTTACCAATAGAGACTAATCATGACGTCTCTTTCACCGTTCCCGGCACGTGTTTACATGAATACCTAAAACTGCATCGTGATCAACTGGATGACCTACATATGATGTGGAATTCGACACATATAGCTTTCCATACACCAACCTTTACGCTCTATTCGAGATTAATCGAAGGGGTTTTCCCCGATATATCAAGGCTGGTTCCGAATACATTCAAGACCACACTCACACTGAATAAAAGCCGTTTCCTTAGTGGAATAGACAGGGCTGCCCTCTTTTCAAGTGAATGGAGGAATCACAATGTCCTTCTCGAAGTGACCGAAGAAAGTCGCATTAAAATAACTTCCCACGGTACTGAAACCGGAAGGATTGAAGAAACACAGGAAATTAACGAAAAGGATGGAGAAGCTAATTTCCGTGTCACTTTGGATGCGAAATTTTTGTTAGATGCTTTAAAGGCCATTGATGAGGATAGCGTGAAAATATCCTATTCAGGTGAGATGAAACCCATCTTAATCGAACCAGTTGGGAACTTAAACCATCTTCATCTCGTATCACCAGTAAGGAAAATTTGAAAAGCGAGGAGAATCGTGATGTTTTATAGACGAAAATCATATGTAGTAAAAACAGACTTCGTAGCAATCTTCAATAAGCATTTCAATGAAACCAATTTACCCAATCAGTTAAAGAACGGTACACGTTTCGTTGGACGTTGGATGAAGGATAATGGAGACGGCACTCATGAGGTCTTTGCCATCTGGGAATATGACAGCTACGAAGACTACGTGAGAATAGAAACAAACATACAAAATGATGCGGAACACGTACAGCGTATTCAAGACTGGTATGACAAATACGGAGGCAGGGAACAGGTTCGCCAATTTATATTGGAATCCAAGAACGAAGCGTTGGAATCAACAGTGGAATGAGTTAATTGAAGTAACTTGGAAGATTAACAGTTTAGAAAGGTTAATAAAAAAATAGGAAAGAGGGGATCAAGTGGAGAAAAGCACATGGAAGAGTAGTTTGTTAAAAATTCTTTGGGTTATTGGGTTAATCGTTTTGACAAGTCTTAGTTATAATGTGGAAAACCAATTGAATTTGATTGCGAAAGCAACCTTCAATCCGTTTCCTGTTCTATGGGTGAAACCCATCCTTTCGATTATTTTTGGTCTATATCTTTCTTTGATCTTTATAAAAAAATGGTCGGTCAAGTTAAATGCAACTCTATTGTGGTGTGTGGCTATTCCTTGTTTACTGCTATCATTTCTTTATCCATTCTTGGTGACAGTATCTATCGGAAATCCGCCATTTTTCATCGGTTCCTTAATCGATGGGTGGATTTTTAAAATGTCTTCTTTTGAAGTGTTGGGAATTGTCACAGGCTTAACTTTGATGCTTAGCGTATTTGGCCAACCAAAGATGACTGTTTCACACGAGAATTATCTACAGGAGTAGAATACTTAGTGTAATGAGTGGAGAGGAAAAACATAGTGAAAAGTTATATTAAATTTGCATTATCCATTTCCATATTTGTGTTAATTGGATTTCCAATCATCTTTCTCATTATTTCCCTGATTACAGGGAATTGGTTATTCCTCATTTCAAGCGGAATTCCTTCATTTTTCGCCGGTTTAACGGGATTATTAGTAACATTACATCAAATTAAAAAAGAGAAAAATGTTGCCTGAAGTTGAAGGAATTCTGACTGATTCATCTTTTAACTGGAGTGAAATGATCATAGGGATTTGTCTGTTATAGATACAATTACCATACATGAGGTTAGGGAAAGATGAAGTGCAAGTAGATAAACTTTTGAGATGAAATATTTAAGCAGAGTATGAATCTATAAAGGATTTATGCTCTTTATTGTTGAATTAGATGTACGGAGGAGGATGGAAGATAGCATTATTACGGTTCAAATTTAATTAACAAAGAGGGGTTCAACATGAATTTACGATTAGCTCAAGTGAACGAAGATAATTTCTTCGATGTCATTAATTTAAAATCTGACGAAGTACAGGAAAAATACATTCAGATTTATGAAAGATGGGTAGGATCCAATGCATTCTTTCTCGCCATGTGTCAAACCCATGGGTTTATAGCAAGAGCCATTTACGATGGAGACGTACTCATTGGTTTCACGTCCCATGGATTTAGTAAGGGATTAAATCAATATGAACTAAATAGCATGATGCTTGGCCATCAATTTCAGGGGAAAGGCTATGGTGCCCCCGTGTTGCAGGCAATTATTGATGATATGGTACAAGCGTATCAGTGCGATTCGATTTACTTATCGGTTATTGAAGATAATGAACGGGCCATTCGAGTCTATGAAAAACTTGGATTTAGACCGACTGGTGAGGTTGTGTTAGGACACCATCCTGAGCCGGTATATTGCTTAACTTTAACTCAAGCTGCTGCTGGACAATAATTTAAAAGAAGTTAAATAGAAGTTAGTAAAGAGAATCAAGTCATAAATGAAAAACAGGTATCCGATTAACAAATTGGATACCTGTTTTTATGCAAATTGATCACTCAACGTTATATTCCTTCGTCACATGATCATGGATGTCCGGGTCTTTCTCCACATGAACCTGGATGAAATACTTGCCACGATCTGCAAAAGTATATTCTCCGTCATACTGTCCATTTCCCGCTTCTTTTGTATCGACCCAGTCATGTTTCTCGCTACCGTCTTTCCAGATTTCGAAACGGACCGCAGCTTCTGTGAGTGGAGTTTCATTAAGCGTGATTGTAGTAGATAACGGTGTATTTTCACCTGCAGTTGCTGTTCCATCGGTAAAGTCAATGACGGCACCATGGTGATGTTCATGCTTTTCCTCATTTGGAGCTTCTGCAACTCCGCCATCTCCTGTCACTTCAATGACCTTAGTCGGCATCGTGTGCATATCACGTGCTGTTACATGGGAAGTGACCGAATAGGAGCCGGGCTGTTCTAATGTAATAACGGCAGTATATTGGTCCTCTTTTAGCTCTGCAGGAACCATGGTCTTTTCCCCAGAATTATCGTTGATGATTTCAAATTCAACTTCACTTGCATCCGTGACTACTTCTTCGCCTTGAGTTACTTTTGCAACCACTTCAACCTCTTGCCCTACTTCAGCTGTAGCTGGAACTTGCAAGTCTACAGAAATAGGCACAGGTGGAGCAGATTCTTGTGATTTTTCTTCCTTTTCCTCTGCCCCACATGCTGCAGCTAATAGGACAGTGAGGAGTAAGATGAGTAGAAGATGGATTCGTTTCATTTAAAACTCACGCTCCTTACGTATTGGCGTTATTGTAACAAATAATGCCCATATAAATTGAGACAGATTCATGTCAATGGTGTAGGAATTGTGAAATTTTCATGTTTCCAACGGAATTTTATTCTGAAAGAGTGATGGCAAGACCATTCCTGTGAAAATAACGATGATTCCGATGAATTGAATAACAGTAAAAGGCTCGTGTAGGACAAGTACGGATGCCAAAACTGCAACCGGTAATTCCATCGCCCCCAATATGGAGGATGCACCAGAACCAACGTGGGGGACGGCAACTGAGAATAGATAAATCGGCAGTACAATGCCGAAAAGTCCTAATGCTGCCCCATAAATCCAGAGACCCTCAGTAAACAAGGTGCCATTCCATACGATTTCCGGCGACTGGAAGATGGCTGCCATGATGAGTGCGACTGTGGCGACAAAAAGTAATCTGGTCGTAGAATCCATTCCTTCAATCGGCTTTGAATTGATGAATATAAAGAATGCAAAGCTGACGCCGGATAGGAAGCCGAGAACCCAACCTTGCCAAGGGATTCCGCTTAAATCCACATTGATGACACCAGCTGCCATAATGGTACCTATGAATAAGATGACTAAAGATAGGACCTCAATCCTCTTTGGCAATCTACGTTGTGCTACACATTCTATCAGCATTCCGATCCAAGTGAATTGGAAAAGCATAACGACTGCAAGAGAAGCCGGTAAGTAAATCAATGCTTGTCCATAGACAATACCAGTAGTGGCAGTAAGCATTCCAGTTAAGACAAGAACCTTTCCTCCTCGAAAATGGGGAACACGGCGCTGGGTAACGATATATATAATAGCAACGAATATAAATCCACATACATATTGGCTTGTGATTGCTTCAGAGGCGGAAAATCCACCCTTCATAGCAAGCTTTACAATGGTCGATAATATCCCGTAACTCGAGGCTGCAACGATGATCATGACCGGGTAGATCCATTGTTTCATTTAGTTTCCTCCATTCCAAACGATAGTATATCACAATGGAGCACTGAAATTACGTTTAATTCTTACAGCCTGTAAGTGTTCATGTTACTATAGAGAAAGTAGATTTTTAGAAGGAGTCGGGTAAATGTTTCATGCTGACGATCAATTCGTTCTAACTTATGGGGATGCATTCGTAGACTATATAGCCGACGACCACTCTAATCAGTCGTTTACGATGTACTTGGGGGGAGCGACAGTCAATGTGGCAGCAGGGATTGCCAGATTGGGCGTACCTTCTGCTTTCATTACGATCACAGGTGGAGATGAGACATCAGCATTCGTACGGAATGAACTGGCGAACGAAGGGGTCGACCTGCGCTATGCTATTTTAGAGGAAAGTAAGCGGGTAAGTGGGGTTTACGTTCATTTAACAGAGGAAAACGATCGTATTTTTGCTTCATATGTCAATGAGGCACCGGATATTCAGGTAAAGCCGGAACACTTGAAAGAAGAAGCATTTCAGAAAGCATCCATTTTTCATATATGTTCAGGAACCATGTTCCATCCGACAGCCTTGAAAACGACAAGGGAAGCCGTGAGATTGGCGAAGAAGCATGGCATATTTGTTTCCATGGATGCTAATATCCGGCCGTTGCGCTGGGAGAACGAGGAGCAGTGCCGGAACACCATACGATCGTTCTTCCCGGAAGCAGATCTATTGAAATTGACGGAGGAGGAGCTATTCTTCCTGACGGGAACAGATACGATGGAAGATGGGTTAGAGCAGTTAAAAGAATTTAAGATCCCAATCATTTTAGTAACACTTGGCGATCATGGTACTTACGTTGTTCTAAACTCGAATACAAGCCGTCATATTCCAGTCGAACCGGTGGAACCGGTCGATACAACAGGAGCCGGGGATGCCTTCATGGCTGGAATTCTACGCTATGTCCATTTGAATGGCATGCCAAGGACAAAGGAAGCGTTAGTGGAGTGCGTAACTTTTGGCAATAAATTAGGAGCCCTCGCTGCAACGAAGCCTGGTGCCTTAACTGCAATGCCTCGACTTCACGAAATAGAAAATCTGTAATATGCTCCCTATCACTTAAATATTTTTAGTGGTGGGGTTTCTTTTATGAAACCTCTGAACTATTTGGGCGTAAATAGATAAGGAAGGAGTGTGGAGAATGGAAGCATTATCATCAATCTCGTGGGGACTTATTTTACCGTTACTAGTCATTCAATTCATTTTACTTATTGTAGCCATCATCGATTTGATCCGAACACCGGAGACGAATGGTCCGAAATGGATGTGGGCACTGATTATTGTGTTCGTAAATATAGTAGGGCCAATCACGTACTTTATATTTGGGAGACGACAATTATGAGTATGTTGACTGTAGATCATTTAACTAAGAGGTATCATAATACTGCTGTTGTAGATGCAGTCTCCTTCGCGTTGGAGGAGAGAACGTCGACCGCATTGATCGGACCGAACGGAGCAGGCAAAACAACGACCTTATCCATGCTGACAGGATTGCTTAATCCAACGAGTGGAAAGATTGAGTTAAGTGGAATAAATGGTGACCCGAGAAAGTATATCGGCTTTTTACCGCAATATCCCCAATTCTTTAGTTGGATGACAGCCATGGAGTACATGGAAATGGCCGCACGATTAAGTGGTGTGGATGCGAAGTCAGCTCGCTTGGAATCACAAAAGACGTTAGAATTTGTGGGCCTTGGTGAAGCGTTAAAGAAAAAGACCGGTACATTTTCCGGTGGAATGCGTCAGCGGCTCGGTTTGGCTCAGGCAATCGTACATAAACCGAAACTGCTTTTATTGGATGAACCGGTGTCCGCGTTAGACCCAGTAGGGCGCCGTGAAATCATGAATCTATTGAAAGATTTGCAGAGTGAGACGACAATTTTGTATTCCACTCACATTTTAAATGATGCAGAAGAAATGACGGATCAGCTACTGTTTCTGAGAAAAGGAAAACTTGTTGAACAAGGCTCATTAGCAGATGTAAAAGAGAAGTATGAGAATCCTCGTTTCCGTGTTGAATTTTCTTCTACCGAAGCTGCTGCTGCATTTGCGGCGAACAATTCATGGGAAGCTGTCAATGAAGGACCGATTGCATTTATTCCCCGAAACGGTGACCATCCAAAGATGGAGGAAATATTGAGATACTTGGCTGATAGCGGATTGGATATTCGGAAAGTGGAAAGGCAGACGGCAAGCTTGGAAGAAATCTTCTTAAAGGTGGTGGGGCAAGCATGAAGGATATAGGTGTGTTGCTACAGAAAGAGTGGCGCGAGAACATACGCAGTTTTAAAATCCTTTGGATCCCGCTCGTGTTCATCATCTTAGGTGTAATGGAACCGCTCACGTACTATTTCCTGCCACAAATTATGAGCAGTGTAGGAAATGTTCCGGAGGGTGTAGATTTTGTTTTGCCAGAACTTTTAGGAGAAGATATATTCGCTTCCCTTACCAGTCAATATCAATTCATCGGACTGTTAGTGGTGATTTTGGCTTTCATGGGAACGATCTCCCGTGAACGGAAGAGTGGTGCAGGGACACTGCTCTATGTCCGGCCAATTTCTTACGTGAGTTATTTCATGAGCAAATGGCTTACGGTGAACGGAATCGTGCTGATCAGTTTAACGGCTGGCTATATGGCGTCTTGGTATTACATCGATCTTTTATATAATTCCGTAGACCCGGCTGGGGTTTTCCAATTAATTGCATCGTACTTCCTTTGGTTCATGTTCGTAGTGACTCTTACGCTTGCGGCAAGTGCATGGCTTTCTACTGGCGGAGCGGCAGCTGTGGCCTTATTGATCACTTTTTTCGGGCAAATCGTAGATGCCATTGTCGGTAAGTACTGGACTGTGACTCCTTGGAAATTGGCCCTGTACTCCCCGACTTGGCTGAAGAACGGACCAGACTCAGATACCTATTGGCTGACCGTGTTACTTACTGCTATTCTTATTGCGATCCTAATTGCATTCGGCATTTGGATGTCTAAAAAGAATGCGGCGAAGACAAAGATATAAATACAAAACAAACCGCTTCCTTTCATCGGAAGCGGTTTGTTTTATTTTTTTCTCGATGATCTGCGATTCTCTTCGGATTTAATCCAGTGCCTTAAACCTTTTCCTGCAAACGGTTCATCATTAAATCTTGGGATGATATGTAAATGAGCGTGCTTAATGGATTGATTGGAGGCGTCGCCTACATTCCATCCCAAGGTATAACCATCCGGATCGTACGATTCATCTGCATACTTTTTTACTTTCTGAAGCAGGTCATACGTATCTTTCCATTCCTCAGGGGTAAGGTCGAACACTGTTTCTCTATGTACTTTCGGGACGATTAACCCCGTACCCTCCAAAACGTCTTGAAACTTTGGATGCTGCAAATAGTAGCAATGCTCGCTTTCAAATACAATTTGCTGATTCTCATCTTTCTCCGGTTCGCAAAAAGGACAATTTACCAAATTTACCATACCCACACCCCGATTTTTTCTGTATTGTATATATTGTACTATTAAAATACAGGTAGGAGGTGCTATTTCGATGAATGAAACTACCTATTCGGAAACACAAATACAACCAGTACAAAAAGAGTTGTCACTTGGCCAATGGTTGTTGACGCTATTGTTACTTGCGATTCCAATTGTGAACCTGATTGTCCTATGTATTTGGGCTTTTGGTGCAAATAACCCGCGGAAGAAATTCTCCCAGGCATACTTGATCTGGATTGCGATTTCAATTGTAATTGGTATTATTTTCTTTTTCTTATCATTCTTCTTCTTTTCCAGTATAGAAGACAGCTATTACTATTATTGATTTCCCGGGAAATATCGACACAATTAGACAAAAGAGAGGATGTGGCCGCAGGGCTACATCCTCTCTCATTATTTTTAATTAATCTGCAGGGAATTTTTGCTCACTTGAAGAGCTATGCTTCGTCATCTCGGGGCGGTCCTCCTCGACATTTTCCAAGCGAAGGTCCTCAAGAGGGATTGAATCTACAGTCTGCATGTCTTCATACATATCGTAAATACTTTGCTTATCGGTTTTTGAGTTTTCAGGGTTGTCCATATATGGACCGACATGATCTTTCCGGTCATCTTCTGTAAACACTTTATCCTTCTTTTCCATAACCGATCACCACTTTCAATTAAACAGAATGACTGTTTATTGTTTTTTAACCATACTTAAAAGCATATGAGCGAGAGCATGTTGCTGCTCCTTGTCACCGGAGTTCCAAAGCTCTCTGAGTAAATGCTCTTCTCGGTTCCTTGGTTCTTCATGCTTTGCAAGATAGCCTGCTATCATTTCTGTAGCTTTTGCCATTTGCTCTTCACTCATACCAAGAGCTTCGCCTTTTGACACTTTGTCAGACAAATACGACTTGAATTTACCGAAGTTTTCTAAAATCTGATCTTTTTTTTCAGAATCCATACTGCTCATTTGATTTTGAATTTCTTCTTGGAAATTGTTGTTCGTCATGTTCTCACCACTCCTTTGTTTGTTGTCTTATTCACTATTCCCGATTCATCAAAAATTAACCCTGATATTGAACTCATCGTTCACTATGAGTTCCTTGATATTGTTCGAAAAACAGCTGCAGTTCCTGAATTGACCTCACAAAATTTTCATTTAGATCGCCTTTTTCTTCTTGGGAACCTTGCACCTGCTCCAAATCCATGGCTTCAAGAACTTCTGAGTGTCTGGAATCATGAATTGGTTTATCCAGCATTTACTATCCTCCTTTTGAAAAAAATGTATAATTTCATTTTACCCTCTATACAAAATCCTTAAACGCAATGGTACGAAAGGCCTTTTGTTGGAATTTTCAGTATATTTATTAAAGTCCTATTACCTAAAAGCACTATGAAAAAATAATACTTAAATTGGATATGAATGGGAGTGGGGATGTCCTATAATGAAAGAAAAGACAGAATCGAGGCGAAATGTGGATGATCAGAAAAGGTAGATTTGGCAAATGGAAAAACAAAGAGTATGAACTCTTTTTCTATCAAGGCAAATATTTCTTGCGTACTAACGACATCCAAGACAAAGACCTCGGTTTTACGCCGATTGAAGAAGGTAAAGGTCAATTGGTGAAAGAAACAGCAATCCGAGATCTGGAAGATGCATACGAAATTGTCCCGTATGCAATGGTCGAAGGACACAGATTAAATGTCGAAGGGTTCGATTTTGAAACGAAGATAGTCGCGCTTACTTCTAATAATCCATATGCAAAAGAAAAATTGGGCATGCGTCCATATGGCCGTCACGAGTACATCATTGAATTGCCGTTTGACCGTGTTCAATTGGAAGAAGAAAAAGTTTCCTTGTTCGATGCTATCATTCGCACAGGACATTAATAGAATATTTTTATGTAAGTAACGCCGGAGCACAGATCCGGCGTTTTTATAATTCAAGGGGGAAACACACAACTTTGTAAACAAAGTCAACCGTTCTTCTCTTCCATTCCCCTTTTTAAAAGAGATAAACATAGTTTTTTGATTAATGGCCCGAAAATTAGGATTAAATTTTTTACAAGTAGGATTCAACACTCTGGGGTAAGGATTAAATCAATTTTAAGTAGGATTAAAACGAATTTAAGTAGGATTAATCCAATCCCGTGCTCAGAAAAAATATGATATTCATTAACACTCCAGGCAAAAAAGCGGACTTAAAGCTGTTTCTTTGTTACAACGGAAGTAACAAGAAGCTAAGGGGTGTGTCAGTTATGAAGATTGAATCCATTACAATGATGGCTGGACATTTAGAAGAAATGAAATATTTCTATACAGAAACCATGGGATTTTCGCTCCAGAGCCAAGGCACAGATTACTTCCGGATAGCCGCGGGCAATACCGAGATTGAATTCAAGCAAGCAGACAACAATCCTTATTATCATTTCGCCTTTGATATTCCTGATAATCAGTTTGAAGAGGCAAAGAATTGGACGAAGGAACGTGTACCATTACTGATTGAGGAGGGGGAAGATGAAGCTTTTTTTGAACATTTTCCTGCCAGAGCGTTTTACTTTGAAGATCCCGCTGGAAATATTGTGGAATTTATAGCGCGACCGACAATCACTGAAAACCGTGTTCATCCATTTACGGTTGAGAGCATTTATTACGTCAGCGAAATGAGTTTAGTCGTTGAAGATCCTAAAGAAGCATATGATGTTTTAAACCAATTAGGTGTTCCTGAACGGGATCGGAAGGAACCGAATCCCGCTGGTTTAACGTTCATGGGTCAGCGACAAGAAGGCTCGTTCTTACTGCTTACTCCACCAGGAAGAAGATGGTACTTCTCTGACAAAGTATCTGCCGTTTTCCCAATGGAAGTTACATTGAACGATGGACAGCGTGTCCAAATCGACGAAGATCATGTTTTAAGAGTTTTGAAAGGGATATGAAAGTTGTGTAGGTCCGTGTAGCACGACCAACGGACAGTGTTCATGTATACAAGTGGAATGATTGTTAGTTGAGTCGGTGAATTTCACCGGCTTTTTTTATTTTTGGCAGGAATACAAACAAAATAAGGAGAATAAGTCAAAAATCAAACCAAGCGAGGTATTGAAATGGTCAAATTGATCATCGTCACAAGAGAGAATTGGAAAGAAGCATTGAATCTAACTGTTGCAGACGAACAAAAAGGCTTTGTACCGACTGTCGCTGTATCTCTTTCTAAGGTCTACATTAAACCGGATGGGGACAATGTCGAATATATTCCGTTTGCGATTTACGACCAACATCAAATGGTTGGATTCGTCATGCATGCTTATGAGGAAAAAACGACAGACAGTTATTGGATTAACGGATTCTTCATTGATCACGAATTTCAAGGAAAGGGCTTCGGAAAAGCAGCCTTATCGGAAATGATTCAGTGGATCACAGAACGGCATCCGCGTTGCGAAGTCATCCGTTTAACAGTTGATCCGGACAATGAGTGGGCAAAAAAGCTTTACGTGAGTTCCGGTTTCCAACCGACAGACTTAAAGTTTGGAGAGGAAGTCGTCTATCAGTTACCGGTGAATGGGGGAATGTAGGATGAAAGGTTATGTAAGTGGATATAAAGAAATGATTATTCCATTCAATTATTTCACGAGAGAGGAGGCGGTTGGACTGATGGTCGTGTTGCCCGGTTCAGGCTATACAGCACAGGCGCCGTTACTTCATTACGCAAATCATTTCTCTGAACAACTACACTATGACTTATTGCAAGTGACATACAATTATAATGACGAGGCATATGACGATTTTACGAATGAAGAGCTTGGTGAAGCTATTAAAATTGATGTACAAACAGTCATTGACGCTATTTTGGGAAAGAAACACTACCCAAATTATTGCTTCATTGCGAAATCACTTGGAACAATCGCACTTAGCTCCGAATTAATGAGAGAAGAGTTCAAGAATGCCAAGGCCGTTTGGCAAACACCTCTGATTCATCGGGAGGATGTGCTCACTTCGATGAGGAACAGCACACAGAAAGGACTATCGATTATTGGGGATGCAGACCAAATTTATAGCGAAGAGCGAGTGGCCTTGGTAGAGCAGAATCCAAATATGATTAGTAAAGTGATTCCTCGTGTAGGGCATGCATTGGATGTTGAAGGAAATGCTTTAAAATCGATTGATATACTGAAAGAAGTCATGACAGAAATACAAGAATTCCTTAAATGAGAAAACCCTTTCAACTATCAGAATAGTTTTATTTTATTAAGTTAGTTGACTTTTCTGCTTTAAAGTCCTAAAGTAAGAATCAATTCTTGCAACAATCGAATAGCAATACATCACTTTCTTATCCAGAGAGATCGAGGGACAGGCCCTATGACATCTCGGCAGCTGGTTCATGACGAATGAACTCTGTGCCAATTCCTGCAAATGCTTATTGCATTTGAAAGATGAGAACGAGATGGTTTTCTTAATGGGAGCCTTCTTTTTTCTTGTGGATAAGAAAAAAGAGGGCTCTTTTTCGTTCGGTAAAAGAAAGGTAGATGACTGCACACAGCATTGTCTGCAAAGAATCAGTTACAGCTTGAGGAGGCAAAAGCATGATCGAATTTAAGCAGGCGGCCAAGACATTCCGGCTCGCCAACCGGGAGGTGCATGCAGTAAAGGAGGTATCTCTCTCCGTCGAGCAGGGAGAAATCTTCGGAATCATCGGTTTTAGTGGCGCTGGGAAAAGTACGTTGCTCCGCTTGGTCAATATGTTGGAACGGCCGACAAGCGGTACGGTTTCCGTACAGGGAGTAGACGTAGCAAGTCTTTCGCAGAAGGAGTTACGCAAACTTCGCCGCCGGATCGGGATGATCTTCCAAAACTTTAACTTATTCAACTCACGGACAGTTGCGGGAAATGTAGCGTATCCGTTGAAATTGGCAGGAGTGCCGAAGAAGGAAATCAATGAACGTGTCGCAGAATTGCTGAGATTTGTTGGTTTGTCCGATAAAGCAAACGATTATCCGGAACAGCTGTCAGGCGGTCAGAAACAGCGGGTCGGCATAGCGCGGGCACTTGCTACATCGCCGGATATTCTAATCTGTGACGAAGCCACTTCTGCTCTCGATCCGGATACAACGGCAGAAATCCTGAAACTCTTAAAAAAGGTCAATAAAGATTTAGGATTAACGATTTTATTGATTACACATGAGATGAACGTCATTCAAACGATTTGTGATCGGGTCGCTGTCATGGAGAATGGGGAAGTCATCGAGCAGGGCTCGGTATTTGACACTTTCACGGACCCGCAACATTCGACGACACAAAGGTTTATCGAATCTGTACAAAAAGATCGTCCGTCCGATCATTTGTTGAATGAATGGAGGGAACGAGGCGGTAAACGCCTATACCGTGTCATCTTCAAAGGAGAAGTGGCAGGGGATCCTGTGTTATCCCGAGTTACCCGGAAGTATGGAGTCGATGTGAATATCGTGTATGGTTCTGTACGCGAGTTACAACAGAAGCTTATAGGAAACCTGTTAGTTTCTTTTGAAGGTGATGAGACCTTAATCCAACAAGTCATCAGTGATTTAAACAACATGGTGGAGATTGAGGAGGTGTCCGTAGAATGACCAGCATGAAGGTAGATTGGGAAACATTTTGGCCGAGGATCGTTGAGGCAACAGGAGAAACGATCCTGATGGTGGCCATCACCCTAATTTTAGGTTCGATTTTTGGGATTGCCATTGGGCTAACGCTCTACGTTACTCGTAGAGGAAACCTTCTTGAGAACCGCATTATTTTTAACTTACTGAACTTCTTGATTAATCTCATACGTCCCATTCCGTTCATCATTTTCCTATTTGCGATCAGTCCATTAACCCGGATTGTTGTAGGAAGTTCGATTGGTATTGGCGGAGCGGTATTCCCCATGACGATTGTTGCAGCATTTTCAATCGCCCGTGTAGTCGAGAACAATTTAGTCAGTATCGATCCTGGTGTAGTAGAAGCTGCAAAAGCAATGGGAGCGAGTCCATACCAAATTATTTTTACAGTTTTAATCCCGGAAGCGCTTGGACCGTTAGTGTTGGGTCTAACATTCATGAGCATCAGTCTGATTGACTTCTCCGCGATGGCCGGAACTGTCGGGGCAGGCGGTCTCGGACATATAGCACAGACGTACGGTTATCAGCGTTTCGACTGGAGTGTCATGCTTGTAACGGTTGTGATCTTAATTACCCTAGTGCAAATTGCGCAATGGATCGGAAACACATTATCACGAAAAATTATGCGACGTTAAATACGATACGAACGACATAAAACATATAAAAGAGGAGATATACATCATGAAAAAAATCTGGTTATTCCTATTTGTCTTACTAGCGGCAACAGTATTAGCAGCTTGTGGCGACTCCGCTTCAAGTGAAGGTGGAGACTCAGAAACTAAAAAAGTAAAAATCGGTGTCACAGGAACTGACGGTGAAGTATGGCCGATCTTGAAAAAGAAAGCTGCAGCAGAAGGCATTGAAATTGAACTGATCGAGTTTGCTGACTACTCACTTCCTAACAAAGCATTACAAGACGGTGACATTGACTTGAACTCATTCCAACACATTGCATTCCTTAGTGCATTCACAGAAGAGACGGGCGCAGACTTGGTACCGATCGGTGCAACTCTAATTGCTCCAATGGGTATTTATTCGGAAAAAATAAAAGATGTAAACGAAATTGAAGAAGGAGCAAAGGTCGCAATTCCAGATGATCCATCCAACCAAGCACGTGCATTGCTGTTGCTTGAATCTGCTGGACTCATTACATTGGCAGACGATTTCGGATTATTCGGAGACCCATCCAAGATCGAAGAAAATCCTAAAAACTTAGACATCATCCCTATGGTTGCGCAACAAACACCGCTTGTATTGCCGGATGTAGCCATTTCTGTCATTAACAATGGTGTAGCTGGTCAAGCTGGTTTCGACCCAGCAAAAGATCCAATTTACCTAGAAGATGGTGCTGACAAAAATGCTATCCCTTATGTAAACATTTTCGCAGCACGTGGTGAAGACAAGGACAACGAAACATTCAATCGCATCGTTGAACTTTACCATTCAGAAGAAGTGGAAGAAGCAGTGAAGAAAGATACGAACGGCGGATCGTTTGTCGTTGACATCACAGAAGAAGAATTACTTGAGGTGTATGAAGGACTTTAATTCCAAAGAGGAGGAGTTATCATGAGTACAACGTTGAACGGTTTAGATTTAATCACGGAATCCATCGAGCAAAATCGGGAGAAGTACATCGAAACAAGCCAGGTAATCCATGCAAATCCCGAAATCGGGAATCAGGAGTTCTTTGCAAGTGAGAGACATATAGAAACTCTGACAGAAGCTGGATTTGATGTACAGACCGCAGTCGCTGGCCACGAAACTTCATTCTTTGCAGTGAAGGATAGTGGGGTGGAAGGTCCTACTATTGCTTTCCTTGCTGAGTACGACGCATTACCAGGATTAGGGCATGCTTGCGGACATAATATCATTGGTACAACAAGTGTTGCAGCGGGTATCGCCCTTTCCCAAGTACTTGAAGAGACAGGTGGTCGAATAGCAGTATTAGGTACTCCAGCTGAAGAAGGCGGTCCAAACGGAAGCGCGAAAGGCAGCTTCGTGAAACATGGTTTTCTGAAGGATGTTGACGTTGCACTCATGATCCATCCATCTGGTCGTACATCACTGACAAGTGAAACACTGGCTGTTGATCCACTTGACTTCCACTTCTACGGGAAGCCGGCTCACGCTTCAGGTTCCCCAGAGCAGGGAATCAATGCATTAGACGCAGTCATCCTTTTATACAATGGCATCAATGCTCTTCGTCAACAGCTGCCGACAGATGTCCGGGTCCACGGCATCATCACGCATGGCGGAGATGCACCAAACATCATTCCTGAGTATGCATCAGCTCGTTTCTACATCCGCGCAAGCACATGGAAACGCACGGAAGAAGTGTCCAATAAGGTACGAGCGATTGCAGAAGGAGCGGCGCTCGCGACTGGGTCAACAGTCAAAGTGGAACGATTCCAAAATGAGGTCCAAGACTTCGTATTGAACTCCGTATTGGACAGCATCATCCATGAGGAATTAGAGGCAGTCGGGGAAACGGTTTATACTGAAAAATCGACTGGCAAAGGATCTACTGATGCTGGGAATATCAGCTATGCCGTTCCTACAGCCCACCCGCATATCAAAATCGGACCGGACGATCTCATTGCACATACAGACGAATTCCGTGAATGTGCGAAGTCAGAACTGGGTGATGAGGCACTCATCAAAGGAGCAAAAGCACTCGCTGCTACAGGCTATCGTTTGCTGACAGACTCGGTGCTCTTGCATGAAGTGAAGAAAGAACACGAACGGGCTTTGGTGGAAAAACAAAACTAATCAAAACGGCAGACTATACACTTATAAAACACCAACCACTACAAAAAATAGATATCCAATGATTATTTTCAATTGGATATCTATTTTATATTTATAAGATGTATAATTCGAACTCTAATAAATTTTCAAATCATCAATCTTCAAACGGATTTGTTTAACTATAGTGGATTTGAGAAACTTATCAATACTCCAAAAAAGGAAAGATGATGCAACAGAGAACAATAAAAATACCTTCACTGGTACCCAAGCCTCTCCAAATATGAACAAAATTAATACGAAAACAGCCGCAAGAAGTAAATGAATTACTAATGCAACTCCCCCTCTTACTATTCCTTTGAGCTTTTTAGTGACATAATCGGATATTATAGAACTTGGCAACCCATAAAGCAAAAGAATAGGGAATAAATACATTCCAATCATTATGACAAAGCCTGATGGTTCTATTAGGAAAGAAATGAGCATTACCAATATACAGGCTACTATGGAAGAGACCAATTTTCTAATTAACATATTACTAACTCCAATCCTCTCCATTTAACCGGCCTTTTTGTACAAGAATACAAAAAAGAACGTGATTCCTTTCTCGTATTATCAACCTAAATTTCACTCATACAATTTAATAATTGTAACCCTTTGTGATTTAATCAACTCTGATCTAATAGTTCAATCCCATGTCGTAAAATTAGTGTCTTTTGGCAGAATCGATTTAATATATTCAAATTGTTCCACGTTTAGATTATTAGCGTGAAACTCAGTACCAAAATGTTCAGATGAGAAATGACAGTTATTATTCAAATAAAGGAAAATAGAAAACCACTTAATCTGTCCATCCTCATCCTGTGGATTTTTGGTTAGAAAATCAATGATCTTTTCTGCAAGTCGCCCCTCATAGATCGTCATATACATGTCATGTTTTATCGATAGTTCAGTAAATTCATGACGAATCTCCTCATTGACCTTTTCCTCTCCTGTCCAACAATGAATTGCAATATTGTCAGATTGCTTGAAAAAGTATTGCATTATAGGAACCCAATATGAAGGATCATCTGCAATGAATTTTCCGTTATCTGATAAACAATATCTTGTTTCAAAATGTACTTCCATTAACGCAACCTCCATGTCCCTCAGTTTTCATGATAAACAATCGATTCTTACATTGTTTCAATGAATACAGTTCTTCAGTTAGCACAAAGTAACGAAAAGGAGGCCAAGTATGAAAAGGGTTATTATTACCTTTATGATTATTATTATTTTAGTGGTCCCACTACAAACAAACGCTGCCTCCAATTATTATCAACCACCAGAAAAATCTGATGAAGAACTTATAATGGATATGTTCTTTTCTCTACTCTTACCCCATATTAAAAAGCCGGTCATGAATTATTACTCTCAGTATCTATCTGAAACACCATTGGTCTATCCATATCAAATAAAGATCTTAAATATGAAAAGAACAAACCAGTATCGAGGGTTTATTTTTTCTTTAGAAATTGAAATAACGCCAGTTGTTGGACCACACATTGAAGTTGGCAAAGATCATTTGACCTTCACGATTACCCCAAGTAACGTTACTCTTGATAAATTCGAACATATTGAAACATATGAGCTCCCGCCAAATTGGCAACATATTAAACGGAAGCAACAACCATTATAGGAGCTAAGTTCACATGGACAAGTGTTAACTAATTCCGGTTTTTCTTGCTCATAAACCAAAAAATAACCGTTAGAAGTAGCAGTAAAATGGGAGCAAAACCAACATACTTCCAGCTATTATTAGCCCCCAAAAAATAATAGGCGATCGGTATTGAAGTGATGGTGCTAAGTAGTAAAACTGGCCAAGATCTTTTAAGAAGTCCGATCAATAAACAAACAATCGAAATAAATAATGAAAGATTCCAAATAACTAACATGTTTTCCTCCTATCCTTTTACTGCGGCAGGCGAGTGAATCATTGAATCGAATTGAAAAGAAGTAATAACATAAAAAGAATCGGTGAATTTTGCATTCCTCTTCCTCGTTAGGGGAAATGCCACCGATATTACTTCATTCAATCGTATCCAACAGCTCGACTTCAATCTTTTCTGGATTAGTCCACTTATAAAAACGTTCAAGATGCCATTTGTTTAACAATCTATTATAGTTGTTCTTTTCAATCCACAAGTGCAATTCTTCGTAGGAACTTCGGATTTCATAGTTTGGGCCTTCGTATCTTACCACTGCATAATGCTGTGATGGAATCGTTAACACAACCATGCCGGAAGGAATGTCTTCAAACTCCGTCACTTCTACACAGACCCAATATCCATCCTCTTCATCGGTTTCATTTTCCACAACAAATGCTCCGATTTGAACATCTGGATTAATGACATGCTTAACCTCATGAAGCCGTTCACTTAACTGTGATGACGCCTTTGGAATTTCATTCGCATATTGGTCTCCGTGACATAATACTCGAAAACCAACTAACTTACTCTCTGGTAGTTCAATGATAGTTATGCTTTCAGAATTTGCACGAACCATGAAAACCTCTCCCTTTTATACAGCTTTTTATATTCGTTTATTGGACATTTATTGTGCAACAAAACAGTAAATTGGCAAAGGTTGAATGTCTTTATGAACAATTGACGATTTCAATATGGAGATTTGAGAGCGGAGCAAATCCTTCATTTTATCGGGCAAATTCTCGATATCCCGTAGTTCATTGTCAAAGCCGCTCAACACGATATCCACTTCCCAGCGCCCATCCTGCAAATCAGGTGACTCAATCATCTCATCACGTATAATTTTCCATCCTGCCAGCTCAGTGATTTCCTTTATATCTTCAGGCGTCAGTAATGTTCTTATATTAGATTGGCTCTCCCGTTTAAAGGCTTCGTACTGTGCCTGTATGAGGATGGAGAGTAAATGAGGGAATTGTTCGATCGAATTGAATGTAGTGCTCCACTCTGCGAAGCAAAGCTGTTTTCCCCATTTCCTAACTTTGCTCAATATATTTAACAGTTCCTCTCTAGACCTCGTATACCAAGAGCAATGGGAGAAAACGATGTAGTCAAAAGAGGCATCTTCTAATTCGAACTCAGGGGATAGGAGATCAACATTGAAATCGATTCTAATTTGTTTTCCTAATTTGGATTGGAGTAAGTACTTTGCAGAATCACCGAGATTCACTGGACTTCCATAAGTGGGTGAAGCTATATCAATTCCGTGAACATAGCCTTCTTCACCTGCATAGTAAGCGAGGACAGCAGTTGTATCCCCCTGTCCGCATCCAATTTCTAAAATCTTACTTCCAACTTTTACATCCCAAAACTCAACAAGTTTTACACGATGTTTTGTTTGGATTAACTGAATTGGACGTGTCAATTCACTGACGGGCATACATTCAACGATTTTTTTGATCTTTTCTTCAGTCATTTTTGGTTTTCACCTCCACCTAACTCCAGTTCTTCTAAATCCAAAACCTTTGCTTATATGATGAATAAAATCCTGAATTTCATCTACATGTACATATTCCACAAATAAGAACCTAATCCTCTCGAAGAAGTCTTGTTTTTAAAGGAAGGGAAATAATTCTCTGAATTTTTGTGGTAGGTGTGATTAATCATAGTAAAATGGAAGAATGCACAATACAGATCGGATGATGAAAAGTAATCTAACTAATAGGAGGAGGAGGGAAGTTTAATATGAAAAAAATCATTCTAATTGGTTCCGGTGGGTCAGGAAAATCTACATTGGCAAGACAATTAGGTGAAAAACTAAAGATTGGCGTCTATCATCTTGATGCTCTCTTTTGGAAACCGAATTGGGTTGGTGTTACAAGGGATGAGCAAATTGAGGTTCAGCATGATTTAGTGAAAAAAGATGAATGGATCATTGATGGAAACTATGGTGGTACGATGGACATAAGGCTGGAAGCTGCAGATACCATTATATTTCTGGACCTTCATAGAACTATTTGTGTCTACCGAGTTTTCAAAAGAATGTTGAAGTATCGAAATAAGACAAGACCAGACATGGGAGCGGGCTGCGAAGAAAAAATCGACCTCAAATTTATAAAATGGGTTTGGGATTATCCAAAAGCTAAAAGGCCGGATATATTGAAAAAGCTTGGACAATTGTCCAAAGATAAACAGGTAATTATATTAAAGTCACCTAAGGAAATTCGAAGTTACATAGAAAGAGTATAAGTAGATTTATAGGATGGGACGTTGTTTCAGGAAGGAATTAATGTCCCTTTTTGTTGAATATATTATTAAAGAAGTAGTTGCTTGCATTAAAACATTTGGGGGGATTATTTGAAAGTAGCAAGGATAATAGTTGTGATGTTCGCACTCCTCTTTTTATTGGTTTGGAGTTACAAGTACCAAGAACAGCCTACTGAAGAAACTCTATTTACTGTCGACCAAATTACTCATACCAATATTGAACAACTGCAGGTCCATCAAATCGCTTTAAATGAAACAAGAGTGATTGAAGATCCTGTTGCAATTAAAATGTTTGCCACTAAGTTTAAGGAATTAAATAATATTAATGAAAGTTCAGTTGATGTTGGAAAACCTATCTATCTTATATATGTTGTTAATAATGGACGTTATCCACATACACCAATTTCGGTATATAGAGATTCACTCGAGTTTCATGGTAAGAGGCGAGATATGAACTCTGAAGAATCTTCATCATTCTTTAAAATACTTGAAGAAATTCAAAAAAACTCAAAAGAACAAGGAAGCTGATCCTAAGAAAGGATTATCATCCTTGTTGTCGAATATTACTTTAAAATAATTTAATTTCCATAGGGTGAGTATATAGTGGACAAGTTTGTTTTTATATTTGGACCGCAAGCCGTAGGCAAAATGACAGTAGGACAGGAATTAGCAGCGATAACAGGGTTAAAGTTGTTTCATAATCATATGACCATTGATTTATTGGAGCCGCTATACGGATTTAGTCCTGAAATGTGGAGATTGACACACTTATTCCGAAACGAAATATTTCAATCCTTTGCACAGATGGATGAATACGGAATGATCTTTACGAAGGTATGGGACTTCGACAGTCAAGAAGATTGGGACGACGTGGAGAACATGCGCAATATCTTTAGTTCTCAAGGGGTTGACATCTGCTTTGTGGAGTTGGAGGCAGACGTAGAGCAGAGGCTAATCCGAAACAAAACAGACAATCGGCTTGCGCATAAGCCGACAAAACGTAATATTGAACAATCCGAACAACACTTGCTAAGTACATACAAACAACTGAGGTTAAATTCGAGAGAGGGCGAATTACAAACAACAAACTACATAAGGATCAATAACACTAACTTAACAGCAACGGAAGTAGCTTTAAGGATAAAAAGTGAGTTTGAATTATAGTGCTATACCTATTCTGGTGAAAGAGTGATTGATATGAAGTTCGTTTTTGATTTAGACGGAACCGTTTGTTTTAAAGGTAAACCCATCTCGAATAAAATCCTTCAAGCATTATCAGAGTTGAAAGATACGGGCATTGAAGTGATCTTCGCTTCGGCCAGACCTATTCGGGATATGCTGCCAGTTATTGATGATTCGTTTCATCATTATACAATGATCGGAGGAAATGGTTCTCTCATTTCTAAAGAAGGAAAAGTTATTAAATCCAATTCGTTTTCAATTAGTGAAATGGATGAAATTAAAAAGCTGATGAATCAATACAATGCAACTTACTTAATAGATGGTGAGTGGGATTATGCATATACCGGTCCGGATGAACACCCGATACGTCAGAATTTAGACCCTGGCAAGTTAGCGAAGATGGTGAATTTAGCGTCCCTTGATCCAGTAGTGAAGGTTTTAATTCTGACTTCGGATATCATGGAGGAGTTAGCAGAAAGACTTTCAAATGTGAATGTGTTTGTGAATATACACAGCAATGAGAATGTCCTTGATATCAGTCCTAATGGAATCAATAAATGGAGCGCATTAAAGACGCTTGGCATAGAAGAACATACATATATTGCATTTGGAAATGATGCAAATGACATTTCAATGTTTCAAAACGCCTTGCATACAGTGATGATTGGCTATCATGAAAAATTAGCTCCATTTGCTAAAGAAGCTATCACTTTAGATGGTGATTACGAAGAGGGAATCGCCGAAAAAATCCGATCGCTCTCGAAGGAATTTAGCCCAATCCACATATAAATTTCTTCTAATGATCCTGAATCTCATTCGAAAGGGATAAAAGGTTATTGAAGTATCCTATTACTTCCCTTGAAAGAGGAGAAGACATTTCTTCCATTTTCCTTAAATTTCCTTCCCTTGAAGATATTCAACAAAAAAGGAATTAATCCTTCCAGATTAACTCCTTTTTCATACCACCTAATTTTATATTTTTGATCCTTCTTCAATAATTCCAGTTACCAATCTCTCTGGAATATTCATTCCCTTCACCCAGTCTTCAAAATTTATTTCCAATACATTAGTGCTCTGGGCAAGTGCAGTCAGAATCTTAGAGTCTTTAAATGAATATGAGAAAGTGTGGAGCGTACCAAAGAGCTCGTCATAGTCTGTGAAGAATAAAGGAGAATCAAGATCTGCGAAAGTAGTGAATAGCTCATGTTGATTCAAATCTTCGTAGACTAAATCATTTAAGAAATTATTACGTTGAATGGATCCCTCGATATGTGGTCTGTTTTTATTCTGTAAGTCAGAGTCTTGAAAATGGTTTACACAAGTCAGGCTTTTTTCTCCCGCTCTCACCTTCACGCCCTCGGGCGTCGCTTCTACTACGGCAAGATTCCCTTCCCTGTCGGCAAGCGAGAAATTATAACAAGCCGCGTGAGGGATTTTTGTCAATACTCGGATGGCATCTTCAACCGATGCACATGTATCCAACACGATTCGAACAGCGGTCCAGGCTGAAATACCGGTTCTGTAATCGTCATTACTGACAAAGTGTAAGCCACAGACTAGTCCTTTGTCATTTACGCCATCGTGTCTGCCCAATACTTGTAAATTGTATCCGGCTGTTGCAAAAGCCTTTTCCGGCTGAATTAAACTAAAGACTCCGTCGTACAGAGAGGGTGAAAAATCATAATTCCTGACATAATAATCCGGCGTTATAAAAGCTGTACATCCCATTGCCTCTGTCTTCGGAACATCATAACCGCTGAATAGAGCGGCCGCTTTATCCGAAGTGATCCCAAGACTTTGCGCTAACCCATCTAACTCGTCAAGTAAGTGAGGTGCAAGTGACGCAAAGATGGATTGCATTTCGGAAACATCAATTTCAGGTTTCGTAATGAGTTCAAAGGTATTTAAAATAGGTTTCGTTTGAATCCATTTCCCTGACTGAGCACCAATCATAAAAGAAGAGTCCCGAATCTGGAGTATGTTTACCGTGAGAAGTGACAATTTGTGTTCCCCCAATCATATTGTCATCTTATGATTTCACTAAGCTATTCGACATCAATAGTTTCATGTTTTGGTGAAAGACCTCTGGAGAAGCCCAGTGTGCATAGTCACTTGGAATCTCAAATACTTCGTCATTTGTTTCCGACAACTGTGTTAATAGTTGAATATACGACTTTACTTGTCTGATATTCTCTACATCTCCGATTGGTCCGTGGCCAGGGACCAGTTGCTTAATCTCTAACTGTTCAATGTCTTCCAACATGTGAATCCAATGGTGGACATCCGATTCCTCTAAAAATGACGGATGTGTATTTACGAACAGTAAATCACTTAGAAAAGCAATATCATCATCCGGCAGGTAGAGGAATGAATCACAAATCGAATGACCTCCGCCTAATGTGATTAGTTGTGCGCTTCTTTTCGACCCATGGAAATGAAAGGAGCGTTCGAAAGTGACATGAGGGAGAGTTAAGGTTAACGTTGGGAGTGATTTTTGGATGTGCTCCAAAAAGCTGATTTTATTGTTTAAGTGTTCATCCTTCTGTTGTTTCAGTGATTGGATATATTCCTCTAATTGAGCTAATCCTTCTTGTTGTTTAGCAATCCGTTCAGGATGAAGTTTTTTCATCGTATTGTAAGTTAGATGACTTGAAATGATAATAGAATCGGCAAAGACCTGATTTCCCCTGATATGGTCCCCGTGCCAGTGACTGTTGATGACAGTACTGACTGAATTTCCTGTTAATGATTCTGCCAACTTCTTCAATTCTTCGGCAGCTTGTTGAGTATTGAATGTATCGAATACAATCGTTTGATCGCCTAAATCCACAAATCCGGCATTGCCGACAGAACCTCCACTTTCTGTTGCAATGGCCGCATAAACGCCATCAGCCAACTTAGATAATTCAAAATGAACACTATGTAAGTTCACTTTCTAATCCTCCTACAGTACAAAATTCTTCTTAAAACCTTATTCAACAAAAAAGGAATTAATCCTTCAAAGATCAATTCCTTGTAACTGTGTTCCATAGATGATTTTGTATCTTAGGCAGCATTTTTAAGTTCGTCTTTTAAAGGATTTGCCCTAAAAACATAACCGAAACAAATCGCAAATACTACATAAATCACTGTCATGAGAATGAGGATGAAGTTAACTTGATCGATCAATTGTCTGATCAAGGCAAACGCAACAACGATGAAGTGCGACATGTTTCCCAGTACGACTGGCCTGTTATAGATTCCGCCAATCCGTGCAGAACGTGTAAACCAATTTAGCATAGCGAACCCGAAATAGAGCCCTCCGATAATTTGTAGAAGGATCAAGGTAATTGGAGAGGCATCAATCCCTAAGAAATTAGCAATCTCTTTAGGGAGGAAGGTTCCAACGAATCCCCACAAACCCATTACAACCGCACTGCTACTCATGAGCCAATTCGTATTCATATTGCGCCTCTTTTCATTTGGACTTGTAGTTTCTAAACAACAACCATAGAATGCTAAACATTAGAAACGCTACAGCTTCCAACGATAATAGATACCAAGGATAAGGACCTAAATAGTCAAGCAGGCTGCCGTTTACAGGTTTCATTCGTAAAAACATATAATTGCCTTCCACCAGTAGATTGACTAAAAAAATGACTGGCAATAACAGATTCAACGTTAGCATCGTTTGTAGAACACCTTTGAAAGTTGGACGGTATCCTTTTACCCAGGTAAAATACAGGGCGGTCAAAATAATCCCGCCATGTGTATAGAAAAAGTGGAAGTAGCGGAAATGTGGATAGCTTAAATCTAATACGGGTGTGAGAACAGCTTGAAGAGCCCCTCCAATCCCGGCGAAGAATACGAATGGATAGAGCTTACGATTACCAGTCCACAGAAGGACAATCGCTGCAAGTAAACTAAGACTACATAACTCAAGCGGAAGGGAATCCATCAGTCTCCACCGGTTAGAACTGATGAGCCAGACGTGGTAGCCCAAGTCCATGATCAGAAGTGTAACAGCAACAAAACGTTCCCACTTCTGATGTGGATTAATTCGATTTTTCATCGTGAATAGCAGGATTGCGGCAATAACAATGACGGAAATTGCGAACCAATGTGCTGCCGAAAACATGACAAATTTCATTACGTCTCCCCGTCCTTAAAGTCTTCTATTACCTTATTCCATTCTAATGGTGAAAAATCCTTGTATTTATAAACTTTCTTTATTTTCATCCGTATACATAGTGGGGTGAGGATGGATGTACTTTTTATTCTTTTGTTTGTTGTCGATTTTTTGGATTGCTGCAGGTATATATACGTTAAGGCATCAAACTATTAGACTCTTTACAAAGGTTAATTTGTCTGATGAAGAAGTGAGGAGCCGGGCTGTCCGCAGAATCGGGATTCTGTATATCGCTTCCGGTGCGGGGCTGATGTTAGCAACTCTCCTATATTTCCTGACGCCTATGAGCAGCCAACCGTTCATCCTGTTCTTCTGTATATTTGGGACAATTGAGATTATGCTTCGTATTGATTTAAACAGTTACTAAGGAGGTCATCGTCATGATATTCCGTTCGAAAGTAGATCGAATTTTTGTCATTACAATTGGAATGGCCATTCTGATTCTTGCCGCGTCCTGCTTCTTTCCATATTTCCTTGAGGATGAAGTGCCATTACTTGCAGGAGTGATTCTTACATCTACTTTTCTTCTATGCACTGGATTTATCGTTTGGATTTCAATTGATATTCGTTACAAGTTGAACGATGATCATTTATTCATAAAAGCTGGACCGATCCGCCGCCGAATTCCGTATAATGAAATCACAAGGGTTTCTCCGAATCGCGATATTTTCACTGGGTTCCGAATACTTTCCTCAAGTGATGGACTGGAAGTTTCGTATAAGTCGGCGATTATGGGAGGCGTTAAGATTTCCCCGGAGAATAAGGAGTTATTCGTTACTGAATTGAAAAAGAGATGCCCGAATATCAAAAGCTGATTATGGGGGAGTTATGAGGAAACTATTAAAAGCATTTATCGGAATAAGTTTTATAGTCTATTTGTTTGCATTGGTTGTAATTCTCTTTTTACGGGCCAGAGGACATCACTGGATGGATATTTCACTGTTCGAATACATGGAACGTTCTTCAAATTTCGTTCCGTTTAAAACGATCCATCAATTTATCACGGCCTACCAAAATAATCGATTGAATACAGAGATCCTCATTGAAAACTTATTTGGAAACTTGATATTGTTCTGCCCAATGGGACTGTATTTGCCTTTTTACTTTAGAAAGCTTTCTAAAACCTTTTGGTTTTTGCTCGTTATGCTTATATTGTTGTTCATAGTTGAAGCAACGCAAATCATCACGAGACGGGGCAGCTTCGATATCGATGATTTCATCCTGAATATGATCGGGGCACTGATTGGATTCGGAATTTGGAAGTTTGTGCAAAAGAAAGTACATACATATTTTAGACGCCGGTAAAATGCCAGGCGTTTTTATTTCTCTCTTGTATATTCAGAAAACTTTGTTTATTATAAAAACTGAGAGGTGATTCAGTTGTCAGAAATAGCTACAGTACATTCATTAACAAAGAAAGGGGAAAAAACCCGTCAGCATCTTCTGTCGGTAGCCGAGGGGGTGTTCGGGGAGAGGGGATACTTTAATGCGTCAATTGTGGACATTACCCAACAGGCAAAGGTGGCACAAGGCACGTTTTATAATTACTTTCCTTCCAAACAGGCGATTTTCGAGGAGCTGGTCCGAAATATGAGCCACAGTTTCCGCAGTGAAATCCGGGAGGCGATTAAAACAGCGAATAGTTTTGAAGAGTCACAGCGTATTGGCTTCAGGACCTTCTTTTCATATGTCAAAAATCACCGGAACTTATATAGTATCGTCCAACAAGCAGTATTAGTAGATGAAGAGCTTTATAGATGGTATTACGACCGTCTGGCTTCCGGGTACATTAAAGGGCTGGAGGAAGCGATCGGCAAAGAGGAAATCAGGAAGTACGATACAGAAACGATTGCGTACTGTCTTATGGGGATTAGCCAATTTATCGGGATGCGCTGGGTGTACTGGGAAGATCAGCCCGTTCCTGATCATGTGTTGGAAAATGCAATCGCCTTTATTTTTAATGGATTAAACCAAAATAGATGAGGTGTGGAAATGAAGGGCATATCCTACTGGATTGAAAAACGCGCCATGATTACACCTAAGAGAATCGCATTAATAGATGAACAACAACAGTTAACCTATTTGGAAATGAACAGGTTGGTACATAACTACGCGAGTGTATTGCAGTCGGTTTACGCCATTCAGAAGGGCGACCGAGTTGGAGTCCTTGCTGGGAATGGCATCGATTATATCATCACGCTATTTGCGGTGGCGAAGCTCAACGCGATTGTGGTACCACTCAATATCCGGTTAACTGCGGATGAACTGACTTATCAGATTTCGGACAGTGGCCTCCGGACATTCATTGTGGACGATGAGCACTATGATCGTGGGGTAGAGCTGCAGGAAAGAATCCCGTTGAATCTATTGACCTTCCAATCCCTCCAGCAGAACACGCCGTCGTTAAGTAATGTTGACGAACCGGACCCACTGGCACCTTACATCATCTGCTATACATCGGGTACAACGGGCCGTCCAAAAGGAGCGGTGTTGACTCAGGAAAATATGTATTGGAATGCGGTCAATAATTCTTTAGGTCTCGATATCACGTCTAAAGATAAAGTCATTACCTTGTTGCCGCTCTTCCATATCGGGGGAATTGGCCTGTTCACGTTCCCGACTCTGTTGGCTGGCGGAACAGTCATCGTTCCCGATCGTTTTGATTCCGGTCAGGCTTTGAACATGATCGAAAAGCATAGAGTCACGATTGTAATGGGTGTTCCTGCAATTCATGATGCCATCCGGAAATCCTCGAACTTTGACCAGACGGATCTCTCTTCTGTCCGTTTCTTTTACAACGGAGGAGCACCGTGTCCGGAAGAATTGATCAGATTTTATTTCCAAAAAGGAATACAATTCGGGCAAGGCTACGGATTAACTGAGACTTCTCCGACTGTGTTCTTGTTGTCCGAAGAGAATTTTGAAACGAAGATCGGTTCAATCGGGAAACCAGTTTTATTCACTGATATTAAAATCGTGGACGAGGAAGGAAGAGGAGTAAAAGCGGGAGAAATCGGGGAGCTGTTGGTAAAAGGTCCGAACGTGATCCGGGAGTATTGGAACTTGCCGGAAGCAACAGCCCAAACCTTCCAGGACGGTTGGTTTGCTACGGGAGATATGGTTAGGCAGGATGATGAAGGGTTTGTCTTCATTGCTGGACGAAAGAAAGAAATGATCATTTCTGGTGGGGAAAATATTTACCCGTTAGAAATTGAGCGGGTGCTTTACGAAATGGAAGAGGTGGATGAGGTGGCGGTCATCGGAGCATCTCATGAGAAATGGGGAGAGACACCGATTGCTATTGTTGTGATGAAAAGCGGAACCTCACTCACAGACGAGCAGCTCCGTTCCTATTGCGCCTCCAAGTTAGCTCGCTATAAAGTACCGAGTAAGTTCATTTTTGTAAGCGCTTTACCGAAAAATGCGACAGGTAAAATCGATAAACCATCGTTGAAAAAACACTACACAGAAGAAGTGATGAAGCTATGAGTAAGTTTTATGTCGGACAGACAGCAAGCTTCAGCCGGACTGTGACGGAAACAGATATTGTCATGTTTGCAGGTTTGAGCGGTGATTATAATCCGGTGCATGTGGACCAGGAATATGCAGCCGAGACGAGGTTTGGTCAGCGGATTGCACATGGCATGCTGACAGCATCCTTCTTATCGAGACTGCTTGGCATGGAGCTCCCGGGCAAAGAATCCGTTTACTTGGAACAATCGCTCAAGTTCACGAAGCCTGTGTTGATCGGGGACACGATTACGGCAACCGCTGAGATTTTGGCCATTGACTATGAACGATGCATCATCACGCTTTCGACCATCTGCACAAATCAGGATGGAGTCACTGTTCTGAGCGGTGAAGGGAAGATGATGATGCCGAGAAAGGAGATGCATGATGGTTCAAATAATTAAAACGAGTGTCTATTTCCCGCCGGAAGTTGAGACGGCGAGCGATTTGGAAGGTAAGACAGGCATTCCCGAACAGGTGATCAAAGAAAAATTCGGCTTGTACGAAAAACATGTGGCCGATTCATCCGAACATGCAGCCGACATGGCGATAAAAGCGGCAAAACCATTAATGGAAGTGGTCGATCCTCTGGATATCGATGTCATTATCTACTACGGGAGTCCTTATAAGGAATACCAAGTATGGTCATGTGCGACGAAAATTCAGCATGAATTGGGCGCAAAAAATGCCTATGCGTTTGAAATGATGAATGTGAGCTCTTGCTTCCCGATCGCTTTGAAGGTTGCGAAGGATATGCTGACTGCGGACAAGAACATTCGGAATATTTTACTCGCTGGAGGCTGCAAGGAATCGCAAATCATCGATTATGAAAACCCCCGATCGCGTTTCATGTTCAACTTTGCTGACGGGGGAGCGGCTGCACTGATTTCAAGGTCTGAAGGAGAATTCGAGATTTTGGATTCATTCATCAAGACGGACGGATCGTTTTATGACGATATTAAAGTACCTGCAGGAGGCTCTGTTCTACCAGCTTCACACGAAACGGTGGACGACCGATTGCATTCAATTGACGTAAAGGACCCTGCTGATATGAAAGAACGGCTTGACCCGGTTTCTGTACCGAATTTTGTCCAAGTTGTAAAGGAAGCTGTTAAACGGAGCGGATACAAGACGGAGGATATTAAGCTTTTATTGCCACTTCATACTAAGAAATCGATGTTCCGTCAATTGCTGGACGGGTTGGATTTAACGGAAGAAGAGGCGATCTACCTCGATCATCATGGTCATATGTCAGCACTCGATCCGTGTGTTGGACTAAACTTCTCATCTCAGAAAGACTTGAAAAAAGGGGATATTGTTGTGGCAGTCAGTGCCGGAACCGGCTATACATGGGCTGCCACGACGTTAAAAAAACGATAGGGGGAGTACTAGTGAAAATGTTCAAACGATGGGGTGTAGGTTTGTTGGCAGTTTCCCTGATTCTCAGCGGATGCAGTTCGGGGAATACCGCGGAAGGAAATGATGATGATCCGATTAAAATCGGTGTCCTTGCTTCCTTGACCGGTGCTTTGGAGTCGTACGGAAAGCAGACGACGCGTGGATTCGAGCTTGGGTTGGAATATGCGACTAACGGAACGATGGAAGTGGCCGGCCGAGAAATCCAGTTCATCAAAGAGGATACAGAAACTAAGGCCGAAGTTGCTGTGCAAAAAGCGACGAAGCTTCTTGAGGAGGACGGGGTGGATTTCCTTGTAGGTTCTTCAAGCTCGGGCGATACACTTGCAGTACTTCCGCTTGCGGAGGAATATAAGAAAATCATCGTAGTCGAACCTGCTGCGGCCGATACGATTACCGGTTCGGAGTTCAATCCATATGTATTCAGGACAGGCCGGAATTCATCGCAGGATGCTGTTGCTGGAGCGGCAGCCATTGCGAAAGAGGGCATTAAAATCGCAACTCTTGCACCAGACTACTCATTCGGGCATGACGGGGTAGCTGCTTTCAAGGAAGCAGCGGAAAAGTTAGGTGCGGAAATAATTCATGAAGAATACGCAGACCAAGCTGCTACAGACTTCACGTCCAATATACAGAAAATTATCGACCAAAAGCCTGATTATTTGTATGTAATCTGGGCAGGGGCCAATACACCATGGAACCAGATCGGTGATATGAAAGTACAAGAAAAGGGCATCAAAATCTCGACTGGTGTTGCCGATTTTGCAACGTTCCCGACACTTGCTCCGCTTGTCGGAATGGAAGGATTCACGGTCTATTATCACGGACTGCCTGACAATGAAGTGAACGATTGGCTCGTTAAAGAGCATGAGAAACGTTTTGGAGAAGCGCCGGATTTATTCACCCCGGGCGGAATGAGTGCGGCCATTGCAATCGTGGAAGCCTTGAAGAAAACGGAGGGGGATACGGATTCGGACCTTCTCATTGAAACGATGGAAGGGATGAGTTTCGAAAGTCCGAAAGGGACGATGACCTTCCGACCGGAAGACCATCAGGCACTTCAGACCCTCTATGCTGTAAAATTAGAGGAGAAGGACGGTTTCGACTATCCGATTCCGGTGCTGACAAGAGAATTGAAACCGGAAGAGACCGAACCGCCGATTCGGAATTAAGGATCATGGACATCATAGGGAGAATCCGATTAGTTTTGATTCACTAATCTAAAATTTGATTCAAGCATCCAATTATTTTATCAATTGGATGCGTTTTTTGTTGTATCGATGTTTTCTGTACTTTTATTGCCTATTGGACTCTTAAAATTGTTGAACAATTCTTCCCAGGATTAGATTGCTACATTCATTACCGATTGTTTCATTCCTATGATAATTATTAAAAAAGAGCGCATACTGTTCCTTTTGCTTAGGATTAACTTTATAATGCCCACTATATGATTTTTAGGGGAAATGAAAATTATGCGTATAGCTTAAGGAGGAAATGTATATGAAAAAAATGATATTTACCATAATAACCGGTCTAATGGCCGTTGTTTTAGTAGCATGCGGAGGAAATGAAGAGAGTAAAAAAGCTGAAAATGATGATCAGGCAACAACAGCTGAAAGCGATCAGCAAAAGAAATTAGAAGCACAGCACGTCGATGAAAACGAAACTGTAGCTATTGTGAATGATCAAAAGATATTAGGAAGCGAATACAATAGCGCTTTAGCATATATACAGGGACAAATGCAGCAAATGGGCCAGAATCCTACTTCTAAAGATGCTGCAGAGCAAGTGAAGAAGCACACAATTGACAACTTAATCGGACAAACTCTTCTACTGCAACAGGCTGATAGCTATACCGCTTCAGAGGCAGAGATAAATAAGCAGCTGGACGAGATGAAAAAACAGTTTAAATCAGAAGAAGAATTCCAAGTGGCTCTTAAACAATCCGGTATGAATATGAAAACACTTGAAACTGAAATAGCAAATGATATTAAACTTAATCAGTATATCGAGAAAGAAGTTCCCGTCGGTGAAATAACCGATGAAGAAATTCAAGAAATGTACAATCAATTTGCCGAACAAGGAAAGAGTAGTGGACAAGAAGTTCCAAAGCTTGAAGAGTTAAAACCACAAATCAAACAATCTCTTCAACAGCAAAAACAGCAAGAAGGACTTGCCCAACAGGTTGAAGAGCTAAAGAAAAATGCGAAGATTGATATTAAGATTTAACGGTCACACACAAATATCAACAGTATAAGTGGCTGTTGACTAATGCCCCTTAAGCGAAAGAGGAGATGAATCTCTACAAAATGTAGCATTCATCTTCTTCTATCAATTCATTGCGATTCCCACATTCTTTTTTGAAGTCAAATTTTGACGCGATTTCTCGATTTTTTTGTATACTAATAAAAGGAAAACAAAGAAGCGAGGAATTTAAAATGTCTAAACTAACTGATACGTTAATGGCTGATATGAAGACTGCGATGAAGGAGAAAGACACAGTACGCAAAGGTGTCATTAACTTGATCCGTGCAGGAATTAAGAATCAGCAATTGGAATTGAAGCGTGAATTGACGGAGGAAGAGGAAATCCAAATCGTCCAACGTGAATTAAAGCAAACGAAACAATCCCTTGAGGAAGCTGAAAAAGCGAATCGTGAGGATATCGTAGAGGCAGAGAAAGAAAAAATCACCATCATCGAGCACTACTTGCCGAAGCAATTGTCTAAAGAGGAATTGCTTGAATTGATCCAATCTCTTGGAATCGAAAAAGGAACGCCAATGGGTCAAGCAATTGGTCAAGTCATGAAAGAGGTTGCTGGCCGTGCCGAAGGGAAAGTCGTTTCTGCAACGGTGAAGGAATATTTGAATAGCTAAAACGGAAGCCGTCCCGAATGCCATGGGGCGGCTTTTCTATCGTTACTGCATTGCACCGACCGCTCCCGAGAATTCCCCATGTTTTAGAAGAATCGAATTTAACCCGTACATATTTGTATAACGTATTACAATATCCTTCATCAACTGATTGTTTGAAAAGGTGGAACCGATATAGACGATGGTCTTGGCGTTGAATTGCTGGGCCGCTTGTAAGCTGACAACAGTAATTGTCTCGGCAACCATTCCGACAATCGTTGATGTCAGTTCCTCATTGGAAAGATTGCCTGAACTTAAGTCACGCAAGTTTCCAAAGTTGCTTGCCGTCAAATCCCCTGGAATCGGTGGTTCCGTCCCTTCATAAATATGATGGACTTTCAAATCGATTCGGTCCCGCTTGTTACCTGTAGCGAGATTTGATATGTCTTCATATTCATCCAATCCAGTCAAAAGCTTTGCAAGTCCCATGATGGTCCCGCCACCGACACCCGTTCCGGCTACTCGGACATGCTGACCGCCGTTGATATGATGGATTGAAGTGCCCGTCCCGACATTCGTTAAGATGTAGGAGTCCTGACTGTGTCCTTCTTCAAGGAGGAGTTGTTGTACGCCACTGATCGTTGCCTCGAACTCGGGAACCATAATTGCATTTGCTTTCAGTAATTGACTAAGAGCACCAGCCTTCCCACCAGTTATGGCTATATGGGAACTTGCTTGGTCATTCACCCACTCCGCTGCCGCATTCAACTAATTAGCGGGAAACTTTATGTAATGTGTTGTATTCATTTGGGAGTAGGCAATCTTAATTAAACTTCCGCCTGCGTCGACTCCGATTCGCATATTATTTCTCATCCCCTAACTTTCCTTCTATTCTCATGATAAAATACAATGGAATAGAAGGAAAATTTTACAGTTGGGTTGGTGGGACGGATGATTATTGTTACAACGGAAAACGTACCGAATTATGTGGTGAAAGAAGTGTTGGGCCCGACATTTGGGTTAACAGTCCGAGCAAGAGGACTTGGAAAAGACATCGTAGCTTCTTTAAAGGGTCTCGTCGGCGGGGAGATTAACCAGTATACAGAAATGCTCGAAGATGCCCGGAAACAAGCGATGGACCGGATGGTTGCCAACGCAACAGCTATGGGAGCGAATGCTGTTGTTATGATGCGCTTTGACTCAGGGGAAATTGGCCAAAACATGAGCGAGATCGTAGCTTACGGAACAGCTGTCATTGTTGAGAGGAAGTAGCCATGGATTGGATTGGCTGGGTATTTGGCTTCTACGGACTACAACTTATTGTGTTGATCGTTCTGATTATCGGTTCCTGGTACGTCTGGGATCGCCGGTTCAAAACGAAACATGGCAAGAGCGTTCCCGAAGGGTTTGAACGGACGAAGGAAGTATCCATCGACCCGACAACCGGTAAACGGCTTGTCGTCTATTTTAACCATGACACCGGGGAGCGGTTTTATAAGGAAGAGTAAAAAAAGGTTCTCCTTTGGCGTTCAGATTTAATATAGTAGCTCAAATAGGTATCCGATTAAATCAAATTAATTGGATGCCTATTTACGTTGCAAAAAAATACGCCAAACAAATAGTTCGGCGTAATGATAGTAAGGACGATCTTAGGGAAATATGATTCTGCTTACAATCCCCTTAATGGACTTCACTTTTCCTATTAATTATTTAGCAACTCATCAATAAAATGAAGAGGGACATATGTTTTTCCTGGCTCAAGTAGGGCTGGAGCTACTTCAAAAGAGCGAAGGGCCTTATTGTAGCCGTATAGCTTTTCACCACGTGTCATCGTATAGGATTGGGCTCCTTTTGTTAATAGGGCTCCATTGTTTATGGCAACCACCTTGTACCCCAGTTCTTCAGCAATAAGGCGTAGTGGTACCATTTTCGTTCCGTCTACTTCATAGAAATCCATTGCAATAATGTCTGTAACAACAGCGTTTGCTGCATGTTCTTGTTCGGATTCCTGCTGAGTCAATAACACTACTTTATGAGGTGATGTTTGGGCAGGAATGCTCTTTGTTGTGAACGTGTAAAATATTAATAAGTCCTTTCCTGCCAAATCAGAAGGAACTATCTCTTTGCCAGATGTGCTTGTTAGTTCTGTATCTTTACTTATATTTAGTTTTAACGAAAGATTTTCGTCTACTAAATTCTTGTCAAATGAACCCACTGCTGCTGTACCCAATGCCTCTGTTTCCACAATCACAACTTCCGGACTGTATTGAGGAGGATAAATTAAAATTGCCGGTTTGTTGGCGTACGTGTAGGCAACTACTTTGTCTCCTTTTTTTATCTCTACCTTTTTGCCGGTGTTATCAAATAAGAATGTATCTTCAGTAACTGCAAGTACATTTATATTTTCTCCATCCTTTAAGGAATAATAGATTACATCCCCACGTTTTTCGATACTTTCTACAGTACCTGTCGTTTTAATAAAAACCGGTTGAATCTCTTCCTGCTCAATTGGGACATCCGTTGCAGCAGAAGCTGTGCTTGCAACAACAGTGCTTCCTACTAGTAATGCTGTTATTGCGATCGGCGCGAATTTTACCATTTTCATAGAACCCTCTCCTTTTCTAATTTCAGTGAATTGGACCACTATAGAATGAGAAAGGTTACAGATTGAAAAAAATATGGTCAGTTTATCATTGCCTAAGTCTTCTACGGACCATTTGTATACTTATTATCACCCATCATGTAATTGTTGCTATCTCCGGGTTTTGCGTGAGCATCTGTCGATGGCAAAGAATCATTTTTTAACTTTCGATTTCTACGGTCGACCACGAATGCAAAGGCCACTAATCCTACTATTACAACCCCCATGAACCAAAACAATGCGTTTTCCTCCTTTCACAAAACGGGTTATTAGTCATTCCAATAGTCATCCATCATTTCAGAGGCTTTTACTAAGAACAATTTATTAATATCTTCCAATTGATGCTTATTCGCATAGTGAGAAACAACTTTTAACGCGAAAGAATAACCGGCAAAGATGGGAATCCCTTTTTCGGAATTCCCGAAACATAAGTCGCTCTTAACATGATCATCAGTCGATTTTAAGTGTTCTTTTATTTTATTCCAGTAGGAGTTTTCCAAATTACCGGATAAATTGTCTTTCCACCATCTTTTATCGGGGAAAAGGGAAAGGCTGAAGAACTCGGCAGTGCCTTCCATCTTGAACCACTCTTCCAAAGTGAATGAATCTAAAGACAGATGGTAAATAGGATTACTGGGACATGCGTGATGTAGTTCGTGTGCCAATAAATACTGAAAGAAGTCATCATCCGGCTGTGGAGGAATCGCAATCACAATGTTACCAGGACCATTTGTAAAAGCATTAATCCATAAAGGTTTCGGTTGTTCTTTAAAGTATGAAAAGGGGAGCGAAGGGACAATAGTTATTCGTACAGAATCGAAATCTAAGTACTGGTTAACCCGTCGAAAAGTTTCTGTCGATAATTCTTTTACATGTTTTGTATCCCATTGAAAATTGGAAAATTCATCATAAGTGAACTTCTTGAATTTCTGTAACTGAAATCGTCTAATCAGGTGATCATAATTATTCATCCACGTTTTTTCATTTACCAACTGAGTGAATTCATTCTTTAAGTATTCATCCACGTTTTGCCGATTTTCCAATAGTTCCGCTGGTGTGATCTGCCTAATTTCTAACACGACAAAACACCTCTCAATCTACATTTAATTCTTTCCCATAATCACATATGGCTTATCAGGAACACCGGGATAAAACCGTTCCTTCACAATAACCCACCCCATTGATTCATAGAGGGAGCGGGCAGAATGGTTATCCGTTTGAGTCGTTAGAATGGCGGTTTTCCGTTCTACTTCATCGAGCAGTTCGGTCATCAGTGTTTTAGCGTGTCCTTGTCTTCTGAAATCGGGATCTACGGCAAGTTCCACCACTTCAAAGCAATCTGTTAACCAGTGTTCGTATTCATTCGGAGCCAGTTCTTTAGCAAGCAGTCCATGGTAATATTGCCCAGGTAATGACGTGTAGCCGTATGCAAAGCCTTTTAACCGATCAGTTTTGCTAAGAAGAGCTACCCCTCTGAATCCATCATATGTATAGTGTTTTCTAAGTCGTTCATCTATCGACTGATTCCATACTCTGTTATAAAGACTCTCAATTTGATCGAATAATGCATCGTTAATTTTTAATAATTTCATTTATATTCACCTACGATTTTTAAAATTTCCCGTATAATTGTCTCCATCTCATCAACACTTTCGAGAGTGAAAACATAATCAGCTTCACTCTCATCAGGAGCGATGTTATGGCCATTTTCGGTTAATGACTCCTGCAGTTGAAGAACTTCCTCAAAACTCGTGACGGTCCGAATAATATCAGTCCTCCGTCCGCTGGTTGCAATCCTCTCAAGTAAGACCTCTTGAGGCATGTCAAAGTGAACTAACACACAGGTGAATCCCTTATCCCGGAACTCCTCCAAGAGCTTTAAGCGATTCACGCGGTTTTCATTGGAATTGCATAGGATTATATGTTGGTTCGTCTCACTTACCGCATAGTCCACCACCGATCTCGTGATGGCGAATTTCAGGCGATGCGGTCCTCTTTTAGGAATCAAAGAAGGATAGTGGCTGAGAAGGAACTCTGCATGAACATCCTGATCAATGACAACGGAATTCTGCAATTCTTTCTCCAATGATCTTGCAAATGTTGTCTTTCCGCTATGTGTTTTGCCGACAGTCGCTATTAACAATCGTTTCATCTTTTCTACCTCACCGAATTACAGGCGTCTTTCGCCCGTTTGCCCAGTCCATGATGAATGATTGTTGTCGTTGATTCAGATTTGCCGGTAATGCTTCTTTATTGAAAAACCGGTGTTCCTTACTCTCAGAGCCTGCTTGAACCAATTCTCCTGTATATGAAGTGGCTTTGAAAATTATTTGAACACTATAAACACGATCCTTGTTGGAATACTCAGCAAAGCAATCTTCTCCGGAATAAAGACCGAATAACTCTAATTCCCCGACTGATAAGTTCGTTTCTTCGAGTGTCTCTCGTCTCGCTGCTTCCTCAAAAGTTTCACCAAGTTCCATCACACCGCCTGGAATACACCAACTATCCTCATCCGTCCGGTGCTGCAGAAGAATGCAGCCATCCTTTTCAATAATGACCCCGCAACCAACGGTAAATAGTGTCTCGTGGCCAATTAATTTACGCATGTCAGCAATGTAATTCATGAAGAAACGCTCCTATCTATGTAATCATTTTTAATTAATTCGATAAAAAGGGCTGGTAATCCTCTTACAAGTTACGGGTGCGCAATGTGAAAGAGGAATTCTGCAATATAATCGACGTGCTGCGCAATACCAATAGGTCACAGGCGCAATATACTCCTTCTAATGCGCAATATGAAAGAAGAATTCTGCAATATAAAAAGGGAAGTCTGATGAGAAGTGCAAAAGAGCGATTCCCATCCGCAAAAGAAAGGTTTCAGCCTGCAAAAGATGTTCCTATACCGCAAAACAACCTGCTCAGCCTGCAAAACTTCACTGTAAAATAAAAGAATTAGAAAAACATTCCAAAAAAGTGAAACCATTTAGAAGTTGAAAGCGTATACAATTTTAAGGTGGAAGTTGTGTACGTAGAATTCTTCAATCGTTTGTATGATTGTTAAGTTAATAAAAGAAATAAAAAAAGTCGTTTTAAAATAACTGCTCAACTATTAGTTGGCGCATTTACCGTTTACACAGATCTCATGGCAAGCCTTGTATTTCGTCTGGAATTTCAGAGACTTTGAATTTAAGGAGGCCTCATTATGTTCATAAAAAAGGCAGGGGGCGTGATTCTACTGTTGGCTTTACTCCTAACAGGCTGTACGGAGCAAGAAAAGGAAGTAAAAGCAGTGGAAGATCCAAATATCGAGACGATTAAGAAGTACTTGGAAGTTGAATATAACGGGCCGGACGAGGAATTCCTCCGTATTGAGGAAGAAATGTTCAAAGGTGTTGCCGACTCAGAACAATGGGAAGCAGAGGCAGAGGAACGAGTAAAAGAATACCATCAATATTTATCAGATACCTTCAGCCCTTATATGGAAGAGGAAGCAATACAAAAATATACAATGATTAGTCTCTTATTCTATTATCATCACAAAGCCCAAGAAAACGGCTATACATTCAAGACCGATAAAATTGACATCCAGCAACAAGAAAAAATTGAACGGAACTACGATTACACGGTAGTCGTTTCGTTTGAAAAAGACGGCGAAGAGAAAACAGCTACTATGAAGGGCTTCATCACGATGTCGGAAAGTGGAAAAATCAGTGGAATCAGAGGCTTAAGTGATAGTGGTTTTTACCAAGAAATGATGGAAACTTCCAATGAAGGGCGCGACAGAGGATTTCTTGCAAGGGGAATTCTTCAAGAGCAATTTGGCAGGACAGATCATAAGCTGAACAAGTTGTGGGCTGGTTCTGAAAACCCATTAGAAGACCAGAAACTTGTAGAGTATTTGAATAAAAAATACATTTCCTATTTCTCTAATGAAGGATTAGAAGAATTTATTGCCTCATTCGGATTTGTCTATCCTGCAATTGCTGCAGAGAATGGATATGAATTAAGTGTAGGGGAAATTGAAGTGGTACAGGATGAAAAAAATCCGACAAGCTATAGCACCTCTGTCGTTGTTCATTATAAAAAAGAAGGCGGTGAGGGAAAGAGCACTACCGTTAAGGGAATTGTAACCATTAAAGATGGACCAGTAGAAAAACTTGAGATTGTAGATGACGGTGGCTTGAAGGAAGCACTGCAAGAGAGATAAAAGACGTCACTTTATCTTGGATAAATTAGAGGCGTTACTTCCGTTATTAATAGGTTTAACGTCCTTTCTGTTTAAGAAAACATTTTGGAGGTGAAAAGCCATTAAGAGATTAATGTTGCTTTTTATATTCAGTTTAGTCATGTCTGCTTGTAGTGAACAAAGCCAGGTCAACCCCCACGTTGAAATAGACGGATACGAAGAATCGGAAATAAATGAAGACATTCCTGTGCCAGCCGATGCTGAAGTCAGTGAAGTGGAATTCTCCAATCCGAATATTAAAGAAGGGAAAAAATACACGTTAGAAAACATTGGAGGAGAACAGGGACTTTACCCGCCTCTAAACTATTTTGATGAAATGAAGAATTGGGGATGGGAAGAGTTGAAGGACGAACGAAAGGGACACGTTCACTTCTTTAGGAAGGAAGATCAAATCATCTCAATTGAAATAAGTGAGGACTATGTTAATTTGTATGAGATGGAGGAGGGTTTCGAATTTTAACGATTCGGGGGGCAAGGATATTCAAAGAAGTCTATTTGAAGAACGTGAATGATTTTATCGGATACTGACATTAAGGACGCTGAAAAATATTCTTCAGCGTCCTTTTCCATTAAAAGTTTACCTTTGATAATACGTTCCACCGATTGACCATGGCTAATTCAACAAACTCAGAGTGTCTCGCATATTCCCGGATGACATCTTTGATTTCTTCCGGACGATAGACAACATTTCGGTTGTTCGCAAGGGAAGGATAGCCGGATCCGCGCTGTAAGTAATCGGAACTTGCGACTGAGTACCAGTTCTCATCATCCAACGGTTGCCCTGCCACTAAGATTTCCCGAACAGTTTTCCCATCATGGATCACCTTAGCGCCAGAGACGTGAAGTCTTCCAGTGAACCTGCCTCTGAATCCCGGTCCTCGACCTTCCGCCAAGCAGACTTGAACATCCAATGATTGTTCCAATGCTTCACGTAAGTCTGAGCCTTTCACTTCAAAAGAGGTTGGATTCAATGGCGATGGGCAAATTTCAATCAGTTTTTTATTGGAAATGAAATCGAACGCACCGGCATTCACAATCCCGCTATTCATCAACCCGATATCGCAGCCCAGCATATCACGAAGTCCATCCACAATAAGATTGGTAATCGGATTTTCCTCGATGACATCATGCCAAAGCGGGGCGGACAACTGGTACAACGGCTGTCTCAACACTTCGATGGCTTTTACTTTATTCTCTTTCAAGATCTGTAAGACGCCTTCATCCACCGCAACATCCTTTGTGGCAATGGTTTCTGAATGAATTAATTCCACTCCACGTTCCGAAATCTCAAGTTCAACGATACCAACATGTTCTGCATAGTTTCCGGCACTATTCATGATGGTTCCATCCACAATTTTCGCTTCTGGATAAAGCTTGTGATCATGAGCTGAGATGATGACATCGATTTCCGGGATTTCCGAAGCGAGCGGAACATCCTCAAATGTCCCGATATGGCTTAGAAGAATACATAGATCATATCGTCCTTCATTGCGCTTGATTTCCTGTTTGATCGATTCTTTAAATGGAAGCATATGAACGCCTAACCCATCGTTAAATACATCTAAATTCGGAGACGATCCTGTAATCAGGATGCGTAAGCCGTTCTTCTCGAGGATAGCACTCTTCACTACACCCGCCAATTCCGTTCGATCCTTTTTCAATAAGTTATTGCTGATGAACGGTAACGGGCTATTCGAAGCCATGAACTGGAGAGTATCCACTCCGTTGAACATTTCATTGTTGCCGATGGTCAGCGCGTCATAGCCGACGTAGTCGAGCAGTTCCAGCGCGGCCATTCCTTTAGTCCCTTGAAGTTCGATGCTCTTGAAATCGGCAAAGTCCCCGCCATCTAACACGATGGAATCCGCATCTTTCTGTTGTTTAATCACTGTTGCAGCTCTTGCAAACTGTTCAAAATTACTATGTACATCGTTTGTATGAATAATTTTAAGTCTCATCCATTTCCCCTCCGTCTTTCCATTTTCCTATACTTTTCTGAATATGACGATAAAAACTTTTTAGGGTTCATTTAAACGTTTTACACTGAATATGGATAATGGTGGTAAACTATTCAGTAACTAAGTACGGGAATTTTTATTAAGAAAGGGGGAGGTAGAATGCATGAGGATAAAAAGCCATTCAATGACGCAATAGATCATATGGAAAAGATAGAAGGAAATAGTTCAAATCTGGCTGATGCCGATTTCAATAAGATGCCAAAACCTATAAAATTTGTTGGCTACTTCATGATTGGTTTCTTTTCGCTTTCTCTGTTAATGGGAATCATCCTTAGTTTTATTAAATAGGGGGATAGGAAGAATGATGCGTAGAATCGTGATTAGTATATTAGTTTTAGGACTGTTCGTAACTGGTTGTTCAAATGAAGAAGCTGTTATGGAAGTAGAAGTTTATACTGCAGAAGATATCCCTTTTGAAGATGGGACAGGTCGAGTGACAATTGCAGTTGAGGACATCAATGATGACGGTTCAAGTGTGGATGGAATCATAGATATTATCGTCTTAGCAAAAGGGTTAAAACCAACAGGAAATTATAAAATATCATTTGGAGAAAGCTCGCAACAAGGAATTGTATTTGGACCCGAAGAAAATGTTGTGATTAGATTCGGCACCATGGATGGGAAAACATCATTTCAACCTAATGAGCAAGGAGAACTATACGTTTCGATGAAAAACCCATTAAGAGTGATCCACGGAAAAGAAGTACGAGTGTTTGTTTTGGAAAATGGAAAAGAAGTTTTAAGGTCTGAACCTTTCAGAGTATCTAATGAGATTCCGGACTAAAGATTAAAATGGATTAAAGCTAAATAAGGAAGGACGTTAAAAAGAACTATGAGGAAGGTCCATTTGATAGTGGGAACTTTAACAATGACTCTACTATTATCGTCATGCAATACAAAAGAAACTAATCAACTTAATAACATTGAAACAGGAAACCCGACAGTGGAAGAAATATTAGTGGAAAACGAGAACGCAGACATTTTTCTTTTAAACGGTATTGTCTATAGTAATGCTGAGCAAATTGATTGGGTTGTTAATCAGGAGTTAACAGTAGGTCAAGAAGTGTTGGAAATAACGAAACAAACGAGCGATAGTCACGACTTTTCTAATGGCTCTGCAACAAAACTTCCGGTAGGAACAAAAATATATGAGAAAATTGACGGTAATGGAGATATCGTAATCGCAATTGTTGAAGGCAAAGAAATCCGCTATTTAGGATTACGTGAAGGATAGAAAAAATAGGCCGTCCAATTATTGAATCACTCATTGGATGGCCTATTTACGTTAACCTGATCTATTATTTATGTTCCGGTGTATAACCGGCCGTTTGACCGACTAACGTGTCTTCAGCTTTCCTCTTCAGCAATTTCTTCAAATCCACTTCCGCTGTCAGGACACCGAGAAGTATCAGGAATGCCCCGATATAACCTCTAAACTGCAATACTTCATTCATGAACATAAATGCAAAAAGTGCCGCGAAAACCGGCTCCAAGGAGAAGATTAAACTCGTATGCGTCGGCGTTGTATATTTCTGTGCAACTGTTTGGCCAATGAATCCGATTGCGCTACAAAGAATGCTCAGTGCCAAAATAGCAATCCAGCCTTCGCTTGTGTTTGGCAGATGCGGAGTCTCAAATATGAATGAAAACACAATTCCCCATGCACCGGTAAATCCAAGCTGCAGAATTCCGAGTGCAATGGAATCCACGTTCTTCGTTAATTTATCAATCGTGATAATAAATAATGCATAAAGCAATGCACCAATGATGCATAAAAAATCACCCAAATTAATAGACAACTGCTCGTTAAGCGTCATGAGCCCGATACCGGTAATCGAGAAAAGCGTTGCCACGATGATCTTCATTTCCGGTTTCTTCCGATAGATGATCGTCAACAGAATCGGAACAAAGATGACAGCCAAGCCAAATGAAAATCCGGCATTTGAAACGGTTGTATATTTCAATCCAATCGTGACGCATGAAATCGCAAGGAACACGATCGTTCCTAAGATGAAGCCATACTTCAACGTTGTTTTGTTCACTTTCATCATTCGTTTATAGAAGAACAATCCCGCTAAGAGGAAGGCAAATCCGAATCGGAGTCCAACCAGATTGAACTCGCTAATGCTCTCCAATCCCATTTTCATAAATAAATAGGAAGAACCCCAAATAGCTACGACAAGTAACATCATGAAATCCGCTCTAATCTGCAAGCCTCGATTCAACTGATTCTCCATTGCACTTCACCCTCCTAAAGTGTTTTAAAATACATTATAATGATAAAATAATCATAAGAAAATTGAATCTTTTTAAAGTCAAATATGAAAAAAATTCATGTAAAGGACGAATGACTATGTCACTTGCCAAATATGAGATTTTTAGCACAGTTGTAGATGAGGGAAGTTTGTCACGGGCAGCGGAGAAACTAAACTTGAGCCAGTCGGCTGTAAGTCATGCTATTACTGGGCTGGAGCGTGAGTGGGGATTCTTGCTTTTGAGCAGGGGGAGATCAGGAATTCATTTAACACAAAATGGGGAACAAGTACTATTGATTGTTCGTGAAATATTGAAGTGGGACGAACAATTGACACAAGAAATTTCGAAAATTAACGGAATAGAAGGCGGAACAGTCCGGATCGGAACGTTTACAAGTGTCTCTGTGCGTTGGCTTCCCGAAATCCTGAAATCATTTAATGAGCAATACCCCAATATAGAAGTGAAGCTGATTGAAGGGGACTATATTGAGATTGAGCACTGGGTTTCGACAGGAGCAATCGATTTCGGTTTTGTGTCATTGCCTACTGCCCAATCGTTGGAGTCCATTCCGTTGATGAAGGACCGTATGCAATGCCTGTTACCAAGTGAGCACCCGTTAGCAAATAAGAAAAGCATTCCACCCATTTTGTTGAAGGATGAGGATTTCATCGTTTCCAAAAAAGGCAGCGACAATGATGTTAACCGTGTATTCAAGAAAACGGGTCTAAAACCTAAAATCAAATTTGAGCTCGGTGATGACCAGGCGATTATCTCCATGGTGGCGAATGGGTTGGGGGTATCCATCCTGCCTGAACTGATTCTTTACCAAGTACCGAAAAATCTTCGCATCATTCCAGTGGAAGGAGAATTCTACCGGACGATCGGGTTGACGACTGTTTCATTAAAGACCATTTCACCAGCAGCAAAAAAGATGATTGACTATATTAAGCAGGTAGTTGAAAATTTTAATTGATTTTAAAGGGATTAAAGGCCGACAATAAGAATTGTAAAAGTACGTTTCATAAATTGGGGGAAATTACGTGGATTATTTACTACAAGCAGTAAGAGAGAATGTGTATGCATTTGCGGTTTGGGACACTTCATGGGGTTCCTATAACAATTGCTATATAGTTTTAGAGGAGGACGGGGTCACATTAATCGATTGTGGGAAAAAGGAACATGCCCAGTTATTAGTGGATGCCCTTCAGTCTCTTAGCAAAACGCCTGATGACGTGACAGTAATTATTGCAACCCACGGCCACGAAGATCATGTCCAAGGAATCGATCTCTTCGCGAAAGCCGTCAAATATATCCATATACGTGAAGAAGGGGCTATTGAAGTTTCAAATTCAGACCGGTTCACAACAGTAAAAGATGATTCAGGAATAATCGGAGATTTTACATATGCATTAGTCGGCACACATTCACCAGGTTCAATGGTTGTTTATCATCGTCCGACTAAAATTCTCTTTAGCGGAGATTTTCTTTGTTACTTCGGGGATCCGTTGTCTAACGAAGGTTTCATCTCGAATGGAATGGATTTGAGACAAGCCTGGTTGGATTTTATGAAAGAAGGCGGTGTCGCTTCTAAGGAGTTGTCACATTTTCTTAGCGGCCTGAGGATCATGAAGGGATTTGACGCAGACGCCCTCTGTACAGGACATGGAGGCATATTGACCGGAGAAATCGGACAATTTTTTGGAGATCTTTTAGCATGCGGAGAATGAGCAAAAATAGAAAAAGCACATCACGATGAATTCGTTGATGTGCTTTAGCTTTAGTGCTCAGTTGCCACTATTTAAAAAGAATTAATTTTTCTTTTCTTTCTCTTCTTTTTCGGCTTCATCTGCCCTTTTAAAATCATTCGGGTAGGTTACTTCTTGGGCAGAAGTAAGTCCATTGTTTTTGTCGGTTATTTGTTCATGTGGCTTTTTATTCTCACTCATTAACCAACTCTCCCTTCATTTCATTTATGACTTATATATTGTTTATCCTATTTTTCTATAACTAAACGTTCCTTTAGAAGGGGAGAAAGGAATCATTTAATCCTATCACTCCTCGCTAAAGTTAAAAGAATCAAGTCACAAGAAGCATTATGTAAAGAAAGTAATTGTTAGGTAAAACAATATAAGAAATGTATACAGAAAAAAATAACTGCCCTACACCAATTGAAAATCGGCAGTAAGGCAGTTTAAGTGGGTTTGTTTCAAGTCTCTGTTTCCAGGGTCCATCATTTTTCTCTGATGTACTTTTTGTCATTTAAATCTTCTTCACGAACTCCGATTTCAGCTTCATGGCTCCGAAGCCATCAATTTTGCAGTCGATGTCATGGTCGCCATCAATCAGACGGATGTTTTTAACTTTTGTTCCCTGTTTTAGAACGGAAGAACTTCCTTTCACCTTGAGGTCCTTAATGACTGTGACAGTGTCTCCATCTTGAAGGACATTCCCGTTGGAATCCTTTACGACCTTCTCTTCTGAATCACTTCCGGCTTCAGTTCCCGGCGTCCATTCATGGGCACATTCAGGGCATATCAATAGGTTTCCATCCTCGTATGTATATTCGGAATTACACTCCGGACAATTCGGTAATTTTGACAATTCAATTGACCCCCATCTTAAGATTCTAAGCACCATTATACGACAAAAGAGGGTGCTTGCTCATAGTAGTTATCACGTTTTGATGACAAGTATGGAAACCGATGGTTAGTTTAGACAATTCCTGTCAGGGGAAAATAAGACGTAAACGATTGATAGGGAGGAATTAATTATGAAGAATAAAATGGGGTTAGCAGCATTGGGATTAGGGGCAGCGTATTTATTGCGAAACAAGGATAGCCGTGCAAAAATCTCGGAGCAATTCAAGAAATTCGGTTCCTCACCAATGAGATGGGAATCGGATCGAGATTCGAATGATGGCTATGCTTCAACTGATACAGGTCGCAAGAAAGGAATTCTTGGCGGACTGTTTGGATAAAATCATATTTTATATTGGGCCATCCAATCGTATTGGATGGCTCTTTATATTCCAAAAGAATTTCTTTACGCTTATGCAACCTTTCACCTCCTCACTCGTATAATTTTCTGCAACGTGAATTTACATGAATCATACGATACAGGAGGAAGTTTGAATGTCTTTTTTTAATAAGATGCTGGCGAGTGTAGGAATTGGATCTGCGAAGGTGGATACGAAATTGGAGAAGGATACGGTTATGCCGGGCGGTGAAGTGCGGGGTGTCGTTGTTGTTCAAGGCGGCAGTACGGAGCAGCAAATCTCGGATATCTATATGTCCGTGAATACATCGTACCTAAAGGAGATTGACGATAAGAAAATCTCTGTTCCAGGACGTGTAGATCAGTTCAGATTGAGTGAATCCTTCAATATTCATGCGAATGAGCGTAAGGAGATTCCTTTTTCATTTATTCTTCCTTTGGATACACCCATCACCATTGGCCGTTCTCGAGTATGGATCAAGACAGACCTTGATATTACAAGTGCGGTAGACCCTTCTGATAAGGACTTTGTGCGCGTAGTTCCAAACCCGTTATTGGAATCGGTTCTAACGGCAGCGAGCAGTTTAGGATTCCGCATGCGTGAGGCAGATTGCGAACAGGCACCGCGCTATATGAGAAAACGTCTGCCATTCGTTCAAGAGTTTGAATTCGTTCCGACATCCGGTTCGTTCCGCGGCCGTTTGGATGAGTTGGAAATCGTGTTCCTGCCGATTTCTGAAAACCAAGCAGAGCTTCTGCTGCAGGTTGACTGTAAAGTGCGGGGACTCGGCAGCTTATTCTCCGAAGCGATGGGAATGGATGAATCGAAATTACGCCTAACTGTCAGTTCATCTGATATTCCAAATATGGCACAGAAACTTCAATCCACGATCAGCCGCTACGTGTAAAATCTTTAGGTTATAGGAATAGGACAATGCTTCTTCAACATATCCTTAAACATCTGACTAAAGGAGTGGTGAAGTTTGTCCAATAAAAAGAAGTGCAAGCAATGCGGGAAAAGTGCAACATCATGCAGTTCATGTGATCGTTGCCGTAAATAAGCATATAAAGAGCGTGAAGTGGCACCTGTGCAGGCAGGTGTCTTTATTTTTGTCCTACAAGGGGCTAAACTAAAGGATACAGAAAGGCGGTTGTATGATGAGGACTTTCGAAGAGTTGCACACGATTGAAGATGTCGACAGTTTCATCGCCAGTCATCCGCTATCCTTTGTTTATATTTCCCGAACAGGATGTAGTGTTTGCCACGCCCTTTTGCCTCAGGTCGGTGAACTGATGGAAAAGTTTCCGGAAATCCGGCTCGCCCATATCAACTCTGCAGAAGTAGAGGAAGTTGCAGAACGATTTACGGTTTTCTCTGTGCCGGCATTGCTGCTGTTTGTGGATGGGAAGGAATACTTGCGGGAAGCGCGTGCAGTTCATATGAGTGTATTCGAAGAGAAGTTACAGAAGATTTATGAAGGCTATTTGAGATAAAGGCTGTTCCCGATTGCTATGGGAATAGCCTTTGTTTTATTCCTGATAAACGGATGGAGCAAAGCACGGACATCCTTTGTTAACGCAAGTTTGCGCGCAAGATTTCAATTGATGACTGTGTTCATCATCGATTGGTTTGTGCCGGCGTTCACGAACTATATATTGCATGCTTGAGCTCTCTAATTGCCAATAAGTCGGCTGGAATTTCGGGGTCAAGACTTTCACTCCTTTTCAGTCTTTCTACAAATATGCAAAAAGCCGAAAAAAGTGATGCGAAATTAGGACCATTCCTCAAATGTCTTCCGATACCCGTAAAATGGACGGAAATTCAGTTGCTCATAATAAGTCTTCGACGTACTGGAGGCAAGCAGCTCCATACGAGTTTCGGGATAGAGACTATGCACGTGCCGTAGAAGCTTTGTCCCAATTCCTTTACCTCTAAAATTCTGTTGAATGATTAGTTCACAAATGTAGGTTGTAATTTTAGTATCAGTGAAGCCCCACACGCAACCAATGATCTCTCCATTTTCCTCAGCCACATAGGCGATCGTCGAGTTTGCCCAGGCTGTCTTCGTGTCTGCACCTCGTGCAACTAAGTTTGACCAGCCTTCCGCATCATTCATTAGATGGATCTCATTAAAATCTTCTTCTCGATATTCGCGTATGTTCATCGCTCTGTCTTCCTTTCATGCTGGAGCAGCCACTCATAGAGTTCAGGGGTAGAATATGCATTTACCCATGCATTGTGTCCGACTTCTGGATAATAGGTTGCTTTTATGTTACCTCCAACAGACTCCATTGCCCGAACGAGCTGACGTGTCCCTTCTGCTGGGATTCGCTTGTCCAATTCACCATGGAACACCCAAATCGGCGTATGCTTGATTCGTCCAATATCCTCTAATCGCAATGTTCCTCCACAAACAGGCGCCAACGCTGCGAATCTGTCCGGATACCGTAGTGCATAGTCCCATGTTCCGTAGCCGCCCATGCTGAGTCCGGTCAAATACATCCGATTCTCGTCTATGGGAAAGCGAGTAATCACTTCGTCCAACAGCGCATCCAACGCATCCGTTTCCATCGACCAGATCGTTCCGTCCGGACATTGAGGACAGATGAGTATGAAAGGGAGGCTCTGTTCCAAGATTTGTGGAATCCCGTGGGTCATCACCTTTTCCGGATTCTTGCCCCGTTCCCCGATGCCATGGAGGAAGACTAACAATGGATAATGATGGGACGGATCATATCCGTCAGGTAAAAATGCTATGTAATTCAACATGATGTTCTTCTGAATTTGTTGTTCAAACGTATGAATGTTCATTTCCATAAAAAACCTCATCCCCTTTTGAAATCATCATACCAGAATCATTAAAAGGGAATGAGGTCTTTTTTGTACAGATGGGCAATACGATTTAACAGGAAAGCGGGTAATTTTTTGGGGAATAAAGGTCGCTCATAATACTTGGTATAGGCCCTCTTCAAATCATCCCATTGACTGGGGTCATGTGGCTGCTTAAAGCGGGCAACGTCAATCAGCTTAATCTCGCCCGAAGGAGTAAGAATGATATTCCGGAGATGGATGTCAGAAGGGTTCAGACCGCGTTCGACAGCCAAATGTAATGCCCGGTCCACCTCTTTAATATGTCGCCGTTCAATCGGCACTCCGCGTGTGAGGCATTCGAAAAGGGTCAATCCTTCGATATAATCCATCACGATATAGTCATGCCCGTACTCAAACATCGTCGGATAATATTCGATTCCCTTTAATTCATGGTAGACACTCGCTTCGAGCGGAGCGATATCGGCGAACTCAGGAAAAAACTTCTTCAGGGCAAACTGTGTGCCCTTTATTCGGAACGCATAAGCACTCCGCCCTTTCCCGATCGGGATTAAGGAAGGGTCGTGCTTAAGCAGCCGATGATTAGCTGAAATGATGACAGAGTGGGCCTTGTCGTATAGATCCATAGTTTTGCCTCCTGTCTTAAAGTATGCGATATGGGTAACGACTTATATACTTGTTCGAAATTGTACAGGATGAGAGGGAACCGTTTCGTTGTAACTAAGTTTAGGGAATGAAGGAAACAACATGGGTAAAGGAGTCGATTCGGATGAACAAACAGGTCCCGCATGATAAGAGCCTGGATAACAGTTTAACACTGATGCAGGAAGGTTATCTATTTCTTGGTAATCGGATGAAGGAATACGGAACGGATCTGTTTGAAGCACGCCTACTTGGCCAGCAGGTCATCTGCATGTCCGGGGAAGAGGCTGCCAAGAAGTTCTATAACCCTGAGCTATTCCAGCGAAAAGGGGCTGCACCGAAAAGGGTGCAAAAAACATTATTCGGACAAAACGCCATCCAGACGATGGACGGAGATGCACATATCCATCGGAAGATTTTATTCCTATCCCTTATGACGCCGGCAGAGGAGAAAAATATCGGCAATATGGTAGCGAAGGCATGGGAGGATAAAATTGCGGAATGGGAACAGGCAGAATCCATTGTTTTGTTTGAAGAGGCGAAGGAGCTTCTTTGCCGCGTTGCATGTGAATGGACCGGAGTGCCGTTGGATGAAGAAGAAGTAAAGATCCGGGCGGATGATTTTGCCGCAATGGTCGATGCGTTCGGAGCGGTCGGTCCCCGACATTGGAAGGGAAGAAAAGCAAGGACTCGGGCAGAGGACTGGATTACAGGTCTAATCGAAGATGTGCGTAGCGGTGAACGCGCCGTCGAAGACGAAACTGCACTATATGAAATGGCCTTCTATCAGACCCCGGATGGCGATCAGCTGGATGCCCATATGGCCGCCGTCGAGCTCATTAACGTGTTGCGCCCGATCGTAGCGATTTCTACTTTCATCACATTCGCGGCAGTCGCTCTTTTTGATCATCCGGAGGAAAAGGAAAAACTCCGCCAAGGCGGAGAGGAATACCTCGACATGTTCGTCCAAGAAGTCCGCCGTTTTTATCCGTTCGGCCCATTCTTAGGAGCCCGGGTGAAAAAAGAATTTGAATGGAAAGGTTGCATTTTTAAAGAAGGTCAGCTCGTCTTGTTGGATATGTACGGAACGAATCACGATGAACGGATCTGGGACCAGCCGTTTTACTTTAATCCGGAACGATTCCGTCACCATCCGGAAAATCTGTACGACTTCATCCCGCAAGGTGGAGGCGACCCCAAAAAAGGTCATCGCTGCCCGGGAGAAGGCATCACAGTCGAAGCGATGAAAGCCAGCATTGAATTCTTAGTCGACAAAATCGACTACGACATACCCGATCAGGACCTAAGCTACAGCATGGCCCGCATGCCGACATTGCCGGAAAGTGGATTTGTAATGAGTAATGTTAGGCGGAAAGCGGAGTAATTTTAGATGAATAAATCATGGTGGGATGCACAATCGTTGATATATCCGGTTAATCATTGATATAGGAAAGCATTAAGAAAAGGCCGGCAAATGCCGGCCTTTTGTCATGAAAATGAAGGAGAATCGTATAAATTTATAGAAATTATATAGAAAGATCTTCCTGGATGGAGGAGGAAATGACATGAATCCGAATGACGTGATTTTCTTTATGTTGATTGGCCTGATTCTTTTATTAGCCATCGGAATTGCTTGGTTTATTTTCCGTAATCGGAAGAAGTGGGCGATGGTTGTATCGGGTGTTCTTGTCATAGGATACGTTGGTTACTACTTGTACTTTCCGACGATAAAAGTGAACACACATGCACAACGCTATGAACAGATTGTGGATTACTTGGAAGCCACATATCCTGATCAGGAATTCAAAATATCTCCGGTACATTTTGAAGAAGGGTATACCGTTGGCCAGTTCGATGTACAGGAGGTTTCTTCAAAGCAAGGAGTTACGTTACGTGTCGATCGGAATGGGAATGTAACGCAAATTAGTACTTGGTATAAATAGAGGTCTACTCATTTTCTCTAAGGAACTTAATGGAGCTGATGATATGGGATGGTCACTTGCTAGTCAGATAGATTTTTCAGGTTATCAAATGGAAATAGCATTGTTCTACACAATCGCTTTGGTGATGGCCGTGTGGGTTTTCTATGATTCGGATCGCCATTTCTATAGCTTCTTCAGGCATTTGTTTTGGATATTAACTCTCCTTTCAGGTCCACTTGGCTTACTCGTCTATCATATTTTTAGGAGATGGGATGTTCGGAGGAATGAATAGGTTGCAATTAGATGAGATAGCAGGGGGAATACTGGTGAAGGAAACCATTAATAATTACGAGGATCTACTTCAAATGTTAGATCATTTTCTTAAGGAAGAATCCACCTTTAACTGGGATCATTTTTACTCTGTCCGTGAAAGGAACGTTCCATTCTTTGCCAACGAACCGGACGAGAATTTAGTTGAGTATATTGAAAAACAGTTAATAAAGCCGGGTAAAGTCCTTGAATTAGGATGTGGACCTGGAAGGAACGCTATTTACCTTGCGGAAAAAGGTTTCATTGTCGATGCGATTGACTTATCGGAAGAAGCGTTGGAATGGGGAAGAGAGCGGGCAAATGAAAGGAATTTGAACATTAATTTTATTCAACAAAACATTTTCGATTTAGATATTGAAGAATCAAGTTACGATCTTGTTTACGACTCTGGTTGCTTCCACCATATTGCTCCACATCGCCGGATGAGTTATTTAGATTTGGTTAAGAGGGCATTAAAACCTGAAGGATTCTTTGGAATCACATGTTTCATGGAAGGCGGAAAATTTGGAGGAGCAGATCTATCCGATTGGGAAGTGTATCGTTTACGCAGTCTAAAAGGCGGTTTGGGCTACACAGAAGAAAAACTGAGACCAATTTTTAAAGATTTTGAGGAAATAGAAATAAGAAAAATGAATTCCCGTCCTAATGAAAATCGTTTTGGTTTAGAAGGCTTGTTAACAGCGTTGTTTAAATACAGATGATTCACCGGTTCAAAGAACGTAACTGAATTCAATGGAAATGGATTGATTTTATTGGATCTCAAACAAAGAAAGGTCTGGAATGAACAACATAGACTCTTAACGGCGATCATTTCAAAACCTGAAGAACATTCAAGAGCTACTGAATTATTTATTTCACAGCATTCTCTGCTGCACTCTCCCTCTATTCTTGAGACCTATCAAACTACTCTGGAAGATGAATTACTTAGGGATTTAGATGAAAAGGTCTTTAGGCATGATCCTACACCGAATCCAGACACAAATAATTCAATCGCGTGGCATCTTTGGCATATTGCTCGAATTGAGGATATGACGATGAATATATTGGTAGCTACTGAATCGCAAGTACTTTTTGAAGAGAATTGGCTTGAGAAAATGAATATAGACTATATTCACTCTGGCAATGACATGAGTGAAAAGGACATAGCTTTAATGAGTTCCCGAATTGAAATGAAACAGTTAGTTGCTTATAGAAGAGCTGTTGGAAAACGAACTCAGCAAGTAGTTTCAAAGTTAAAACCAGGACAATTCAAAGAAAAAGTTGAACAAGAAAGAATTGGACAACTATTTAAAGAAAATGCTGTTTCACAAAATTCCAAGTGGTTAGCGGAATATTGGAGTAAAAAAACCATTGCCGGATTAATATTAATGCCTGCAACGAGACATAATTTTCTACATCTTAATAAATGCATCCGTATTAAAGAGCGTCTACGGAAGTAATCAAAGCGGAGCAGCTTTACATATCCATTCATATAACCTTAAAAAACATTTAGGAATTCTAATAGTTTCCGTTATAATATTTGTATGCGTAAAAAGGGAGGGTCAAGTGCCTTCCATGTAGGAGGAAATATTGAATGGAATCTATTTTAATTCCTTTGTTAACGATTATCGCCATTGATTTGGTGTTGGCTGGAGATAATGCTGTTGTTATAGCTTTGGCAACAAGAAATCTTCCAATTGAACAAAGAAAGAAAGCTATTTTTTGGGGAGCGGGTGGAGCGGTAATTGTCCGTGTTACGTTGACGTTCATAGCGGTTCAGCTATTGAACATACCCTACCTGATGGCTGCTGGGGGTTTACTATTAGTTTATGTAGCTGTAAAGCTTCTAATTGAAGAAGAAGCCGATGAGAATTTAGCGACAGCTAACAACCTGTACCAAGCGGTTAAAACGATTGTGGTGGCCGACATCGTAATGGGATTAGACAACGTGTTGGCTGTAGCCGGCGCATCTCACGGCAGCTTTTGGTTGATTCTATTCGGTTTGGCGGTTAGTATTCCTCTAATTATTTGGGGTAGCCAAGTGATCTCCAATGCTATGAACAAATACCCGATTTTGGTTTACATTGGTTCAGCTATTATCGCCTACACAGCGGCAAAGATGTTCCTACACGATAATGAAATGAATGCTTTCATTCCGGACGCTTGGAATCTGCCTATTGAAATCGTGGTAGTGGTTGGTGTCATTTTAATCGGTAAATTTGTGAAATCATCCAGGTTGAAAACTGCTTAACTAAAAATGGGGAGCCATAGCGGCTTCCCATTTTTATATGCGTAAAATTTATCGTTCCAACTCAATATATTCCCTTAATAACTTTAGTTCTCCATCTTCACGTCTCCAAACGAACATACACATAGCGGTTGCGGGGGAGCCATTAACGATGTTCTGCTCTCTTCCCATAACTAAGTAATTATCGTCATTCCGTTCAACCATGGAGAGAATTTCAAAATTTTTCTCCGCTTGTTCATACTGACCGAGTACACCGGCCAAATCGTAGTTAAAATCATAATCGTAAGTTTTTGTCATCCCGGCATGTGCCCAATACCCAGTAAAGTCCTTGGACATAAATCCTTGTAGTTCAACAGGATCCTTTGTGTCAAACCCAATATTCCAAGCCCGGAAGTAAGCGTCTAACACCTCTTCGATTTCACTCATTCTATCTCTCCTGACAAATCATTAATAGATTTCCATCCAGATCTCGGATGACGAAGTAGAAATTGTCCTCAATCTCGGTGACCAGTTCGACATCTTGCGATTTCATGAATTCAAAGGATGCTTGTATGTCATCCGTTATAAATTGAAGGGAAGGGGCGTGGTATGGATAAATGTCTCCATCTTCTGTTCGCCACCTTGGCATCGTATCCAAGATCAATTGGGCCGAACCTTCCATTTCAGGTACAAAAATATGCCCGAAAAACACTTCTCCCTCAACGAGTCCTAATATTCGGCCATACCATTCCCGTGCCCGTTCAATATCACGGACCGGGATGAAGATACCGCCGATTTTATTTTTTACTGGTGACTTTGTAGGATTAGTCATGAGTTCACTCCTTAAAATTTTGGATTAGCCATTGCTTTATGTCGTCAATCATTGTGTCAGTTATTGTATGATTCACATGCTCGTACGTTAAGAAAGTGACATGCGCTCCACAAGACTTGAGGTACGAATCGTATTCTTGCTGTCCTTCAATCGAAATGATGCTGTCATGAATGCCATGCAAAAGAAGTACAGGAGATGGGTTATGTTTTTTATGAGTTGGATCATAGGTAGAGAATACTCGCTTTTCTTCTTCGCTAAGTTGGGGACGATTGTCATTTTTCCTAAATATCCTTTCTGACGTTAGAAAGGAACCAGAGCTATTGACACTTATTAATCCTGCAACGCCCGGATACTTAGCTGCAATTCCAGATGCGATGAAACCGCCCATCGAGCTCCCGAGTAAAATAATCTCTTCTAACGGAACTTGAAGGGCTTCAAAAAACTTGGCCGATTCATCGATACTCTGAAAAATGGTCTTCCAAAAATATTGTTGTGTGATGTCTCGTCGGAAAGGACTTTCTAACGGGTCACGGCTATCATGATAAGGCAGCTCAGGCAATATGACTCGGAACCCAAGTTCAGCTATGTCTGAAGCAAATTCTATGTAGGTTCGGGTGCTCGATCCCCATCCGTGATAGAGAATAATGGTTTTCCCTTCTGTTCCAAAAGTATGAAAGACAAAAGGTTCTATTTTAAAAGTTTTCAATTTTGTCGCCTCTTTACTGTATGTCGGAGTTGAATGAGACGAGTGTCCTCTCCCATATACATTTCACTGCCGATTCTACTGATCTCTACGAAACCGATCTTCTTTAATAGTCTTCTTGAACGAAGATTGGATTCATGTGTTTCTGCAGTAAATGTAGTAATCCCTAATGTTGTTGAAGCGAAATCCATCGCGTTCAACGCAGCTTGCGGGCCAAGCCCTTGTCCCCACAAGCTGCTGTCTCCAATCGCAATGCCGAATTCCCCCGACCCGTCAATGATATGCGTAAAATCCACATAACCGATTAGCTTGCCGTCCATTTCTATCCCAAGGCGAATGAAATCATCCGCAATTCCCTTAACTAAGCGTTCCCACCAACGAAAAAGTTCTTGCGGTTCTCGATTCATCTCCCAGTCATTTGCAGAACAAAAGGCCTTATCCTGACTCCACGATAAGACGGCCGGGAAGTCTTCCAAAGTGATCGGCCGGATGTTCATTTGCAAACGCCTAATGGATTTCCGTCCGGATCGTAAAAGGTGAAGTAGCTGAAGCCTTCTTCACCGCCTATTGGACCGACTTCAACACCACGTTCTTTCAACGCTTCATAAGTATCCTCGATACTTTGAGGAATAAAGTTATAGTATTTGCCGACGCCAAAGTCATTCTCCGGAAACTTCATCGGCTGATGATTTGGAGTCCGGACAAGGCATACAACAGTCTGCGCATCAGAAGCAATACGCATCGTCGCAGCTTCCTCCTCTATGTAAATCGGGGAAAAGCCTAATTTCTCTTCATACCATTTCGCTGAGGTTGCCGGATTGGTGACCGGGATAAAAACACCCTCCATTCCCTTAAGTAAACTCATCTTGCTTCCCCCTGCTCCCGCTGAATCGCACGGTAGATTTGTTTGATGGTTTCATAATGCATGGCCTCATGATAGAAAGTGAATAAAAGCGTGTCTCCCTTTGTATAGAAGGTGACGCCCATTCGATTAGTAAATGGTTCCGGCAATGCTTCATCGAGTCTACTTTTCCGTGACTCCTTAATTCGTCCTGACTGTGAGATTAATGCTTCCTTTATTTCTTCTAAGGAAGGGGGTTCGCCTAACCAGTTTGCAGGCTTTGTCTCGGCTTTAAAGTACTCTTCAAAGGCATAAGGCACGCCAATCGGTTCCCCGGCAACTTGATAGACGAGCCGGTCCTGAATAAAGGCAATATGTCCCAAGTTCCAACGAATGCTGTTGTTGAATCCTTCGGGAACAACGTCCATCAATTCTTCCGGGATGCGATCGAACACCTTTAATGTCAAATCGCGAGTCGTTTCCATATGTTTAAAAATAGTTTGTTCCATTCTAATCACTCCTTATAAATGAACCAAGTAACGCTTAATTATAACTTTTGAATTCTAAGTCTATGTGTTTTAATAACTTCCTTGAACAGTACTGTCAATTTCAGTTATTTATTCTGAGATGAGGTAATTTTCAATTCATGAATGTACCGTTTCGCTTCAGGTTGGGTAAGTCCTAAAGCTTCTCTTACCTTACGAATGGCCTTTACTTCGTCTCCTTCATTAATAAGCTTGCGACACTCATCATTGATCGGCAGCTCAGTCGAATCGACCTGTTTAGAGAGATGTTCCAGTTTGTATGTCAACCCTTTGACTTGACGACTGAGACGTGAAATCTCAAAAAGAATGTACGTAACGACAAATAATAGAATTATGATTCCAAAATTCGAGTCCATAATGCCCCCAATCTAAAAACTTTCTTTCTGCAAAATTTCTGTTAATCCGCTTCTGAATTTCTCTATTAATTTGGGTTCAAGAACCATTTTCTCTACATCCCATTGTTCTATATACTCGCGGACTACATCGTTCAGATGAAATCCTTTCAAATGTCCGTCTTGGAGTTTTCTATACCATTCTTGTTGCTTTAGCACTTTAAATTTTCGCCACAGCACCCGGTTCCGTTTACTTGGCTACGTATAAATTAAAACTTCCAGTAAGATCGTGATGGATTCGTACATGATGATTCCTCCTGTCATTTACTATACGGATAGAGAATATTATTGTTTTATTTAAGTATGTTTGGACAGTATTCCCTTGTAATTGCTTAAAACTCTGATATAACTATTGTTGGATTCTAAATCTTCTTCCAAAGCTCAATCAATCGTCCGTCCGGATCGGTAATCCAGTTGAAGATCCCGAATTCGCTATGTTCCGTTTCCTTGAGAAGAGGAATTCCAAGTTCCTTAAGGTGAGCTACACACTCTTCCATACTTTCTACACGGAAATTCAGCATTACCTGCTGTTCTGTTGGGAAATACGCAGTTTCTTTTGTGAATAAAGAAAAAATTATGTCACCGCTATTCGGTGGAAAAATAGTGCCGTTCCAATGCTCATCCAAGGAAATCCCTAAGACTTCCTGATACCAAGAGCGCAATCGATCTACATCATTCGTACGCCAGAACACACCACCGAATCCAAGTACCTTCATTCCTCATCATCTCCTTTTATTATTAAATCCGCCCGTTCTTTCGGGTTGACGGTCTTTAAATAATAGTCTTCTCCCTTATGATAGCGGCTCTCCAATTGTTCCATCGTCTTACTTAACGTACGCAATTCCCGCTCAAGCCGGACATCTTCCTGGCAATCCACATATACCATCAAGTCGAAGAAATTACGCCATTCCTGTCTTTGCAGAAAAACACCATCTATGAAAATCAGGCAGGAAGGGGGAAGCTTGACATGCTGATTTGTACGAGTATCGGTTTCCCTGTCATAGAGCGGGAGGCGTAGCTCTTCAGCACCCCGTAATTGGTCGAAGAAGTTCTGGCGTAACCAGTCAACATCCCATTGAATACAGTAATACTCAAACCATTCCTCATGGCCTGTTCCATAGCGTTTCGCACGTTCCACAACAAAGTCATCGATATGAAAGATTTGGTGCGGAATATCTTGCTCGATCAGACAATTTGAAAGTCCTTCTGACAGAGTAGTCTTGCCGGAGCGGCTTAGCCCGTCAATTCCGATAATTTTCCGCTCACCCGGTTGTAGTTCAGGTAGGATATGAAGTAATTCTTTTAGACTCTTATTCATGTAATCAATCCATTTCTATGTCATGATCGTGAAGGAAATCTCTATTTAATAACCAATGCACAGCATCTAATAAATTTTCTGCTATAAAATCTGGTTCGACATGCGCCCAAGGGTGACGGTAATTCCCGAGGGAATCGAGTCCCCATCCGGTCTTCACAAGAATTTTCGTTGCACCAACTTCGGAAGCAGCCAGCATATCTGTAGCTCCCACATCGCCAATCACTACACACTTTGTTAGGTCTAACCGATGTTTCTTTGCGGCCTTCAGCAACATGCCGGGCTTAGGCTTATGGCATTCACATAAATCCTCTGGCCGATGTGGGCAAATAAAGGCATCATCAAAACCGTAGTTTGCGAATTCTTCTAAGAACTCGTCAATCGTAGCCTGTCCTCGGCTGATTCTGTGCTGATTTGTTAAAGCAAACACTTTGATGCCAGCTTCTTTCAATAAATCATTCGCTTCCAGGCTGAATGGATACGGTTTAAAATCGCTTGGATGAATGAAGTGTCCAGTCCCGCCGATTGTGCCATCCCGGTCGATGAATACCGCATCAATCATGCTTCTGAAACACCTATTGGTTGTTGCTGTTCAACAAGTTCTATCAAGAAATCCCTGTCCTCAGGAAAAGCAAAATCTAATTCCTGTAACTCATCAAGTGATTTCCATGCAATCTCATGGATTAATTCATCGGGGTCTTGTATTTTCATTTCCCCACCCAAGATTTTGACAAAGAAGTAGTGTACTTCTACATGAGCGAATTCGATGCCAGGCAGGCTTTTTACAAACAACTTTTCGCCGACTTCAGCTATATATCCAGTCTCTTCCGAAATTTCCCTCACACAGCATTCTTCAATCGTTTCGCCAGCTTCCAAGCCGCCAGCTGGAACGCTCCACTTCTTTTCCTCATGCGGCTTTCCTTGAAGTACCATGAGCAATTCTCCCCGTTCATTAATGCAGACTCCTGCCGCGCCTCTCCAGATGTTCATATATGTATCCCCTTTTTGGATTTCTGAATTTCATTTTGTTCTGAAAGGTAGTAAAGAATTTGTTCATTTTGTTTGATCATTTTTCCGAATTTCACTTCGATACTGAGAAGTGTAACGGCGATAATGATGACTAAGCCAATTAAAAAGATCATCACGTTTCCCCCTTTAAATCTCTATTTACTTTATTCGTCTTTTTTAGTGACAATTCCTTCAAATTCGTCGCTACTAAATGAGATGGAGGTTGGTTATGATAGAGAAGATTAAGGAAAGGGAGGAATGAACAATGGCATTACAGGTGTATTTTGTTCTAAATGGAAACGCAAGAGAGGCAATTGATTTCTATTCTGGAGTTTTCAGCTCGGAAGCGAAAGTTATGACATTCGGGGAAGCGCCGCAGCAACCGGATTATCAGTTGCCGGAAGAAGCGAAAGACCGTGTCATGCATGGACACCTCGAAATCGAAGGTAACAAAGTGATGTTCTCTGATACGTTCCCGGGACAGCCGTATACGGTAGGGAGCAACATCACACTTGCAATCGTTACCGAGGACCGTGAAAAACTTCAAACTTACTATGATCAGCTGAAAGAAGGCGGACAAGTCGTCATGGAGCTTCAAGAAACCTTCTGGAGCAAGGCGTATGGCCAAGTGACGGACAAATTTGGAGTCGAGTGGCAATTGAACTTGGGTGACGGTGGAATGTAATAGGGGGTTTGAAAAGGCAGCTTAGGCTGTCTTTTTTTGTTGGAATTAAGGGAAGAATTCCTATAATTAATCATGTTCATTTTAAGTAACCAAAAGATGAGAAGTATGGAATCCATACTTAATTAGACCAAAACAGTTCTTTGCAGTACCTAATCATTTTGGTAAATTGGACCATTCGGCTATAATTAATCACACTACATAAACAGTTGAACAGAACAATTGGAGCAATGGGAGTAGAAAAAAATGACAACAAAAACAACGAACCGCAAAATGGTGACAGTCGCTATGCTTGTCGCCATATTATTAGTAGCCATCGACGTAACAGTCGTAAGTACCGCAACCCCACAAGTTGTCAAAGATCTGAGAGGTCTGGAAATGGTCAGCTGGGTGTTTGCCATATACACGCTGACGACCTCTGTAACAACGCCCATTTATGGAAAGTTAGCGGATTTATTCGGAAGGAAAAAAGTATTCATCTTCGGAGTAATTGCATTCATAATTGGCTCTATGTTATGTGGAGCAGCGCAATCAATGGAACAGCTCATCTTTTTTCGCGCTATTCAGGGAATTGGCGGCGGGGCAGTCATGCCGATCACCTTTACCATTATAGGTGACCTCTATCCAGGGGAGCAGCGTGCGAAAATGCAAGGTGTCTTCAGTTCGGTTTGGGGAGTGGCTGGTCTATTAGGGCCGTTAGTCGGTGGATTCTTTGTAGATCAAGTGAGCTGGCGCTGGATTTTCTATATTAATCTGCCAATCGGCCTTATTTCATTAGTACTGATCTGGATGTTCTTCCATGAAAACTTGGAAAAGGTGAAGCGGAAAATCGATTATCTTGGAGCATTAACCTTTACCATCGGAATTTCGTCACTATTATACGCTTTGCTGAACGCAGGTGAAGGACAAAAGTATGCATGGGATTCAGGAACGATTATGACGCTGTTTGTGGTTTCTGTCGTATTTCTCGCACTTTTCATTTTCATCGAAACAAAAGTGGAGGAGCCGATGCTGCCGCCATCTCTTTTCAAGATCCCCGTCATTTTGGTTTCAAACGTAGTTGCATTCTTGGCAAGTGCCATTGTCATTGGAGTCAATGTGTATTTACCGATGTGGATCCAAACCATTCTTGGACACAGTGCGACCAGTTCGGGGCTTACCCTCATGCCAATGTCGATCGCATGGCCGTTAGGGGCAACGCTCGCCGGACGCTATATGTATAAAATCGGCTCAAAAAAGACTGCTGTATTTGGTACTGTTCTAATATCATTGGGCACGACTTGGCTCATGGCGGTCGAACTCAACTCGCCTTATTGGTACTTGGTCGGGATTATGATTGTCATCGGTCTTGGAATGGGGTATGCGACAACTCCGACAACGGTATTGATCCAATCTGCGGTCGGTTGGAGGATGCGCGGAGCGGCAACCGCTTCAAACACCTTCACCCGTTCCGTTGGGCAAACAATCGGAATCGCAGTATTCGGCACCATCTTTAATAGCATGGTAATTTCCCAAGGACCTACCCAGACGGGAGGGGCAATGACGGAAGCTGGCAAAGAAGTATTCGCCGGTGGGATGCACTTAGTGTTTACCCTGATGTTTTTCATCGGAATTGCAGTATTCATTGCATCATTATTCCTGCCATCTCATAAGAAGGTATTGGAACAGCAACAAACGGTCGATCAACATTAGGAAAGAGGACAGTCACGGTTGGCTGTCCTCTTTTGAGTTTTTAAGATAATCATTCATTTTCTTTAACTCTTTCGTTTGCTCTAAAATATTCTTATTTACCGTACTGATTGCGCTATAAATTGCAAAAAGCCCGGCAAACAACAACGCGCCAATTAGAAAGTCCATCAATTTGCATCCTTTCGACTCACTGAGGTTGCCAAAAACGTGATGCCAGCCAGCAAAAAGATGGCTGAAACGAGATGATCAAGTAATGTTGCCTCGGCCACCGTCGGAAATGTACCGGTATTTGTTAGCCCAAGCCAATGGATATGGACAACTAAACGTTCTAATGTGAAAACTAAACCACTCATAAAAATGAATGCAAAACCTAAAAGCAGGTGATGTTTATGTTCCATACGAATCCCCCCTATATTTCTATATTCGATATTTACCTAAGTAATCCTTCAAGTAAATGAAAAGGCGCCGATTCGATTCGAATCAGCGCACATGATTATCTATCGGGGATGTCTACTTTGAATGATTCAAACAAGATTTCTTTATCCTTGTCGCTAATCTTCGGTGTAACGATTAAGTGTTTAGAATCGTGTTCTAAATTTAACAAAGTATACGAACCCTTAATTGGACCTCTATTTTCCTGGCTGCCTAAGCCTGTAATCATTTCGTATTCAGTACCGTTCTCATCTGTCACAGTGAACTCCGGCATAGGTAAGCTCTTTGTAGTAAAGTAACGGTCTGACAATCTTAGACTGAATGGAATGCTAACGGTATATCCGGTTACATTCACTTTGCGCACAGATAGTTTATAGCCTGATTTAGTTTCCGAATAATTAACCGGCAATCCTTCCACGTCAATCCTTTTCAGCTTAAATTTATAGGACCAATCGCCCTCGATGGTTTCATCTTTTTCGTAAATCCAGATATTTTGTGGTGTCCAAGTAAGATCCACTGAACGTGGAGAGCGGCCGTTTAACTCGGGTGTCATTGTGATGACGCCTGCATATGACGTGTCTGATACCTTTTTTGTCCAAATAGAGGATCCGCCCTCAAGTGAACCGTTCGTTTTCAGTGTCTCCCCGAACACGGGATGTTCTCCTAAATCTTTATCAGATTGAATGCCAAAGGTGATGGTTATGGAGGTTCCATCATAAATGGCTTCTGCAATTTCAATATCGATTCCATTACTCGATTGCACCAAACCGACGCCAGATGCGTAGTCTTCAAAATACGTGAACTGGTCTGTTTCACCTTCGAAGTATTCAGTAATGTCTCGTACAATCGGTATGTGTGAAGCGAGTGTTGGAGAAAGCACCGCAGCTGTTGAACCGAGACCGAAGAAGAGTAGGGCAATGGCTGCTGCATGCCGGATCATAGGACGTTTCTTCTTTCCAAGAATCCGCTGCAATACGCGTTTCTTTTCAACTTCCGACACTTCTTCAGGCTGGATGTCATCGATATTCACTTGAAGCATTTCATGTAAGTCATTCATTCCATCTGCTCCTTTATCGTTGGCATGATGGCCAATTTCTTCTTCCCACGGTACAGACGATTCTCAACGGCAGCTTTCGTAATACTTAATGCAGAAGCAATTTCTTCATTCGATAAATCCAAATAATACTTCATTAAAAATAACTCCCGGTCTGCCTCGGATAAGGATTGCATTTCTAATAAGATGGATTCTCGCTTCTCTTTACGCAAATAAATCATTTCTGTTGTGTCTGGATCCTTAATGTCCCTTGACTGTTCCAAGCTGACCGTTTCAATCTTCTGTTTCCGGCGATAATAGTCGATTGCTTTGTATTTTGTGATGGTTCCGATCCACCTCTTAAATTCACCTTCATCGCCATGAAACTTGCAACTATGATTCCAAACAGCTAGGAATACATCGTTTACACATTCATCGACTGCTTGCTCGCCACAAGGCCGCTGAAGGATTTTACGTGCAATCGCCTTTACGTAAGGCATATATGTATCGACTACAAAGGCAAGTGCCTGTTCCTGTCGGTTTTGTAGTTTTCGAATAAATCCCTCCACGCGTACAACTCCCTTCACTAATACCAACGCAAAGAATTTAAAATACTCTCGGGCAAAAACGAAAAAGACCAAAAAAGTAACGGATTCCTTTGCTACAATTCTCTACTCAATTAAAAAAGCCCAGTTCAAATGGAACTAAGCGTTTTATTTAGTGTAGCCATTATGAAATTAAGTAAGTTATCCTATCCAATGTATAGATAAGAGGAATCATTGGCAACAAAACAGCAAAAATAATATTGCTTTCTAAGACTACTTTCCATAATTTCATTCCGTTTAGAACCTTATAGATAAATAAAAATAATGAAATAGAAGTGAAAGAAAACAACATCCAGAAATGCTCTTTTTGTCTATTTATTTGATATTTAATGTCATCAATCTTCCAAATATCATGTGTAGAATAGGACTGAGTTTTTATCTCTCTTTCAAATCCAAGTAAATTGAACGACTTTAGCGAGACAGTATCATTTTGCACTGTTGCAAGATCATATCCATTTGGTAAAAATGAAACCTTAAAGACAATAAGATATGAAACACCCACGAGAAAACTTGCAATTAGTAAAAATGCGAGCAGCTTTTTAGCCTTTGAAATTAAGTCCGGACTCATTAATTAAATCAGCTCCATTAATACAAACTTGTCTCGTTAGTAATAAACTTACAAAGAGAATATGATTCATCCCCACCACATCGCTAAAACAAAGAGTGCGACAAGGGATACAATAAAGCCATAGAGGCCATTGATCATTAGAAAAATGAAAAAGCTGATATCTGGTCTCTTTTTCTCTGCTCTTAATATGACTATATATGTAGAAATGAAAGTTCCAATACTTAAAAAAGTCACGATGGTAAGAACGATAGGACCATACAATCCTATAAAGTCCCAAATAAAGTAGGCGATTCGTTGTCCGTAAATCGCAAGCGCCGTTGCGAGAAATTGAAGACTAAGAAATAAAACAGTAAACCCTAACAAGAAACGGCCCTTTGTCTGGCTCATGATATTCCTCCTAAAAATCTTTCACAACGACTATATTACCAGTTGGTTCCATATGTTGGAAGTGGATTTTCTAAAAGGATAGTAGTAGGTATTGGAGAATATGTATGATAAATAGAATCGGGGGGATGGCCATGTGGGAACAGCAGCTAATTAAGACGAGCAGGGGAACATTTGAGGCTTTCACAAAAGGAGAAGGGAAGCCCATTTGTATCACGCATCACTATAGTGAATTCAATGCGAATGGAAATTTGTTTGCCAATCCGTTTACTGAACATTATCAAGTATTTTTAGTGAACTTAAGAGGAACAACAAATTCCGCGCCTTCGGAATCTGAAACTGACTTGTCGATGGGGGAAACAGTGAAGGACCTGGAGGCAATTCGGAAGGCCCTTAATTTTGAGGATTGGGCATTTGCGGGACATTCAGCCGGTGGCATGTTGGGACTCGTATATGCACTCAACTTTCCTGAGTCGCTGACTAAAATCTTCGTTTGCGGAGCAGCTGCGTCTAAAAATTATATGATGCATCCCGACAGTATTTACTGTAAGGAGAATCCGAACAATCCGAGGCTCCGGGAGTGTCTGCAAATCCTAAACAATCCGGAATCCTCGCCGGAAGAACGTCGAACAGCCGGAAGAGATTGGTACGCGATGTCCCTCTATCGCCCAGAGAAAATGGATGAATATACGTCTAAACCGAATAGTGGTAAGTCTGTTCCGAAACGGTTGGATTACTTTGCATATAAAGAAGTTCATAACTTTGATTTAACTGAACAATTATCGGATATCACGGTGCCTACACTCGTTGCTTGTGGTCGTTATGACGCGCAGTGCCCACATGACTGTTGTGTGGAAATTGCAGAGGGTATTCCTCATTCAAAACTTATTACATTTGAAGAGAGCAATCATAACCCGTTTGTCGAGGAACCGGAGAAATTTGTCGCAGCCGTTAAGGAATTTTATTTACACAAAATGTTTTGAGGTTTAGTATGTTTCTATAAAGAAGAGGGGCAGCCCCTTAAGAATCGGGAGTGGGAATATGGTAAAGCGTAAGCAATTTGCAGTAATCGGACTTGGCCGATTTGGCGGTAGCGTATGCCGAGAATTATATAACTTGGGCCATGATGTACTGGGAATCGATCAGGACATGGAGCGGGTGGAGGAATTCGTCCAGTATTCAACTCACGCGTTGCAAGGTAGTGGAACGGATGAGGCGTTCTTGAAGTCAATTGGCATTCGGAACTTCGACCATGTGATCGTCTCTATCGGGGAGAACATCCAGGATAGTGTATTGACGACGTTGAACTTAAAAGAGTTAGGTGTCCCAATTGTATGGGCAAAAGCTCAGAACGGGTATCATCAAAAAGTTTTGGAGAAAATCGGAGCAGACCAAGTCATCCACCCGGAAGTGGATATGGGGATTCGAATTGCTCAATCCATGTCATCAGAGCGTCTGTTGGACTACATTAACCTGTCCGACGAATACAGCATCGTCGAACTTCGGGCTTCCAAAAAACTCGACTACCGGACACTGGCGGATCTCGATGTCCGTGCGCGTTACGGCATTACCGTTTTAGCGATCAAACGTGAGCACGAGAAAATGAACGTTGCCCCCCTTCCGAAAGATGTGATACACGAAGGCGACGTTTTAGTGGCGATGGGTAAGAATGAAGACTTAAAACGGTTTGAAGATAAAGTATTGGATTAGGTAAGTATGGCGTGCGTCGGCTATGCTCGGATAACACGATTCTATGCGCGGATAAAGAGGTCCTATGCTCGGATAACACGATTCTATGCTCGGATAGAGAGCTTCAATGCTCGCTTGACCAATAACTGGAATTAACCTGTGTGCTTGGCACATGGGTTTTTTCTTTATTCGTGAATCTTCCTTTACTGGTACTAAACTAAAAAGATTTTTTGTATAGCTGGAAAATTGAACGGGTTAATCGCCTTTCCAAAGAGTTTAATCGCCAACAACACTGATTTAATCGCCCAAAAATCACGATTAATCGCTCAATTCACTTAACTCCACCCACCATTCATGAACACTCCGTGAATCTTCCTTCATTTGTCACATTCCTGCCAATAGCCAACCTTCGCATATTACACACGGTTTCACTAAAATAAGGGTATAACTGACGGAGGGGAGGGTTACGGATGGAACAGTTGAAACAGCTGGCGGCCAAGCAGCGGCCAGCTATGATTTTAGTCGGGTTTGTTTCGATGCTAATTGGAGCGGCTATCATTTCACAAGCTTATCTGATCGTACGGATTGTAGATGCGGTTTTCCTTCAACATGCGTCGTTTCATTCAGTATGGCCCGAACTGTTAACTTTGATGGGAGCGCTCTTTCTTCGTGTACTCTTGCAGTGGCTTCATGGCCGAGTCGGCATCCGTATGGCTACAGTTGCAAAGAAGGAAGTTCGGCAGAAGCTCATCAAGCATTACGCTGAAAATCCGTTAATGGCCTCCCTCTCTGGGCAATCCGGAAGAAAAACGGGGATTCTGATGGAAGCCGTAGATGAACTGGACTCTTATTTCAGCCAGTATTTACCGCAGCTAATCCGTTCCTCTGTGGTACCACTCATGCTACTTGTCGCGATATCGGTGCAAAACATCTATTCCGGCATAATCATTTTAGTCACAGCACCGTTCATTCCTATCGCGATGGCCTTAATCGGTATGAGAACGAAGGAGAAGTCGGATGAGCAGCTTCAACAAATGACGGCATTCTCCGGGAAATTCATCGATACATTACAAGGACTTACCACATACAAATTATTCGGCCGCGCAAAGGAACAGCAGGAAGAAATCCATAACAGCAGTATCGGTTTCCGTGACGCGACGATGGCTGTACTGAAAGTGGCGTTCCTTTCCGCGCTTGCGATGGAGTTCATCTCCATGCTCGCTACCGGAATCATTGCGCTCGAAGTTGGTTTAAGGCTCGTCATCTTCAAGACTATTACCTTCTTCACTGCATTTTTCGTTTTGACACTCGTTCCGGAATTCTTCGTCAGCCTTCGAGAGTTAAGCAGCGCGTTCCACACCGGACGCAGCAGTGTCGGCGCGGCAAAACTGATCCAGGAGGAATTAACTTCAGACCAAAACCCAGTACAATGGGGCAATAAAACACTTGAATCAGGTCCACCAACTATTTCATTAAACCAGGTGAAATTTTCATATAAAGAAAACGGCTTTTCATTGGCTATACAAACCGATATCCGCCAATACGAGCAAGTAGCAATCGTAGGACGGAGCGGTTCCGGTAAAACGACTTTGCTCCACCTCATTGCGGGGTTGTTGGAGCCGAATAAAGGCACGATCCACTTGAACAGAAAACAGCGCTCCGATTACAGCGAGGCTAACTGGTTTAGCAAACTCAGTTATATCTCCCAACATCCATACATGTTTGCAGGAACGATCCGAGAAAATATCGCGATCAGTAAAATGGATGCAACAGCGGAGGAGATTGAGCTTGCTGCTAAAAAAGCTGGACTCTCCGAATTGCTCCGCGAATTGCCGGATGGAATCGACACGTCCATCGGTGAAGCGGGACGCGGGCTGTCCGGTGGAGAAATGCAGCGGGTAGCACTTGCACGTGCATTCCTGAAACGGCCAGCCGTCATCCTATTTGACGAACCAACGACGGGGCTCGACTTGAAGACTGAACAAATTCTTGAGCAGTCCATGAAGGAACTCGCCGGAACTGCTACTGTCATCACAGTGGCACACCGCTTGCATACAATCATGCACGCGGACCGGATCCTCTTCCTGGATAAAGGAGAGCTCCTTGCATCTGGAACCCATCACGAACTGATGCAGGTAGAACCGTACCGTGACATGTTTGTGATTCAGGGAGGTGAGCGTTCATGAAGGACATCGTGAAACTGATCTTGAAAGAAAAACGGGATGTTCTCTTGTCGATCCTCTTCGGATTTTTAGGAGGGATTGCAGGCGTTGCACTCTTTGCCGGCAGCGGCTATATGATTTCAACAGGCGCGCTCGAACCGCCTATTTACATTATTATCATCATGGCAGCCGCATTAAAGTTATTTGGGATAGCCTCAGCTCTATTACGTTACGGGGAACGCTACTTTTCCCACCGGGCAACATTCACCATTTTGGGGAATATGCGGAGTTCGTTCTTCGGGAAGCTTGAGCCGCTGGCACCCGGTATTTTTCGAAAATACCGGAGCGGGGACCTGCTTGCGCGCATCGTAGGCGACATTGAAAGTTTGCAAAACTTCTTCCTTCGGGTGTTCTATCCGCCGATTGTGTTGGCGTTAGTGTTCTTGCTGACTATGTTCTTCACCGCGCTCCTTTCTGTCTCGGCTGCACTGATTTTATTCGCAGGATTAATTCTTACTACCGTTGTCATCCCAGCGTTCTTTGCTTGGAGGCAGAAGAAGTTCGATAGCCAAGTGAGGGAAAGCCGCGCTGCATTATCGACGGAGGTAACCGAGTTCTTCTATGGTTTTCGGGATTTGAAGATACACGGACAATTGAGGAATAAAGAAGCGGAACTGAACGAGACAGCCAATTCCTATATGCAGGAGCAGGAAAAACGGAGCATCCAAGACTTGTGGAATAGCTCGGTGAACCAGTTCGTAGGATTAGTAATTGCATGGGCAGTGCTTGCCGTAGGTGCGTATCAGGTAGCGGCCGGCGAGTTGGATGGCATCTATCTGGCCATGTTAGTCCTGATCGCTTTGACCATTTTCGAAAATGCAGTACCGATGGCCGTGTTCCCAGCGCATCTTAACGATAGCGGACGTGCATCCAGTAGATTGCAGGAAGTAGTTGAGGACGTTCCTGCTGAAATCGGCACGTCACAGTTAGATGCAGGCATAGCCGTTGATATCGAAGTTCGAAATGTTTCCTATTCATTCCCAGAAGAAGTTCGCCCGGCACTACAAAATGTATCCATCCGACTGCCGGCCGGTACAAAAACCTCCATCGTCGGACCAAGCGGTTCTGGGAAATCGACTCTGTTCCAGGTATTGCTCAAAATGTTGATTCCCGACGAGGGCAAAGTGCTGTTAAATGGTGATGGAAATATCAAACCGGAATCTGTCTGGGAAGAAGCGAATATCGTGCTTCAGGAAAACCATTTCTTCTATGGAACGATTCGTGATAACTTGGCAATTGCCGGTGACGTGACAGATGAGGAGATGAAAGAAGTGCTTGTGAAAACAGGCTTGGAGCATCTGTCTTTAAATCAGGAGGTACTGGAAAAGGGCGGCAACTTATCGGGCGGTGAAAGGCAACGGCTCGCCATTTCCCGGGGAATGTTGAAGGGCGGCCGTTTGTGGATGCTCGATGAACCGACTTCCTCTGTCGACGCCCTTACCGAACGGACGATTTATGAACATTTGTTAGAACAAGCGAAGGACGATACATTGGTCGTAATCAGTCACCGTCTGAACGGGCTTGAACGGATGGATCAGATCATCGTCATGGAGAACGGGGCAATCATTGAATTTGGATCGTATGAAGAATTGATGGAACGCAAAGGCTATTTTTATGAAATGAAAAAAATTGAGAAAAGCATTTTTAACATAGAATAAGTCTTGGCCGAATAAAACCTCCGCCGTTGAACACATTACGGTTAGGAGGTGACGTCCCATGGGCAAATTCAAGACAAGCAATAAAAACAGCAAAAAAACAATGAATGTGAGAACCCACAATCCGTTCGAAGTCTACAAGCATGATGAAAAGACTTTAAGCAATGAGAACAACCCGAATGACAACCTCAATGAAGAATTATCCGCTGAATTCGATGCTAAGGTGAAGAACAAGAACAACGCAACAAACCATAAAAAAGATCAGCAATCCAATCGGAAGAAATAAGCAAGGCGGACCAACTATGGTCCGTCTTTTTTGATTCGTATCGGCTTGCCATTAAACCGCAACATTTCACATTAAAATGCGAGTCGCAAAAGGCTCAGCTAAACCCGCAAAAGTTTCACTCTAAACTGCAAAACATTACACCGAAGTCGCAAAAGATCCACCCTACAGATGTTGGTGTACGAAAATATCCATCAAATATTTTCCACTATACCCTTATATTCTCCAGACCTCTCGTATAAATAAGCAACAACATTTTCCAAAACCAATTATTAGAACCCATCCATCAATTGCGGTATCATTTCTTATCAAAGGAGTGAACCAATTTGACAGTTAAATCGTTTCAAAATATACCATTATCCGTTCTGGATTTATCACCAATTAATGAAGGCAGTACTCCAACCGAGTCATTTAAGAATAGTGTGGATTTGGCACAGCACGTCGATCGATGGGGATTCAATCGCTATTGGCTGGCGGAACATCATAATATGCCGGGAATCGGTAGTTCTGCAACGTCCGTACTAATTGGCCATATTGCAGGCGCAACGGAGCGAATCCGTGTGGGTTCCGGCGGGATTATGCTGCCGAACCATGCAGCACTTGTGATTGCTGAGCAATTCGGAACGCTTGAATCGCTGTATCCTGGAAGAATCGATTTAGGATTAGGACGCGCGCCGGGGAGTGATCATGCGACGGCGTATGCACTTAGACGCACATTAAACACTTCTGCTGAGCAATTCCCGGAAATGGTTCAAGAATTGGAAAGCTATTTCGCAGGTACAGGATTTGTCCATGCTCACCCGGGTGAAGGACTTGATATTCCCATCTGGCTATTAGGTTCAAGCGACTTTAGTGCTCGGCTTGCTGCCCGTACGGGGAAACGTTTTTCATTCGCAAGCCATTTCTCGAACCAAAATACAATGCCGGCGATCCGTATTTACCGTGATCTGTTTGAGCCATCGGGAGAATTGGACAAGCCTTATGTTATGCTCGGCGTAAATGTAATCGCTGCTGAGACTGCAGAAAAGGCAAGATGGTTAGCAACGTCCCAACAACAGCAAATGTTTGGACTGATTCGTGGGAAACCAGGAAAGTTCCAACCACCGATTGATGAGAATACCGATTGGAATGAAGACGAGCGTTTTGCTTTTGAACAAAGCCTGTCCTCGAATTCGTTTATCATTGGTACTCCAGATCAGGTAAAGGAGCAGCTGACACAATTCATCGAGGAAACAAAGGCGGATGAAATTATTATTAACTCTCCAATCTATCATCATGAGGATCGGATTGAATCTTATAAATATTTAGCTGAAATGATGCAATAATTTTCAAAAAAGAGGTTTAACAGTAGTTACAAAGGGATAAGTAAAAGGTAATAGCATTCCTATTCTTCATGAAACTTACATCCATCGATCAGGAAGGCTCAGATGCCGTATTTGTGACAGAATTGTGAAAGTTTTAATTTTTCCAGTATTCGACAACATTTTTAAAAGACATGAGTTATTATTGCAAATGTTGCGTTTACAAATACGACATCAAAGAACTTGTCAATAGATGATCAAATTTGATGGAGGAACTGTCGTGAAAGAAGAAAAATTGGGATTGATTGACGAAATCGAATTGAAGAAGAAGGATATGTATGTGAAAGCCCAATTATACGGCTTCACAGATCCTCGTGTTGTCGCACACAGCCAGGAACTCGATATCCTCATCAACAAATACCTTGGCATCTCAGCTTAAACACATAAAGTAAAATCGTGGTTCCTTTTTGGACCACGATTTTTTTCTTCCTGTAGAATAGTGGTATAGGGGTGATCCAAATGGATTTAAAAGAAAAATGGATTCAAGAGTCAAAAAAGGGGATGGAAGGATGGGACTTCTCCTATTTAGATGGTCGAATGGAAGAAGAGCCGCTGCCGTGGGATTATGAAACAATCATTCGAACTCATTTAAAGTCCGACCATGAACTCCTTGATATGGGGACTGGCGGGGGAGAGTTTCTACTCAAGCTCGGACATCCTTACGAGAAGACGTCTGTCACCGAAGGATACCGACCAAATTTCAAGCTATGTGTGGAAAAGTTAGCCCCACTTGGCATAAAGGTGAAATTTGTCACCGAAGATGACCGATTAACATTTGCGGATGCGTCATTCGACATCGTGCTGAATCGGCACGAATCATTCGATCCAAAGGAAGTTTACCGTGTCTTGAAGCCGGGCGGAATTTTCATTACTCAACAGGTCGGCGGCGCCGACAATAGAGAAATGGCAGAATTCCTCATCGACAATGTGCCCGAAAGCCCATATAAATCACATACGCTTGAAAACAATATTGGTTTAATCGAGTCAGCTGGCCTTGAAATATTGGATTCAGATGAATACTTGTCTGAAGTGAAATTCTACGATGTGGGTGCGCTCGTGTATTTTGCTTCCATCATCGATTGGGAGTTCCCGGGGTTCTCGGTAGAAAAGAGTTTTGAGCGTTTGATGGAATTAGAGAAAATAGTGAAGGAGCAAGGATTCATTACTTCTAAACAACACAGATTCATAATCGTAGCAAGAAAATAGGAGCATTCCCTAATCGGGAAAGCTCCTTTCTTCTATCTGGAATGAAAAAGTCCGGTCTTTCACGAACTCCCCATTTTCATAAGTCCGTTCAGAAAAGGTGACTTGGTTTTGTTGGTCCACTAAAACAACGGTTGAACACCGCGTTCCGTAGTCCGGAATCCTGATGAATAGGGAAGAAAGGCTTCTCTCCAAATCAATGCCCACCCCTGTTTCAGGTAATTCCTCATCGCTCGCCTGTTCAGCGTTTGCCAAGATTTCAAATAACGCTTTAGGAGCGAGATCGGCATTCTGTTCAGCATATTTCCTTAAGTTAGTCGTCCCTTTCACTACTTTCGGCCAAGGGGTATCGAGCAGATGATTACTAAGTCCATGTGTGCCTGGTTGAACCTTTTCGACTTTTCCTGCGATATTGCTGTAGTAATAAAGTTCATCAGGTGTACCGACAATTAGGTTGAATCCGTTATAGCGGTCTTTATTTTCATGAAGTTCCTTCAAATATTCCTCTGCGTGCATATCCCCAGTTAGGAAGTCCCGTACGATTTCACCACGCGAGATTTTGCCTTCAGCGATTTCGGATGGATCCCGGTAATTCGTCAACGCGGCGAATCGCCCACTCTTCGTAATCCCGAGCCACGTCCCCATTCCTAACAAATCACGGCCAGCCAACAAATTTGGTTCATCCTCCCAAAACGCAGCAGGTGCAGTAGGACGACCGTAAAACTCGTCGCGGTTCGCGGCCACAACGAGTTTGTATTTCGGGTGTGCATGCAGTTGGAAGTTAATCAGACACATCTATTAACGACCTCCATTTAGTAGAACATCTTTCCCTGCTTTCATTCCCGTAAGGAATAAAATAAGTGTCGCGACAAGGAACAAGGAAAGGGAAAATGTCCAGCTTGCCGTCACTTCAAATAAGGTTCCAAATAAGGTAGGACCCAGTGCTGCTATAAGATAACCGATGGACTGAGCCATACCGGACAAGTCCGCAGCCTCCTGGGGCGTCTCGGTCCGAAGTGTAAAAAACATAAGCGCGAGACCAAATCCAGCACCTCCTCCAAAGCCCATGAGTATCATCCAAAGGATCGTGAGTGAGGTGATTTCAGAGATGACTCCGATATATCCGGCAAGTAGGAAAAGGCTTGTAATGGTGACAAGTAGACGTTGGTCTTTCATCTTTCCTGCCAGAACCGGCACTATGAACGTCATTGGCAACTGAGATAGTTGAATGAGAGACGACAACCAACCGGCCGTTGCCGCGCTATATCCTTGTGATTCCAACACGGCCGGCATCCAAGCGGCATTCGTAAAGAAAATCCACGATTGGACGCCCATGAATATCGTAACAGCCCAAGCGAGCGGTGAACGCCAAAGGGAATGTGATGTCTTAGGCTTCAGTGCTTCAACTTTCGTTAGGGTACGACGTTGTCGGATAATTGGAATCCAAATTAGAATTGCGAGTAGGGCAAGCACTGCCCATACTCCGAGAGCCCCGTTCCAGTCAAAAACTTCAATATTGGCGAGCGGTACGCTAATCCCGATTGCAACGGAAGCAGCAAGATTCATGAACACCGTATAAATGCCGGTCATGAAACCCATATGATGCGGAAAGTGGGTTTTTATTAAACTTGGCAATAACACATTTCCGAAAGCGATGGCCACCCCTAACAGGAAAGTCCCCGCAAGTAGGGCAGGGGTCGAACCGAGCGAGCGGATGATAATGCCGACAGCTAACAAACAAATGGACAGGAATAAGGTCAACTCAAGACCAAATCGCTGTGAAATTTTAGGCGCAAACGGCGATACGATGGCGAATGCGATAAGAGGAATCGTCGTAAGGAATCCAGCTAAAACCGTGGAAATTCCCAAATGGTCGATCATAAATGAAATAAGCGGTCCGACCGATGTCAAAGGTGAACGAAGTGTCGATGCCATCGCAATGATTCCCATGAGAAGCAGCCACTTATTTCGGTCGAAATGTAGTTTGCGTGATGTATGGGTTGGGCGTGTCATAAGAAGCCTCCGAAAGTAACGTTAGTTCTATTGTTAGCCTATCATTCGTGGTAAATTTCGGCAATGGTGAGAGCGGGAAGGGGTCCGACTATTCTATATAAGGTGTTTTCCAACCAAGTGGAATTGGTTTCCAACGAAGCAATGAAAGTTTCCAACTAAACATCAAAAGTTTCCAACCATTCATCAAAAGTTTCCAACTAAATCTAAAAAGTTTCCAACCAAAAAACCCTCCATGGCCGGAACCATAGGAGGGCGAAGAAATTACTTCTTCATACCTGTGTAAATGAAGATCGCATCACGCAAGAACGGAGCCGAACCAGGTTGGATATTGTCGTAAAAGGCTGTGAATCTTTCATCATCGACATACATTTGTGCGACGCCGGCGTGGGCTTCCGGTGTATAGGAATCCCAGTAGAAGGCTAGCCACTGTTTGTGAAGTTCTGCAGCTTTTTGCGCTAATTCACTGGCAGCATCTCCAGTGGCGTATGCAGCCTTCAAAGTTTTAGCGAACTCTTCATGTAGCTTCGTTACTGCTTCGTACTGTTCTTGTGTGACCCCCATCAGTTTCGAATTCGATCTGTTAATTGCATCGTCACCATACTTTTCGCGGGCTTCTTTCCCGAATTTCTTTTCGTTTTCCTCAATCATCTTCTTCTTGAATCCTTCGAACTTCTCTTGATCTGACATAACAATCCCTCTTTCTTTTTGATTTATGGTCTTTTCCACATTGGTAATTAAGGCATCCAACTGCATCCGTTTTTCAACCAGCTTTTCTTTATGCTCCAATAGCGCTGAAGTCGCATCAAAATCCGGCGAAGAAAGGATTTCTTTTATCTGCTCCAGTTCAACTCCGAGCTCCCTATAAAACAAAATTTGTTGGAGCCGATCCACTTCCCCTTGCCCGTAAATCCGATAGCCGGAGGAATTAATCCGAGCCGGCTGTAATAAGCCGATTTCATCATAATATCGAAGTGTCCGGGGACTGATGCCCGCCAGCTTGCCTAATTTCTTCACGGTGTATTCCATTGCCGCACCCCCCTCACACCTATAGCTTAAACCTTAACGCAACGTGAAGGTCAATGGGTAATTAAACAAAACAATGTAAAAAATACTTTACAAAAAGTAAAAAATACTTTACATTAATAGCAACTAAGGAGTGGTACCATGTGGAAATAAAAAACCGCATTAAGGAATATCGTGCAAGACATGACCTAACTCAAAAGGATTTGGCTGAAAAAGTGGGAGTGACCCGTCAGACGATTGTGTCTCTTGAAAAAGGCACATACGTCCCGTCACTGCTGTTGGCCATGAATATTGCCGAAGTGTTCAATGAGTCAATCGAAGCTATTTTTCAAAAGGAAGGGGAAGCGAAATGAAGAATGTGTTGATCTATTCGACTGGAAAAGTGATATTCATCGCATTATTTGTATACACCTTTGGAGAGTTTCATGTTGGGTTGCTCAAAATGGATGCGTTTGACCAAGCACTTACGGAAGGAAGGGTAATCGATGTCGATGTTAAGCCTCCAATGGTTCCTGTAATTTTAACCATGATTATGGGGATTATTTTAGGTTTCTGGTCATGGAAGAAATCACGCAATTCCCCAGTAAGGCTTCAGCTTGAAGAATACGAAGAAAACGATGAGCGAGAAGTGGTAATTACAAGCAAAGCAACTAAAAGTGCCTATACGTCAATTGGCTACACAGCGTTCATCGCTATTGCTATTATGACAATCGCATCATATTCCTGGCTCCAAACATTCCCCGCTCTACCCATTTATCTGATGGGGGCTATCGTCATTATTGCTACGGTAATCTATGCTGCCGTCTGGTGCATTGAATATCAGAAGTAGGGAATCGGGAACTTAAGAAAGAAAAACCTATATAAAACGAAGGGAGAGGGCATGGTTGGAGAAAAGTAAATTAAAAATGATGATTTCAATAGCCGGAATTGTAGTTATTCTAACATTAACCGGGTTCATGTTTAACCAGTATAGGATTTATCAAGCAGATCAACTGATTATAGATCAGTGCTTTGAGAACTTTGATACAAAAGGAAAAGTTGTGATGAAAAAAGAGAACTTTTGGTCACCTATAACTTGTGAAAACTCTTAACTGGATGAATGAAAGACTTGTTATCGATAAAACATATTATTAATCTTATGTTCACCCCCAACAAGGAAATGATTTAGCTGCCGTCGAATTCTGTAGATGGAGGGGTTCGTATGATTCATCACACAATCGAAGTCGAAGGAAAAACGGTCAGTTATACGGAATGGGGAGAAGAGGATCGACCTGTTTTGGTCTGCCTGCACGGTCTTGCAGGAAGTGCTTTTTATAGTTTTTCTGTCCTTCAAAAGTATTTGTCCGAACACTTTCGAATTATTGCTATTGATCAGCCTGGTCATGGATTGAGTGATTCTTTGGATCAGGAGTCTGATTATTTATTTTCCAATTTGGCGAAGTGGTACAAAAATCTATTTGCGCACTTAAATCTGAAGTCTTTCTATTTGGCAGGTCATTCATGGGGGGCGGATGTCGCACTACATTTTACAAAGTATTATCCTGAAATGGTAAAGGGACTAATATTGTTGGATGGGGCATTCACTTTCCCGCACTTACAGGAAGGGATGACTTTCGAGGTTGCATATCAAGGCTGGAATCAGTACATGGACAATGCCAAGTATCAGAATAGAGAAGAAATATTTCAGGAATACAGGGGATATACAAAAAACTGGACGCCTGAAATTGAACAGTCGGTTACGACAATCTTTACCGATGATCATCAATTGATTGCAACCAAATTCACCGTACTTTCTATTATAAAATCCTTTTTCACCGAATCGTTTCTCGATGCCTATCCACAGATCGATGTTCGGGTTCTACTTATTCATGCGACTCGACCTCATGATTTGGATGCAGCGAGAGAAGTGGGCATTCTGAAAATGAAAAAAGAAATTTCAGGAGTTACCGTCATTCCTATTGAAGCGGGGCATATGCTCCAATGGGATGAACCTGAGAAGGTGGCAGCAGAGATCATTAAATTTGCAAATAAATAGAGGAAACTTGCAAACAATAAAAAACCCAATTGCAAATAAATATTGCAAATAAAAAGGCGAGAGCTCTTTGCTCCCGCCTCGATGTATGTTAGCAATCGTTATCCGCTTTATTGCGTAATTTATTCAACTCACGGTCAGGTTCTTCCGAGCGATTAATATCCTCTACATTCAAATCGAAATCCTCTGCGAACTCAGCGCGGTTATTCAAATCGTTGTTTGGGTTAGTAATGTTATTGTTATTTCGGTTACGTTCGTTACGGTTGTTTGCCATGGTGGTTCACCTCCCTCAAACCTTAGGTTGTGCAGAATAAGGGAGATTATTCGGAAATCAAAATGAAAGGGAGAGCAGAATCTCTGTAGATTCATCTCTTAACGGTACCTATTTCATGAAAAAAACCATCGTTCTTTTATTCGCGCTATTCCTATTGACTGGTTGTATTCTTCCTGGACCCGCTAAGGAACCCACACTCGATCAGCTTACCCGTGTAGATGTTGAATATGAGGATAATACATATTTTGAATCCGTCATTGAAGGAGAAGAAGAAGTAAATGAATTAATTCAAATCCTCCAGGAGATTAGCTGGGAAGATGGGAAAGCCGAAATGGCGAGAGAGCCGGACATGATTTTGCATCTATTTTTTACTGTTGAAGAAGGGATGCCGGAATCAATCAGACCGATTCAAATCTGGTTCAATTCTGATCAGACAGCTACACTCATCGATTCCCACAACGCCCGAATCGGAAAACTAAAAAAGGAATATGCGTCGAAATTGCAGGAACTAATTAAATTTGAAGTTCAATAGTTAGCTAAAGGGAGATTGTATATGAAAATACAGATGGTTCTATTTCTTATCGGATTAATTTTGTTTATGACCGGAATATACATATCTACTATTTGGGAAATACCTGGCATGATCATGGGGATTTTCGGTGGAATGACCATGGGAAGCAGCATGTACTTTTTTGTTAATCAAGGGAAACAGAAAGACAGTTAAGATCTTTAGGAGGTAAAAAAATGGTTGGTGTAATCATTAATTTAATTATGGTTATTGCTTTCTTAATCCTTGGAATTTACTTGTCTAAAGGAAAAGGTGCATTCCTGATTGCAGGTTATAACACCATGTCAGCCAGTGAGAAGGCGAAATACGATGAAGTGACCTTGTGTAAATTCATGGGGAAAATGATGTATGGGTTAAGTTTTAGCATATTTTTATGGGCACTGAGTGATTTGTTAGAAATTCAACTATTATTTATCATTGGTATGGTGTTATTTGCTGGCCTTATTGTATTTATATTGGTGTACATAAATACGGGGAATCGGTTTAAAAAAAGCTAAAATTTTCGAAGGACTTCAAATGGTTTTTGAAGTCCTTCGTTTTTGAACAATAAGTACTAACATGCAGTTCAATAAGCCTTAAGACCACGTCAATTGCCAAGATACTCCGAACTTGTCCTGCACCCAGCCGAATTTCTTGAAACCAGGAAGGTCTCCCAGAGCCATTAACTCTAAGCCTCCATCGGCCAGACGAGCATACACGCGGTCAATTTCCTCTTCCGATTCGCAAGCAACCATCATGGAAATGGCAGGAGTAAACGTAAATTCATGATGAACAGAACTATCGATCGCCATGAATTCCTGTCCTTTAATACTAAAGATTGCGTGCATGACGCCACCGGTTTCATTCGGGATCAAATTCACAATTTCTCCTCCGAACACCTCAATATAAAGGTCGATTGCTTCTTTTGCCTTCCCCTCAAACATAAGGAAAGTGTGGATTTGTTGTGTCATTAACTATAACCTCCTAGCTGTTTACTTTCTACATTATCATAGAAATTCATAAAAAATATTCAAAATTTTTGTTCCATTCATGGAACAAAATGGTGGTTTCATACGTAGAAAGGAAAAAGGGGGGACTGCTTCAGTGTTGAATTTAATTGTAATTGTATTTATAGTAATCGCCATTCTATCGACCGTGGGTGGTCTCTACCTTATTAAACGAGACTGGCATCGTAGCAATGCCAATGTTTCAGCAGGTATCATTTTGCTGTCGATGGCAGTTCTTTCTCTATTAGCTGTGCTGATTACGTATTCGAATTTTTAACGAGGAGGATTTTATATGCAATGGTTCATGTGGATATTTTGGGGTGCGATTGCGCTACTAATTGTAGGAGGGTTTCTTGTGGATCGTCTTAGCGGCAGGAAATATGACCGCTCAAAGGCTGAGAACTCGTTAAATCAGAATATGGCAGAAGCAGATGCTTTACGCGAAGTGGATCGATACAATCACCAAAATCCAATGTTTTGATATCAGGGAAATGAACAAAGCACTCCATAGTGATAGAGTGCTTTGCATTAGTCGCTATTCTACTTCTTTCAGCATCTTTTCGATGACAACTAACCGTTCCTCCAAGTCATTGACTTTGGATTGCAAGAGTCGATTATTTTCTCTTTCTAAAGTTAGTTTCTCATCGGCACGTTGTTCAAAGCGTTTCACTGTTTTGACTACAAAAATTACAATCAGTACGAAAACAATGATGGGAAGCAAAGACATTAATAATGGTAATAACCCGAATAATGTAACAGAACTCATAAAAACACCTCTTAGAATGTAGTTATTTCTTTTTCTTCATCGTTAAGGAAGAAGAAAGAGCGTGAATGATTGTTTCATTCAACTCCAAGTGAAACGGAGTTAACTGATAATACTTTGCAGCTTGGCCCGTTTCTAAAATTTCCATATCCGTTGAAACCAGATTCGCCTCCTCCAGCTTTTGTAGGTGCAGATACAATAGGGGTCTGCTGATGCCAAGCTCGCGTGCAAGGTGGCTGACGTACTGCCTTCCTTCCGATAACACTGCAATAATTTTTAAACGTTGAGGGTTCGATAAAGCCTCTAAAACCAGGAGCAACTCATCACCAGTATCAAAATGTTTCATATGTAAGTATTTTATTACAGGTATTATAACGAGTCAATATTTTGTTGGAAATAAATTCTTGAATCACTAATAAGGGAGGGTTCTAATTGGGGAAATGGTTTATATGGGGAGGGGCATTCATCGCCTTCTTCTTTATTTTGATGGGCAACTTGTTTACTGCTTCATCGGAAGAACGATTTGGGTTTTACGGTGACGAATGGGGGCTAAAGTTGCCAAACGCAATGGCACAGGAAATCGTGTTGGGAGCGCAGCCTCATCCGGAAGATAATCGGGCGAAATTTAACGTACTCATTTACAAGGATTCGGAAGATTTCTCAAAAGTTACAGGTCTAAAGATAATAACGGAAGAAAATTTAGAAGATCTACAACGAGAAATACTTGTGTTTCAGACTCGAGCAATTCACGATATTGATTATGTTAAAGAGAATGAATTAATTAACTTGTTCGAAGAAAATTCACCTGACCCACAGATAGGAGACTCGTTCTATTACAAGGAAGACAAAAAGGGCAATTATTTCTTCGCGATCATTAAAGAGAATGAGAGTAAAGTATATACCTTTGAGTGGTCGGAAGTATTGGAGTGATAAATATGAGCAGCGATCGTATTGAACTGAGCTTTAAAAATAAGGAAATTCGGATGTGGGCTTTCATTATGGTGCCGACAGTTGTAGTGGGATTCATTCTACTTTATTTTGCAGAGGAAGCTGATCATTTTGGGTTCCGAGTAGCCCCTTACGTCCTACTAATGTTGAGTTATGCCTTCTATTACATATGGAGGTACCGATATCGAAAGAAGAAAAAAGACAAAGGTTGATGAGGAAGGGTGACTGTATATGAACTTTGTTGAAGGGTTGGGATGCTAAGGTTAGATGCGGCATGATAACGAACACTTTCTTCTCCGTGAATTATTTGCCCCATCTAATATTTCTAAAGATAATAGAGATGATTTGGTACTCGAACACTCTCAACACTTAAGGAGGATGAGTATGTCCGAGAAACAACGGGATGAGTTGAAATACAAAGAACAACGGAATAACCCGGGCGGGGCTTTGAATAATGCTTGGTCCCAAGCCCATACTGGTTCACCTGGCAGAGGATGCTTATTGAATAGTGTTTCACTGGCTATCGTTGTTGTATTGCTGCTAATCGTCCGAGCCTGTACAAATTAATCAAAAGGGGAAGATTACTATTAAATCTACTTATAAAAAACAAATTAGTGAGATAGTCGAGCGACTTCCGGAAGAAAAAGCCTTAGAACTATTGATGATGGCTGAAAGCATGGAGGAGAAACTAAAGTTTGTCCAACACCTCATCAATAAAGGAATGAAGGTAGAGGAAGAACTGGATGGACAACACTTCAGGGAGAAATGGGAAGAACGCTTTGCTGCCGGCATCGACGACAAGACGAAGAAGGACATCTATTTCAACCGATTCCTATGGCATATATTCAGTTTTGGAGCACTAAAGTGCCTGGAGAAGGATGAGGCGGAGGCAGCCTTTGATCAAATGGAAAAGAAGAATTGTTATTTATTTTCCCAGCATCATATTGTAAGTTTTGAACTATTGAATGCAGAATCGCTAAAGGTGGAAGACCTTGGAGAAGAAACGGATATCTATGTAGTCGATGAAGATTTTACATGGACATTTGTAAAGACACATGAATCCGTATGTGGGCCGTATTTCTATCAACTGCCTTAAAAGAAGAAAGGGCATCGCCAATTCGGCAACGTATAATCTTACTATCATCTGCCCAAAAGGCATATAAAAAATTAAAAGGACAAACACTTATGAAAAATTACATAGAACGAATCAACCAAATATACTCTGAATTACAAATCCAGACCGCTACCCCGAATGACATCGGTCAGAATAATGACGTACTCGTGATCAATGACTCACTAATCTTCCGTTTCCCAAAATATCAAAATGGAATAGAACGTTTAGCGGAAGAAAAAGAAATATTAAACCGGGTGAGAAAATTTGTCTCTCTACCGACGCCTAAGTTTAAGTATCAATCTTTTGATGAGCCGGAAGTTGGAAAGGTATTTGTCGGTTACGAAATTATTGAAGGGGTTCCTTTTTGGAAGGAAAGTTTTTATGAAATCAAAGACGCAAAGTTGAAGCGAGAAATTGCAGAACAGCTTACAACCTTCTTAAAGGAACTGCACTCCATACCGAAAATCGAGTTAGTGGAGATCGGGTTAAAGGAACATCATCCGATTGAGGTGATGGCTGAGATGCATAAGAAAATACAGGAGAAGCTCTTCTCATTTATGCGTGCGGATGCCAAAGAAGAAATTACGCTTTCTTTCAAGGATTTCCTTGAAAATAACCGTGAAATAGAAACGGCACTTATACATGGAGACTTTGGTTCTTCCAATATATTATGGGACCCAACGTTAAAGGAAATTACAGGTGTCATCGACTTTGGAGGTTCCGGATTAGGTGACCCAGCATACGATTTAGCTGGGATTCTCTCAAGCTTCGGTGAAGATTTCTATCGCTTATGTCTGTCACTTTACCCAAATGGTGAAGAAATTTCGGAGCGGGTTAAATTTTACCGAAGTACATTCGCCCTTCAAGAAGCACTGCATGGGATTGAACATAATGACGAAGAAGCCTTCGAGGCTGGGATTAAAAACTATCGCTAATTTAGTAGTAGAGAATGCCGTTCCATTTTGAATCACTATTACAAAGCTTGCTTATTAAGTAGGTGTCTCATAATCTTATTGATTAAAAGTATGTAAACTTGTGTTCAACAATTGAGCAGAACTTTGAAGGTTGCAGTAATAACAAACAAAGGAGTGGAAGAAATTTGAAGCGATCATTATTACTAATTTTAATAGTTTTCGGCGGCATTGTAAGTGGATGCGGAGGAGACAAAATTACTATTTCAGAAATTGATTTAGAAAAAGCAAATGACATGGTGAAAAATTTTATTCAGAATGTGGAAAATAATCTTCAAGATCCAGACACCGGGATTTATATAGTCAACGATACAAAAAATCGCTATTTGTATCTTAATCAAGATTTTTTGGATGATGGAAGAGGCTTTGGTGATATCGATATCAAAACAGACGAAAATTCAATCAACATTTACGTGAATGATGTGTCTACTTCCGACGGGGAAGAAGATACATATAAGTTATACAAGATAAAAATTAAAGGGGAATATGAGTACCTGAAAGTTTTTAAGAATGGTGAGGAAACCCATTTTGCAGGGGTTGGGGCATAGTTGATAATGCCACAAAGGGGCAATATCTCACTTTTTAACTAACGGTGGTGTTGACCTAAAGGATTAGTGTATCTTCTGTTGAAGTTAGTAAACTGAAACGTCATTTTCTTTTAAATTCTAATAAATGGGTGATTGAATGTTATTAACTCCATTAGGTGCTATTAAATTATTCGTTAATGATAAAGAAGTGGATTTTACAGCGATAAAACTGGATAATTTGGCATTCCAATATCGAGATGTAAATGGAAGGTACTTAATTCAATATGAATACAAAAGTGAATATAAGAATCAAGAAATTAAATGCTGCATACCTGTAATTGATGTAAAAGGACATATTGAAAGTGGAGAAAGACTTGAAGCGATTGCTTTTTACAAAGAAGATATAAAACTAACAATTGGAGTTGAAGGAGAATTTCACAACCCAAAATATAGTGATTATACTGGAGAGTATTTAAGTAATGGAATTCAATATAAGACTAATCAAACTACTGTAGATAGAAAATTGAATTTTGGCGTTTGTTGGATTCAACCAGTGACCGAGGAAAACGATGTTCAGACTTGGTTCGGTGCGGATCCAACTTTAATGTAAAAACAAATAATTTTTGAGAATCGGTTTAGTTCCAAATTATCCAAGAATAACGACACTGGAGCTTCTCCAGTGCCGGTTATGTTCACTTTAAATAAAAGGAAGATCCATCAATCATCTCTACATCTTCACGATGTTTTATTTCCTCCATCAATTTAAATAACGCTTCATCTTTCTTTTTTGCCTCAATCATACAATGTATTTCGGGTACGGTTCCTTTGATTTCTTTCAAGTATCTGAAAAACATGTCTACGTCCACATAATCGGAATGATGACGGAATTCTTTCTCGCTTTTAGGACTTGAAATATGCATTTTTATTGGTAACGGTGAATCTTTCCAAGTTGCTACAATTCGGTCCCACTTATCCTCCCATTTTTCATAATAGTGATGGGCGAGATGGTGATGATAATCAAATACAAGAGGTATTTCTAATTTTTCACATAGATATAACGTATCATCAACCGTAAAAGAAGTATCATCATTTTCAAGCATAATCATCTTTTGAATTGCTCGTGGAACGTCCATCCAATTATCAACGAATTGCTCCAATGATTTCTCGGTTTCATTATAGTTTCCACCAACATGGAGAACACAACGATGCGTCGGATCTATTTTCATTCCCTTTAACAATAAATAATGCAACCTTAACGTTTTTAAAGAGTTTTTGACAACTTCCGTTTTTGGTGAATTCATAACAACAAAATGATCAGGGTGAAAATCAACTCGTATATTATGTTTTCTTGCGTAAGCGCCTATTTCAATTAATTTTTCAGATAATGGTTTTATATAATTCCAATCAGGCAGTTCTTCATGGTTAGCTAAAGGAATCAATCGAGAGGATAAGCGGTAGAAATGAATTTCTTTAAAGACATTATGTTTTAATAGCCGAAGTGTATGTTCCAAATTTGATAGTGAAATTTGCTCTAATTTACGTATGGCCGCTTCGCGATCCTTAATTTTTTGAAATTGAGTGAAGGTCATCGTTTGAGATGGTGAAGCATTTTTTAGTTCCATACTCATCGCAACATAACCTAATCGTACAATCGTCATTTTCCCACCTCATCTGTAGTATGTAGAAAATAAGATGGTGGTAGACAAATTTATGATCCAATAATTTTTAACTTGCTGGAAAGATCGATAACACTTGAAGAAATTTAAAAGGTTTTCAAAGGAAGTTTGTATATACCTGTTGTAAAAGTTGGATGAAAATTATTTTCTCCTAAAGCGGTAGGTTAGTTGAGTAAGGACATTTTAAATGTAATTTCTTTAGAACTGGAACTTCTCCTTAGACTATGCGTATTAAATGAAGGGGTAGTATGGAGGAATATTTAGATGCAATTTCAGAAATTATGGAGGTGAGATGTGAATGAAATATTTGTTTATTGGATTTGGTATTTCATTAATAATCTTTGTGGTAGCTTTAACTACTAATGATTGGTCCTTACTTTACAAAATAACAGGATTTGTAGGATTAATTTGTTTAGGGATAGGAGCTTTGATATCAGGAGCGTTTATTTCTGGGGATCGATTGGGAAGAAACCTTAACTCTGAATCCGAAACAGATAGACGAAAACGAATCACATTTACAAACAGAATTGTTTTAATAGGGGCTCCCAATATTGCATTTGCAATAATTCTTTTTCTTCTACTTAATTAGTCAAACAATAAATATGATCCACACAATTGACTTAGCAGGGGCGTTAATCCAGAAAGGGATTGAGGCCTTTTTTGTTGAATAACTATACTAACGATCAGGTTAATAATTTCGTTGATTCTTTTTTAATAATCCTCATAATCATAAGGGCTTCTGTCAAAAATTGTCTCACTCTCTTCTGATAACCATTTAGCTTCATGATCTATAGCTCGTAAATCTCTTTCCAACGCTTCTTCCATAGAAATATCATAATCAAAATCATCGTTGTAATCATAGTCATTGCCTATATCTTGGTTGTAGCTGTTCTTTGTAAGTATGCTATCGGATTCGTTTATTTCATTAGATAAATTTAGATCTTGAGCATTTGTTTTGGTATGTAAGATTCCTTTTGAACCATTTTCTTTCATTTTTTGATCAACCAATTTTAAAGTAACGAATGACATTAAGCCGCCTAACATACAAGCCCTCCTACCCATAAAATTAGGCCTAATTATACCATAGTATTAAAGAAGTTGTTTTTTTACTAAAGAGTAAGTTTAGAAATAAGTAATACTGCTTTTTTATTTTTGCGAAATGGAAAATTTACATATAAATGGAACCGATTTTTCTTACAAACGTATTTAAATAAAGCGGTAAATTAGGTGATGAAAATAGAACGATTTTATGAAAGGGTGTTTCTTATAAACACTAAGTTATTCATGCTTTTTAGTTGCCTTATAACTGTCACTTTGATGTTTGGATGTTCAAAAACAGAAGAATCGAAGGAAAGTAACTGGGAGGAATTAATGAGTAGTAATCCTGAAATAAAGACTAATCAAGAGGAAATTCCTGAAGATATCTTAAAACAAATAAAAATACCAAAATTCTCTACGATACCATTTGAAGTGAAAAACGTACAAATAATGCAAAATCAAACAGGTGTGACGGAAGGCCCCTTGTTAGTCAGCATTTCACTTTTTGGTGAAAAAGATGCCCTACTAATATCCAACCTTTTTGTTAAAGAAAATCCTCCGTCAGTAGGCACCGAAACAGTGGAGCTAAATAATGGAATTAAAGCCCAATACGATGGAACAGGAGAAGCTAAAGTACTGGCGTGGCAAGAAAAAGAAGGGAATGTAGTGATTGATTTAGCGCTTCGTTCTGAACCCGGGGAAAACAATGAATTTACTCTTGATGACTTATTAAAAATGGCTAATTCAATTGAATGAGGCTGATTTAAAATCCTTTTTGTAGAACTTATTGAAATAAGGGGTCAGGTAATAAGAAAAGACTTGTTATATGAAGATATTTAATTGGGTTGATAATGAAAAAAGGAGGACCAAATGAATTTAAAGTATTTTCTTACTGGTGTAACGGTAGCATTTTCAGTAATTCTATTCAGACTAATTGATGAATATGTAATGGACATTCCTACATTATTAGGTGCAATTATGGTAGCTATATTCGCAGGTATAGTTATCAAAGTTATCCAATCTATCTCCATTTTAGATAGAGAACTAAAAAAACCTACATATTTAACTTTATGGGCAATAATTATGGTCTGTTTATTGGGATGTTTTAAATTCTTTGAATTGTAATTATTGTACTCAGTATTACACTATTACATTGACTAAGGTGGCTTTGATCCAGGAAGGGATTGTTGCCTTCTTTGTTCATCGGGCGGTAGTTATGCCATTCCTAACGTAGCATATAGAAGGTTAGTTCAATTAGAAGTAGTTAAATTAAGTATTGTGTTCGAAGAAAATGAAAATGCGGGAGAAATAATATGATAAATGGTTTACAAATATTGTTGGGTCTCACTGTTTTGGGGTTGGCTTCATACACATTTATATACCCTGAATATGATGATATTTCACTTCCAGTAATGAACTTGGGAATGGCTCTATTTTTTGCAGTGATAGGTTTATCTGTAATGAAAGAAAAGCATAAAAATGAAGGAATTTTATTGTTGATTACATCTGGAATTTTATTTGTTGTAACACTTGCTAAACTTATTTTTAACTAATAGAGGCATTAATCCATTAAAGGATTAATGCCCTTTTTGGTGTGCCAGGCATGTTCATCAACTCGGTGGTGAAAGTCCACTATGGGCGTTGGGATATGCGAACCATTAGCTGAAGGCAAGGGTGTCCATGGTGACGTGGAATCTGAAGGAAGCTGGAGGCAAATCCTTGGTCTGAGGAATACGAACCACATATGAGGTTTCTGTTTCTGGGCGAGTTTGCCAAACAAAACGAAGCCCTAAATATCTCCGGAAGGAACAGGAATAAATGTGGCAGATAGATGAGGAGAAAGTGGATGAACTTACCCTGGGAGGTCTGATGGATATCCTCACGGAACCCATTCAGCGATGAATGGTTGAACCATCAGAAGTCAGCAGAGGTCATAGTACCACCGTCGGTGGGAAGGACCGAACGAAAGGAGAGAACATGAATCGGAAGATTACACAATAGCGAGGAAGCAGCCAATCGAGAGACTGAGTGGAAACGGACATTCGGAAAATGTCTAACCCCACCTCAGAGCTGAGCTATTTGTGTGCATACCGACCTCATGGGACATATGGAATCAAATGGATTAATCTATCTTATTACACATCGAGATAACCTGAATGAAGCTTTCAAAAGGGTTAAACGAAATAAAGGTGCCGCCGGTGTCGATGCGAAAGATATAGAGGCGACACGCCAATATTTGAAAGAAGAAGGAAGGACAATCATCGCACTAATTCAGACAGGAAAATACAAACCATCACCTGTCAAGAGAGTCGAAATCCCGAAGGGAGACGGCGGAAAACGCAAACTTGGTATTCCAACGGTCACTGACCGGGTCATTCAACAAGCAGTAGTCCAAATACTGACACCAATTTTTGAACAGACTTTTAGTGAATACAGCTATGGATTCAGACCCAATCGAAGTGCTCATCAAGCAATTGAAAAGGCAAGAGCCTACATTGATGAAGGCTACCACTACGTGGTAGACATCGATTTGGAGAAATTCTTCGATCGAGTCCAACACGACAAACTCATGTCATTGGTCGCAAATGTAATCAAGGACAAAGTAACTCTTAAACTTATTCGTAATTTCCTTCAAGCCGGCGTGATGGAAAATGGAATTGTGTCTGTCAATCGAGAAGGGACTCCACAGGGCGGACCGTTAAGTCCGCTTCTAAGTAACATCATGTTAACCGAGCTGGATCGGGAGTTAGAGAAACGAGGACATAAGTTTGTTCGATATGCGGATGACTGTAACATCTACGTGAAAAGCTTAAAGGCGGGCGAACGTGTCAAACAAGGGATTACGGACTTCATCGAGAAAAAGCTGAAACTGAAAGTCAACGAGGAGAAGAGTGCGGTGGGAAAGCCGATCGCACGTACATTCTTAGGCGTGAGTTTCTACCGAAACAGGAAACAGACACGAGTGTACGTGCCAAAGAAGAGCAAGGCGAAGTTTGAGGCTAAGCTTAAGCGACTAACCAACCGTAGCTGGAGTATCAGCATGGAATATCGAATCCACAAACTGAACCAATTGGTTCAGGGTTGGTTTAACTACTTTAAGATTGGTGACATAAAGAAATATGCATTAAAGATAGATAGTCATATAAGACGAAGATTAAGAGCGTGCAGATGGAAAGAATGGAAAAAGCCCTCGACAAAATATCGAGAGCTTAAGAAGTTAGGAATTAAGCCAAATGACGCATGGAGATGTGCGAATACCCGAAAGGGTTATTGGAGAATGTCTAACAATCCAATTATAGACCAGGCACTAAACAATCAGTACTGGGAAAACCAGAGGCTAAAGTCTATAACAAATTTGATTTCATAAAACTTTCGAACCGCCGTATACCGAACGGTACGTACGGTGGTGTGAGAGGACGGGAGCTAATCACTCCCTCCTACTCGATTTGAATACTTTAACTAAAAGTACAGTTCAGACTTATGAATTAAAGCTAATGTAGGAGGGGTTGTAAAAATTGGATGATATTAAGATATTTACATTAACTTCAGAAAATTATTCAGAAATTGTACAAGTCAATAATACGGAGCTGCCTGATTTAGCAACGATAAGAAACTATGAAGAAAAAGGCTCTCACGATACAGATTTATATAACATAGCCGCCATTACTTCTGAAGGTCATTATGTTGGATATGGAAGGTATGTGTCCGGCACCTGGGATCCCATTCTAAAGCCAGGACATGCTGAGATTGCAGTTAACGTGGATAAAGATTGGAGAAATAAAGGAATAGGCAGTTCAATTTTAAAGGAGATTGAAAATCTCGCTCTAAAATACAATGCTATTGTACTTCAAACCAACATAGAAGATTATAAAAATGAGTGCTTTAAATGGTATAAAAATAATGGCTTTGAGATATATAGTCACACATTTGAATCTCAATTGGATCTGACACAGTTTGAGACGACTCAATATGAATCTATTTTTAGTGAACTTGAAACATTAGGTATTCGTTTTACTACCCTTGCTGATTTTTCCCAAGAAGATGCTTCAAGCAATCGTTTTTGGGACTTATGGTGGGAACTCGTTAAAGATGTGCCCGGTATGGAGGATAAGCCCCGTCCAGAAAATGATAGAATGATTAGCCTAAGTAGAGATTTTGATAAAAATGGTTTTATCTTAGCGACCCAGGGAGATGAGTGGGTAGCACTATCGATGATTGTTAAAGAAAATAATGATTCTTATTATAATTCTATGACCGGGGTAATTAGAGAGTACCGTGGTAAAGGACTCGCTTTAGCGCTTAAAGTAAAAGCAATTGAATTCGCCAAAAACAATAAAGCGAAATACATAAGAACTCATAACGATTCAAAAAATACGCCTATGTTAGCAATTAATAAAAAATTAGGTTATAAATCAAAATCAGGATTTTACAACTTAATAAAACGTATTCACTAATCTCAAAAACATAAGTCTGTTAAAGATAGATTTAAACTAAATTGATAGTCTTATTATTAAACTAACCGGGCTTTGATCCAAGAAGGGATTGATGCCCTTTTTGTTGAACTTATTGAACTAAAGCGCAGGTTAATAAAGGATATTTGAGGGTTAGAGAGAATTATCATAAAAAGACGGGGGTGTATGTATGTTCAAAAAAGGATTAATTTTAATCTTCACAGTAATATATTCGTTAGTAATCGCGGGCTGTAATGATGAAGAAGCAATAAAAGAAGAAGTTATTCAAGACAATTGGAAAGAAAGTCCTCTTTTTGAATCAGGCAGTTACACTATGATCGGGGAAGAAGGACGTGTAGGTTTTATTTATGAAGGTAGTGAAGTTGATAAATTTTATCCTAATAAAACACAAAAGTACATGTGGCATTTTTGGGGAAATGAAGATGAGTTAATTGGTGACTTTGAAGTATTAGGGACTCACGAAAACAGTGATGAGGAATTAGTAATAGTATCAAAAACAAATAATACTTCACTTAGCCCTAATAATGGTGCAGATCAACACTTTCCTACAAATATGATGCTCCCAAAAAGTGGTCTTTGGAAGTTGGATGCTTATATTGGAGAAAGACTATTTGGAAGTGTTTATGTAAAAGTTCATAAGGAATAAATCACTTCTTGAACTAACGGGGGCTTTGATCCATGAAAGGATTAAGCCTTTTTTGTTGAATACTTTAACAAAAGTGGCAGTTTAGTTTAAGAAAGGAGGGTGTAGTAATGAGTAATCGAGACATTATTTTATTCATTGTTTTATCGGTTCTATCTACTCTTTTTATTATGTGGACATGTTTTAGTAAAGTTTTTATGACCAGTGACATTCCAGTTAAATTTTCAATGATTGAGGGCCAATCCTTTACTGTAAGGGTCCTGATTATAACGCTTTTACTGATTTTAGTTTTATTTTTCTCTTCCCGGTTTATAAAAGTTGTGACGGGAATTTATGCACTTTTAACAATTGGATATACAATTTATGCAGTAAATAGATTCTTCACATCCGAATATCCCATCATAAAGTATTTAGACTTTGGTAATGTCCTGATGTATATGATCCCTTCCATCGTAGGTTTGCTTCTTATCTACAAAATAAAATTACCTGAAAAACATAACAATCTACAGTAACCTTTAGTTGTACTAAAGCGGCACGTAAGTTTAAGTTTGATTAGAAAGGGTTAACTCAAACTTTGTCTAATTATAAAGGTATAAGACATTTCATAGGGGGGTGACGTATGGATTTCTTTAAAACAACTAAAGAATTTATTGATCGTCATTATAAAACGCCAAGAGGAATTATAGGTACATATATTGGTGAAAAGATGGTAAGGCAGCACAAGACTGAAACAAATTGGTCATTAGAGCTAATGAATGTTCAACAAGGGGATAGGATTTTAGAGTTAGGGTGTGGGGCAGGTTATGCAATTAAATTGATTTTAGAAAGGGGCTTAGCGGAGGAAGTAGTCGGCTTGGACATTTCTCCAACAGTTATTCGATCAGCAAGAATTAGAAACAAAAGAGCCATAAACGAAAACAGAGCAAAACTAATACAAGCCAATTTCAATAAGTTGCCGTTTCATAATGAAAATTTCAATCGGGTTTTCAGTATCCAAACTATTTACTTTTGGACTGATATAGCTTTGACATTATCAGAAATCTTTAGAGTTCTAAAGCCGGAAGGAGTTGTAATCCTTACTTTTTCCGACGGGAAAGAAGACGAAACTTGGGAAGGCATAAAAGGTATTACTGAAAATGAATTAATTCCGTCTATGCAGGATGCAGGATTTAGGGACGTTTCTTTAGTCAGAGGTCCAGATTCAAGAGGGTATCATACCGTTACGGTTAGAGGAACTAAAAGATAAATTAATCTTTCAGTCTTTTTTTGTTGAATACTTAAAAAAAGCGGTAGAATAGTAAAAAGTGCAGCGTCGTATTAGACACTGCACTTTCTTGTTTAGAAGTACTTCTGATAAAACTCCTGTCTTAACCTTCCACTAAGTTGAGCATAAATCCGAGTAGTTTCACTCTTTTCATGACCCATCAAGCTTTGAATGACTTCAATAGGAGCTCCATTGTTCAATAAATGAGTAGCATAACTGTGTCTAAGTTGATGCGGATGGATCTCTTTGTTGATATTGGCCCGACTTGAAATTCGCTTTATGATATACCTCATCTGTGCGGTACTCATCCTATGGGGGCTTCTAACTGTCACAAAAATGGCTGAATCACTATCTTTACGTGTTTCCAAATAGCGTTTTAGCCATATGTCGCAGCGGACATTAAAATATACCTCTCTTTCTTTATCGCCTTTTCCTCTGACAATAGCCGATCGATTGGACCAATTAATGTGGTTGATCTCCAAGTTCGCAATTTCACTAATACGACAACCTGTAGAAAACATAAACTCGAAAAGGGCTTTTTCCATTGGGGTGTGACAGGCTTCTCGCAAATGTTCAATTTCTCTTTCAGTCAAGTACTTAGGAATTCGTTTCCCAGCCTTCGGCTCCTTAATTTTGGCTGCTGGATTTTTGGGAAGATGTCCTTCTTCGTGGCACCATCGGAAGAGGGATTTCATAAAGCGGATTCTGTGAGAGAGGCTTGAGGGTTTTAAGTGCCTTCCGGAACACGCAAGATATTCTTTAAGCTGTTCGGTACTTAGAATGGTTATATCAATGTCATTAAAATATACAATAAGTAACGTAGATTGGATCTGGTAAGCCTTTAGTGTCTTGTTTGAAAAACCTTCTATCCGTTTGTCGGCCTCAAAACCCTTCCATGCATCGGATAATAGCAAGTTGATTCCTCCAACTTTAGTAATGTTAAAGGAATTATTACCAATTCTATCGAATCTAATACACATGAGATATTTTAATAGTGAGCTTAGAGAGAGTTAGGAAGAATGCCCTTATTATCTTCATATGAGGACTTCTTGAACTAAAGCGGCACGAGACAAATGGGGGAAGTGAATAAGGTGTATCAATTTGCTGAATTAGGTATTTTTTTTAATCCAATACTGGCGATAATTATATGCATAAATTTAGTTTCTATTATTAATAAAGTAAAAAACAATGAAGATACCTCTGCTAATACTATAATTGTCAGTTTGTCTTTAGCCTATATTGTTTTTACTATTTCAATACTTGCCAGCTTTTAAAAGTTCTTCTTTAGCTAAAGGGGCAGCATTCCTGTTTGGAGGATTTGCGCCATCTTGAAAGAAAAAGAGCCCTCTAGTATGATGCTGAGTGTCAACGTCGAATTGACCCATCATCAAACAGGGAGGACTCTTCTATGAATTCTAAATGGAATGAGAAGCTAAATCAAGTCACTGAAAACACACTAATTGTCGGTATGGATATCGCCAAGCGCAAGCATTATGCATGCTTTGTAGACGAACGAGGCCGTGTACTGCAGAAAGCTTTTGCTGTGCATCAATCCAAAGAAGGATTTGAGGCATTCTATCAGAATATCCTTCATGCTATGAAAGTATATGAGAAAAGTGATGTTATTGTGGGGATTGAACCTACTGGGCACTATTGGATGAACCTCGCCTATTTCTTGGATTCCTATGGAATCCCGCTTGTCATGGTCAATCCATTGCACGTCAAGAAAGCAAAAGAGCTTGATGATAACTTACAGACAAAGAACGATAAGAAGGATGCAGTCGTCATTGCTCGACTTATGAAGGACGGTCGTTTCAGCTATCCCCGAATTCTGAAGGATATCGAGGCTGAGTTTCGGAATGGTTCTACACTTCGTTCAAAGATGACAGAGGATTTGTCGGGCATCAAAAACCGAATCGTTCGCTGGCTTGATCGGTATTTTCCGGAGTTTACACAAGTTTATCCCACCTTCGGAAAGATGGCACTCGCTACACTCGAAAAGACGCCGTTCCCACAGGACATCGTAGGGAAAACGGCTGAAGAGTTAGTTTTTCTCTACCGACAGGTAGAGGGGATGAAGGCTCCGCAATTACCGAAGGCTAAACTTCTGATCAACGTAGCCAACCACTCGATCGGATTGACAGAAGGATCGCAGATGGCACGACTTGAAATCGCCACGCTACTTCGTCAGTACCGATTATTAGAGGAAGAAATAGAAATGGTAAATACGCACTTAGCAGAGCTGGCTAAGTCTACAGAAGAGTACGTATACCTCACTTCTGTACCAGGCTTAGGAGATGCCACTATCGTTGATCTGCTCTCAGAAGTCGGCAGCTTTTCACATTATGAGGATCCACGCCAACTCATCAAACTAGCGGGATTAACATTACGTGAAAATTCATCCGGCCAACATCATGGGCGTAAACATTTCTCGAAGCGAGGACGGAAGAGATTAAGGAACGTACTATTTAAAGTTATCGTTCCCCTGGTTAGGCACAACAAAGCATTTAAACTGCTTCATGAGTATTACACGACTCGCCAACAAAATCCCCTAAAGGGAAAACAATCGATGGTCGTGCTTTGTGGTAAATTACTGAAAGTGTTACATGGAATCTGTAAGAAAAAAGTTCAATTTGATGAACGGCATATGATGATAGATCTACACTGTCTCTCAACGGCAGCGTAATCATTTTTTCGAACATGAACTATAACAATAAGGATGACACGGAGAAGCCAGCACAATACTAAAACTAAGACCATGAGTCCCTGGGGCAGCATAGCAGGCCTCTGCCTTATGAATAGACCGAACGAAGGAATGTCAGCGCATAGACGCCAAGAGACATGGGAGGGTACGTCATCATAAGCATCGCAGAGATCCATTGTGCATCGAATAATGGATAAGAAAAGCTAATGTTTTCCATTAGTCTTAGCGAAGCGTATTCTCATCTTGGTAATAAAAACAATAAATTCAAAAGAATGTTTATAAGTAAGTGAAAAAATAATTTTCCTCACATCACGAAGTGATGTAAACCGTTGATACTTCAATGTTTATAGAGGGAGTTTAGTTTAAATTTTTTTAGATTAATACCTTGCATTATAGAGTATTTGAATTTATATTATATTTAGGGGGTGAACATATTGGAAGTTAATAAAGAGGTATTGAAAGGTCATATAGATACGATCATTCTATCGCTACTACATTTAAGAGATATGTATGGATATGAACTTGCTAAATTGGTTCGAGAAAAAAGTGATGAACAATTTGAATTAAAAGAAGGCACGCTTTATTTGTCATTAAAGCGATTAGAAAAAAATAATTGGATAACTTCTTACTGGGGAGATGAACAAGGACCAGGGGGAAGAAGAAAATATTATAAACTCACGCCGTTAGGTGAGGAAAGTTTTAAAGAAAAGTTGGCTGAATGGGAGTTTGTAAAAAAAACTATTGATTCATTATTGAAAGGAGGAGATAAATATGAAGAAAATTGAAGCGTTTGTTGATTCGGTTTATCAAAATGTAGGAGGAAATAAAAACGAAATAAACGAATTAAAAGCAGAAATGAAAGGTCATTTGTTAGAGGCAGTTCATGAGTTAAAAGCAGAAGGTAAATCTGAAGAAGAAGCTGTTAATATAGCAATTGAAAGATTTGGCGGAGAAAAAGAAATGCGTTCTATTGTTGGGCAATTATTCATAGCACAAAGGATATTTGCTAAAAGGGTTCTCTATATAGCTTTTACATTTTTATTGCTTGGTATAATAAGTTTCCTATCATTAGGCTTATTTGAATATCAGCATTATAAAAACGTAGATAGTATTGGAGGTGAAATTCTTGGTAAATTAGGTACTCAAACTACTATATCTGATGAAGCAAAAGAAATTTCAGTTGCAAGTGTAGAGGATAATAAGTTTATTTATGGAATAAAAGTAACTTCAGATAATTCTAAATCTGATTTTGTGTTTTATAAGAACAGTGATAATAATCTATTATTGAACCATTTTAATACAGGCATAAGTAATGAAGATTCAGATTGGAATGTTGAAATGGAGATTTCAAATTTTGATAATTTAGCTTATGGTTCGTTGTTAATAGGAATGGTAGTTTATTGGGTGTTATTTACCGTTTGGTCAACAATAACAGCCTATCATCATAAACGATTAAATGTTGGCTGGGTTATTGTTTTTGTTTTATTAAATTTTGTTGGATACTTGATTTATAAATTGGTTGGAAAAACTCGTTTTTTAGGAACGAATAGTTGATTTTTTTTTTAAAACAAATGGGGCGTTGATCTGTTAAAGGATTAATGCCCTCTTATATTGAATAATTTAACTAAAGGGGCAGGTTAGTTTAACAACTTGGGAGTGCAGGGGGAAACTTAATAAATGGAAAAAAATAACGAGAAGAAAAATTTCTATGATGTTATTTTAAAGATTATTCTTATCTCTACAGTTTTGTTGATAATACCAAGCGGATTTTATGGATTTGATAACTCAATATTCTTGCATATAACACTTTTTCTTTTGGGTTTAGTGTTTATTATCAGATTCCTAAAATTTCGGAAGCACGAAAAATCAAGCTTAATATTAGGGGTAGTAATTTGCCTGATTTCACTATATAGAATTATACATTTCTTATTGAACTAACGCGGCAGTTTAGTTTAAGTGAACACTTTCACAATGTAATAAATTTGTTTTTGATTAAAGTTTGAGACAATTCACTTGATATGATTATTCAATAAGTTACAGTAAATTAATGGTGTTTAACCTCCTAAAATGAAATGAATAAATATGTGCTTGAACCTTACGTAAGGTAATGATTTATAGTGGTTTACAGATAGTTCATTACGTTAGGAAAGGATGAATGATATGCGAGATAAGGTCATAAGGGCATTGATCTTAGATAAACAAGTTCGTTTGTTTATTTCAGATAATACAGCTCTGATTAATGAGATTGTCAGTTTGAATGAGCAAAATCATCGAATACTTAATGTTGCTCTTGGTAAAATCGTCTCTGGAATTAGTTTGCTTTCTGCAACATTGAAGGGAGAGCAAAGATTGAGTGCTACGTTCACTCTAGGTAATTCTAAATACAAAATATATGCAGATGCAGATTCTAATGGAAATATCCGTGGTTATAATAGTCGAAATTCTTTAAAGGCCGAGACTTTGGAGGGTATTTCTATAAAAGAACTTATTGGACAAAAAGGTACTATTCGTATGATTAAGGGATTCAATATGAGTCAATTTACTGGAATTACGGATATGCCTTATCAGAACATCGATGATGACTTATCACATTATTTTAAACAAAGTGAGCAATTGGAAACACTCATTGAAACAAATTTAGATTTTGGAAAAGATAATACTGTTTCCCATAGTTATGGCATGTTTGCACAATTGCTTCCTGGGGCATCAAAGCATTTATTAAAAGAAGTTAAAGAAAAGATAAATACCAACTCAAACATTTTTAAAAACCTTAAAGTTATGGAAGATATTCAAATCGAGCAACAATTAAAAAGTTACTTCAGTGATTCACTGATAATAGGTCTAAATGGAATTAAATTTTCATGTGGGTGTTCCAAGGAAATGTTCTATGGATTGCTATATTCAATAGAGAGAAAAGACTTATTGGAATATATTCATGATAATAAATCAATTGAGTCTAGCTGTCACATCTGTGGGAGATCATATATATTTTCTCCTTCTGAACTCAAACTTCTTTTATGATGATTGTGATTAGAGAACGAAACTAATCCCATTATATTTTTTTATTTATACTAAACAGTTTAACAAGAAAAAAGATACGCTTTCATGTTTGAAACTTACGTAACGTAATGATTTATAGTGGAGATGTAGATATGTAACAGGATTTGAGGAGGATTATTTTGAAGCAATATTGGAAGGTGGGGCAACTCGCAAAGTTAACTGGACTAACAGTAAGGACGTTACGTTATTACGACCAAATCGGGTTGTTTTCTCCTTCTGATTATTCCCAATCTGGGCATCGGCTTTATAATAAGCAAGATCTTTCAAAGTTGCAGAAAATCCTGTCTTTAAAGCACATTGGCTTAGCTTTGGAGGATATACAAACATACCTATCTAACAGTTTTAGTTTCAATGCATCCGAAATCTTGTCTATTCAAATAACTCGTTTGCAAGAGGATATTCAAAAGCAACAAGATCTTTTAAATGAGTTAACGAATGCGTTAGCTTTAACACAAAGCCAGCAAGCTTTATCAGTTGAAGAATTAACAAAATTATTAGGAGTGATGAAAATGAATAAAGAAAAATATTTTTCGAAAGACCAGCTAGAACAAATGAAAAAGCAATATGATGACATGGATAAAGAAGAATTAAAAGAGGCAGAACAAAAATTTAATTTAATCATGAAAAAGCTTCGTAATCATATGGAACAAGGTACACTCTCAACGGATAAAGATGTTCAAAGCCTTGCTAATCAATGGAAAGATCTTGCAGGGATGTCCTTGCCACAAAATGATTATAGCTTTATAAAAGCTACTGAAAAGTTTCACGAAGAAAACCCAGGAAATGAGTTGCAGCATGGCGTAGATGCTAAAATTTATCAGTACATTAGTAGAGCCTTACAGAGTAACTAAGAACATGAATTGATCATGGAATATACGGTTTGGCATAATAGAACCGTTTATGAAGTAATTACATCACTCTACCCTCAGATTTAAATTGTCTGTGGGGTATTTTTTTAGATGATTCTATGATTTTACTGTTGAAGAGTTAAAGGGCAAGGTAAGATATAACTCATGGAATAAATAATGGATTTCGTAAGGACGTGCTTCTTAAGTTCTTTGGAATTGCTATCGGTTGGGAGTTTGTGAAACCTTGCACTTAAACTAACGGGGGCGTTAGTTCAATAAGGACGTTAATATCTTACACGCCAAACATTTTGGTTGGCGTGTTTAAATGTGTATCCTTCAAGGTGTAATTAGCAATTAATAGTAAATAGCGCCGCTGGATTTGGCACATTTAAAAAGTCAATAAAAGCACAATAAACGTATATTTAGCAATAACAAATAAGCATCCAATTGATATGTTAATTGGATGCTTACTTCTGGTTCAAATTTCAATTTTGATTCGAAAAGACTTATACAAATAGCTGTTTTTTTCATTAAAAAGGATTATAAAATCGTCCGTCGTTCAAAAAGAATAACCCGATCATGGCTATAAAGAGCAAGGCTGACAATGAAATTGCTACCCTGTCTCGCGCTTCAAACGATTGATAGCTGTACCACGTCCGTTTTTTCATCCGTCCAAATCCTCTTAAGTCCATCGTGTTACTGACGGTTTCGATCCGGTCAAGGCTTGAGAAGATAAGCGGAAATAATACAGTGCTTACATTTTTTACCCGAGTCCATATTTTTTCATTCCGGGACAAGTCGACGCCGCGAGCCTGTTTAGCACGGGCAATCGTATGGAAATCACGTTGGACATCCGGGATATAGCGCATCGCAATCGAGACTGAGTACGCCAAACGGTAGCTGACTCCGATTCGGTTCAAAGACGCTGCGAATTCGCTCGGCTGTGTCGTGACGACAAACAAAAGAGCCGGTGGGATGACTGCAAAGTATTTCAGTGTAATATTCAGCTGATAAAAGAGCTGCTCTAATGTAAGCGAGTACCGGCCGATCGATCCTGTAATCGGATGCGAGGTGCCGTATAGAACCGTTCCATGCTGCGGTGCAAACAAGTAAATGGCGATATTATTCAGTACCAAGAATAGGAGGATGAACGCTAAAACAAAGCTCACATCTTTTATCTTAACCTTTGATAGCGCAAAGAGAACGAAACCTAACACGACGAGCAATAGTAGAATTCGCGTGTCATATGTAAGCATGGCCGTGAAGGACCACAACAGGAAACAGATGAGCTTTGTAGCGCCGGTGAGACGATGGACGACAGAATCCCTTTCGATATAGCTTAAGATTTCATTGGCCATTTGTGCGCACCTCCCGGTCATACTGGATGAACTGGTCGACGAAGCGGGCAGGGTCCCCTAAGCCTAACACGTTGGCCAATTCGAATAAGGAGGATTCCTTCAGATTGGCTTCCCTAATAAGTTCTGGATTCGACAGTACATGGGCAGGGGGCTCGTCCGCCAAAACATGTCCGCCTGACAGTACAATTGCCCGGTCCGTATATTCGGTCATTAAGTGCATATCGTGGGTAATTAAAATGATGGCAATCCCGCGCTCCCGGAGTGTTTCCAAGAATCCCAGCAGCTCCGTTGTATGCTTATAATCCTGCCCGGCAGTCGGTTCATCAAGCAGAATGATTTCTGGTTCCATCACTAAGATCGATGCAATGGATAGCCGTTTTTTCTGTCCGTAGCTGAGAGCGGAAATCGGCCAGTTCCGGAACGGGTAAAGGCCGCAGATCTTTAGTGTCTCCTCGACCTTAGGGCGTGCCTCTTCCTCGGACATTCCTTTTTGAATTAACCCGAACGCCGCTTCCTCGAATACAATCTGTTTTGAAAACATATGGTTCGGATTTTGAAGGACGAAGCCGACCCGTTCTGCCCGTTGCTTAATGGATTCATCCTTCTGATCGACACCGTCAAACAGGATGGCTCCGCCACTTGGCTTCTCGAATCCGCAAATCAAAGAGGAAAGAGTTGATTTCCCGGCACCGTTTGCCCCGATCAGACTTACCATTTCGCCGGCATGTAGTGTGAAGGAAACGTCCTTAATGGTATCTGCTTTTTCTGGGTAATGAAATCGGACATTCTGGAGTTCCAAAACAGGTTCCTGTACCACGGTTTCCCCTAAAAATGCTTGTGCCTTCTCCTGCCATGCGGACACTTTTTCCTTCATTCCCGGAGAGTTCAATTTGTTTAGTTCAGTGAGAGACATGTCCTCAGTGAACTCGATTCCGGCATATTTCAATGCTTTTATGTATAGGGGTTCCCTGATCCAATTGTCGTTGAGCAAGTTACCGGCCAATGCCTCTTCCGGCGTAACGTCCGCCACAATCCGACCATGATTCACTAAAATGATGCGGTCAACCGGCTGCGATAACACATCTTCCAATCGGTGTTCGACGATGATGACAGTTTTTCTGGTCGTCCTTTGAAGTTCATCGATCAGGGCCATCGCTTCTTTTCCGGAAGCCGGATCTAAATTGGCGAGGGGTTCATCGAAGAGGACAACATCGATCTCATTGACCAGTACGCCGGCGAGTGCGACGCGCTGCTTTTGTCCACCGGATAACTCATGGATTCGACTGTTTAAGTGCGAGGTGATGTGAACGAGGTCTGCCGCCTGGTGAACGCGGTCCTTCATTTGCCGGAGCGGTACTGCATGATTTTCAAGCGCAAAGGCGATATCTTCGGCAACAGTAAGCCCGATAAACTGCCCATCGGTATCTTGTAGAACCGTTCCGACCATTTCGGAAATAGAGAAAATGTCCAAGTCCCTTGTTTCTTTACCGTTAATCTTCAAGCTGCCGCTGATTTCCCCTTTGTATGCAAAAGGAACAAGCCCGTTCAAACAATGAACGAGCGTGCTCTTGCCAGAACCAGATGGTCCAACGATACAAACTTTTTCACCCTTTTGGATAGTCAAGTTAATATCCATCAGCGTCGGCTTTGATTGGCTATGATATTGAAAGCTGAATTGGTTGAATTGAATCACTGGTTCTGTCATAACGATTCTCCTAAAAGTTTAATCTTCGTAACTTAAGCTTCCTTTGGCAGTTTTCGTTTTTGCATACGCTGTTAGTAGAATCGTGCCAAGGATTGCTACAGTCAAAATATTGAAGATCCCCGCAACAGCACCTTGTGTAAATACTTTGTTGGCAGGTTCAGCATAGATGATAATGTCAAGAACTGGTGCAATGACGACCCAGCCGATAGCTTGAACGACAGCTTGAACGATGTTGAATGAAATGATTTTCTTTTTACCGAATTCGCCGTCTTCAATTGAATAATGTTTTCTAAAAAGACCAATTCCTAAACCAGTGAAGGCAGATACGATGACCCAGCTCCACCAGATGGAACCATAGGAAATTGCGTCATTCAATGCATGGCCGATGAGACCAGCGAACAAACCGGCAATCGGACCGAATACAGCAGAAATAAGGGCTAAAAATGCATAAGACGTTTGGAATGTGGTATTCGGTACACCGGTTGGAATCGCAACAAACTTTGCTAAAATGAAGAACACAGCAGCACCTATTCCGATTGCAACAATCGTTTTCGTTGAAAAAATTTCTCGTTTCATTTGTACATCTCCCCGTTTTTATTTTTCTCTAAATAACCGCTTAACTGACTACACGAAGGGCTGTTTTCCGGATTTTCACCTCCCAATCTGTACCTGCCGCAATTCCGTATGTTTCTGCGAAAGAGCGCTGGTTAAAAGCGATTCCGACATTGTCTAAGGAGTTGATATATAAAAGCGGCTCGCCGATTTTACAAACTGCAAAGGATTTACCGAACGTTAATGTGCCTTCGAAAACGTTTCTTCCGTTAGATGAAATAGTGACATCAAATGTATCGCCATAACTCCCATGCAACTGAAGGAACTGTTCCCGGTTAATATTCGTCCAAAGGTTTCCAAATGGGCGGTCAATAATATCGATAATACCGACTGCAGATTGATCTGACAATACCGAATCTTTCAGCGGTAGCTCAACAATGGATGAAAGCGGAAGCTTTGGACCGACCTCTTCAAAGGTGATCGTGCCTGTTGCAAGCCGGGCACCTGTATACGCATAGACATCACGGCCGTGGAACGTATGGGATTCACCTGATCTCGGCAAGCGGTTCACGGTTTCATCAATCTCCCGGATTTCCTTAATACCGATAAACTTATTCACATGTGTCAATGTACCGTTGTCTGGTGTGACGATATATTGATTTTGCTCTGTTTTCACTACTACACTTTTGCGGTCTGAACCGACACCTGGATCGACGATTGAGACGAACACGGTCTCTTCTGGCCAGTAATTGATCGTTTGTAAAAGCCGGTATGACGCCTCCCAAATATTGAATTGCGGAATTTGGTGGGTTAAATCGTAAATCGGCAAACCCCGTTTCACTGAATTCGCCACACCATGCATGGCACTAACCGCACCATCACTGATTCCAAAATCTGACTGTAACACTAATAATCCTTCTGTCATTTTGTATGCACTCCTTTTTCCGTTGATAATATATACGCAATCCAACTGAACTTGAGGAGCAAAAGGCAATAAAAAAACCCACCCATTCCAATCATTAGATTGAAAAGGGCGGGGTTTATTCCGCGTTACCACCTTTTATTCGCCGATTGCTCACGCAAAACGGCCTCGTCAAGTTCGGAATCCAACCTTGCCGGATTCGAAACTGTGGTTTTGATAACGGGTACCAACTCCCGCTTACATCTAAGGTGCGTTTGTGCACGTTCAATGCAGAGCTCTGAGGCCATTTTCAGACGGTGTTTTTCTGCTTCTTTTCAGCTACCGAAGCTCTCTGTGAAGAAATCCTGCCATCTTACTTTTCTCTTCATCGCTTTTATGTATTACTAAGGTGAATTTACACCCAATTCGGAAAGCTGTCAACCGTTTTATCTGAATTTTTTATTTTTCGTGTCAATAAACTCATAGGCAAGAAATTGGAAAATGCAGCTTAGAACCACGACAATAGAGGAAAGTATGAGTAAGGAGGGATTTTCTCAAATGAAAGTATTTGTGATTGGCGCAAATGGGCAGATCGGACAACATCTGATCCGTTTATTGCAGGAACATGAGGAACATACACCCGTAGCAATGGTACGCAAGAAGGACCAAGCTGACTCTTATAAGGAGCAAGGGGTTGAAGCAGTCGTCGCAGATTTAGAAGGATCAGTCGAGGAAATCGCTAAAGCCGCCAAGGGGTGTGACGCCATCGTCTTTACAGCTGGTTCTGGCGGACATACAGGAGCCGATAAAACATTATTGATCGACCTGGACGGTGCAGTGAAATCTGTAGAGGCGGCCGAAAAGGCAGGCATCGAACGGTTCATCATCGTCAGTGCTCTTCAAGCAAACCGCCGTGAAAACTGGAGTGAACAGATCAAACCTTACTACGTAGCAAAACACTTTGCCGACAAAATGGTGGAACAAAGCGGTTTGACATATACGATCGTCCGACCAGGCGGTTTGTTGAATGAAGAAGGAACAAGGAGAGTGACAGCGGCAGAAGACATACGATCAGGGTCGATTCCACGCGAGGATGTGGCGCGAACGATCGTTGCTGCGTTAGATGAAGAAAATACGTACTATAAGGCATTCGATTTAATATCCGGTGAACTGCCGATTCGGGATGCGTTGAAGAATTTATAATGGTTGATCAGTGCTTCGCTTTGAAAAAAGCGGAGCATTTTTTTGTTAGGGAAGGTGTACGATCATTTTGGATGAGTTTCCAACTAAATCCTCTGAGTCTACAACAAAATTGCCTAAGTATACAACCAAATCCATAAAGTCTACAACCAAACTCTTAAAGTCTGCAACTAAATCATATCCAACAAAAAATAGAGCTCTCGAGCATTACTGCGGTGCATTTTAAATGAAGAGCAGGTAACGACTAAATCCTCTGAGTCTTCAACTAAATTGTTGAAGTGTACAACCAAATCCTCTGAGTCTACAACTAAATTGCCTAAGTGTACAACCAAATCCATAAAGTCTACAACCAATCCCTTCAAGCGTACAACCAAATCATATCCAACAAAAAATAGTACTGCTCGAGAGCAGTACTAAGATCAGTTCCGATTAAAGTAATTAATAATCCTCAACAAGTGCAAGAACAAATTAATGAAGTCAAGGTAAAGACCGATTGCGATAAATGGAATATCCTCATCCTCAATATACTGATGACGGATCTGATTAAAGTCATACACCGTATAGAGGGAGAATAACAACACCGCACCCATTGAAATGACGAGTGAAAGTGTGCTGCTGAACGGGATGAAAAAACCGAGTAGCATGATGACCGCTAACGCAATAACTGCGATGAATAAATAACTCGACCAGCCGACCAAGTTTTTATTCATCCGATAGCCGATCAATCCGTAAGCTGCAAAAATAACCGCTGTAGATATGAACGTGGCAAGGACAATTTCACCGCCCATGGAACCGACGTAATACGTCAGTGCCGGATAGAGGGTAATTCCGCTAATCAATGCGAACGTAACGGCCAATCCTTTTCCAGCCCTTTTGGCTCTGCGTACGAAGATCATGGCTATGATCAGCACAAACTCGACTACCATTAACGGCATCATGATGGAGTACGGTACGAATTGACCGAGGATTACCCCGATGCCGGATAAAAGCCAAAGAACGGAGAAAAAGGACAATACTTTTTTCAACGCATCATGAGATGCAGTGCGGGTATAGGCATGTTCTGGATACATTGGATAACCTCCTGGCAGTTTCAATTTACCTTATATACAGGAAATACCCATTGGAAGTTTCATGTAGGCTATATTTTTTATTCAACAAAATCTGTTTCACGGGTAAGGAGGTCATTTAGATATACTTTTTCTCCACCGACAGCTTTGAGTGCGGAGCCGAGTGATTGAAGCCAGTTTCCGATAATGGCGACTGGCTGTCCTTCAAAATTAAATGGAAGAGAAGACTTAAATGCTTCTTGTGTGTCCCCGGCACCTTCCGTTACCAGTCCAAGGAACTGAATCCAAGCTCCCGTCAACGCAATCTCCTCGCCCTCGTTATACTCCTCGCTTAATTCTTTCAGTTTCTCTAAAAGAACCGCTTCCAAGAATACTCCGAGTGTCTGAATCCATACCGCACCCGCAATCTGCTTTTCTATTTTCGATTTTAGTTCTTCGGTTTTCTGGAAATCGGATTTCTCCTCGTTTTGCTGGGTATCCACAACATCACTCCCGCCCATCCCTCAATGTTTCCCCATATGCTATAGGTATGTATGAATAGCCGTGTATTATGGTCAACCGCCCAGAGAGAAGTGGAGAGAGTTTTAGGAAAGCTGGACGAATTAAAACTTTTACAGCTTGAAGGAATATTCTGGTGAAGGTCGTATTTTAATAGAGTGATTGGAAAGGAATATGTGAAACGGATGAAAAAAATTGGATTAGGTATTTTAGGTTTTATCTTTTTAAATCTATATTTCAATATCACAACGCATTTCGTAGGGAACACAATGCTCCAGCTTCTTGGTTTGCTTCTCTTTTTTCCACTCGCGGGATTCATAGCCAAAAGGAATGGGCTTGATGGGCTAAAAGGGTTAGGGATGAAAAGAGATAAACAATCGCTTCGTTATTTCGGTATAAGCTTTCTAATTGGATTCAGTTGCTGGGCTTTACTCTACGCTACATATGGACTGTTAGGGAAGTTCCAACTGATGGGAATAAAAACGGCGTCCGAGACAGCTTGGATTTTCGCTCAAATTATCGTAGGTTTCTTCCTTGGCTCACTCATTAATGATTTGATCACCAGAGGTTATGTCGTCGGTTTTTTGAAAAACAAACTTCCTCCTTTTACTGTCGGAGCAATCAGTGTGGCGATTTATGCTCTGGATGACTTTTGGAATGGCGAACTGACGTTGGTGAACTTTCTATTTTCAATTCTGTTAGGGTGTTCATTAACCTATGCATTCTACAGAACGGGTTCTATTTGGGCGAGCACTGGCATCCACTTCGGCTTAAATATGGCCTTCGGTCTTTTGTATGGACTTAGCGGAGATGTAGGTGATGGGGTTTTTGTAGCGGAACGTGGCAGTATTGAACCTTTTGTAAACAATAGCATCATCTTGTCTATCACTGTGTTGCTATTCTTACCAGTATTCCTGTACTACCGAAAAAAGCAGTCCCTGACATTGAAGGAAAACATGAGGGAAATGACAGACCTAACTTAAAGTAAGAAAAAAGCGTTAGTCCCGGAAAAAAGGGATTAACGCTTTTGAATCTATTCACTGAGTTGCGATTGCGATTGATTCCTGATCGTATGACCGAACCTTATTAGTAGCCATCCGAAGATACACACCATCAGCAACATTCCCTCAAATGTAAGGATGTACCAAGGATAGGGCCCCATTATGTCAAAAAGGCTTGGTGAAACGGGTTTGTGACGTAAAAACCAATAGTTACCGTTATGCATTTGGTTCACATACAAAACAACCGGTAAAAGTGTATTAAGAAATATCAATAATTTGATCACAGAATAGAAGGTCAATTTATAGCCCTTCACCAGCCAATAATAGAGTGATACCCATACAATTGCCGCATGGGCAATGAAGAAATGGAAAAAACGATAATGGGGAAAATCATACTTTAACGCAGGCGTAAAGATTGCCAGTGTCGCACCGAAAATAGCAAGAAAGAATAACAGTTCAAAAAAGATACTTTTTTTGGTCAGTAATAACAGGATACATAGTAGGAGACCGATATTGCATAATTCTAATGGCAAGGAGCGGCCAACTCTCCAAAGTCCGTTATGGAACATCCAAAACTGGTTTGTCGCTTCAAGCCCTATTAAAGAAATTGCGAGCCCTATTTCCGCTTTTCCCCATTTGTCTGGTAGGATGTTTCTTCTATAAACGACCATCATCATGGTAATTATAATGAAAAGTGATAACATCACCAAATGACTTATTGAAAACATGCTAAAAGGTAGCGACTGATAACTGCGTCCGAACCACTCCATGCTTGACACCTTCACTTTCTATTGAATTTTCATGATGTTGAATCCGTTGTGTGTTTTTCAATTAAAAGAGAGGTGTGGTGTTAACTCCTAAAGTGCCAGCAAGTTATCCAAACAAGATGCTACAGGTAGATGTTGCTAACGAATACTCCCTTGTCCCTCTTATTCTTATTTTATCAGACTTTCTTCCTAATTTCACTAACTTTTTCAATTACTTATAATATTCAGTTATTTTATTGTTTGACACCGAGGAATCAAAGCTGAACAGCACTGGTCTTTCATCTCACTCTATATTTCCAATCTATATCCAAACGGATGAAGATGGTAAAATGGTCGAAACAGAATAAGGGGAGAAAGGACTGAGATTCATACAAACTTTTAAAGGTCTGTTGGTAACTCTGCCCATTCATTTAGTTACAGCACTTGCAGCAATGTTCATTTATGGCGTCTACCTTTTATATTTTGACTATGACATAGAGGAAACGATTGTTTCATTCTTTCTTTTAATCTTCAACGTGCTTTCCTATTTTTTATATAGTTTTTATTTCTTACGAAAATTTAAGTGGACCACAGTCTTTGCTTCTACATTCCTATTTGTAGTCATCGGATTGGCATTATGGATCATTTCGGATGCGATATATGCCCCGGACTTCATAGAAATGGCTTTCTGGTATTACCACGTTGCCGGACACACATCGTATCTCTGGTACGAGAATATGTATATAGATCCGGATATCTACGCAGCACATGGCTATGGCTATTTGTATTCAACCGTTCCAGCGTTCATCATCCTGTTTGGCTACGGTTGTGGGAGGCTTTTACTCAAAATGAATGCCAATAGAGTCTGATGGATTCCCTCTTTTAGGTATAATAGCTTTAAGCGTTCATTGATCGGAAAGGGGGGCGGTGAGCCATGGACATTCAACTCACAGAGAAAAAGATTAAAGATCTATGTGGCACCGTCGCCTATAAAAAAGGGGACTCATTTTACCGTGCAGGAAAAGTGACCTTGCTGAATGAAGAGCCTGAAACAGTTACTGCCACAGTCAAAGGGGCTGAAGAGTTCCAGGTTACGATCACAAATGGCGGAACAGCACAATTTCAGGCGACATGCAGCTGCCCGACACTGAAAAACGTCCGAAAGCACTGCCAGCATATTGCGGCAGTGCTATTGGCGCTTCACGAACGTCAAAAGGAAGCCCCAGATGATTTAACGTCAGGATTCATGCAGTTATTTGACCGCAAGCCAAAACGACAGAGCGGAGAACAACGCCATTTTGAACAGCGAGAGCAGTTACGTGCCAGATTTATAGTAAGTCCTGTTGAAATGAGTCCGGAAGATTACTTAATAGGTATCCGAATTGAGGTGAATCAGCAGAAGGTCCAAGAAATCCGGGATTTCCTGTTGAATGTTTATCTGAACAGGGAAAGCATCATTTCCCCAGACCTTACAGTAGAACCCTCACGCCATTATTTCGCGGCCGAGGAAGATGCTGTACTGCATCAGCTTATAAGAGTGATCCAGGACGAGCGGACATATACAGGGACCCTTCCAACGAGTGCGAAGCTGGAAGTTGATCGTATGCTCATCCCGCCAACGAGTTGGGAAATCCTACTTTCGCTTCTGACGAAAACGAATCCGTCTATTGAGCAGGACGGAATCCTAAGCAAGCTACGCATATCGGACATGCCACCGCCCGTTACTTTTAAATTGGAAGAAGACGGGGAAGACTGCAAGTTGCGTATTACAGGGTTGAACGATCTCATCCCTCTACCAAGCTACAACGCAGTGTTTGCCCAAGGAGTGTTCCACCAGTTAAAAGAGGAGGACGTTTCACGTTTAGTCGACATGAGACGGATGCTGAATGGGGAAGATAAACTGCCGATTCCTGAAGAAAATGTAGAGGACTTTATTAAAAATATACTGCCAGGTTTAAAACGGATCGGAGAAGCATCCGTTTCAACTGCAATTACAACAAGACTTAGAACAATGCCACTAAAGGCGAAGCTCTATTTGGACCGTCTGAAGAACCGTCTCCTTGCAGGAGTTGAATTCCATTACGGACAGGTTATCATCCAGCCGTTGGATCCGAATGAACCTGCAGGTGAAACGATAATCAGGGACGATCAGAAAGAAGCCCAAATCATACAACTTATGAAGGAAAGCGGGTTCGCTGAAACAGAGGGCGGTTATTACCTTCAGAACGAGGAATTGGAGTACGAATTCCTATTTCACACCCTCCCGAAACTCCAGCAGCTTGTCCAGGTGTACGCGACAACAGCCATTCGTGCACGTATTGTCCCGAACACTGTGCTTCCTACCATCCGCGTAAATACGGTGAGAACGAATTATTTGGAATTCACGTTTGAAATGAAAGGAATTCCCGATGCCGAGATTAAGGCGATTTTAGCTGCGTTGCGGGAGAAACTGAAGTATTATCGCCTACGGGACGGGGCATTACTCTCTCTTGAAACAAAGGAAATGGATGAAATTCGACGATTCATGGTATCCGTCCCTGCTCAGCCCGAGGATTTTGAAACGATGCTGAACATGCCAGCTGTTGATGGTTTGAGGTTATTAGACTTAATCGAAGAAAGTGATGTATTCCAGGCAGAACAATCATTCAAGGAGTTCACGGACCGGCTCCTTCAACCGGAACGATTGGATGTGCAGCTACCGGAAAGCATGAAGTACCTTCTGAGGGATTATCAGAAGACCGGTTACAAATGGTTGAAAACGTTAGCAGCGTACCGGTTCGGAGGCGTTCTTGCAGATGATATGGGACTCGGCAAGACAATCCAGAGTATTGCTTTCATCGTCTCTGAGTTGCCTTCAATTCGAGAGCGGAAAGAACCTGTACTCATCGTTTGCCCGTCATCGGTGACCTATAACTGGCAACGTGAACTAACAAAGTTTGCGCCGGATATTCAGTCACTCATTATAGACGGGAGTAAGGCGGAGCGGCAGCTTTTGGAGCAAGATCTCTCCGGACTGGATGTCCTCATCATGTCCTATCCGATTATACGCAGGGACATTAAGTGGGCTGAAAAACAGCAATTCCATACAATCTTCTTCGATGAAGCCCAAGCATTCAAAAACCCGATTACGCAAACAGCAAGAGCGGTGAAACGGCTGCAAGCTGATCATCGGTTCGCTCTCACAGGCACACCGATCGAGAATGCCCCTGAAGAATTATGGTCCATCTATTATGTTGTCTTCCCGCAGCTATTCGGGGGATTGAGGGAATTCAGCAATCTACGGAAAAAAGCAATCACCAAAAGAGTCAGGCCATTTCTCCTCAGGCGAATGAAAGAAGATGTCCTCTCGGAATTGCCCGGGAAAATCGAAACAGTAGATGCAACAGATTTACTGCCTGAACAGAAGAAGTTATATGCGGCTTATTTGGCTAAACTCCGTCATGACACGTTGAAGCATTTAGACAAAGACACGATCCGGAAAAACCGAATCCGCATTTTGGCTGGATTGACGAGACTCCGTCAAATCTGCTGCCATCCAGAACTCTTCATCGAGGGCTATAAGGGAGGCTCCGCCAAGTTCGATCAACTGATGCAAATCTTAGAGGATGCCAAGCGTTCGAACCGGAGAGTGCTCATCTTTTCTCAGTTTACGAAGATGCTTCATCTCATTGGACGGGAGTTGAACGGACGCGGGGAATCATTCTTTTACTTGGACGGACAGACCCCTTCGGAGGAGCGGGTGGATCTATGTCAGCGCTTCAACGATGGGGAACGCGACCTGTTTTTGATATCACTGAAAGCAGGAGGTACGGGACTTAATCTGACCGGTGCAGACACCGTCATTCTTTACGATCTTTGGTGGAACCCCGCGGTTGAAGTCCAAGCCGCAGACCGTGCTTACCGCATGGGACAGAAAAACCAAGTAAACGTCATCAAGCTCGTCTCCAAGGGGACGATTGAAGAAAAAATGGTCAGTCTCCAGGATCACAAGAACCGAATGATTGAAGACCTCATCGGCCAAGGGGACTCTTCCAAGTTAACAGAAGACGATATACGTGAATTATTGATGAATTAAAAGGGAACTCGTTCGAAAAGGACGAGTTCTTTTTTACTGTAGAAAGGTATTTTAGGGTGGAAAGACGAATAGGACTTTAACGATATAAAGAGATACAAATGGGGGATCTAATTGAAATATATTGGTATGTTAATGATCGGCTTCATCTTCTCAGGAGTCCTCTGGCTTTTGTTTGCTCTCATAAGCGGTGAAGCCGAAAGCACTTCCTTGCTCGTATGGGTTGTGATTACACAAAACATTATCATCGGCATCCTACTCGTATATATCATCGAGTTAATACATAAAATCCGCTCTCCAAGATGATGAAGAGACAACAAAACTATTATTGGTAGACAAATTTGAACTACTATATTTTTCTATTAGTTTTAACTAACAGGGTCTTTAATCCATTAAAGGAGTAAAGACCCTTATTGTTGAATATTTTATGTAGACGAAGGAAGTTCTTTTGGTTGTATTACATGATCTTATAGACATTTATTGGGAGTGGGTTGATGAATGAATAATAAATTTTTCATCGGAATATCGATACTCATTTTACTGTTAACTTCAGGATGCACTAACAAAGAATTAGATGCTCTTAATAAAGAAAAAGAAATATTAACGAATGAAATTTCACAATTAAAGGAACTGATATCTGAAAAAGATAAGAAGATAGACCAATTAGAAAAAGTTAATTCAAATAAAACAACCGAGTCGTGGGAACTTAAAAATAGCCTGAATTTGATTAGGTTTTCATCCTCTGTTAGAGATCACTCATTTGATCAGTTAGAAGAGGTTTATAAAATTCACTCTAAATATGTAACTAAAGATGATTGGATTGTAATTAGTGATGACTTGTTTCAAATAGAATTATTAGAATATGAGAATGCTAAGAAGGTGGACTTCTATGTAACGAAATTGGAGTCAGACGAAGGCCCAATAAAAGTATTTATAGATACCGATTCTACCGATGGTTGGAAGTATACAGATCATAATGTAAGTGAAATAGTTCATAAACATAAACAATCAACAGAAGGAACCTCCTATAAGCCTTACTTCGTAATTTACACAGAAGTCACACTAAAAGATGGTAACGTCATCAGGACATCTAAATTACCGATAGTTAATAAATGATTAAAAGGGGATTAGTATTTGAAAAAACGTTTGCTCGTTGCATTAATTCTTTTAGTTAGCATTGCCATAGGGTTTCTCTGTTTCATATACCTAAGCAATCCTATATTTTTGAACAGAGGTAATTCAACTTATGAAGATTTGAACGGACACAAAGAAATTGTATTTGATATATACAATCAAGGGATTAATATTTAGGCTTCCCTGTCTCCAAAGAGATAAATGTTAATAATGATTTTTTTAAATCTAACGGACATTGACTCATTTAGGGTTTACCGTCACTTCATAGCAGCAAACGAAAAAACAGCATCTACAAACTGATAGATGCTGTTTTTCCATTATTGATTTGTAAGTTCTTTTAAAACCTTCTCATGAAGTGAAACTGTTTTTTCTAAGTCTTCTTGTGTATGTTCGGTAGACATCGAGTAACGAGTTAGCGGTTTGTTGAAGATACCTAACTCAAGTAATCGACGATCGATTTTTTCGCGCATTTCAAAGTCTGATTCCTGCATATCGCGATAATTTAGTATTTCTTTATCTGTAAAGACAATGTTGAAGATGGTACCAAGACCAATTGTTTTCATCGTAATATTGTAACGTGCATAAAGAGCTTCTAACTCGTGACGTAACCACATTGTACGTTCAATTGTTTTTTCTAAAGTACCGTCTTTTTCAAGTAAATCCAGAGTAGCTTTTCCAGCACTTAATATTGTCGGATGTCCATAGTAAGTACCTGAGTGGAATAAAACCCCGTCTTGATCTCCGTTCTTTTCTTGATCTGTGACAACGCTGGCACTTAAAATATCTCGACTGCTAATCGGGTTTGTAATTTCCATAATCTCTTTTCGACCACCTACTAGTCCAATCGGAAACCCACCACCTAATACCTTCCCTAAAGTTGTAATATCAGGTGTTATATTATAGTATCCTTGTGCTCCACTCATACCTACGCGGAAACCTGTTTTTACTTCATCGAAGATTAACAGGATGCCGTATTTTTCTGTGATTTCCCGTAAGCCATCCATAAACTCCTGCGTAGCTGGAATATAGCCACCTTGAATGGGTTCCATAATAACCGCAGCTATTTCATCCTTGTTTTCAGTTAGCAGTTGGATTGTTGCTTCTAAATCATTAAAAGGAAGAACAACTGTGTTTTCAAGGTAGTAATTAGAGATTCCCCGGGATTCCGGAACGGGGGTCGGACGCTTAGGATCGCCTGCATCTTTCATGGGGGGATTTACGCTAATAAGCGATTGGTCGTATCCACCATGGTAATGGCCTTCAAATTTTGCTAATTTTTCACGGCCAGTAAACCCTTTCGCGATACGTATAGCGAGTAATGTTGCTTCTAAACCGGAGTTTGTAAAACGTGCCATTTCAATGCCGTTGTAAAGTTCAATAATTCTTTTCGCCATCTGTTGTTCCAAAAGGTGAGGGGTACCAAAAATAGAAGTACCCATTTTTTGTAGCTGATTCGTGACTGCCTCAGTAATAGCTGGGTGTCCATGTCCAGTTAATAATGAACCTGAGCACAATAAATAATCGATGTAAGTATTACCGTCAACATCTGTTAGTTTAGATCCCTTTGCCTGCTTCATGACAATTGGATGAGGCGTCATGTATTTTATATGTGCTGTTACGCCTCCCGGTATATAAGTACATGCTTCATCGAACAATGCTTTTGATGTTTCCACTGTAAAAATGCCTTCAGTTGACGTTTCCATAAGACCGTTCCTCCTAATTTGAAATATATTATTCAAATTTAATATAAAAATGATTTGTTTATTTCATAATATTCATGGATAATTAAAAAAGCAATATTTTTCTGAAAAATCATTTTTTTATAATCTTCATATTGATTTAGAGAAAATGATGAGTAGAATAAATGAAGTTGATGACAAGTAAAAATAGAATGGAAAATTATAAGAAGTAAGGATGGGAGAGAGTACCGAATATGCGAGATCCGTATCTCGAAATTGGAAGTCAAATGAATAGTTTAAGTAAATCACAAAAGAAAGTAGCTCAATACATTTTAGACAATCCAAACAATATACTGTTTCAAACAGTTGAGAAATTAGCGAAGGAAGTGGGGGTTAGTGATGCTACAGTCGTAAGGTTTGCGAATGCCCTTGGTTATAAGGGATATCCAGACTTACAGAATCATATCCAAAGAAGGCTACAACGAAAGCTTAAAACAACAGAACGTCTGAAAAGTGATCAAACATTAGGAAATACCTTTGAAGAGCAAATTAAAGAATATATTATGCAGGATGTTCATAATGTCCAAAGCATTATAGAAGATATTGATACTGACCAATTTGAAAAAGTCATACAAGCCATTCTAAAAGCTAAAAACATTTATATTATTTCAAGTAGGAGTGCTGGTTCTCCAGGTATGTTTTTGCATTATTACTTAGATATGCTGCTTGGTAATGTCACTCATGTCAAAGTTTTAGAAACAGATGGAGAAAAAATGTTTAACATCGATAAAAATGATGTTGCGTTTGCAATTAGTTACGCGCGGTATACGCGAAGCACGATCGAGTTATTCAGATACGCTAAAGAGAGAAATGCTTGCACAATTGCACTAACAGATCATTTTTCTTCACCTTTAGTGCATCACGCGGATTTCGCACTCTATACGAAAAGCGATAGTTCCTCTTTTTTTGATTCATTTGCAGCATCAATGAGTATGATTAATCTCATACTGGCGTTTGTTGGGAAGTATAAAGAAGAAGGAAATAATGACCGTTTAGAGGAATTAGAAGCGGTTTGGGAAAAGTTAAATATTTTTTACTAGAATTCACCTATGTAAGTTATGTATTTTACGCTAAACAAGTTGGCATTTTTGGCTGGATTATTTGGGATAAACCTCCACTTGTCCACCCAAGTGAAGGTTTAATCCTATAAGAGCGGCTTCTTGAATACAATCCCTCTCCGTTCAAAGCCGCGACGACTCTCCCAGAAATGGTGGGCACGTTCTCGTGATATTCCCGAGTACAGGACAATCTTTTCGCAGCCTTCCGATTGCGCGAACTGCTCGAGATATTCTGCCAATATGGAACCTGCACCGGTTGAACGAGCTTCACTGCGAGACACAAACTCTGAAATCCATAAATATGTTCCATTGAAAAAATCCGTCCGGATTGCAACGCCGGCTAAAGAGATGATTTGTTCCTGATCATCATACAGCGCAAATAATCGGTATCCGTCTTTCCGCATGTCTGTCAGCAACTTCAAATACTCACTCTTACTCAAGTGGTCGCTAAGTTCCACCATGACCGGAAACGCTTGCTCAAATTCATTTGGTTCAGTTAATTCCTTCACAAACATGTCAGTTCCCCCCAACATCATCTTTCAGTAACGAGTACATATATAAGTCATCATATTTACCACGTGTATATTCGTATTTCCTTAACAACCCTTCACGTATGAACCCATGCTTTTCGACTAATTTTTGAGAAGCTAAATTCTCCGGTTCGATCAAAGCTTCGATTCGTTGGATTGGGAAGGTTTCGAATCCGTAAGTTAAAATCGCACTCAGGGCTTCACCTGCAATTCCTTTGCCCCAATACGCCTTGCTCAGTTCAAAGCCGATCTCCACACGATGGTGCTGATGAACGTAGCGGTGAAACCCGACACTGCCAATAATTTGCTCATCATCTTTCAAGGAAATGCCCCATCTGATTCCTGTTTGTTCTTCGAGCAACGAATCGTACCATTGTATTTCGCTTATCGCCTCTTCAATGGACTCAAAAGGTTCCAAGCCGTAATGCTTCATCACTTCATCATCAGATAAATACTCCATTAAATAGGGAGCATCTTGTTCAGTTACTTTTCTTAAACGAAGTCTTTCTGTTTCTAAAACTGGAAACTCAATTATTTTAATTCCCATCTCACACCTCTAATAGTTTGCTATCTTCATTAAAACATAAATAGCCCCATAACCTCTAATACAGGTTATAGGGCTACGTAGAGTCATTATTCAATTAGATTGTTCCCTTTCTTGCTCACTGCTTTTGTCAGTGGCGTCAATTAGTCAAAGTTCCGTTGGTTATTCCGAGCTTCTCCGCCCTTGCGGCCAATTTCTTCATAGAAATCACTGTCGTGGTTCCTTGAAGTGGCTTCGCCGCCTTTTTTACCGATATCCTCGTAGAACTCTTCACCATGGGACTTAGCTGTCATTTCCCCGCCTTTGCGGCCAGCTTCCTCCACCGACATTTTACCGTTGTTGTTGCCTTTGTTGTTTGCCATTTCGAATTCCTCCTTCTAATATTGTTGACCACCAAGTAGTGGTCTCACCCTCTGTTTACCTCTTCGACACACGAAGTAACATTAAGAAAAGATGACGAGAAGGTGGAAAATTCAGGGAAATTTTGTCCTAAGCTTAACACTTGTAACAAAAGGTATAAGGGCTCAACGTTTCCCATTATTGGAGCACCGATTGTTCAGAAAGAGTAGTGGATGCCAGCATATGAATGCGCATAGTAATGAGGTATTGTTCGTTTCTCATATATGCTTTGTCACAATAGAGAAAAACCCTTGATTTACAAAATTGGAAGTGTGGTATACTCAAGCGTTTTCTTTTTGTCCCATTATTTGGCGATAAATTTCAAGTGCTGGTTTGAATAAAGGCCGCTTATGACTTAAACATGTTAAGGGAGACAAGTAGTGGGTAAAAAAATATATAGAAAATAAGATTGGAGATGATAAGATGTTAAATCGGATTCGCAATAAATTCACAACTGTACAAGCGGAGGAAGTTGAAATAAATAATATTTACGAAATCTTGCCGCCACCCGAAACTATTATGGGCGAAGCTACTGAAGAAGAAATGAACAAGGCTGCAGAACTTGAAATCAGACATATGGCGTATATGCGGTTACAGGACATGAAGATCCAATTAGATGGAGTGGCATATAAAGAACTACTAAGGGACTTTCAAACGTTCGAAACTGATTCAAATGAATTCTGGAGAGGCATAGCAAGACGCTTATCGGTTCCTTACGAGTGGCCGATTCGAATTGACCATGCAAATGGCCCAATCTATATGGGAGAACATGAAATAAGTGTAGAAGAAGTTGAAGAAGAGGAAGAATCCTAAAACAAAAATAGCCCAATAACCTCGTGAGAGGGTTAGTGGGCTATCAACATTTTCATATTTAATTAGTAAACGAACTCAGAAGTTATAGTTACTTGGACTTTCTTTAAATTCCTTATTCCATTGACTATTTTCTTTTAACAAATCATCTTCGGCATAGGCATCATTGGCTCCAAGGGTATTGTACCCTTCGTTGTAATCATCATAGGACAGGGTACTCAATTCCTCTTGCTTACGATCCTCTTCAATTCTCGTCAGTCGATCCTTACGTTTTGCCAATACTTTCATTCCTCCTCGAAGTGATTTTGAACTCGAATAGAGTTCACCCTCCTTATAACCGTTCTATCCATATTCAAACATTAAAAATAGATAATGAAGTAAAGGAAAATGAGAAGATGGATTTAACAAGAGTCTAAAAATTATGGGGTCACTTTTGGACCATAAAGCTCGCAAATCCGATGCTTTGATATAAATAAGTAATGAGGTGTCGGCATAGCTTGTAAGCGAATGGATTCTGGTCGGAACAGAATATGGAGCGGATATTGACCAATACGTTTGAACCATATATACATCCTGCTTGTAAAAGGAACGGATTCAAAGCCGAGTCTTCGGTAGCCCGTATTCAACATGGTGATGCCGAGTACACCTTTTATTTGCCCAGTCTGTTGATGACTGGTGACATAAGAAGCGAGGTCTGGGAGTGATTCCTGTACTCGCCGATACAGGAGAAAAGCTTTTTTCACAGGTTCATCTAAACCGATCATTTCCTGCAGTAGCCGGACATTATGGAGGTGGATTTTGATCAGTAGATCGTTTTTACAAATCTCTGTTCCATCCGAAAGTGTAATAGTACGTCCTTTATAACGGGTAAGACGAATACGGAAAACTGTGGGACGACCGTCCGCGTGTTGAAGGCATTCCAATTTCGTGAAAAACAAGTATAGAGGGTCAAGTATGCTCCAAATAGTACAAATTAGTCTTTTCATGTTACCCTCCTTATGTCAGTAGATTGACCAGTTTTGTAATAGTATATGTCGGATAGTCCACTAAGACTTAAGGCTGAATTTCAGGTTTTTCAAGTGTTTTGCCACGAAATCGTTTCGTCATGTTTGTTATGATGTTCGCGGGAGTTGAAGTGGTATGAAAAAAATATGGATCGCACTATCTGCTACAGGCTTATTACTGACAGCATGTGGCAATGAGGGAACAGTTGAGAATGAACCAATTGAACAACAACAAGTGGAAGTTGTATCAGATAACCCTGCAATAGAGGAAACGGAAACAGAAGTTGCGGAACCGGAATCTGAAAATGTGGAAACAGAAACTGAAGCGGAAAAAGACACTCAAACTGAAGTCGTCAATCATGGTGACTATGCTGAGCTTCGGGAATACGGTACGATCGTTGAGCAAGTGGGAGCCGATTACACATTTGAAACCGTAACGGACAATGAAGGAAACCGTGTGCTCTTCCTGAACGATCATAACGGTGAAAAACAATATAAAACGATTTTTGTGAAATATGATCAACGCCTCGAAATCATAAAAGTGAACGGCGAAGGCGGCGGCAAAGTGTTCGAAGGGAAGATATAACCACATTGGCCATCTCAACAGGTGGCCAGTTTTTTTATTCAAATTAATAGAACATTTGTTCTTATTATTGTTATAATGGTTCTATTAAATCATTGGGGGATGGATGCATGGATTCAGTGTATGTAAAGGAACGTATGGACCATCATCATGTGAAAGGGCTAAGCATCGCTTTCGTGAAAAATGGTGAAATCAGTGAAACACTCTGTTTGGGGGTTCGAGACAAAGACAACGAACAGAAAATCGACACCGATACGCTGTTCCACGCTTGTTCGATGAGTAAATTCGTAACAGCGATGGCCGTCCTGAAATTGGTGGAAAAGGGCCTTCTTGAAATAGATGGTGACGTGAATAAGATGCTATCGACGTGGAGGATTCCAGATCATGCATTCACTAAGAACGTGACGATTCGCCACCTACTAAGCCACCAGTCCGGCATAGTCGATGCTGAAGGAAGTTTTTATGAGTTTAACGAGCAGGATGGGATTCCTTCTATGGTCGATCTACTCGAAGGGCGGACACCTTATCATCGTGAGCCGGTCAAAGTGTCGGTGGAACCAGGAAGCGAATTCCATTATTCAGACGCAGGTTTCTGTATTCTTCAACAAGTCATTGAAGATGTGACAGGGAAAGAATTTAGTGTGGTTTTGTCAGAACTGATTTTTGAACCATTACAGATGAATAATAGTACGGTGAACTTCGAACCGACAGGGAAATTTGCAAGTGGCCACAACAAATTAGGAGAAGTGGTAAAAGGGAAGTACCCAATCTACCCTTATCCAGCTGCAGCAGGACTTTGGTCAACGCCTTCCGAAGTAGCCGCATTAGTGCTCGAATTGACTTTATCCATCAAGGGTCAAAGTAAAATCGATCTTTCAGCACATTTGGCAAGGGAAATGGTGTCGCCTCAAGGTGGTATGAATTGGAGTGGACTCGGTGTGTTTTTAGATGAAACCGAACACGGCATGGAATTTTCGTCACTCGGCTGGGGAGTGGGTTTTCAATCGATGATGGCTGCACATCCGGATATAGCAAGTGGTGTAGTGGTGATGACGAATGCGGACTTAGGTGTCCATCAATTGGATGGGATCATTGGGGAGGTTTATCGAAATTATTTGTCCGGAATAGAGGAAAACGGCTCTTCTTGTTGAAAAGGTTAACGGTTAAGACGAATTTGGAGGGGATACGGATGGAATGCTCAAAAGTAAATAAGAGCTTTAAGGCAATAGGGGTAAAAGGGTACGGGAAATATGAAGACTTCGAAGACTTGGTCCCGAAGACAGCCCGGGAGTTTTTAATGCGTAGAGAAGAATTTCTAAACGCAGCCGATACGGAAATTGCGCTATATGAACCTAAGAAAGATGCCGGTCACATAGAAGGACAGTTCTTTGTGGGGTTGATCGTTAACGAAACGCCTGAAGTCATCCCATCACAGATGGAGTACATAGAAGAATCCGGAGGTTATGTAACGACAAGAGGGAATATAAAAGAAATCAGTAGTCTTCACCAACGTTTGACAAAGTGGTCCGAAGAGTCAGGCTATGAAAGGGACACAGGTGCATTCATTGTGGAAACCTATCATCCTTTGCCAAATGGAGAGGAAGAAGTAGAGATTTACTGGCCGATCATATAAGTCTTACAAAGGGTATTAATCCGTAGAGATTCAATACCCTTTCTTCTGCCTGAGTTTTTCAGGTGTAACATCATGGCCATCTTCATCGACCACGGTTACGGATGTCATCGTACTTTCCACCTGTCCTCGGATTTCACGTAAATAATCTTCGCGCAGCACTTGTTGTTCCACTTTCTCTGCATTCGTCAAACCGACTTCCTTTTCCTTTTTCGTCAGTTCAATAATGCGCTTCAAATAGTCAATCATTTGGACAATCCCCGTTTCGTTAGTTGTTCCTCTATAACAGTTTATATATCATCTAATACTAATTATACTCACAGCTCTCGGTAAAGAGATAGCGCTTCAATTAGAAACGTCCGATCATAACCCGTTTTAAGATGGATACGCTCGGCCCACTCTTCGATAGTTTGCGCTGGCGGATCGTACTGTTTGCCTTCCGAAGTGCTGAGGAAACTCTCCCAATTATAAAACTCCCAATGGGCGGTTTCGTTTTGCATTGGAAGCCTGACCTCCAGGAGCGGCTTACGAAAAATATTTTGTTGGCAAAAATCTGCCGCTTTGAGGAACGCATTCATGTCAACAGGTTCCGTTTGATAACGCTGTCGGGAAATTTTGCCGTTCGGACGATGGTAGTGAATGGTCACTTCATGCTCACATGGCTCTACAGTGATACCCGCCGCAGGGAAAAAACCGCTAAGAGGCTGGACGACTGGTTCATCAATACAGATAGGCTGCAACCACTGATCACCTAAGTCACAAAGATACCGTCTGTTGTTGAAGTGCGCCACGACTGCCACATGTGCATCGTCTGTAGCAAGATCGTGACCTACCGGATATGCACGAATGCCTGCGTCTTGGAATTCATGAATAAGCCAATAGGCGAGGTCAAAACAATTTCCGGCAATCCCGTATCGGCTTCGGTGCTCCTTCATTTCCTCAATTGTCCGTTGTCTTCCCCCGTTATGGTGATTGGCAAACCACGCTTTCGTCAAAGTTTCCATTGGAAACTCATCAAAACGTGTGTAAATTCTATTGATTTCATTTGGAATCTCCATTTTCCCAATCCCCCAACCTCTTTTCCAACCATTCTATCAATAGGAAGGATTCATTAGCAATTAGATGTTCATCGAATCTATTCCCCCTTATACGTGTGGTTTGTCATCCTTCATGTACCATTATTAGGAGGAGGCGATCATCGTGAAAATAAACACAATCATATCAGGAGTCTATAGTGTGATCCAACATACAGAAGGGCAATTTAAACTGGTTCGTGTGCTCGGTTATTATGAATCGGAAGTGGAAGCGGAACGTGAGTTGCAAGCGATTTTAAATGGACGCAAGACGGAGCGGGAAGTGGAGCATGCTTATCATCAGTCATTAACCGATTCTTAAGACCCGAAAGATGGATAGGCAAATCAGCCCAGTAGACTGTAAGGTTGGACATCGAATAAATTCAGTTCAACCTTACACTTGTCTATTTTTCTGCCTGTTTTAACATGTACTTCCTTAGGGGAGTTTTGGACTATATGTAAATACTATTCTATTATTAGTAAATAATTACTCTATACCAAAATAGGTTTAACTATTCATTTTTTAAAAACATACGTTTCTATTTATCTTTTTCTATTCATCAAAAACCCCGTCAATTCAACGTTTTCAACTACCGACTCTGCCATCTGGACTACCCTCCATACAACTTAAGTTCTATAAAAGAAAAAAGTAAAATAGTATTTATCTATCAATTCTGAAAATTGAGAAAAAAGTCGACATATTTCGACAGAAACCACCCTCGTAAATCCATTATGCTTTTCGTAACAACTAGAGTTTGCCATGACACCATTGTTGGCTTTTACCTGCAAGATCGCTCGTGAAAGGGGGACATCGGTGTTTTTATTTTGAGTGGAATCTTGGAGGTGGAGCGTCGTTGTAAAATTTGGAAGGGGGTCAAGAAGTTGAAGAAGAAAAGTGGGTCAAAAAAGGCATTTAGCATTGCCGCGTCCCTGCTCATGACATTCTCGCTTGTTGCGCCGAGTGTTGTAAGTGCAGAGACGACCAGTAAGCTTCACCAATCCTTCAAAGAATCGACATCCGTAGTTGCGAAAGACAAGGTGAGCGAACGCTTACTGCAAAATTTCAAAGATGACGAGAAAGTAACCTTCCTCGTCAAGTTCAAGGAAAAAGCTGATCCGATGAAAGTAGCTGTAGAAGCGCGTGAAAAAGCGGAGGATAAAAACCTATCCGCTCACAATGCGAAGCTATTGCAACGATCGGCTGTCGTTTCCGAATTGAAGGCAACTTCAATGGAATCTCAGCAAAACGTCATCGAATTCCTTGAACAGGAAGCAGAGAAAGGGAACGCGCAAGAAATCGAGTCCTTCTTCCTTGTCAACGGCTTAGCCGTAACGGCGACGAAGGAAATTGCAGAAAAGATTGCGACCTTCCCTGAAGTAGAAAAAGTGCTTCCGAATGAAACGCGGCAACTCTTTACAACGAAAACAGCAAACGCAGAAGTTCCGGCCTCCCAAACACAAAACGTGGAATGGAACGTAGAGCGTGTCAAAGCTCCTTTAGCATGGGCGATGGGCATTGACGGTTCCGGTACAGTTGTTGCCAGCATCGATACTGGCGTGCAATGGGATCACCCGGCACTTAAAGAGAAGTATCGCGGCTACAACAAGGCTACTGGCCAAGTAAGCCATGACTTCAACTGGAAAGATACGACATCTGCCAACCGTGCAACTCCATATGACGATCAAGGTCATGGTACGCACGTTACTGGAACGATGGTCGGAAGTGAACCGAGTGGTGCAAACCAAATCGGTGTTGCTCCTGGCGCAAAGTGGATCGCAGTTAAGGCGTTCACTTCTGCAGGCGGTACAGATGCGGACCTTTTAGAAGCGGCAGACTGGATTGCAGCTCCTGAAGATGCAAACGGTAACGAGCGTGTGGACTTGGCTCCGGACGTTGTCAACAACTCATGGGGCGGTGGTCCTGGTCTTGACGAGTGGTACCGCGATGTCGTCATCGGTTGGCGTGCTTTGCAGATCTTCCCTGAGTTCTCTGCAGGGAATACGACTCTATTCAACCCAGGTGGTCCAGGCTCTGTAGCGGCTCCGGCTAACTATCCGGAATCCTTCGCCACAGGTGCGATCGACATCAACAACAAAGTGGCAAGCTTCTCACTGCGTGGTCCATCGCCGTATGCTGAAACCAAACCAGACATTTCCGCACCGGGTGTCAACATCCGTTCATCTGTACCAGGCGGCGCCTATGAAGGCGGCTGGAACGGAACATCCATGTCAGGACCTGCTGTATCAGGTGTCGCTGCACTTCTACGTCAAGTGAATGCTGACATCACAGTAGATGAAATGGAACAAATCTTGCTTTCTACAGCAACACCATTGACGGATTCCGCATATCCGCAATCGCCGAACCATGGTTATGGTTACGGATTGGTGGATGCTCATAGTGCAGTTTCTTCCATCATCACTGGACTTGGACGATTAGAAGGACAAGTAACGAAACAAGGCGATGACAATGAGGCGCCGACTTTCGAGCACACAGCACCTCGCGAAACATATGAAGGCATGGACTTGGATCTTTCCATCTCAGTTTCTGACAACATCTCAGTTTCGTCCGTTGTGTTGAACTACAAAGATGCAAACGGTGCATGGCAATCGATTGAAGCTGGACGCACAAGTGGTGACTATAAATCTGGTGAGTTCGCAGTTACTGTACCAGGTTCATTGATCACTGGAACTTCGTTCACGTACAAATTCACAGTTAACGACTTCGGCAACAACGAAGTGTCGACAGAAGAGTATACAATTGAAGTAAAACCAGGCATCACAACTGGCTACTTCGAAGACTTTGAAGGTTCTCCTACAGGCTGGTTCTCTTATGGGGACGAAAACAGCTGGGAGCACGGTGTACCGACTTCAGGACCGGGAGCTGCATTCTCCGGCGAGAAAGTGTACGCGACTAACTTGGATGGACAATATGCAAGCCGTATGAATGCGACGCTTGTCATGCCTCCAGTAGACCTGCCGGAAGGTAACTCATACTTGCAGTTCAAACATTGGTACAACTTTGAAATGTCTTCCTCAGGAAGAGCTTGGGATTACGGTACAGTCTTCGTTTCCACAGATATGGAGAACTGGACTCAACTATTCCAAATCAGTGGTGTATCTGATGGCTATGTAGATCAGCAAGTGGACCTTTCTGAATATGCTGGACAACGAGTATACATTGGTTTCAATGCATTCTCCGATGGAAGCGTCATTCGTGACGGCTGGTATATCGATGATGTGAAGCTTTCCGATGTATCTCAAACTGGTAAAGTATCGAAGGGCAAGAACGGAAACCAAGGCGGTAAAGCAAATAACGGTAACTTCGGCAAAGGCCAAGACAAAGATGTCATGAAGCCTGCAGTGGATCCCACGAAGATCCACCCGACTGCAATGCCGGCTAAACAAGAGCCGATTATTGAAGACATTGCAAATCCGACGCTTCTACCACTTGGCGCACAAGTAAGTGTCCTTGAATCCGGACGTTCCGTTTACACGAACCCGGCTGACGGTTCTTACTCCTTAACACATGCAGCAGGTGATTTCACAGTAAAAGCTGAAGCTTACGGATACGCTTCCGAGGAACAATCTGTTTCGATCGAAGCTGACGGCTCTGCAACAGCGAACTTCACTTTGGAAGAACTTGCTCAAAACACAGTAGGTGGGGCACTTACAGACGCTCAAACAGGCGCTCCTGTTGAAGGCGCAACATTGCTGCTTGTTGAAGATGCGAACATCGCACCTGCAACTTCTGATGCAGCAGGTAACTACTCCATTACAGCTTACGAAGGCGAATACACATTGAAAGTCATTGCTCGTGGCTACTATAGCCAAGAAGTGACAGTCAATATTGACGCTGACGGAGATGTGAAAGATATTGCTCTTGAGCCGTTCTACACATATCCAGGCGGCGAAATCGGCTACGATGACGGCACTGCGGAAAACGCTCGTGCTTTCTACGATGCTGGCAATGGCTGGGCAGTCAGAATGTCCCTTCCTGATGGAAATGACAATGGAATCGTCACTGACGGTGTGTTCCGCTTCTGGGATACTTCATGGCCGAGCCCTGGCGGTACAGCATTCCAAGTAGAAGTGTGGGATGCTTCCGGTGCTGACGGAGCACCAGGCAAGAAACTTTCGGGTCCAATCGACGCAACAGCTCTTCGTAACGGAGACTGGACGGTTGTAGACCTTCGTGAACACAACATCGTCGTAAACGGTGACTTCTATATGGTTTATATTCAAAAGGATCCAAACCCGAATGCACCAGGACTTGCGACTGATGAAGACGGTGAAAACGCACTACGCAGCTATCAATTCGTAGCAGGCGCATGGGCTCCAGCTCCTGAAGCTGAAGGTAACTACATGATCCGTGCACGTGTTGACTTCGAAGTGACAGGACCAGCCATCACTTCTCCGGCTGAAGGCCTTGTTACAAACGTAGCAGAACAAGTAGTAGAAGGTACCGCTTCACCAACGACAACTGTCGAGCTAAGCCAAAACGGTGAAGAAGCTGGATCTGTTGTGGTAGGAAATGACGGTAAATTCTCCTTCCCTGTGACGCTTGAAGAAGGCTCAAACGAGTTCAAAGTAGTCTCCAAATTGAACGGAGCGGTTACAGGTGAATCAGCACCAGTAACAGTCACTTTGGATACGTTGAAACCTGAACTGGCCATCACAAGTCCGAAAAACGGTGACAAAACGAATCGTGAATCCGTTACAGTAACAGGTACAATTGCTGATGCGAACCTAAGCTGGGTACGCGTGAACGGCCAAGACGCTCCTGTGAAAGACGGCAAATTCTCGAAACGTCTGTTACTCGACCCTGGCACAAACGAAATCACAGTTGTTGCTCGTGACGAAGCGAACAACCGCATCACGAAGAAAGTGACGATCGAAGCTGATTTCGAAGCGCCAGAAATCTCGAACTTGTTGCCAAACACTGACAAGCACTTAGTCACTGGCCAAACAGTTAAGATTGAATTCGATGCTGAGCCAGGTCTACGCGGAACCTTCGTCATCCACATGCCGTTGACGAACATCCCGCAAAACGCAACTGAATTGCCGATGATGGAACAATCCCCTGGCCACTATGTCGGCTACTGGACAGTTCCTTACGGTACAGTTGCCAACGGTGCACAAATCGAAGTCAAAGCAGTTGACGGTTTCGGCAACGAAACACGTGAACTTGCTGCAGGTAAATTGTACTTGAACCAACAAGGCACTTCCGCTTCTCCAAACGCTGAAGAACCAGCAAAAGAAGAAGCTGCTAAGGAAGACGCTGCAGAATAATCCCGAACACTGATGGATCCCGGGGAGCGTGGTGACCTCTCCCGGGGTCCTATCAATAAACAGAAAGGAGAATTAGTATGAAGAAGAAATCAATACTAACTGGAATGGCCTTAGTCCTTTGTATGTCATTTGGACAAGCGGCATTGGCGAAGGAAGATCCTACACCTGGTTATCCAGAACCTCCACGAACTTGCAAAGCCTATCCATGCCCAATTGCTCCATAATGGATGAAATTGTTTTCTCCCTCTAACATAAAAAATGCCTGCTTCTCTTCGTGAGATGCAGGCATTTCATTTTGTTGAAATAATCCACACAGGAACCCTCAAATGCACAAACGCATTTATATTTCTAAGTTGTCTATAGGGCCTACCGAGAAGGAGCTTGAGCTATACATGGCGAATAAATGGTAGGAAAGGATGTGCAACAAACTACATGAATATTAGAAACGCAACAATGAATGACCTTCCTGCTTTACAGCAATTATTGGGCGACTATGATCGCTCAATCTATGGCCAAGTCGAGACGACAAAAGCCGATATTCTAAATATTCTACAGGCAATTGAAATAGAAAGATTTTCTTGGGTAGTCGTTGAAGAAGAGAGACTGATCGCCTTTTCGGGAATCACGCAAAAGGGAAATTCGGAGTTCCCTTCTATATTAATCGTTCACCCCGAAGCACAGAATCGAGGGATTGAATCAGATTTGCTGAATAGTATGGTTAGTTCTGTAGAAGAGGGGACACTCATATTTTCTTCCAATACACCATATGAACATGCCCAATTCGAGGGAATGGGGTTTGAAGCAATAAGGTACTGGTTCAGAATGGAGATTGACCTTCAGGAAGCAGTAATTGGGCAATACCATCTTCCACCTAACTTCGCTATTGAATCCTTCAAAGTCGGTCAGGATGAAAGCGATACTTATCTCGCATTCGAGGATGCTTTCCAAACTCATTTTGGCTATACTTCATCCTCATTAGAAAGCTTTGTGAAACGGACGGAGCGGGAAGGGTTCGATGCGAATAACTGGTTGTTGTTAAAAGAAGGCGAAGAGATTGCAGGTTTTATATTCTGCCAGAAGTCGGTAGAGGGGCAGGCAGAAATTACCCATGTTGGTGTCAGACCGAAATGGAGGAAAAAAGGATTCGGGAAGGTCCTGCTTAACGAAGCCTTTCTTTTGCAGAAAAATAACGGACGGCCAAAAGTATACTTGAATGTTGATTCCAACAATCCTTCTGGAGCAGTCCAGCTTTACGAGGATATGGGGATGAAGATGAGCAGTCACTTCGTCCGCTATGATCGGATAATTGGAAAGAAACAGTCGGAAACGCTTGGCTCCTGACTTAAATAGCAATGCCTGCTTTCTCTTCGTGAGAGGCAGGCATTTCATTTATTTCGTTAATTGTACTTAAACTCGTATTTTGCTGCGTAGCGTTTAGCCATGTCTTCAATGATTTCCTGTATTAAATCAGTCGGGACTTTTGAATACAACTGATTGACGATAAAGACCGTATTCGTAGCGTATGGTTCCGTTTCCTGTTCCGTAGGGTAATCGAGATCTCGGAAATAGTAAGCATCGACTTCGTCGAAAATTCTCGATTTAATCAGCACATCCAATGTTTCAAAATCCCCGATTTGCCGCAGGGCTGACTTCGCCTTGAATTTCCGTTCTGCCGATTTAAATGACATTTTCACCTTGAACAACTTTTCCCTTGGGGAATCCCAATTCTCCCGTCTGCACACGAGTAAGTTCAAATCATGGCGAACCAAAACATTTCGCTCAACGATCTTCTTTTCTCTCGGAATCTTCTCATAATCGTACTTAACACCTAACAGCTTCAGGATTTCGATGGTTGCCTCCGTCTCAATCCCGCCGTAACCGCAGGTCGGACCGCTTAACCACACTTCCTGCTTACGGTTCCTCAAGATGAATTTATACGTCTTCGGCTGTTCTTCCCTTCTCCGATTGATGAAATACACATCCGGAACATTTCGGTACACATCCGGAATGTCCTCATCATGAGAGTACACCTCAAAGTCAGTGACGTCTTCGATGAACCCCAAATTCTCCTTAATATATTTTACGGTGTTTAGGGGATCTGAACTGTAGCGGATAACCTCCATCATACGCCTCCCTCACAAAAAGAATATCCATTCCAACATATGAATCGCAGGCTTGACTAAAGAACTTTGTCGAAAGAAATAAATAATCGTCCAACTGAAGCTAATTCTTGCGAATAGGATAATTTATAGTCTCTATTTATGTATTTGGTAGTAATTTGGAGTTAGATGATGAAAAATACGAAAGGCGTGATAGATATGAGGAGACCACCTCGTTATTATGCAAAGGTTTATGTGTTCATACTGCCTGGCGCGAACATGGCGAACAATCGGTTGGAAGAGGATTTTCGTATTGCGCGGGAAATATGGGGGTTCGATTTTGAAATTACCCAAATGAGAGTCAATCATCCCGTTTTTCATAATTTGACGAGTAGGGATTTTTCTTGCGAAGGCAGAGGCGATACGGACATCGAGCGATTACTGTTTCAATTGAAGAAAACGTATTGTCCAGATCCGAGTACAATCGCCGTGTTCTACACTGGTTCTGATTCGATCCTCGGATTTGGGCGTGCGTGTACAAAAAGAAGGAAGTTGCCAGACTCAACATTCCAAAACCCCACATTCATGAACGTCATTTTCATTTCAAATTTATTTGCTCCGGATACACTTGCACATGAATTGGGCCACGCCTTCTATTTTTCACATACAATCGATCGTGTAGACGCCGACTTGAACACGCCGGGAATACAAACACACGTCGAAGGTAGCCCACATAACGTCATGGCCCCAGGTCATATTCGCAGGTTCCCAACCAGAGCGACCCCAGATCAAATCCTCAGAGCCATCCAATCCAACAGTCCCCAAGTCATATTTGAACGCCCGGGAAATTTTGAGGAAGAAATCCCGTATTTAATGCCTCAAACTTATGAAAATAGATCCCACAATAGAAGGAGCTTCAATTATCATCAGATTCCGTATTACGGACAGCCGTGGCCGGGGTTCTATTATTAAAATCGTTAACGGACTCTCGCTGAGAGAACGATGGAGGACATTTTTGTTTAATAATTGCTCACAATCATCGAAAGAATCCCCTCCCAAACGTGCTGATGGTAAAATGAAAACAAGAGCATATTGCAGAAGGAGGCGGGAAGATGGATTTCGAAACTGTGATGCAGGAGTTGGAAGCACTCGGTAAGGAACGACTGAAAAAGATGTATATTTCGAACGGGGCGCATGAACCGGTTTTCGGTGTAGCAACAGGTGCCATGAAACCGATTGCTAAGAAGATAAAAATTAACCAACCGTTAGCGGAAGAATTGTATGCGACCGGCAACTACGATGCCATGTACTTTGCAGGCATCATCGCAGACCCGAAAAGCATGACCGAATCGGATTTTAATCGTTGGATGGATGACGCTTATTTTTATATGCTGTCGGACTATGTAGTGGCCGTTACGTTATCTGAATCACCCATTGCACAAGATGTGGCCGATCAATGGATTGCGAGTGGTGAAGAGTTGAGGATGTCGGCGGGCTGGAGCTGCTACTGCTGGCTGTTAGGAAATCGCCCAGACCATGAATTTTCCGAAAGCAAACTGGCCGACATGCTCGAGCTTGTGAAAAATACCATTCACGATTCCCCGGAACGAGCGAAAGCATCTATGAACAATTTCATCTTCACAGTTGGGTATGCCTACTTGCCACTCCATGAACAAGCAATCGAAACTGCAAAAGAAGTCGGCATAGTGGAAGTCAAACGTGAAAACAAAAAAAGCAGTCTTCTCAACGCTTACGAAAGCATTCAAAAAGAAATCGACCGAGGAAGAATCGGCTCCAAACGAAAATATGTAAGATGTTAACAAAAAGCTGTTCCATGACAAATGGACGGCTTTTTTGTTTTGGTCAAGGTCGGATAGTTCGCAGACATTTTTGCCAACCTATAGTTCAGGAATTTGAATATGCAATGAAAGGAGGTAAGGTAAATGTTGAAAAAGACGATTTCACTGTGCATATTAGGATTGGCATTAACGGGATGCGGAAATGTCGACAATGGCGATGATGGGGCAATCGGGGACAACAACGACCGAATGGCTCCGGAAGTTCGTGAAGATATGAACGAAGACGCCAACCCGGGAATCCCGGAAGTCGGAGATATCACCACTGATGGTAACGGCGTTGAAAATAACGACAATGGTGGAGTGAACGGCAACAACGGGACGAACGGAGCGGGAGATAACGGGGAGCTTGATGGCAACGTAGAAGAGCCAGGCACGGACGCAATGAATGGCAATCAAGAAGGAAACGGATTGAATAGAAACCGATCATAAAAGTAGAGCTTCCGGTTTTTTGCCGGAAGCTCTATTTAGAGGGCAGAAAAGTTACTTATAAATCTTTCTGTATCTTAATACCTCAATTTCACTTCGTGCACTCTGTGTTTCCGCTTTAAGGACCTCGAACTTAGTTCGTATTAATTGATTTCTTAGTGTGGAAATATGGCTAATATTGGTAATATAGTGGTGAGTTCCTTTAAAGAGTGAATAATAATGGGGTGTGATTAAAATGCTTGTTAAAGGATATAAGATGCCGAATGTTTATTGGGTTTTACTGATATCCATTTTCTTATTCTTAAGCTACCAGCGATTATTTGCAATCGATCAAATTCAGTTTTCGCGCTTTTCAGAGGCTGAGGATTATGGAAAAGTTGTAATGGAATTAGGTTTTTCTTTATTCGAAAGTTTTATTTATGTAGTGTTTCTTTGGGTAGCAATTTCAGTGATCCAACTACTGTTTAATTATAGACAAAATGATTAAGAGGGAGGAGAAGTGATGTCTGAAGAACGTAGCGTTGAAAAGGACAATAAATTAGGAAACTATATCGCATATGGAATTAGTTTCGGATTGTTGGGCGGTGCACTGTTAAGTTTAATTGGCATGATGATCGACAACACCTTCCTTAAAATTGCAGGCTATGGATTCGGACTAGGATTTGGAACCATCATCGGAGCATTGTCTTATGCAATTGGAAATAGGAAACAGACCTAAAAGTCATAAATGCTTAAGGAGACTGTGAAAAAATTCAATACATAATTATGACGCTCGGCTCTCATCGAGAGAGCCGGGCGTTTCGTAATAATGGATATTTTTATCAAATTAAGTGCGATATACTAATATTAGAAATCATCTTAGGGGTGGGAGCAATGCCAATCTACAACAAATTAGTCCGTGATCGGATTCCTGAAATTATTGAAAAGAGCGGAAGTACTTATAGTAGTAGGGTCTTAGATGAAACTGAGTACAAGGAAGAATTAAGAAAGAAACTTTCAGAAGAAGTAGAAGAATACTTGAACGCGATGAGTAATGACGAAGCAATTGAAGAGTTGGCAGATGTTATGGAGCTTATTCATGCTTTGGCTGTAACACATGGCTCGACAATTGAAGAAGTTGAAAAGGTGAGAGTGGAAAAAGCACAAAAGCGTGGAGGGTTTGAAGAGAAGATCTACTTAGTCGAGGTTCACGATGAGTCATAAGCTACAAGTAGGTGAAATGACAGCAACCTATCTATCAGACAAGGACATTTGGGGGCATTTTAACTATATCTTCTCTGCGAAATCCAAGAACTCCACCACCTATAAATTTGTGTTAATGAAATCCTTAATAGAGAATCTCTATTACGTAAACAATAAGCTTGAACTGAATTACGACACACTCTTCTACAGCTTTACCAAAATCTATTGGAATTTGGTGATCCACCATGGACTACACCAAATCAATATGCCCCATAGAAAGGCAGAAGTACAAACAATACTCACAGGTTTTCAGGAGCAATACCAGATACCGAACAGTGTCGTTTTTGACAGACTCTCGGACGAACTTCAGGTAGCAATCGTCAAGAAGGTAAAACAAAAATGCAAGCTCAATGTTATGGGAGCTATTTACGGGGATACACAAGGGACAATTTATGACTTTGATAATAAACAGGAAATGCTTCAATTTAACCCATCATTCTACTCCTTTTTTCAAAGGTATCAACGAGTATTAAAATACCTCTCCAACTATCATCTTGCACTATTTATGGAGAAGTTTAATGAAGCAGGGGACACCCAAGCCCTTCTAACAAAAGTAGAAAATGTCTCGAAACGCTCGTCGTTGGATTCTTTTTACCAAATACTTTCGTCATTATTTGATGGAACGTGTTTCTATTGTGGCAAGGAGATTAAGAAAAAGGAACAAACACATGTTGATCACTTCATTCCTTGGAGTTTTGTTCAGTCGGATCAGTTATGGAATTTGGTTATTTCATGTCCAACCTGCAATATGTCGAAAAGTGATAAGTTGGCTAACTCGATGTATTTGGAAGCTTTAATTGATCGAAATGGCATTCTTCTTAACAACGACGAACTAATAAAGAGATTAGATATGAAGGTATATTCAGAACAGAAATTGAATGAGTTATATACCTACTCTCAAGAAAATGGATATACAGATATTTGGGTTCCGAGGAGATATTTAAAGTGAAGCAATAGCTAATAAGGGCTATTGCTTCTTTTTATAGGGCACAAGATAGATGTTTATAGGCCTAACAAATCTCCAGTGAATTGAAAATACTTCTATATATAGAAAGTATAAGCTGATAAAATAAGAATAATTAACATATTTTTTAGGAGTAGGTGTGCATAAATGGATTTCTTATATCCAATTTTCGAAAGTGTGTTTCAAACCTTTCAAAAAATTTCATTAGGGTCTTTTACTGGATATTACTTATTAGGCCAGTTGTTAATATTTACTGGATTATTAGTTCTTCATTTAGTGTTTACATATAATGAATCAAAAGTAATGGAAAAAGTGAAAAAAGAGTTAGAAAAGCTTGAACATAGCAAAGCAAGCTCCGATTCTTTAAACCAGAATATTAATGAAATCTTTCAATCCATTAGTAAATCATCTACTTATCGAAAACAGTGGGATAAGTACTATGATCGCATAAAGACAAAAGATGTAGATGAGAGAATTCGCATTGAACCTTTTTTTGGATTAGATGTAATGTATGGAACGATTGGACGCCGTCAAATCTTAGACTTGGGTGGGGGACTACATGTTTCCTTAGGTGTGCTTGGAACATTCCTTGGCCTTTCAATGGGATTATCAGGATTAAATACTATTGATCCTGAGTTGTTAAGAGAAGGTGTTACAGGCCTTATAAGTGGTATGAAAGTGGCTTTTTATACATCTGTATTTGGTCTGGTTTTATCAGTACTATGGACCTTCATTGATAGATTTATTACTTCAAAGATAGATAAAAAAATTGACTGGCATTCAAACGAACTTAATCTTCTCTTAAATGCTGACGACGAAGAGATATTTTTAAATCGTTTAGAAAAGATCACACAACAACAATCAGATCAAATGAAAACAATACTAACAGATGCACTTGAACATGTTATGCAACCTTTTGTTCAGACGGTCAATCAGGGGAATCAAGCGTTGACTGGTAGATTTGACGAGTTGAACTTACAAATGAAAGAACAGTCTGACACCTCAAAAGAACATCTTGAATTATTTAAGAATCAAACAAACGATGTTTCTCAAAAGCTTATTGAAGGTATAACAGCTGGCACAAAAGATTCAATAGACCAGTTTATTGAAGTAATGGCGGTCTCGAAACAGTCGCAATCAGACATGCTATCTTCGGTTCAACAAGTAGTAGATCAGTTTGAACAAGCTTCATCAAGGCAAGAGCAGCTCTTTGGTAATACAGAGAAAATGTTAGAGACTTTCTCAACGCTATCAAATGAAGTAAAGTCAACTCAATCTTCGTATCAAGAGTCTTTCAGCAATCTTGAAGGTCTATCGTCTGCTCTAAAGGAAATGCAAATGATACATACTTCCCAACTGCCTGTTCAACAAGCGTTAATGGAGCAAAATCAGCAGTTTATGTTTAAGTCCGAAGAACTTGTAGATGGATTTATAAAGTTTGGTAAGGATCTTGAACAGATGCAAAAAGACGTATTTGAAAATATGCTTGAAAAAGCTGATTCGGTATCTAATCGATTTGAAAGACTTGCATCTGAATTAGCAAATTCAACTGAAAAACAATTGATGTCTACTTCTGAAACCGCGGTACTTGTTGAAAATATTAAACAATCTATTGAGGTTATAAAACCAATATCTCAACAACTGCAAGATTCTATCGGGACAATTGAAAGCCTTACAGATGGGTTGCAAAATATGCAGATCCTTCAACAAGAGTTGATACCAGAACTTTCAACTTGGAATGAGGAAACTTCAGCTCAAATTAGCGAATTTGTGAGATTGTCTGAAAGTAACCTAATGGAAATGAAGAATCAACTTGAAGAGACTAAAGGACACTGGAGTAATGTATCTTCTGACTTTGAAGAAACGAGACAACAACTGGGCAATTCTTTAAAAGAATTTAGCGTTAATATTGAAAATGGAGTTACGAAAACATTCCAATTGTTTGACAAAGAACTTGTTGAGGTCGTTGGCCACTTTAAAGGTATGAGTGATACATATTTAGAGACCCAAGAGGAAATGACAGAGGCAATGGAAAGGTTGCTTAAAGTTCTTCATCAAGATAAGGCAGGCGCTGGGGTATGAGATCTCGAAAACGCTCTGAAGTAAACTACTGGATGTCATATTCTGACTTGATGAGTGCGATGCTAATGGCGTTTGTGTTATTAATAACAATTGTAATTCTGGATTATCGTGAAGACTTGGCAGAGAAACAAAAACAAATTGATGCTGTCACGAATGTGAAAAATGATATCATTGCCGCTTTGGCAGCTGAGTTTGAGGGTTCTAATGTCAAGATTGAAGTGGATAGACAAACAGGTGCTATCCGTTTTCCAGGAAGTATTTTATATGAATACAATTCGTCTGATATTTCTCCTACTGGTAAACAATTTTTAGAAGAGTTTGTTCCGAAGTACTTTAGTATAATCCTACAAGAGAAATACAAAGATGAAATTTCTAACATAATAATCGAAGGCCATACCGATAAAGATGGGTCTTATATTTATAACCTCAATTTATCACAGAATAGAGCATTTTCGGTAGTGAAAACTATATATGGTTCAGACTTCCCTTCTTTTCCCGAGAAAGAGCTTTCTCAACAATATGTAACTGCTAATGGAAGAAGTTATACAGTACCCATCCTTAAAGAGGATGGCAGTTACAGTCCTGAGAATTCAAGACGGGTAGAATTTCTTTTCCGTCTTAAAGAAGAAGAAAGGATGGAAGAAATACAAAAGTTGGTGAATGAGCAATGAAATATGAATATCGGCCAACACGTTTAACGGATTGGGTCCGTAGAGAGATTAAGTCCAAACCAACATATCATAATCAAAACACTGAAAAAATCTCGAATCGGCTTGAAAGGTTGAGGGGTGCTTTAAGTGTACTTGAAACAAAGTCTACTGAAGAGTTTCAAAATTGGTTAGAATCACTAACTAGCCGTGATGTTGTACTACTCCCTTATCTATACAAGGAAGTGAAGCAAGAAAACCAAAAACCTATGTTAAAAATCATGCTGGAAATAGGCGCAAACAAAAGGCAGATGTATAGGAACTGCATAGAAATGTGCTACAGGACTGGAGACTTTAATCCCTACTGGTGGATTGCCAATACCTCCTTCAAGAAAAACAAAGATTCTATTACTCGAAATTGGAGTAAGGAAAAGTTGTTAAGGTGGGAAAAGTTTATTGATACCCCGGATAACTATGCTTCTAAAATGGCTGTTTTAATAGAATATGAAAATGACACAGAAGAAGTTTTTCAAGACTTCTATATTAATAATGGGCACCGATTTTATAAAGATGTACTCTTACGACTTTTTGAAAACGGATCAAAGAAAACCTTCCGAAGCGAGAAACAACTGTTTCTCAAGTATTTCGAGAATGCAGACAATATCACTATGCAAAAGCTGGCTGCTGGTTTCATAAGAACTGGTTTGTTAAATGAATTAGACGATATTAGCCGGAAGATTTATGAGAAAATGGGGACATACATAAGAAAATCAATGTTATGGTCCGAGGTAGAAACAAGGTTAAAGAAAGCTTTTCACCAATGGGTCTTAAGGCAAAATATCCGGGAATTTTTCCTTCACTTGAATAAGGATCATGAAAGGTTTGGATATTGGGAAAAGTTTATACCGAAAATGGAAGATGCAGTAGTATTGAAAAAGGAGCAAACGGTACTATTTTATTTTTCAGATGTTGTAATCATGGAGATTTTAGGTACTGGGGCGGCTTATGTTTATGAAAAAATCTATTTTCAAAACAGATGGGGCCAACGAATCGATAAATATTTAGAAGCGGTGGAACGAGCAGAGATATTGAATATGTCATATATAACAGTAAAACTTACCAGAAGTATGTTGATGGATAAAGATGCTGTTGTAAAAAACGGATGGTTGACACATTCGGGTGATTGGAAATTTAAATTCGATCGTTTCTTAAGATATTCCCTGAATTGGGAGGTAAATAAAGATGAGATTCTTCGGAAGAACGAGAACTTCTTTACATTGTAACTTTACTATAGTTGGAAGTGACATTCACTTTTCTTTCACTAAAAAGGAGAGAAACAGTGAAGTGTCTCTTCCTGTGCCTTTTTCTGATACGGATTTCCGAGAAAGGTTTCAATGGCATGGTTTTGACGCTTACTTAGCTTATGAACAATTGTATGAAATTGGACTAATTGATGAAGATCAATTATTGCCGTTAGAACAATATTATGATCTGTTAGAAGATGAAGAAACAATTGATGTATTAAACACACTTGGACTGCCTACGAAAAATATTACTCCAAAAGGTATTTTAAAGATTTCTAACACCCCAGCTACTAACCCCGAATTCCAACTGACTCTACGTAATGAAAATGGTGAAGTGCTGAAGCAGATTGCCAATGTTCAAATGCCCTTTGTATTTATCAATAGTGAGAAATTCGTATTACCTAAAGATGTATGGTTACTTCATGAAGCAATCTTAAGTAGCGATTTCTCCACTGGGTATGAAAAGACCGCAAAAGTTTCTGAGTATGCAAGAAAAGCTAACATAGAATTAGATGATTTCCTTACAAGAGAGAACTATCACTATATTGATAAATATGAGGTAGTTCCTGAACTTCATAATAGTGACTTGATGGAATTGAAAATTGTGGGGGAAGACGAGATTATTACGGAGCATTTGAATTCTTCTGGGGGAGTTTCCTCTATTAGAAAGGGAATGACTCGAGAAAGGTATCAATCGAGTCCTGAAGTTAAGGCTGATCTTGAGCTTATTCATAAAAAGAAGTACTTAAGAGGACACGAAATCCCTCAGTTTTTTGAGAACCCATACTCTTTATTTCCAGAACACAATTTTGTATTCGACTTAGAAAAATTTTCTGATAGGGTAACAGGATTTATAGAGATTAAGAAGCCAAGAATGATGCAAAAAGAAGGGAAGTGGGGTTGGTTTGATAATGAAACTGGGGAATCACTTGATGTGGATGAAGACGAGTTAAAAACAGTCATTTCAAAAAATCCAGATAAAAACTTTGTCCCTTACAAAAACAGTTGGATCTATGTAGATAAGGCATTACGGAAACAATTAGGACTAGTTGATGATAGCGGTAGTGAGAAACAACCAAAGTTAGTATTGGATATTCTCGATAATGAAGAAAAACTAGACTATATAGAAGCTGGCAACGAAAAACGCAAATTTAAAGAATATGATATTCCAACGCAGCTAAAAGCTGATTTATTTGATCACCAAAAAGAAGGTTATAGTTGGATTTGCTCACTTGAGGAAAACGGCGTAGGGGGATTGTTGGCAGACGATATGGGTCTTGGGAAGACGATACAAGTAATTACGTTCTTGCTACGTCAACGTCAAAGAAATAGCCTTAAACCATCCTTGATTGTTCTTCCAATTGCACTTATAGAAAACTGGGTAAATGAGATAAGTAAGTTTGCTCCTGAATTAAAAAATAGCATCTATGTCCACCAAGGTGGAGGCAGAATAAAAAATGTGAGTAAGTTGGAAAATTTCGAACTAATATTCACCAGCTATGATACGTTGAAAATAGACCAACTACTCTTTGGACAAATCCATTTCAAGAATATCATTGCCGATGAAGCACAAAATGTGAAATCACATAGTAGCCAAAGATCCAGAGCGATTAGAGCTATGAAAGGGGATTTCCGTTTAGCGATGACAGGGACTCCAGTGGAAAACAGCTTAGAAGAGTTGTGGACTATTATGGATTTTGTCCAACCTGGTGCAATGAGTGCTCTTAGTGAATTTAGGAGAAAGTATATCAAATCTGAGAATTATGATGAACTGATGGAACTATTGAAACCATATTATCTTCGTAGGACAAAGGATGAAGTATTGAAGGATAAGTTGCCAGCGAAACATTTATTGCCACCCAAATATGTTCAAGCATCTACAGTACAGCAACAACTTGCTCACAGTATGATGGTTAATGTGAAATCCGGGAAGGCAAATGTTCTAAATGTCTTAACTAACTTACGCCAAATGTATGCTCATCCAGGGATATTTGAACACGTAAATGAACATCTTTCAATCAATGACGCTCCAAAGTTGAAAGAAGTATTGAGTTTGTTAGAAGATATTAAGAAAAAGAATGAAAAGGTTCTAATCTTTACTGAGTTTCGAAAGATTCATGCGATCTTAAAACGGGAAATTGCACTAAAATTCGGCATATCAGTACCTGTCATTGATGGAGATACCAAAAACCGTCCAGAAGTCGTAGACAGGTTTAATAAAACAGCTGGTTTCGCAGTTATTTTATTATCACCTAAAGCAGCCGGCGTTGGTTTGACTATCACAAGTGCCAATCATGTCATTCACTATACAAGATGGTGGAATCCAGCCGTCGAAAACCAAGCGACTGACCGTGCGTACAGAATTGGTCAGCAAAAAGAAGTATTTGTTTACCAAATTATCACTCAAGATCCACGAAACTTCCCAAGGGGAACTGTTGAAGAAATCATGCATGAAATGCTTTCGGTTAAATCCGATCTTGCTAATAATGTCATAATCCCATTTGATACATCAACACTGCAGCAACAAGTAGCAGAAGCTTTTTCAAAACAGAATTAAGTTTAAGCAATTCATTTTAAGTTCAAGGAATGCATAAACCGTATATTTTGGATATTTCTCGTTTCATGTGGATTTAAGGTAATCAATACTGATACAAAAATTTTAGGAGGAAATCAGAATGGAAGAAATTATATACTTGTTAAGACAAATGCTAAACAAATTTGATGGGATTGAAATGGAACTTAATTCTATAGGTATTGAGTTAAGTCACATTAATAATGAAATAGCTTCACTTAAAGGTAATGGACTTTACAACTCTGTGTCAGATGTTGCTGACAAGTTAGATGAAGTAACTGATAAACTTAATGACATTTCGGGTGTTGGTTTATACAATTCAATATCAGATATAAACGACAAACTGGATTCTATTAAATTTGAAATAGAAATAAAATAAAAGAGCCGCTAAGTAGTTAGGGGGATAGAAAAATGGCTCTACTTCAAGAGGAATTAAAAATTAAAAAGATTTATGAATTACTTGAAATGAAATTAGCTTTACCATCATATCAACGTCCGTATAGTTGGAGTGTGAAATCTACCAATAACCTTTTTCTTGATACTTATCGTGCATACCAAGAAGGTATACAAGAATATAGAATTGGCTCAGTAATTTTACATAAAGAAAATGAAAAATACAATATTGTCGATGGCCAACAACGACTGACAACTCTTTCAATTCTTCTATACTGTTTAGGTGAAGAGAATCAGGGGTTATTACGAGAAAAATATAATCAACTATCTAATGATGTAATAGTGACCAATTTTGAAATCCTTTATAAGCGGATAAACGAACTTTCGGCAGATGAGCGAAGTAAGTACAAAGAATATATACTTGAACATTGTAGTGCAGTTCAAATTGTCACAGACAGCGAGCAAGAGGCCTTTCAATTCTTTGATTCACAAAATTCACGTGGCAAAGAGTTAGATCCACATGATTTATTAAAGTCATATCATTTACGCGAGATGGATGATGAAGAGGAACATCAAAAAACAAGGATTATCAACCAATGGGAAAATTTGAACCAGGATGATTTAAATGACTTATTTAAAATATATCTTTATCCATTGACTCAATGGTATAAAGGAAAGAATGGTCTGGGCTATTCGACTATTAAAATCGATGTGTTCAAAGGGATTAAAACCACAAATGTATTTAATTATGCGATTTATCATAAAGCAAGTAACCTTTTCGTAGAACAATTTAATGCAAATGGAAGTAGTGAACTCCTTGCATATAGAGCATTAAATCAATTTCTATTAACACAACCACTTATGGCAGGAAAGCGATTTTTTAATTACACTCTCCATTATATTAATCTGCTTGAGCAAGTACAAAAATTAATACATAAAGTTCACACGAATGAACAAATTCCAAGTAGACGTACTGGGGATATTTATATCAAACAATTATATGAATGTGCGTTATTGTTTTTTGCTGACCGCTTTGGTATTGAAAACTTATCGAAAGTTGTGATGCAGCAACTATATACTTGGTGTTATTCTTTGCGTCTGATTATGGATGCTGTCTATCCACAGACAATTAATAAGTATGCACGAGGAGAACATGAACGTGTAAACTATGGATTACGTTTGTTTTCGGAAATTAGTGAAATGAGCAATGGAGAAGAATTAAAACTTATTGTTTTGGAGCAACCCAAAATTGAGAATAAAAATAAAGAGAAGTACAAAGCTGTGTATGATTTACTTTGCAAATGGAATAGGTGGTAGGAGATGGATAAAAATTTAAAAATCATACCGGCATCGAGTATTTTTACTAATATTCGTTATGTAGTTCCGATTTATCAACGTAACTATGCTTGGGGAGTAATGGAAATTGAACAACTTATAGAAGATATTGATAGTTCAATTAAAGACTATAATAAAAACTATTTTCTTGGAAATCTAATTGTTAATCAAACTGATAATAATGTTTATGAAGTAATAGATGGACAACAAAGATTGACGACATTATTTCTATTAGAAAATTATCTTGGCATGAATTTTGCGAAGGATGCGTTGAGATTTGAGGCGCGTGAAAAATCAAACCGCACTCTTTACATGTTAACTAAAGACAACAATCGTGAATTAATGGAGGAATTAGTCTCTGTAGAAATCTTAAAAGGGTATCAAATTATTGATACTTATTTCAAAACGAATAATATAGACAAAAATGAATTAATTAAAAAACTAGAAAAGGTTTTTCTTGTACGTGTGCAGGTTCCACAAGGTATAGATTTAAATCATTATTTTGAAATCATGAATACTCGTGGTGAGCAACTTGAACTTCATGAAATAGCAAAAGCAAAGTTTTTAGAAGTATTGGATACAGATCACGATAAAAAAACTGCAGCATTGATTTGGGAGAAATGCTCTAACATGGACTCATATATCCAAATGAATTTTGATCCTAAGATTAGGAAGTCCCTTTTTACAAATGATTGGACTAGTATCAAAGATAATATTGTAGATTTTGATTCAATTAGTGAATGTATTCCGAAAGATGATGAAGACAGAAATTCAGCCCCTTTAATTGAAATTCTAAAAAATAAGAAACTCATTAATAATGGAGTAAGTAAGGATGAAGTTGAGAATGAACGTTTTGAATCAATTATTTCATTCCCCAATTTTTTACTACAGATAAACGCTGTAATTAATAAGTTAGAAGAGGAAGATTCAACACTTGATGATAAACATTTCTTAAATAATTTATCATGGGCTTGGAATGATGCTGGTGGAGCAAAAAACTTTTTATATCATATGCTGAAATGCCGAGTATTGTTTGATAAATATATTTTGAAGCGTGAATATGCTAGAGATTATAAAGAAATTGGAAAATGGTCGCTACAACGTTTGGAGAAATATAGTGATGCGAAAGGTGATAAACCTAAATATGTAGGTACTTTCGGTGATGACAATAGTCAGAATAATAAACAAATAAGAACATTGCAATCCTGCTTGCGTATAACCTACACATCACCTAAGACGATGCATTGGATTTCAATAGTTTTAACAGGGGTATTAGAAAATGAGTTATGTAACATCATTGAAATCCTTGAAGATTACTGTAAAACAAAAGTGATTGAATCGAAGTTTGAGGATGCTAGTGGATTTGGCTTTGAAAGAATCGTATTTACTTACCTTGATTATCTTTTATATAAAAAAGGGTATTCTTATTCAGGTAAGGAAGTTATTCCCCCAATGCGTGATGACTGGCAATTTCAATTTAGAAACTCCGTTGAACACTTCCAACCCCAAAATCCAGTTGAAGGTTTAGGTTGGGAATCGGATGACCTTGATGGTTTTGGTAACCTTTCATTAATTACTGTATCAGGAAACTCAAAGTTTTCTAATTTGCCACCAGAAGGAAAAATCAGCTCTTACCCAAGTATTATCGAGCAAAGTTTGAAACTAAAGATTATGAAAGAATTAGTCAACCTCGATAATGGAAAATGGACAGAAGAAAAAGCATGCAAACATAAAGAAGAAATGTTTAGAATATTGAACGATTAGAATATTTGCTCAGTAGAAGTGTCTGTCATAACCCGAATCTTAAAACAAAGACATGAGGATAATTTATACTTGATATGTCCTTAAGGAAACTAAGAGTAAAAAGACTGGAGGAAGAAAAAATGTATCTTACATCGAGAGACGAAGAAATAATAGATATCATATTAAATGATCAGCACGTGAGCATTCAAGCGGCAGCTTATACAGCCTATGTGCAATTAACGCCAAACAATAAAAAGCCTGTTTCGCAAAGAGAATTCCATCAGATCTTCAAAGATAACTGGCAAGCATTCTACTCTTTGGAAATCGAAGAATCTAAACGTAATGATTAAAGAAGGTTGCTATTACCACGATAAAGTAAGAATAAATTTAATATACATGGTGGCACAATTTCAATAATACGCGAAGGCTGGGAACAGATAGTTTTTGCAATGTATAGTGAAGATTATTATGAGGAGCTATCCACTTATACGTGGATATTGGTGTAGGTCTTCACCGATATATGTGGCTAAGTGGTATGGTGATATTTGATTATTTGATGATTGAAAATTGAAGTGTATTTTATATTCCCTCGGACTAATGGTTCGGGGGATTTTTTGACCCCCGGGGGTCTTACTTTTACGCGGAAATAAGGGATATTTGATTGAATGATGAGCAGTTGTCAGCTACTAATTTATGTGACACCATAATGTTTGTGATAAAGAATAGATTCGCCTAAATGCTTCACATGAGGACCGCCGCACAGCTGGAGTAAAACCCTTGGAACCACCTAAATGGAGGTGGTTTCAAGGGCTTTTCTGTTTTAGAAACTGTTGGATTTGATTTTGATGTGTGCGGTTTTATGTTTGAAGCCATCTGTGGAGACAGAATGACTTAGTTAAAAAGAGGGGTTTACAAAAATGGTTTTGCAATTTGGCGATAGGAGAACTCTTTTGTTGAGGAGTGAAATAATTAGTTTGTAGAATAGTTTCCGACGAATTCCCTTGAGTCGAAAATGAAATATAAAAATATTACATTTAATCGTTGACAAGACAAATACGAGCTGTTTTAATATGTAATATAGAAATATTTCAAAAGATGTTATCTACAATTTGGAGGTGATTTATTTGGAGAAAAAAGGATTGAAGGAGTTCGTAACATTTGTTCCAGGTATAAATCCAACAAGGGCGCAAAAACAGTTTGGGACCCAAGTAATAAATTATTATGATCAGTCGTCTTTTGAAGCTGATTATAATCATGAGGACATAGTAATTGAAGAAGAGTCAAAATCTATATCTCAAAATAACCTATCGTTAAATGAAGGTGATGTTGTTATCAGTAACTCATTACAGCTTGCGACAATTGTCAGTAAAAATAATGTTGGTAAAGTGTTGTCCCTCAACTTTACAAAAATACAGTTTGATGGCGAACAACTTGATAAAAAATATTTTCTTTACTTGTTTAATTATTACAAAGAAGTGAAGCGACAAAAAGAAAGGGAGTTACAAGGGAGTGGCCCTGCTCTAAGAATTCCACTTCGCGCCCTGGGGGAAATTGTCGTTCCTGTTGTTCCTCTTAAGGAACAGAAGAAAATAGGCGCTATATACGCAGAAACATTGAAGTTGCAAAGTAACTTAAAAAAGTATGCGGACTTGATTGAACAGTTTACGGGCTCAATAATAGAAGAAAGCTTAAAGGGGAAATAAACAAATGAAAAGTCAATCGGAAATAGCATTTGAAAATGAAGTTGTCGATTATTTGACCAAAATCGGTGGAGTAAAACAATGGGAGTACAAAAAGGACATCAAAACAACCGAACAACTTTGGGATAACTTTAAAACGATCTTAGAACAAAACAATCGCGCTCGATTGGATGAACCATTGTCTGTCACTGAATTTAACCAGGTGAAGAAAATCATCACGAGTATTGAATCACCTTACCAGGCTGGACAATTTTTGTATGGTGTGAACGGAGTTTCTGAAATTGAAGTTGACCTTGACAATGGTAGGCATGTGTTTTTGACCGTATTCGACCAAGCCCAAGTAGGCGGCGGGAACACAGTTTATCAAGTAGTAAATCAAATTAAACGGCCAAAAGTAGTGGATGGTAAGCCGAATCGTAGGTTTGATGTGACGTTGCTTATTAATGGTTTGCCGATTATTCAAATCGAATTAAAGAAAGCACTTCACAGTGCTACGGAATCCTTAAACCAGATGGAACAGTATATTGCTGAAAAACAATTCAGCGGTATCTTTTCAACCTTGCAGATTTTAATCGCGATGACGCAGTTTGATATTCGTTACATGGCAAATACCCCACTCCAAAGCTTTAACCGAGCTTTTGCTTTCAACTGGCAAAACGAAGATGATGCTCGCCCTATTCGTTCATGGAAGACGTTTGCGGATAAAGTGTTGAGCATTCCAATGGCTCATGATCTAGCAACACGCTACATGGTGCTTGATGGTACAAAAAACAAAGAAAGTCTTAAAGTAATGCGTCCTTATCAAGTCTATGCCACAAAGGGCGTGCTTGATAAAGTTAGAAAATTTGACTTCAAATATGATGATGGTAAATTAGGATACATTTGGCATACAACAGGCTCAGGTAAAACAATCACAAGTTTTAAGACAGCTTGGCTTGCAAGTCGCCTATCTAATGTAGACAAAGTTGTCTTCTTGGTTGACCGAATAGCGCTTACCAACCAAACAGCTGATGCCTATAAAGCCTATGATCCAGTTGCGGGTTTTGAAGGGAAAACTGGTGTGGTGGGTGACACAGCCAATATCTCAGAACTTCATCGCAAACTAACGAAGAAAAGCGATAAGAACATCATTGTGACAAGTATCCAAAAGATGTCGCGTTATGTAGCGCGGGAAAGTTTCAAGTCACTTAATGAAAATATTCTTTTTATTGTTGATGAAGCCCATCGTTCAACTGGTGACGGTACTGAAAATGAAGGTATGCTCGTAACAATCCGTAAAGCTATTCCTAATTCTGCATGGGTTGGTTATACCGGTACACCCAAATTCCCTGAAACACGAGATATCTTTGGTGAACTACTACATGCATATACCATTAAAGAAGCTATTGCGGATAAAAACGTCTTAGGGTTCAACGTTGAATTCAAGGAAACGATCGAGGCTCCCGAAAATCCCACCGAAGATGATATCGATGATAATGTTCGTGGTAGTGTTTACGACTATAGTCCAGAACATGTGAACTTAGTAGTGAAGGACATATTCGATAACTGGAAGAAACGTTCAAATGATAGCAAGTATAATGCCTTGTTTACAGTCCACGTTGGTGGTAACAGAGCAAGTACACCAAGAGCGATGGAATACTTCGATAAGTTTGCGGAAGAGAATGCGAATCGTCCAGCAGATCAACGCTTAAAAGTTGCGGTGAGTTTCTCGGCAGATACATCCAATAGTATTCATCAACTTAAAACGAACGAAAACTTGCACCGAGCAATCAAAGCTTATAACGCAATGTTTGGCACAGCTTTTGATATGACGACAGTTAAAGCATACACAGAAGACTTAGCACGGAGGCTTAACAAGACAGCTGATGATGGTAACTACTTAGATTTGGTAATCGTTGTTGATCAACTTTTGACCGGTTTTGATGCTCCTGAGATGAATACGCTCTATATTGATCGAACACTTAAGGGTGGAAACTTAATTCAGGCATACTCACGTACAAACAGAATGCATAACCTTGTCGATAAGCCTTGGGGAAATGTCGTGAATTATCGTTGGCCGGAGCAAAACGAGTATGAAATGAATAAGGCTTTTGCTATCTATTCAAATCGTGCATCTGCTGACGAACAGCTTTCACTAGAGGAATTGAAGAAAGGTAACGAAGAGTCAGGTATCACTTCCAAACCATTTAGCAAGGTACAAGCCGAGATGCAAGAAGTTATCAAGAAACTTTCAACGCTTACAGATGATTTTGTGCAATTACCACCAAGTGAAAAAGCACAAGATGAAGTCTTTGAGAATTTGAAAGAGTATAATCGCTTGCTTAGTCAGTTGAAACAATATACCGAAGACGATGACAAAAATCCTATTTCCGCCTATGATAATCCTGAAGAGTTCTATGAACGTCTAGGTATTACCGAAGAGCAGGAAGTCATTTTAACAACTGTAATCGCCGGTGAGTTGAAAGAGCGACGTGCGAAGCGAGAAGACATTGATATTTCGCAAGTCAATCTCTCTATGGTTCATATTCACGATGTTACCATCAACTATGATTATTTGATCGATTTGATTGCCCGGATGGCTGACGAAGTTCACGCGAACGAAATGTCGAAAGCAGAAAATACACGTGATGAAATTGATCTTGAAATCGCCAAGTCTGACAATGAAAAAGAAAAATCTAAGATGCGTAACTTTGTATCTAAGATTTTTTCGAAGGAGTTTAAATTTGATAGTTATCCAGCACCTCGAAGTGTTGAAAAAATGAACCAGGCAATGGATAAAGCACAAAAGGAAACGAATATCCAACTTGTAACGAACTTCATCCGTACTTGGGGACTTGATAACAGCACAAAGCCTAAGGAACTTGGAAACTTGATTAAGAAACACCGATTAGGTCAAGAGGATATGGATAAACAAGGCGAGTTAACGGCAATTATGAATGACGCAAGAGAGGATTATAAAGAAATTGCAGATGAAGAGATTGCAAAATTAACTTGGGTACGATATCGCATTGAATTCCGTAAAGCATTTTACGAAATGGCTGACGAAATTAAGAAGGGGGAATAGTCAAGTGGTTATGCAGACTAGAAAAAGGAGAACGGAAATGAGCGATAAAATTACAAAATCACCTCAATTCAGATTTGCAGGATTTATAAATGATTGGGAACAGCGTAAGTTGGATTCAATTGTAGATAGGGTAAAATCATATTCTTTATCCCGTGACGTCGAGACGATTGAAGATACCGGATACAAGTATATTCATTATGGTGACATTCATACAAAGGTTGCAAATGTAATAGATGAGTCTAGCAATTTGCCGAATATTAAAGCAGGAAATTACGAATTACTGGAAAAGGGAGATTTAGTAGTAGCTGATGCTTCGGAAGATTATCAAGGAATAGCCACACCTGCAGTAATCACTGTAGATTCTCCATACAAGATAGTTTCGGGACTCCATACAATAGCTTTGAGACCAAAACAACTGGATTCTATGTTTCTTTACTATTTGATTAATTCACCAACTTTTAGGAAGTATGGTTACAAGACAGGTACTGGAATGAAGGTATTTGGAATTAGCGCTACGAATCTTCTGAAATTTGAAGGCTGGTTCCCGGTATTAGAGGAACAAACCAAAATCGGTAACTTTTTCAAACAACTAGACGAAACTATCAGCCTTCTTCAGCGTAAGTTGGAACTGCTGAAGGATACGAAAGAGAGTCTACTTCATAAAATGTTTCCTAAAGATGGGGCCGATGTTCCTGAAATTCGCTTTGCAGGATTTACTGATGCTTGGGAACAGCAGAAGTTATCTGAGGTTATGTCAGATTTCATAGTTCCTATGCGAGATAAACCAAAAGAATTCTCAGGAGATATACCTTGGACTCGAATTGAAGACATTGAAGGAAAGTATTTGAATGGCTCATTATCAGGACAGTATGTGTCAGAAGAAACGATTAAGAAAATGAATTTGAAGATAATTCCTAAAGGTTCGTTAATAGTTTCAGCAAGTGCTACATTTGGCGTGGTTGCAGTTGTAACTCAGGATTTAATCACTAATCAAACTTTTATTGGCTTAGTACCAGGGATAGACTTTGATTTGGATTTTCTTTATACATTTTTTCATTCTCCAACTGTTCAAAGGAAAATGAAACTAGAGTCTGCTGGATCAACAATATTTTATATTTCAAGACAAACATTTGAGGATATGAAATTTCCATTTCCAGAATATGCAGAACAAAAGAAAGTAGGTCAGTTTTTTAATAACCTCGACCACCTTATTACCCTTCATCAGGATGAGTTGAAATCGCTTGAAAATTTGAAGAAATTACTTCTTCAACAAATGTTTGTATATGAAAAGGAGATTACACAATGAGCAATGCAAGAGATATTACATCAAAGCTATGGGGAATGGCTAACAAACTACGTGGAACAATGGATGCAAGTGAGTACAAGAACTATATATTACCCTTTATGTTCTATCGCTATTTATCAGAAAATCAAGACGAATACTTAAAAGTCAATGATTTGGAAGAGTTCTACGAAGTGACGGATGACACTGAAAAAGAAGATTACCTTGAAGAAATCAGTAAAGGTATTGGATATGCGATTGACCCAGCCTACACCTGGGATCAAATCGTATCAAAAATTGAAAATCATAAAATCAAAGCAAGTGACTTCCAAGACATGTTTGACTCATTTAATACAAATGCCAAACGTAATGCGATCGCAGAAGCTGACTTTGCTAATGTATTCTCAGATGTTAACCTTGGGGACACACGCCTTGGCTCAAGTACAAATGAACGTGCAAAGGCTTTAAATGATATTGTGTTGATGATTAACGAGTTCACTTTCAAAGACGATTCAGGGCATGACATTTTGGGTGACGTTTACGAATATTTGATTGGGCAATTTGCTGCCAATGCTGGTAAAAAAGGTGGAGAGTTCTATACACCGCATGAAGTTAGTCAAGTTTTGGCGAAAATTGTCACAATTGACGCGGCTGGTACTGGCGATCAATTCCGTGTATATGACCCTACAATGGGATCAGGTTCACTTCTTTTAACAGTTCAAAATGAATTGCCAAATGGTGATGAAGAGGGAAGCGTTGAGTTTTACGGTCAAGAGTTGAATACGACGACTTATAACTTGGCTCGCATGAACTTGATGATGCATGGGGTGAATTATCGCAATATGGAGTTGAAACGCGCTAACACACTTGATGCGGACTGGCCGTTTGCTGAAAAAGACGGCACTCAAATTCCATTGAAGTTCGACGCGGTCGTATCAAACCCCCCATATTCTCAGAATTGGGATACGAAAGACGTTAATCGAGAAAAAGATTCACGTTTCAAGGGTTATGGTGTAGCACCTGCATCTAAGGCAGATTATGCCTTTGTTCTTCATGGACTGTACCATTTAGATAAAGCCGGAACAATGGCTATCGTGTTACCGCATGGGGTACTCTTTCGCGGTGCATCTGAAGGTAAAATCCGTAAAAATATCATCGACAACAATCTGTTAGATGCTGTAATTGGGTTACCAGCTAACTTGTTCTATGGCACAAGCATCCCAACATGTGTGCTGGTGTTCAAAGGTCGTGAAGCTCGGGAAAGTAAAGATATTTTGTTTATCGATGCTTCAAATGAGTTTGTAAGAGGAAAGAACCAAAACAAACTCTCTCCCGAAAACATTAACAAAATTATCGAAACTTATCGGAATCGTAAAGACGTTGAGAAATATGCTCATGTGGCATCTTTGGATGAAATCAAAGAAAATGATTACAATTTGAACATTCCACGTTATGTCGACACGTTTGAAGCAGAGGAAGTTATTCCACTATCACAAGTTGCTCAAGAGTTGAAAGAAGTTAAAGCGGATATTGGGAATTCATATGATAATTTGTTTAGGCTTTTGAATGAGTTGAAGGGGACAACTGATGAAGCCAAAGAAGAACTGAGTAAATTTATTTGTCTTTTAGGTAAATAATAGTGTTAGAAAAGAGCTAAGGAGGATTTAAACCTTGGCTCTTTTCGTGTATCCCGAGAAAGGGAAGAAAGGCTACAGTAATGCGTACATAAAAGACAAAGCCATTAGATGATACGTTTGATCGAGCCGGTCAAACCATTGAATTTGTAGGAGACCATTTTGTGAACCAAATTGAAAGAGGGGGGCGAATTGCCTTCCTCTTTTCATGTGAAAGATATATCGAAAATTGTAAAATAATAACTATACATATGATATATTAAGATTAGGACTATAGAATTAAGAACAGCATTGGAAAGTATGGTGGGCAAGAATATGGGGCATTTAGAAAAACAACTATGGCAGTTTTCTCCGATTCCCAATATAGAGGAATCCAACTTCAATAAGATCTTAGAGCGATTCTTTAACTTACGTATCTCAGGATTGGTACGTGAAAATACACAAAATGCATTAGATGGACGACTACTTGGTAGTGAAAAACCAGTCGTTTTAACAATTAAGACTGGTACAGTAAAAACCAATGATATACCAGGAATAAATGAAATCATTGAGCGAATTTCCTGTCTAAAAGGTAGGAACAGTTACACGAAAGAAGCCATTGAACATATGCAAAAGAAGATGCACCAGGATGAAGTATCGTATATTTCGTTTGAGGATGCTAATACTCGCGGACTTACAGGAGCAAAGAATGGCCAAAGCTTTTCTAAAGAAGATACTTGGGCGATTTATGCCTACAATAAGGGAGTACATTTTGAGGAAGAGGATGAGGCAGTTGAAACTTCACGTGGGGGTTCCCATGGCGTTGGAAAGATAGCTTCAAATGCTGCATCTGATCTTAACTTAATGTACTTTGCCAACTGTGATGCGGAAGGAAATCAACATCTTGGTGGGACAGTACAGCTTATTGAGCATACATATAAGGAACAGAGCTACCGCTCTTCTGGTTACTTTACAGATATTAAGAGAATTAGTGAGAATAAAACAAAATTCTATCCGTTTGAAAATACATTCCATGAAGTTTTTGAAAAGAAGACTCGTGGATTAAAAATAATCATTCCGTTTTTGCGTGAAGAATATAACAATGAAAGAGAAATCATTAAGAGCGTCTGTGATAGCTTTTTCATTTCAATACTTCAACAAAAGCTTGAGGTCGTTGTAAATGATAAGAGAATTACTCATGACACTATAAGAGGCTATGTTTCCAGTTCCGAGTACTATACACAAGAAATTTCTGAAATGAAGGATGAATTTACTCCTTTATATGTTAGTACTTATTTAGACCAAGATCCAAGAAAGATTGCTATTTCAGATGGAGTAAGGGATTACGAGTTTAATTTATACTTCCGTTACGACGAAGCTATTCCAAAGGGAAGAGTCGCAATTATTCGTACCATTGGAATGAAAATCGAAGACAAAAAGATTAAAGGAAATGTAAATAAACCATTTAATGCGGTTTTGATCGGTGGGGCTGCAGAGGATGCTTATCTGAAATCATTAGAGAACGAATCACATACCGAACTTTCTTTTGATCATATAAAAGACCCTCTATTACAAAAACGTGCTAAAAAGTTTATTAATAACTTGTCTCGTAAAATTGCGGAAATTATTGAAGAAGCGATTAAGAAAAACAATCCTACTGATGGATTAATGAATACAAAAGATATTTTATACGTAGTAGAGAATGAGTTTAAACAAGAGTTATCTGATGCAATGTCAACAGTCCTTACCAATAAAGGAAAATCAATTGTGAAAGCACCTACGCCTATTCCGAAAAAGAAGAACGACTCTAAGGGCGAAAAGAAAAAGAATCAAAATAAGCCTGAAGCTAAACCGAAGAAACCAGTTAAGCGGGTTAAGCCTGAACCTCAAGGAAATGAAATAAATGATCAAACAACTACTAAGTATGTTGCAAATCCTGATATTGTTGAGCGCCTGATAATCGGAAATAAAGAAGTTGTTCGATTTAACTTTAAGGAAAGTAAAGAGATTAGCAACGAGCCAATTTGTAATATCTCCTTATCTATTATCGATGGAATGGGTGTAGAATACTCAAACGAATTTAGATTTGAGGACAACTACAGCAGAGTAATCGATAGAACTACAGGTAACGTACGAGCTGTTCAGAATAACATAATAAAAGAGATCGCAATCTCTGATGGAGTAGCTCAACTGGAATTAGAGCTTAAGAACAATTTCAACAAAGCGTTGAAATATGTTTATTACGTAGAGGTGTAACATGATATATAAAAAGGATGCTAATTTCCCTTATCCCATTTTAACGAACACATCTACAAGTTATGAAGATAGTTATTTTCTCTTGGATGTGCAATTACAGGAAAATACACATGACTATCTATTTGTAATTGAGTATGTCATTGAATCAGATTTTTTGAAGAGACTTCTCGATAATGGAAAAGCTCAATTGATCTTAGTCATTCAGTCGAAAGACAATAAATTCTATGAACTGAGTCCCAATCAATCTGTAATCTCTATTCCTAAATCACGAATATCGGTTAGTAAAAGAACGACAATTCAGTTGCAACTAAAATCTAAGGCTGAGATTAACTTTAGATTTAATGAAGACTTAAGCGATTTTTATCAACAGTTCAAAGATGAAATTGTAGTTCCGAAAAACTCAATTTTAGGTTTTTCAAATGTTGTCATATTTGAAGGAAGTAGCACAAAGCCGGTGGATTTGTTTGAGAAGAAAATCGATCCATCATTAGCAAGTGATGTAAAGATAGAGCTGGGTAATGAGACAATTATTATTCACTATAAAGATGAAAAACTTCAATTCAACGAATTACAAATGAGTAACACGTTGAATAATCCCTATATTTACATGGGTCTTCAAAAAGCACTTCAACGTTTTATCTATAATAACGGAGAAGATGGAGAAGTTGACTTAGAACAAATAGAAGCGCCAATAGATCAATTGGACTTTAAACTATATAATCTCATGAGGAAAAAAATGATTTCCGAATTAACAATTGATAGCGTTGATGAAGTGATTTATTCTATATCCAATCGAATTCTTGAAAAATATGCAGCTGCTGTAAGGGGGTTAGGACAAGATGGAAATTAAACTACTCAAAAGCGGCTATAAAAATAACGAACAATTTTATCAAGACTTTTTAGAAGATCAAATTAGATTAAAAGAGGAGTATTTTTCGGGTGAGACTGTCTATATAAGTGAAGCACCTAATTTCCCAATTTATATTGCACATGGTAATGAGATAGAGAAAAAGGAATTATTCTTAAAAGCGTTTAATGTCCTATCTCAGTCTTATCTAAACACAGATCGTGATATCCATTTTGATGAAACATTTTGGCATTCACTCTTAGCTGTTTATAAAAGGGATTACTTGTTAGAGATGTATCCGCAGATTAAAGAGGGGATCAACCATTTTAATAATATCGTTGTAAAACCGTTTGATTGGGAAAATTATATTTATAAATGTGTACTCGGTGCTCAATACGTAACTGATATGGTTCCTGAAGGAGCACATCAACATTATTTTGAGTTGATAGTAGACAACTTAGATATGTATAACTACATCATTAAATATGAAATTTTCCGTAATGACAGGTTCCTAATAAATATCTTAGATATTATTGAAGAACTTGATCTTTCAAAAGTAATGAAGGCTAAAATAGCTGATCGTGATGACCTTGGTAAAGATGAACGTGTTGGACGACGTGTCATTTTTGAATTCAATAAAAGCTATCCGGTGATTCTTTCTCCTATGATGGATAAAGAAGACCTTAAAGAGCAATTTCTAAAGTTTTTAGGATATTATTATGATCTATCTATTTCAAATCTAAAAGAACCAGTTAAAATATGATTCTTAGGTGCATCTCTTTTGTGAGATGTACCTTTATTATTTTTGAAGAGAAAATAGGGAACAGTAAACTTTCTAATAAGGTGAATATTGTCATTGGGTAATATGGTAATATCTATTTAAAAGAAATAAAGGATTGGTTGCATTGTTACATCGAAAAACAATTAAAATCTTTCTTATAGACGGTGATCCTAATGGAAGGATGGCATGTGAGTTATCCAACTGGACTGGAAAAGCGTACAGAATTCCAAGGATAGCAATAAAAGATTCCGTAGATCGTCCTGAGTTAAATGGAACCGGTGTTTATTTCTTGTTTGGCGAGGACGAGGAGAGTATTCCAGCTGTTTATATTGGTGAAGCAGAGTCTATATTGAGTAGACTTAATCAGCACGTAAAGGAAAAGGATTTTTGGAATGAAGTAATTGTTTTTATTAGTAAAGACGATTATTTGAATAAGGCACATGTAAAGTACTTAGAGAATAAATTCTATCTTATGGCTAAACAAGCTAATAGATATCATGTGTTAAATGGAAATATACCTCCTGCACCAAGTCTTTCTGAATCAGACCAGGCAGAAATGGAAGAGTATATTTTTCATTCAAAAATACTAATGAGCACATTAGGGCATAAAGTTTTTGAAGAAGCATATCAACCTAAAGAAAATAAAGACCCGATAGAAAAGCTGTTTCGTTTACAAAGTAATAGAGGGGCGGAAGGAACTGGTTCGCCTTCTTCGGATGGATTTGTAGTATTAGCAGGATCTGAATGTGCAATATCTACAGTGGAAAGTTTTTCAGGGGGGTACTCTAAGCTTAGAGAAAAGCTTATAAACCAAGAGGTTATTAAAAATATTAACAATAAGCTTACTTTTGTACAAGATTATGTATTTAGTAGTCCGTCTGCAGCAGCAGCTATTTTGTTGGGCAGGAAAGCTAACGGACTTACGGAATGGCGGTTAAAAGATGGACGAACATTAAAGGAAATTGAAAGTGAATAAGGGGTCTAACCCTATACACTATGAAGTGAAAACTTTATTCTATGCGGAGGTGGAAAATGAGTGACGTTCAAAAGTCTACGTTAGTTAACAAAAGTTTTTTAATTAGGGATTTAAAGTTAAGGCAAGTTTCGAACACAACGATTTTTAGAAGAGGCGATTGCTTTGTCTTATCGCCATCTGTTCAAAATCAGCATAATTGGTTCGACATACGAGAAGTGAATATCAATAAGTTTAATCCAGAAGTACATAATGGCTATTTGTTAATTCGTTTTAAAGAGCGTTTTCTTTTTGGGAAGCTCGATACATTTCAACGGGAAATGCTGCGAGATGATTTAATAGTAAATAGTAGTGTTTTAACTCCTCACTGGAAGTTCAACATCATAGAATCCCCATACACCCACGTAGTGAATCAACGAAATAAGCTTAAGAAATATAAGATGAAAGATGCCACCAAAGAACAACTCATTCGATTCTTCAATAAGATGTAAGGAGATGATCAAAGTGCTATCTATGGAGCAAAAGAGAAAAGTGTTTAACTCCTATCCATTTGCTGAGTATCCTACACGACACGGGGATAGTTTAAGTTATAGATACAAAAGAAAGTCTGTAGTAATTGATTTAAGTCCTTCAGGACGTGCGTACGTTTGGGGAAGGGATATCGCTACATACAACAAAAAGTATAAAGTGGATCCAAGAGGTTGGATCAATGTGAAGGAATTCAGTGAAGAGGATTTGCGTGAGCTTTTAGATGAAGTACTTTCCTATCGAAACAAGCTGCCAGTAAAAGTTTAGGAGAAATATGTGAAACCTTTTACAGAAAGAAACGTATTAAAGGCAACGAAAAGTGAAGGAACCGCTTCACGATATTAAAAGGTGGGAACTGAAATTGGTTAGTAATATTCTAAAATGGGTCGCTGGCGGGTTGGAAGGGTTCTTGGGTATTCCGATTTTAGGGGGTACGATCATTGTCTCTCTATTATGGGCCCCGTTATTCATCATGCTTGCCCTTCATATTGTCGGGTTGGTATTTGCGAGTAGTGAAGGTACAGACAAAACTGGACATATCCTTGGGATTGTTACGTCGGTCGTTGGGTTTATTCCGTTTGTTGGGATGATCATGCATATTGTAACGGCTGTGTTCTTGTTGATGGAAGCGGCGAAGAATAAGTAAGCAATTTAAAGACACTAACCGATCCGGTTAGTGTCTCAGACTGTAGACAAACTCGACGAAAGTCGGGTTTGCCTACAGTCTATTTTTTTATAAAATTATAGATATACCAATGCTTGAGGTGATAATCATGCTGACTAAGAATAATTCAATCCAACGGGATCAAATCGAAATGATCGCTCTTGACCAACTTGTACCAGCGAACCATCTGGTTCGCAAGATTGAGGCGGCGATTGATTTTTCATTTATTTATCCGCTTGTGGAAGACATGTATTCTGAAGTTGGTCGCCCAAGTATTGACCCGGTCGTATTGATTAAAATGACATTCATCCAATATTTATTCGGTATCCGATCGATGCGTAAAACCATCGAGGAAATCGAAACGAATATGGCCTATCGTTGGTTCCTGGGCTTTGGTTTCTATGACAAGGTCCCCCACTTTTCTACTTTCGGGAAGAATTATGAAAGACGTTTCAAAGATAGTGACCTTTTTGAAGAAATCTTTTACAAGATCTTAAAGGAAGCCGCCACTAAATTGTTGATCAGTGCGGAGCACGTATTCGTTGATTCCACTCATGTTAAGGCAAGCGCGAATAAAAGGAAGTTTGCCAAGAAGGTTGTACGTAAGGAAACGCGTGCTTATCAGGAAAGACTGAATGAAGAGATCAACCAGGACCGTGAGGACCATGGGAAAAAGCCTTTTCCTCCAGACAAGTTCGATAAGGAGGAGTACAAAGAAATCAAGGAAAGCACAACGGATCCAGAGAGCGGTTACTATGTGAAGGATGAACGTACAAAACAGTTCGCTTATTCTAACCATGCCGCAGCTGATCGGAACGGTTTTGTCCTTGGTGCTATCGTAACTCCCGGTAATATTCATGACAGTCATATCCTTGAGCCTTTGGTGGAGAAAGTGATCGAGAAAGTTGGAAAGCCTGAAGCCGTTGCCGCTGATGCTGGCTATAAGACTCCAGCGATTGCACACTACCTATTAGAAAATGATATCCAGCCTGTATTGCCTTACACTCGCCCTCACACAAAAGAGGGATTCATGAGAAAGCACGAGTATGTCTATGACGAGTACTATGATTGCTATATCTGCCCGGACGGGCAGTTGTTGGAGTATGTCACCACGACGAAGGAAGGTTACCGTCAGTATAAATCCAATCCGGCAATCTGTAAGGACTGTTCATTACTTTCGCAGTGTACATTGAGCCAGAATCACCAGAAAGTGATCCAGAGGCACGTGTGGCAAGATGCTTTAGAAGAAGCGGACCATCTTCGACATCAAGATGATATCAAGGCAATCTACGCTAAACGAAAAGAAACCATTGAGCGGGTATTTGCCGACGGAAAAGAAAAGCATGGTATGCGATGGACAACCCTAAGGGGCCTTAAAAAATTGTCCATGCAGGCGATGCTTACTTTTGCTGCCATGAATCTGAAAAAGATGGCCAGCTGGACATGGCAAGGTCCGGAAATGGCCTAAGCAGATGCCTCGTCGAGGCATCTATATCCTTAAAAACCTCTTAAAAACCCAAAAGGCACTTGAATGTCTCCATTCAAAGTGCCTTTTGTCTACAATCTGAGACACTAACCGATCCGGTTAGTGTCTGTTCTTATTCTATAGGTTGTTCAGTCCGATTCCGTGAAAGTTCGGGTAGGAGTTGTACAATTTTGGTGTCCAATGAAAAGAGAGAGCTGCCGTTTAATGTGAGATGGGCAGCACTGACGAATAAGGCGATATTGAATTCATATCCCCCTATAAATCCTTCCGGCAGTTTGACAAAGAGGATGGCACCGACCATAACTGAAGCAATGAGTATGGAAAATAGTCGTGTGCCGATTCCTAAAATCAGTGCGATTCCTCCGACCAGTTCGATGAATGTGACCATGTATCCCGTGAAACTTGGAAGCCCCATGGCAGGAAATCCTGCTGCGAAATTTCCGACTCCCCCTTGGATCTTATCGAACCCATGCATGAAAAAAGTTAAGCCTAAAAAGAGCCGTAATAGCAGTGTCCCGACTTCTTGTGTATTCTTCATCTGTTCTCTCCTCCTTACTAATGCGAGGCTTTCCAAAAGGACTTGTATTTAATCGGAATGAGTTTGCGTATGTTGGAGTAAGTACATAACGGAAGGTTGCTGTCGTGAAGAAAATTTTACTGCTTTTATTCCTGGTCCTATTAGTGGCGCTCTCGATTTGGTTGGAAAAGCCCGACAAAATCGAGGTATATGAATTCGATGACCGTATAATGGTGAACGAGGAATCGTTAAAGACCTATACAGACCCACGGATTATCCAAGATTTTGTGGAATCATTTAAAGAGGCAGAAGAGATTAAAGATGGAGTAGACCTCGTCCCTCCGAATTATTTGGTGAGAATAAAGGATGACTTCTATTCCCTTTGGATCAATGAGAGTGGGGGAATGATTATGAATTATAACGACACCCATACATACTTCTCACTATCCAAAAACGGCGCAAGGAAGATTTATAATCAGTTGGTTTTGCATAGTGATGAGTAGACATTGAAAGCTAATCAGTTTTACATAAGTACGAAACGTATAAATAAAATGAGATGTTGAAAATACCGGCTTTCCGTTATGGAATACTGGTATTTTTAAATTTCAAAAGGAATACAGGAAACAAATATAGAAGAAATAGAAGTGAGGGGGGTGACACATGAGAGGGGTTATCGAAACAATTACAAGATTCTTCTTCGTGGTTTTCGGTTTAATCGTTATTACCGCAGTCGCTAGCGTATTTTTGGAAGGGTTCAAGTTGGACTTTGGACAGTTTGTTGACAACTTTGCGTTGATTGTAAAATCACTGTTCTTCCCGGAAAACTTGACGGTTACTACTGGAGAGCGTTTATTAATTACAGGAGAAGTTCAAGGGACCGAGTATTCCATCTTCCCAAGTTTCTGGAATTATTACAACTACTCACTGATCATTTTCATTACTGCGTTACTGATTTCGGTGTTGATTGGCATCCTACTTACTTATATCACCGTCTTGTTGCCCGAACGTATCCGGAATGTTATTACGAAAATGGCATCGTTGTTTGAATCGTTGCCTGATTTATTCATCATCATGGTGATTCAATTTGTGGTGATCTTCTATTACAAACAGACGAATATCCTGTTGTTCCCGGTTGCAGGTACAGGAACAAATCGGGCGTATGTCCTTCCGATCATCGCCTTGGCATTGATTCCGACATTTATGATTTTCAAGGTCATCCTATATTTGACGAATGACGAGATGGAGAAGCAATACGTCACACTGGCGAAAAGCAAAGGCTTTAACCGAACAATTATTTTCTTTCGCCACATTCTACGGAACATGATTCCAAGTATCTTCACTCACAGTAAATCCGTAGTGCTCTACTTACTGTCTTCACTTGTAATCTTCGAACTGATTTTCAATATCTACGGCATCATTACCTACATCAAGAATTACCCGGAGCCCAATGTCATTGCGTTCAGTTTAATCATGTTCTATCTACCCATTTTCGTTCTCTATGCAATCATCACAGCGATCATCGAAAAAACTACTGGGCAACGATTGGAGTGGTGAGTAGTCATGAGAGTTAAGGCGCTTTTCAAAAACCGATTGTTCCTTATAGGGTTTTCTATCATTGGCACATTCTTATTCATCAGTCTTTTCTATTGGGCTTTCTTTGGCGATGATATTCCAAGATTAGATTATTTTTTAGAAGACGAGAATGGAAAGTTGCTGCGTCCACCTTATAGTGGTTCGATCTATCCGCCTCTCGGGACGGATGAATTCGGGCGGAATATCTTCATCGTGATGATTGTGGGTTTCAAATATACGTTGTTAGCGGCACTCATTATCACTTTTCTACGTGTGGTACCTTCCGTCTTTTTCGGACTGGCCATTCACTATATATTTGGCAGGTTTGAACGTCCCATTAAATCATTGGCGGATTCCATTAACTATTTTCCGACTACTCTATTAGCTTATCTGCTGTTATTCTATATGTCATTTGCTGGAATCTATATGGAGGATCCGGCTGTTCCCGGGTTCTGGGGCAGAGTAGCGGTCTTCATCGTTATACTCTCGCTGATTTTTATTCCTGCCAATTCAGTACTTATAGCCAATGAAGTAAAGAAAATTGACAATATGGAGTTCATCGAGGTATCCCGCACATTAGGGGCAGACACAGCTCGTATTATTTTACAGCACATCCGTCCATTTTTGGTTCCTCAACTTTATATCATTTTTATTCGTGAATTTATCCAAACATTGCTTCTTATGTCCCACTTAGGGGTATTGGGGATTTTTATCGGAGGAAGCATTGTTAGAGAGAACTTGTTCTACAGAGAGGTTCTCACTTCGCGGAGTGACGAATGGACAGGTCTGATTGGGCTTTGGTGGCAATACTTATGGACGACCTATCCGTGGATTTCTGTTATTCCCATTGTTGCCTTTACGGTCCTGATCCTGTCTGCGAAGTGCATGCTCGAAGGAACGAAGGAAGTCTACTCCGCAGAGACTGCAACCGTTCAGGTGGCTGAAAAACAACAAGTCATCATCGACCCAGCCATTCCACCATTCCAATTGTTAAGCACAGCGAAAAAGCGGCAGATTACTAAATCGTAACTGCCGTTTTTTAATTTACAATTTATTAAAAAATGTAATTGGGTTTTAATGACATTGTGAAAATTGCTGTAAATAAAAACCTTAAAAGAGGGAATAAGAAGAGGAGGAACATTTTAAATATGAATTTGGAAGGAGAATGAAAATGGCAAACGTAAAATTAGCTGTAGTATTCTATAGTATGGGCGGCACGAATCTTCAATTGGCAAAGTGGGCAGAAGAAGGCGCAAAAGAAGCAGGTGCTGAAGTAAAAGTATTGAAAGTACAAGAATTAGCACCTGAATCCGTCATCCAAGGGAATGAAGTTTGGAAATCGACTGTCGAAAAGATGAAAGATATTCCAGTAGCCACATCCGATGACCTTGAATGGGCTGACGCCATCATCTTCAGTACTCCAACACGTTTTGGAAACATGGCTTCCCAAATGAAGCAATTCCTTGATCTCCAAGGCGGTCTATGGGCAAGCGGCAAAACGGTCAATAAAGTAGTAAGCGCGATGACGTCGGCACAAAACCCTCACGGAGGACAAGAAGCGACGATTTTATCTTTATACACAAGTATGATGCACTGGGGTGCAATTATCGTACCTCCAGGCTACACAGATCCGGTCTTATTCGGTGCTGGCGGTAACCCATATGGTACTAGTGTCTCCGTGGATCAGGACGGAAACATGGTCGAGGATGTCCAAGGAGCAGTCAAGCACCAAGCGAAACGTACGGTGACGGTTGCTGAATGGGTAAAGAAGGCTAATCAATAATAAATAGAAATAAGGCTGCTAAACGCTCGATTCTTAGGGCGTTTGGCAGCCTATTTTTTTGGAATTTTACTACATACACGAGTCGCATAAAAGGAATTAATCCGCCCTTGTGGTTAGTAGCCCAGGCGGATTAATTCTGTCGTTGGATGTTGACCGCTCTTAAAGCGACGCTGTTTTGTTGCAGGCCGTCGGTGTTAACGCACCAGACGGTCCTTTTACTTTAGCTGATCTTACTGACATTATACAATCGGCTTATTTTGTTCTCAATAAATTTGGCGCTGGTTTCTAATCCTAATTTTCCAACAGATGCGGTGATGTGTTGGATAAACAACAATTCCGGCGAACTATTGGTACTGGCGATTTTGAGTGTGTACTAAACTACAGATAGACAGTACTACAAAGGAGGAAATGGTATGACGAACAATAACAATATGATTTGCGATTTGGAAACAGGCGTGTGCGGTGTCGCCGGTGATGAGGAAATGGAGTTTGTTGACTTCAACCAACCGAAGAAAACAATCGATTTATATTATGTGACGGATCCGATTTGCTCTCATTGCTGGGCATTGGAACCTGTTTTCCGACGTTTTAAAGAGGAATACTGCCATTATTTCAATTTCCACACTGTCATGGGTGGGTTGCTTGAAAAATGGGGTGGCGGACCGGTTGATCCGGGAAACGGAATCTTTGGACCGGCAGACGTAGCAGGACATTGGAGAGAGGTTGGGGAGTATTCCGGGATGCCGATTGATGGGTCACTTATGATCGACAATCCAGTTCAGTCCTCGTTCCCTCCGTCCCGTGTGTATAAAGTGATTCAAAAACATCATGGCGATGAAAAAGCGAATGAATATTTGCGTCGTGCACGGGAAGCCTTGTTTGCGTTCAATGAAAATATTGGTGAAGACTCCGTTATGGTCGAACTTGTTAATCATATAGGTCTTGATGGAGAAACGATTGTGAAGGAAGCGGCAGATGAAGTTGGACATACGTTATTGAAAGAAGACTTCGGACTTGCTGCCAAACTTGGAGCTCGAGGATTCCCGACGATTATCATGGTCAATAAAGAAAACAAGGGCGTAAAAGTGGTCGGCAGTCGTCCTTTGCAGTTTTACGTTTCGGCTCTTACTCAAATCTTAGAAGAAGATGTAAAACCGAAAACGCAAACTTCTCTGTCGGATTTACTTGAAAAAGAACAACTGTTATTCGCAAAAGAAATTGAAGTCATGTACGATGTAGAACCATCTGAACTTCAAGATTTTATTGGAAAGAACTTACCTTCAAACAAATACGAAGAAAAAGAAATACTTGGTGAGAAATATTACATCCAAAAATAATAGAATCAACCCTGAGAATAAAATTTCTCAGGGTTTTTGCAGCTTAGATGGAGTTATTGATTCCCTTCGAAATATAAGGGAAGACTAATTTAATGTACTCTTCGGGACTGAATTCTTTACTGTGCCTTCTCCATTCCACAGAAGCTCCGTACATTCCCCAACTCAGCATGGCGGCCATTGTTTTCTGACCTAATTCATCTTCAGTTGGGCGTTCTTTACGTAATAATCTATAAAAGATCACTTCAAGCTGATCCTTGATAATACGAGCGATCGTCTCCTCGTATCCCCGATGGCAACGGGTGGACAATGACTTTTGGAAATCCGTGATGGCATTGAATATGCCGACAAACGTCTTTTCATTAAAACCGTTATTCTCGTAAGAATCGCAGTTTAGATTGATTGATAATACTTCTGATAAGGCCTTCTCCAGCAGGTCGTAGATGTCTTGGAAATGATAATAGAAAGTAGCGCGATTGACCATCGCTTCTTCTGTTAGATCCTTGACCGTAATATCTTTGAATTCTTTTCTACCGGAAAGTTCGATGAATGAATCCATGATCAATTTACGCGTCCGAATGACCCGCAGGTCTGTTTTGTTTTGTGTCATGATCCACCTCCCGATTGGTGTAGGAATCTTAATTATAATTGAAAGTTCGGAAAATCATAAGGGGAGTGTCTTAAATCACAGCGGGGCGTTCGTTTATAAGCTGAGTTGATGAGTAATTCTGAATGAGTGGGGAATAAATGAATAGGAGCCTACAGGCATTAAGTTTTAAGGAGGTTATCAAATTGACAGAACCAATTACGGTACATGCCATCATCAATGGTAAAGAGGCACCGACGGACAAGCAGTTTGCGCGGGAGAATCCGACGCATCCGGAAGAGGTTGTCGGGTATGCACCGATTAATACGAAGGAAGAGGCAATTCAGGCGATCGATGCTGCGCATGAGGCGTTCAAGGAGTGGCGGTTAAGTGACTTGGAGGACCGCATCCAGCGAATGGAGCGGGCGATTCAAAAGATTAAGGATGAGACTCCTGAGATTGCGAAGCTGTTGTCCCGTGAGCACGGTAAGGCGTTGTGGGATGCAGAGGGTGAGATTGCGATTTCCCTCATGTGGATGGAGTTTGCATGCAAAACAGTAAAAGAGGTCGTGACGGAGGAGTTGCGCGAGCATGATAACGGCCGGACGATTATCACGAAGGATCCGTTGGGTGTTGTGTCAGCTATCACGCCGTGGAACTACCCAATCTCGTTATCGACCATTAAGATTGCACCAGCGTTGCTGACGGGGAACACGATGGTGTTGAAGCCGAGCCCGTTTGCACCGCTTGCCGTAAGTAAAGTCGTCCAACTCATTGCGAATGAGTTTCCTCCTGGTGTGCTGAACTTGATCCACGGGGAAGCGGATGTCGGCGTGGAGCTTACGTCCAATGAGAAAGTCGCGAAGATTGCCTTCACAGGCGGAACGAAGACGGCGAAGAGCATCATGAAGGCTGCATCTGAAACGATTAAGAAAATGACCTTAGAGCTCGGTGGGAACGACGCAGCCATCGTGTTGCCAAGCTTCGACCTGACGGATACGAAGGCCATCCGCCGAATGGTCATCTCGAACTTCCTGACGTCCGGACAAATCTGTATGATCGCCAAGCGGATTTACGTCCACTCATCAATTTATGACGAGTTTGTCGAGAAGTATAAGGAAGCGGCAAATAAATGGATCCGTGTTGGTGATCCATTCAATCCAGAAACAACTGTCGGACCTGTCAACAACAAAGGACAAGTCAATTATGTAAAAGGCCTGATTGATGGAGCTAAGAGTAAAGGAGCAGAGGTCATCCCGCTCGGGAAGGTGCTCAACCCGGAGTTGATGGAAAACGGCTATTTCCTACAGCCGACATTGGTGTTGGGAGCAGACCCGCATGATCCGATCGTAGTCGAGGAACAATTCGGACCAACTGTGCCGATCATTCCGTTCGACGACGAGGAGCAAGTGATCGAGCTTCATAACGAAAGCATCTACGGCCTGACAAGTTCAGTCTGGGGCGAAGAAGAGCATGCACTCAGCGTAGCTCGTAGGATTGAAGCAGGTACAACGATGATCAATACCGCTGCCGTGCAGGGTCTCGATGTCCGATTCCCGTTCGGTGGTGTGAAGCAGTCCGGCGTCGGACGCGAATATGGGAAAGAAGGACTCCAGTCGTATACAGAGACCCATGTTATTAATATTCCGAAGACGTTGGACCTTCCGTATATTCCGGAATAAAATAAACCTTCTGCCAGGTTTTCTGGCAGAGGGTTTTTTGCATGCTTAATTTAATGATTGTCTAATAACGGGATAGGGGTTTATGGTAAAATAATGGAATCACTACAAGACTTCAAATCTTTTACATATAAAATAGATAAACATGAAAAGGGAGGGACCATGAGAATGAAATTTTTCCACACAGCGGATTGGCATTTAGGGAAGTTAGTACAGGGCGTATATATGACAGAAGACCAACGATTTGTGTTGGATCAGTTCGTTGCGGCGATTGAAATAGAGAAGCCGGATGCGGTGATTATTGCTGGGGATTTGTATGACCGTGCGGTGCCGCCGACAGATGCGGTGAATTTATTGGACGAAATGTTGGAAACCATCACATTGAAGCTGAAGACACCGGTTATTGCGGTGTCCGGGAACCATGATAGCCCAGGGCGGTTGAATTTCGGGAGTCGGCTGATGAAGTCAAATGGTTATCATATTGTCGGTCAGATGTCCGGTGAGTTTGAACCGGTCGTGTTGAACGATGAGTTCGGGGAAGTCCATTTCCACTTAGTGCCGTATGCTGATCCCTCCCAGGTCCGTCATTCCTTGCAGGATGAAGAGATCCAGACGCATGATGACGCGATGAAGGCGATTGTTGCCAAATTACAGGAGAAGATGGATTCTACTAAGCGTCATGTGTTTGTTGGACATGCCTTCGTGACACCACATGGGGAAGAGGAAGAAAACACGAGTGATTCCGAACGGCCATTATCGATCGGCGGGGCGGAATATGTGAATGTGGCTCATTTCAAGAGCTTCCATTACACAGCACTCGGCCATTTGCATCAGGCACATCACGTGTTGAATCCGACGATCCGTTATGCAGGATCTCCGCTTAAATATTCTGTTTCTGAAGAGCATCATCAAAAAGGGTTCTTCGTTGTCGAGATGGATGAGAAGGGCGAAGTTGAGGTGGAGAAGAGATTATTAACACCAAGACGGGATATCCGGACAGTTGAAGGAAAGATTGAGGACCTCTTGAAGCACGAGCTGAATGAGGACTATGTGTTTGTGAAGCTATTGGATGAAACGCCGATTTTATTCCCGATGGAGAAGGTCCGTTCCGTTTATCCGAATGCTATGCATGTGGAACGGAAGGTGTTCGTGACGAAGCGGGAAGATGTTGAAGCATCCACGGAATCGCGGACGAAGATGGACGATTTTGCATTATTCCGCGCGTTCTATGAAGAAGTGAAAGGTGAAAAGGCGTCTGACGAGACGGAAGCGTTATTCAAGGAAGTGCTTCACGATATATTGTTGGACGAGCAGGAACAAGCCCCTGTGAAGAAAGAGGGGATGAAACTATGAAGCCGATTCGTTTAAGAATGACTGCGTTTGGGCCTTATAAGCACACGGAAGTCATCGATTTCAACGAGCTGCAGGGGAATCAGCTGTTTGTCATTTCCGGGAATACCGGAGCGGGAAAGACGACGATCTTTGACGGCATCTGTTTTGCGTTATACGGCTCGGCGAGCGGTTCTGACCGCAGCGAATCCCGTGGTATGCGTTCGGATTTTGCTGAGGACGATGTACATACATCTGTGGAATTAGTGTTTGAAATGCACCAACGTACATACCGGATTTTGCGCCAAATGGGCCATGTGAAGAAAGGCAATAAGAGTGCTACGGGAGAGAAATATGAGTTCTTCGAGATCGTGGAGAATCAAGAAGTTCCATGTGTCGAGCGGCAAATCGTATCGGAAATCAATAAGAGGGTGGAAGAAATCATCGGGCTTGATATCAATCAGTTCAGTCAGATTGTGATGCTTCCACAAGGTGAGTTCCGTAAGCTGTTGACATCTGATACGGACAATAAAGAAGGCATCCTCCGGAAGATTTTCAAGACGGAGCCGTATAAGAAGATCAGCGAACGATTGAAGGCAAAGAAGTCCGAGATGGAGGAAGAGTTGAAGGTAGAACAGCGAGCGCTGAATAGTCATATCGCGAATATCCCTGCAACGATTCCGGAGAGGGAATCTGTCTTGTTCCACGTTTTGTCACAAGAGCATTATAATATCCATCAAGTCATTTCAGGGTTAGACCAGGAAGAAGCGTTCTATCAGGAGAAAATCAGTCTCGATCAGAAAAAGTATGAAGAGGCTTATCAAAAGCATTCGGACAAGTCCGCGCAGTTCCATCAGGCGAAAAGCATTAACGAACGTTTCGATGAGTGCGAGCAGAAAGAGCAGAAGCTGAATGCGTTGAATGAGCAACAGCCTTTATTCCAGATGAAAGAACAGCAATTGGAACAGGCGCAAAAGGCAAGCGTCATCGAAGGAATCGAGCGACATTTCCGTGAGCTTCAGAAGGAAGTAGCGGAGAAGGAACAAAAGGTGAAAGAAGCGATTGCCGCTGAAACGCTGGCACAATCGAAGCATGAGGCTGCTGAACAGCGGTACCAGTTAGAAGAAGGAAAACAGGCTCAACGCAATGAAGTGAGTGAGTCCTTAATTCGTTTGAATGACATCCTACCAGTTGTGAAGGAAATCGCCACACGGGAGATGGAGTTGAAAAATCTTCAGAAACAGGTTGTTGAGCTGGCGGACTCCGTGAAAGTGATAGACGGACAGTTGAACGACGGTAAAACCTCTTTACAAGCATTGAAGAAAGAGGTCGACACTTTAGAAAAGAAACTTACTTCATTTGATGCGAAGAATGAAGAGCTTCGTGCATTACAAGACAAATGCCGTGTACTGAAGGAGTACGTCGTGCTGGAACAGCAATATATAACAGCTCAACAGGCCGTTTCTCGCATCGAGTCGCAATTCAATGATGCAAAGTCCGCTTATCAAACGATTGAACGTCAATGGTTTGATAATCAGGCCCGTGTGCTGGCGGTCCATCTCCATGACGGCGAGGCATGCCCGGTGTGCGGAAGCTTGGAGCATCCGAATAAAAACAGAGGAGAAGAATCTTTGTCTCCTTCGAAAGAAGAGCTGGAAGCCGCGAAGTCCGCTTTAGATGAAGTAGATGGGAAGTATCGTGATGCTGTTGCGAAGAGGAATGCCCAATCCGATCAATTGAAGCAAAAGGCTGAAGAGATTGCAGCGCTTGAAGTTGAACTTAGCCAAGTTAGCGATGAACTTAAATTGGCTGATAAGTCACGTTTGAAGCTAACTACTGAAATAGAAGGCTTGAAAAAGGATAAAGAGTCTCTAACTTCAGTGAAAAAACAGCATGCAGAGAAAGCACAACAAGTGGAAGAGTTGACGGCAAAGAAAGCCGAAACGGAAAAATCATATCATGAAGCAAACTCGGCATACGAAAAGTCGAAGGCAATTTATGATGATAAAATCCAATCTATACCTGAGGAGCTGCGTGTCTTAAGTCTGCTTGAAGAGAAGATTGCTGCTGTTGAACGGCAGAAGAGTGAACTGGAGTCTGCATGGAAAGCGGCTCAGCAACACTTGCAGAAAGCGAAAGAACAAATGACCATTGCGGTACAAACGGTTGCCCATTCGAAAGCTGCTTTCATTGAGACTGAGCAGAAGAAGGACAGAGCAGATCAGGAGTTCAAAACGGCGTTAGCGAATTCTTCCTTCCAAACTGAGGAAGCATACCAACAGGCCAAACTTTCAGAGGAAGCACGTACTTCCTTGAAAAATGAGATTCAACAATATAACCAAAACCGCCATACATTAACTGAGCAAGTAAAAGAGCTGAAGGCATCCTTGGCGGACAAGGTGAAAGTGGATTTGACTGTGATGGAAGTTGAATTGGCAGAGTTGAAGACTCAATATGAAGCAGCCCTCCAAGAGGTGAATCGATCGGCCGAATGCCGGAAAGCGGTGGTCGACCTCATCGGGAAAATCACCGAGACCCATGAAAAAATGGCAGATCGTGAGCAGGCATTCAATCGGATCGCGGACTTATATGATGTCGTCCGTGGGCAGAACAGCCTGAAGATTTCCTTTGAACGCTACTTGCAGATTGAATACTTAGAGCAGATTATTGCATCGGCAAATCAGCGATTGAAGAACTTGTCTAATGGCCAATTTGAATTGATCCGAAGCGACAGGCAAGAGGCGAGAGGGAAGCAAAGTGGCCTCGGGTTAGATGTATATGATGCCTATACCGGCCAGACACGCGATGTCAAAACACTTTCAGGCGGAGAGAAGTTCAACGCATCTCTATGCCTGGCACTTGGAATGGCTGATGTCATCCAAAGCTTCCAAGGCAATGTATCAATTGACACGATGTTCATCGATGAAGGATTCGGCTCGCTCGACGAGGAATCACTCAACAAATCGATTGATACGCTCATCGACTTGCAAAAGTCAGGTCGTATGATTGGCGTCATCTCCCACGTCCAGGAACTGAAAGCCGCCATCCCGGCAATCTTGGAAGTGAAGAAGTCGCGGGAAGGGTATAGCCAGACGAAGTTTGTGATTAAGTAAGGATGAGGCAGCACTCATTTTGGGTGCTGTTTTTCTTTGATTGTTATACCGTTTAAGTAGTAAAATAAAGATATAATAATGACATAGAGGTGCTATGAATGTATATAAAACCCTCCGCTGCTATTCGAAATAACTACAATGAAATCTCAAATCTTTGTAAGGAATCAGGAGAACCTGTTTACCTGACTAAAAATGGTGAAGGTGATCTGGTTGTTATGGATCTACAAGCATTTGAACAAAGGGAAAAAATGCTGAAACTCCGGGAGAAATTAGTAGCAGAAGAAGAAGCGCGACTTGCGGGAAAAAAGGGGTATACCATTGATGACTTGGATGAGGTATTAAAAAAAGCAGCTAAAGGCCAGAGATAAATGGACAGTCAAAAAAATCAATATAAAGTAATAATCTCTGAAAAAGCGGCAGATTTGCTTAAACAACACGTCTTTTTTCTATCAAAGGTAAGTGAAGAAGCAGCAAATAAACTTAGAGAAGAGATTATAAGTGCTATTAAGTCGCTGGAAGTATTGCCAGAAAGGAATCCATGGCTGATAAATCCTTTTCTTCCTGCTTATAAATACAGGAAGATGTTGATTTCAAATCGCTATTTAATTCTTTATCAAGTGAAGGCTGAATTCATATATATTGATGTTATAGTGGATTGTCGACAGGATTATCATTGGTTAATTTAATATGAATATCAGCAGTACTCCATTTTTGGGGTGCTGTTTTGTTATTCAGGTGAAAAGCGAATAGTAAGTAATATTCATTCATTCACACTCAATCGTTTAATTAATTAGAAAGAAAGGAATAGGTCGTATAACAGGAGGTATCTACCATTATGTTCTTTTCAGACTGGCAAAGTGTAGGAAGAGTCCTATTGCTTGGTATATTAAGTTACATATTGCTCATTGTTGTCCTACGAATTAGCGGTAATCGGACATTAGCAAAGATGAATGCTTTTGATTTGATTGTGACAGTTGCTTTGGGTTCAACACTCGCAACAATATTATTGAATAAAAATGTTACATTGGCCGAAGGGGTGACTTCCTTTGTAGTGTTGGTCGGCCTTCAGTTTGTTGTCGCGAAATTATCTGTCCGTTCAACAAAATTCGGAGATTTGGTCAAATCCTCGCCTAAGCTTCTTTTTTATCGAGGTGATTATCAAGAGAATGTGATGCGGGATAGCCGGGTGACAGAAAGCGAGATCTTGCAGGCTGTACGCCAACAAGGAATTTCTTCGTTGGACGATGTGGATGCCGTAATTTTGGAGACCAATGGAAAATTCTCAGTCATTCAAAAGATTAAACAGAGTGAAAACAGTACACTTTCAAATGTTTAATAAGGATAAAGGAGGCAGTGTTCCAAAACTGGAAGCTGTCTTTTTATTTGCTTTAAGAGGGATTCTCACGTGGATTAGAGAAATAATTATTATCGGTTTTGGAGGGGGAAATGAATGGACTACAGAATTGAAAGAATGGATGTGGATTTACAGATTGTAGGTCGAGGGAAGCCGGTAAAAACAAATAGGGCTTTTAAAATGATTCCGACCCTTTGGAGCGATGCCAAGAAGGATGGGTTCATGGATGAACTCGTTTATTTATCTTACGGACCTGATGAAACACCACTTGGAACTATCTTGGGCATTTGCGGGAATGAAGCGGCGATAAAAGATGATCACTTCATCTATTTCATGGGGGTCAGGCATGAAGGGCAGGCGCCAAGTGGCTTGGAAACGATGATTATTTCCAATGGGACGTGGGCCGTGTTTCCAAAGATTACTGAAGCGTGGAAACAGCTATATGACGAGTGGTTGCCGAATTCAGGTTTTGAGCTTGCTAAAGCACCATGTATCGAGTGTTATTACCCGCCAAAACATAAGCCACGTAATGAATTGTGGGTGCCTGTTATTCCGAAACAGGAAAAGATATAAAGAGAAAAGGGGAAATGCGTATGATGAGATTAAGTTTAATGAAACGTGTTGTGGATACCGTAGATGAGGAGTGGAGAAGCCCTCTTGCTTTCGAACTGATGGAGAACTGGGGATATGACGTGGGCGAGGTGTATTATTGGCGGGCAAGTGCAAATTTCATTTTCGTCTGCAAGAGAGATGGCAAGACTTATTTTTTACGTTTTAATGATGGGAATGAAAGGACAATTGAAGAAATTGAATCTGAGTTAAACGTAATACAATACTTGGCGGAACATTCAATCCGTGTTGCTCAACCTGTAAAGTCCAAGAATGATCGGTATATTGAAACGGTGCAAACCGAGTTGGGCACATTCCATGCAGTTTTATTTGAAGAGGCAGTAGGAGAACATTTAGAGTTTGAAGAGCTGATTGAGGAACAGTTCTTTCTTTGGGGCAGTAGCTTGGGAGAGTTGCATGAGGTGTTGAAGAAGGCACCTGTTGTATTACAAGATGGCCGCTCGAGTTGGAGTGACCATTTGGACTTTGCTGAAAGAAGTCTCCCGCAAAAAGATCAAGCAACAAGAAACGAGATACACTTCTTGAGAGAATGGGCAAAGAATTTAGAGAAGACAGAGGATAACTTCGGCCTCATTCACTATGATTTCGAATTGGACAATCTTAAGGTAAAGGATCATCAAATTAGTATTTTGGACTTTGATGACTGTGCTTCCTATTGGTATGTAGCGGATATCGTGTACGCACTCCGGGATGCGGGTGAGTTTGATGTGCACTCACCAAACATCCAGAAGTTCATGGGAGGGTATCGCGAACGTACACAGTTGGACGACAAGCTGATGGAAGAGGCAGAAGGGTTCTCGCGGATGCATCGTTTACTCATGTACGCCAAATTGATACGGACAGTCGATATTGAAGAGTCTGCTGATCATCCAGAATGGTTAACAAATTTACGGGAGAAACTCGTTAGAAAAATAGAGGAGTACCGTCAATCCCTTGAGGTGCTGCAGTCATAATGAAAAGACCGTACCCGTGAGAGTACGGTCTTCACTTATTCTGTACTGAATCTCATAAGCCGTATAAATTTGACTGTATCTTTTCGGCCGCTGTTCGTTTCCAGATTTACAACAGTGTTTTCATTCAGCTGGTATGTCATCGTATAGGCTTCATATGGATGGACAAGTGGTCCTTCACTTGTGGGTTCTCCCCATGCCTTTACAAAGTCTTCTCCAGTCACACCATCTTCTTCAATAACCATCAGAATTCCGATAATGAAATCCTGCAGAGCTGGCTGGATGTATTGATAGGTTCCATAGTCGTGTAGATAGCCGCCTTCAAGTTCCCCGATTCTATTCGGTTCGCCCAATTGCTTTTTCAGTTCCTCGATCGTAGAACCGATTTTCACTTCAACACCCGGCATATTCCCATTCCGAAGCTCGTTAAGGAACTCTTCAGTTAAATAAGATGTTGAAGGTTCATGTTCAACTGGCGGCTCTTTTTCCGTCTTATCTGACTCTGGCTTTTCAATCGTATCAGAATCTTGGACTACTCGTTTTTCAGCTCCAGGTATGAGCTGGTAGAAATGAACTCCATCTTTCTCAGGAGACATAAAGAAGATTTCATTGTTGTCCATCCGGATTCGATGTTCAGCGTAATAAGTAGAACGTTCAGTTGGGATTCGGACAGCCCCTAAGAAATTGCCTTTTTTATCTGCTACATATATATCGGAATAAACCGAAATCTGACTCTCATCCTTTACCTCTTGCTTTTCATAAACGATCTGTTTTGAATTCACATCATAGACCACAAGAGCGCCAAAAGTATCTTCGAACGGGATATCAATAATGGTTTCCTTATCAGGCTCCGTAAGGATTAGCCGACCTTCTTTTTCGTTTACCACATCTGCTTTTGCAATTGTATTTCCGAAATGCTTGACGTAAGGGCTGGTCTCATTCGTTGACAGGTTCAGAGTTCGGCTCCCCCCTTCATGAACAAGAATATCACCTTCGGCATTGACCGAAAGACTGGTGGAGATAAAATTTTCTTGTTGAATCGGGAAGGTGTCGATTAGCTTCCCATCCTTGTCATATTTATAGACAGATCGTCCTTCATCTAATACATAAATCATGCCGTCATCATCGACAAACAAATCCTTTAACCATGCATCCTCACTTAGCTGAATGGTCAGGAGATGCTCGGTCCCATCCGTCACGACGACTTTCTTCCCGGCGTTATCCAAAATATAAAACACGTCATCTTTCACGAAGAAACTCATCGGTGTGAGGTCAGATCCGCCACCCTTGCTTTTTACAGGCTCGCTTATTTCACTATCAGTAATACCATAGTTGACCGAAAAGAGCTCGACAATTTGTTCGGATGCTTCGATTTGCAAAGGCGGTCCTAATTCGGCTGGTGTTGTTACGACTGGGGGCACATCTGGTTCTCCTTTAGCCACATCTTCAGGTCGCTCATTCGCCACATTCAATAGTAAAAACAGTGAGGCAACGGCTGTTAAGATCGTGATTGCGGCGATGCCGAGAACAGCAAGTCGTCCACCTTTTGGGGCTCGATTCGCCTCAGTCCGAAGGCGCTTTCTTAAGTCGTTGACGAATTGTGTGTCCGGCTCCAAATCGGGTCTTTCGGTTAGAGGGCGAAGAAATTCTGCGTCATTCGGATTCAGTTTTCGATTGTTCATAATCCAACCACCCCTCATTCAATTTCAAATCACTTTTCAACATTTTAAGTGCGCGATGGTAGTCGACGCGTACTTTCCCCTCGCTGCAGTTTAATGCCTCGGCGGTTTCCTTAATGTTTAATTCATTCAACGCCCTCAGAATGACGACACTGCGATAACGAGGTTTTAGTCGCAGTAATGCATCCTGAAGCTCCATCCAAGTTTCTTCCGCCATGATCCCTTTGACTGCAGAAGGATTCTGGGTCTCCGAGCCGTCCTTTCTGATCTTTTCAGGAAGGAGACGAATCAATTTTTGTTTGCGGATCAGATCGATTGCTGTATTCCTGGCAACGGCCAAAATCCATGATTTTTCCTTCCCCCGATCAGTCAGCTGATGGATATTCCGCATTGCTTTAATGAAAGTCTCTTGCGTGATATCCTCCGCATCCTGCTTGCTATTTGTAAAATATAAGGAAATGATAAACATCCCGGTGATAGTTTTCATAAATCCGCTCTAAACGGAACGATTCATGGTTCAAGGAATCCTTCCCCCCTTTTCTTTGTGCTACCTAATAGTCGTTTTGGAAATCCATTTGTTACAAGAATTATAAGGAAATGAATGAAAACAGCAAATCTTCCCCATCTATTCAAAGCAAAAAGACAGCTGATTATCTTAAAAGGAGTGGTTAGGTCTATCTCAGTGGACTTATTTTTGGAATAAATGTAATATATAATTGACTAATGTAATATATATGTTACTATCGGGGGACGGGAGAAGTTCTCTCTGATTAGGGAGGTGTCTTCTTGAAGGAGATTGTTGTAAGAAATTCGGTTAAGGTGACTCGTGTGGAACAGGGGTTACTGACTCAAGGGGAATTAGCCAAACAAGCCGGCGTTACTCGACAGACGATGAATCTGATTGAAGCGCAGAAATACAATCCAACTATTAAGGTTTGTCTTCAAATAGCAGCTGTATTAAATACATCGATTGAAAAACTTTTTTGGATGGAGGAGGATGAAGCATGACACGATTATTCACCTATTTTCCGATTATCGGTTTGTTGCTCATATTGTTTTTAGTTGAAGAATCCATATTGAAATGGGTTTTACTGATTCTATCAATTTTACTTATTGTGCTCGCCAAATACATCAGGACTAAACAGGATACCGATGAAGTAGAGTACGATGATCGGGTGAACGCTAATATCACGAAATGGTCACTTAGATTGATGTTTGTCTTCAATTCGATCCTACTGCTGTTATTGCTGGTCGAATCGAAAGGATTTTTCCATTTTGGAATGAATTTCTTTTTTATCTATCTCGCATTGACTCTGTTCATTCCGTTTTATATTGCACCGCTCATTATTAAAAGATTTTAAGGGGGAATTACGATGGACTTGAATTTGGTGGTTTTTGGGATAATCTTTCTAATCTTAGGTTTTTTAATAGGCGTTAAGAAACAAACTTGGCTCCTCGCAGGCTTTAACGAGAAACGGGTGAAGGACAAAAGGAAATTAGGGAATTTAGTCGGGGGAACCATAGCTATTCTTGGAATCGTCTTAGTTATCGGGGGCATTATTAACTTTCAACCGGCTGAATACATCATGTATGCAGTAGTTGCTATCTTGCTGGGTCTTGTTGTCTACGTCAACACGAAAATGGTCGAATAACTTATTTGGATAAAAGAGAAAAGGAGATGAAAAGGTAACTTGAAATTTATTCGCGGGATGAAAAAACAATACATAGCTATGGCAGTTTTAGTGGTTTCAATCATTATTTTGAGTGCTTGTGGAAATACGACAGATGAATCAAAAGCTGACGCAAACAAGCAAGTGGACTTAAACAATACCGGTCAACAGATTGATACTAAAACAGATGAAAATACTACAGAAGATCATGACGATGCTTCAACTGTTGGTAATGATGAAGTAGTGAATGAAAGAACCAAGGACGACTATTTAAAGAAGCTGAATGAAATGGAAGAGGCTGACCGATACGGTCCTGCTCAGTCCACAACAGTGGAATTGGTGGAACAAGAAACGGAACGATATGAAAAATGGGATCGGGAATTGAACGAAATTTACGGTCTGTTAAAAGAGCAGCTTAGCCAAGAAAAGATGGATTCATTGCGGGAAGAACAACGTGAATGGATTGTACATAGGGATGAAACAGCTAAAGAATCATCCTTGAATTATAAAGGCGGTTCGATGGAATCATTGGAATATGTAGCGACTCAAGCAGAACTTACGAGAGAAAGATGTTACCTATTGGTTGCCAAGTATATGAATTGATTACTGAGCGCTCGGACAAGATCCGGGCGTTTTTTCGTTTGAAGAAACAGGAAGGATTCTAATAATTATTGGAGAATTGTTCTTTATGGAGATGTTAGCATGCGCTTTACTAACAAAGTACTGGAAGAATGGTTCGATGAGGTAATTAATATAAATTAAGGGGATGAAAGATTTGATTACACTTAAAAATATGGATTCAACTGAATATCAACGATATCTGAACAACGCGATTAAAAATTATGCAGCTGAGCACGTTAAGGCGGGTAATTGGAGTGAAGAAGAGGCAATTGACAAGGCGACAAACGAATACAACAAATTATTGCCTGAGGGAGAGAAAACTCCAAACCATAAATTATTTACGATCCATGCTGAAGACAAAGAGGTTGGAATGATCTGGTTAGGGGTTCGTTCTGAAGAAAAAGGATTCATATACGATTTCAACATTTGGGAAGGAAACCAAGGACGTGGATATGGTAAACAGGCAATGAAGGAAATAGAGGTAGTCGGAAAAAGCTTGGGATTAAAAAGCATCCGGCTGCATGTATTCGGTCATAATGAAGTGGCATGGAACTTATACAAAAAATTGGGGTACATAGAGACAGATATTGTAATGGAAAAAAATTTAGAAGTTTAGAGTCTATATAGAAGCGTTATATTTTAGTCATACGAAGTCATCATCGAAGGTGAGAATATGAAGATGAGGTATAGCAACTTAAATAACGTATCGAGCAAAAAATCATTTCGGGATTTACGGAAGTGGCAAAAGGAAAGAAGAAGCAAAGTAAAAGACTTCTCGAAAAGTATCCCCCAATGTGCCAATAAAAAAGTTCGTGAAATTCAAGAGAATAGAAGCCAGACTTCCTATACATGGATTGGTCATTCCACCTTTTTGCTTCAATTGAATGGGCTTAACATACTGACCGATCCGGTTTGGGCAAAGCGTATGGGTTTTCAAAAACGTTTAACTGAACCAGGCATTCCGTTGAAACAGTTGCCGGAAATTGATGTGGTAGTGATTTCGCATAGCCACTACGACCATCTCGATTTTACGACGTTGAAAAAGTTGAAAGGGAATCCGCATTACTTTGTGCCAGTTGGCTTGAAATCCCTGTTTGTGAAGAAAGGTTATCAACAAGTAGTTGAACTGAACTGGTGGGAATCGACGGAATACAAAGGAATCAAAATTCACTTTGTTCCTGCTCAGCATTGGACAAGAAGAACGCTGACCGATATGAATACTTCCCATTGGGGGGGATGGATTCTTCAAACGTTGGACGAGTCCTATTATTTTGTCGGGGATACAGCCTATTTCTCCGGATTCAAGGAAATTGCGGAACGCTTCACCATTGATACTGTTTTTATGCCAATTGGCGCGTATGAACCAGAATGGTTCATGGCGGATTCGCATATTTCACCTGAAGACAGTGTGAAAGCTTTCGTTGAATTAAAGGCAAAGCAGTTTGTGCCCATGCATTATGGCGCCTATTGGTTGGCAGACGACACAGGACCTGAAGCGTTGGAGCGTTTACTTAAAGAATGGAAGAAACAGCAATTGCCGGAGGAGCAACTGAAGGCATTAACAATAGGGGAAACCGTGTTGGACCAATCTCAAGAAAATTAAGGGGCGAAGGAGTGATTTATTGGAAGCTCAATATACTTGTGCTTTTGAAATAGACTATAAACACGGTGATGTTGAAATTAATGTAGATGGTGATGGACAACAAATCCGTTTTACATTTATGATTGCATTCTTTTCGATTCCCACGTTCTTTTATCTGCTTTTGCGGCTTTGGAAAGGAAAAACGAACAAAACGGATATAGATGGCTTTGGTTTTGCGGTAAGCTATTATTTTACTGTTCAGGAGAATGAACTTTTCATTGAGCATAAAACATTTGACGAAAATGATCAGCCCGTTACATACAAGTACAAATATGATTTTGAGAAATTTATGAAGGCAATCGATCAAGGGTTTACTAAATACCTTCAGGAACAACGTGAAAAGGGTGTACTTCCCCTTAAGGTAGAAGAACATACTCATCCCCTATCACAACAAGTAATTAAGGAATATGGAGAATTCTCGGCTATCCTTAATGAAGGGGATAATGGTGCACAATAGAAAGTAGAAATCAGGTATTCGTTTATCGGATATCTGATTTTTATTTTGTAATGAAAAATGTGGTTCTGTCTCTTCGTTAATCCATGGTAGAATGACAAAGCAACGAAATGAGGGAGGACCCAGCAATGCTTGATACACCAATATATTTCTATCGTTTTCTTGAAAATATTAATAAGGAACTTGCACTCTTAGCACGCGAGTTAGAGCAAAGCTTATATACAAGTCCCCGGACGATGCTGACGCATGCGAGAATATTAATCGATACGATTCTGCAGATTGTAATGAAACACGAAGGAATGGAAGATCAGCCTTTCTCCTCGCTTAAGGATCGGTTGGATGAATTGGATTCGAAAGGATATTTAACAACAGAGGTACGGGACGCACTCCATAACGTCAGAATGCTCGGCAACCAGGCAGCTCATCAATCGAGAACATTCCGAATTAGCGAGGCGATTCAATCGTGGGAGTCGATATACATAGTTGTGAAATGGTATTTGGAAGTTTACGGACCGGTTGACTTTGTAGTCCCTGACTATCAAGATCCAGAATATCAGATCGGGCAAAACTACGAAATGCCCGAACTGGAAGCTCGACTTCAGAAGCTCGAGGATTTGTTGAAGGTTTCTATACTAAAAGAAACTCCAACGAGAGAAGAAACAGCGGCTGCCATTGATATAGACACAGTGCCGGAACTGCCAGGATTTACGCCAATACGGACAATCTCCTACAAAGGGAGGTTGTTGGAAATCCCTTACTTTTTGAGAGATACATTCCTGTTGCCACAGCGTTTTGAGAAGTCCGAAACATTCCTCATCCGTTTAGGCGCGGAACAGGAGGCTCGTATTATGAGTGAACTGCCGGATAACTTAGAAGGATTGCATTTATTCGTGAAGCGTTTTACTGAAAAGAATGACGAGACCTTTTTTGAAGAGCTTGCCGTTTTTATTGAAGAAGAAAAGATTCGAAGGAAATTAACTGTAGAGCAGCCTGGTGAACTTTTCTATTTCTTCAAGGACAAGCACATCGTCATCACGGAGCAACTGGCGAAAATATCATTATCGACCGATGAGTTCACCGGGATTCCAAGCCTGATCCGTCAACTCAACGACGTTGGGAAGACCCGAGTGGAACACTTACCGCGAGAGCTTGTCACCTTAGCCAAATACAAAAATGCCGGCATCGGCACCATTGAAAAGTTGTTTGATCAACTGAAGATGAAGTTAGAACAGAGTTCGATCGTTCAATAAAAAATAGAAGACCGTCTGGCGAGAGTGCACCAGACGGTCTTATTACTGATTATGAGTGGTTTATTACCGATTATCAGGATATATAACCGATTATTGAGTTTTATTACCGATTATCAGGAAATATAACCGATAATTCATTTTTATTACCGATTAACTCTAAAATCTCCCAAAGTGATTGAGTTGAAAGTGAATAAAGTGTATACGGGTCCTTTACATTCATAACTTTCCCAGCACCGTCTGTCCAAATATAATACGACTCCTTGCCCACATTCACTTGATAATCTGGTAATGTGTGCAGAACGGAAACAACATATTCGTTAGTAAACATTCCATTAATAGCCTTCTTAAATTGTTCAATATCATTTGCCTCGGTTAGATCAATGGTTTCGATTTTTGCATCAGAGCTGAATGTAGCTGCCGGTATTATATTTTCACGAAAAAGATCCACCTTCTGGCGATCGAACACCTCGTCATGATGATATACCTCAACTGTTACTGCTTTTCCCTTTTCAATCACTTTTCGTAGTTTGTCGTGGTCGATTCTTTTTGCCAATGGCATAGAGGTGCCGGTAACAAGTCCTCCACCATTTTTAGTTTCATACGTATCCGGCACTTCAACCGTGTCTGTTCCAATTAGCTCTTGAATATAGGAGTCTTCTACGACAAATCTTATGTTGTAATCCGTTTTTGGAACATTTTCATCCTCGACCAGTGATACGCGGAAATGCAAACTTCGATCATCACGATCTTGAGTGGAACCAAACTCAACGGAACTATGTTCAATCTTCAACCCACTTTCGTTTTGACAAGCAACCAAACTAACAAACATCATACAAATGACCATGCCATGCCTTAATTTTCGGACCATCCCCATACCCCTTCCAACAAACCCCTTTGTTTCCTAATATTATACAGAATAGAAATCCTGGTATGTGAAAAATCATTTTAAAAATCTTTCTCTCTCATTAGTGGATAAAGATGGTAAAATTGAGTGTAAATATTCTTTTTATTACAACAGATAGAGAAGAAATGCTTGGGGGAAACTACATGAAGAAAATTATTGCCGTTGGTTCGTTGATTGTTCTGTTAGTCATTGCTTTTCAGTATTACATCACCTTAAAAGGGCAAACAGCACTGCCTTCCGAGGGCTGGAGCAGACCTTATTCCATAGATGTCAATCCGAGCAATTACAACGGAATTCAAAGTGTGTCATCAGAAGATGGACAAACCATCAGCTTGGTCGATTTGAGTAAGAGTCTGACTGTGCTAAATTGCGACGATGACATGGTTTGTGAGGAAAATCGGAAGTTCGAAAAAATCGATACATATAAAAACACATGGAGCGACCATTCAAATACGTATTACATACAAAATGAAAAGTTAATGCACTGGAATGAAGGCGATGAGCAGGTAATTGCTGAGCCAGTTGCAGATTTTATGGTCTCGGAACAACTCATTTACTACTGGAATAATGACAATGAAGTTTCCATTGCAGACCGTAATACATTAAAAGTAAACGCTCAGTTCAAGGCAGATCAAACCATCTATTCAATTGAGACGGATGGACAACAGATTTTTGTAGTATTGAAGGATATAGAAGGGTCAAAGTATACCGTTCATCTGTATGATGGGGAGTTAATCAAGCTATTTGAATTTCCGATCAGACAAGCTGAAGCTCTCTTAGATGTAAAGATTGTGGCAGATGAAGGATATCAACTACTCTTGCAAAAACAAGTGACTGAAGGTGGGGGTAGGACGATTTCCTACTACACAGCTCCATTTGATCATTTGAAGTCCGAGCCAGCTATTTCGCTCAAGAAATTGAAGTTCACTGATGCTGAAACGGGTGCGAAATTGTTAGATGTCATCAATGCTGAACCCTTTTACGGCAAAGATGGCCCAAGATTAACTTTCTCTGCTGCGATGTTTGATCCAAAAGGTGAAAAAGTCCACAAAATCTATACGGCTGACTATGACAAAGATGCAATTGTAGGAACAGCAGTCACGAAAAAGGGAGGCTTGTTCAGCAGGCCGCTACAAATAAATGATGACACGATTTTATTCCTGAAACTGGATGCGAAAGACCGTTATTTGAACTATGCATCGGCTAAAAAAGAAAAATTGGCCGAAAGCAGCGGTATTATGGAAGGCGATTTTAAGGCAAGTGCCTATCAGCTTATCACGCTCATGATGAATGGGATCATGCTGTTGCTCTTATCGATTATTTGGCTATTGCCGGGATTGGCAATTGTCTACAGCGCTCAAAGTATTTGGAGAAGATTCAGCAATCAGGTCCCTTATAAATCGTTGGTTGCCGTCTATGTGATTGCACTGCTGATTTTCCAAGTGTTCGGTTTTTTCAAGATGATGAATGAGGCAGCGATTATCTATAATATTCCGTTCATCACACAACCTTGGCAGTTGGTCGCGTTGCATGCGATTTCTATGGTACTTACTTTACTCCCGCTTTTGATTGCCAAAATGAAGGTCACGGAAGACGAGTTTAACACAATCATTTTATATACAACTTTAATGAATCTGACTACATTATTTTTATTGATCGGTCCGTATATTCTTTAAGTGTAAAGGAGTTAGGTAACATGAATGTTGAGTGCACGCGCTTCCGGGTGAAACCTGGGAAATCAGAGAAAGTGAATGAATGGTTAGCTTTCTTAAATGAACATATGGAGGATGTACTTGTGACTCTTGAGGGAGAGAAGATGTATGTCGAGACGATCTTCCGTGAAGTGTTAGACGGTGAGGAATATTTGTACTGGTATTCTGTGCAAGGTACAGGAGGAGTAGAAGTCGAACAATCCGCGCACTGGATTGACAAAAAGCATTTAGAATACTGGGATGAATGTATTGATGAATCATTTAAGCCTGTCGATCTCCGAACAGAGGTCGTCATGATTCCGGCTAAGGTACGAAATAGCATGACTTGAAGTTCAAAAAACTGCGTGTCTGATAAAAGAGAACACGCAGTTTTTCATTACATTTCTTCTAATACACCTTTTACCAATTGCACGAATTTCGTGCGGACTTGTGCGGCAACTTCTAATACCTCATAGTGATTAAGCGGTTGGTCTAAGATTCCGCATGCCATGTTTGTTAGGCAGGAGATGCCAAGCACGTTCATGCCGCCGTGTTTCGCAATGATTGCTTCCGGTACAGTGGACATGCCGACTGCGTCAGCGCCCAAGACCCGGATCATGCGGATTTCGGCAGGTGTTTCATAAGTCGGGCCACTCCACCAAGCGTAGACGCCCTGTTGCAGCTTCATGTCCATGCCTTCCGCGACTTTGAGTGCAGTGTTGCGAAGGTCTTTGCTGTACGTTTCCGAAAGGTCTTGGAAGCGGGTGCCGAGTTCGTCGTTGTTCGGTCCGATGAGCGGATTTGCACCGGCCAAGTTGATGTGATCAGTAATGAGCATCAAATCGCCAGGAGCGAAATCGGTGTTCACTGCACCACACGCATTCGTAATGAGCAGGTTCTCAATGCCGAGTGCCTTCATGACACGTACAGGGAACGTCACTTCATCCAACGTGAACCCCTCATAGTAATGGAAGCGTCCCTTCATCGCCGCCACCGTTTTGCCGTTCAATTCCCCGATGACGAGTTCGTTAGCATGGCCGATTGCACCTGATTTCGCAAAATGCGGGATTTCAGTGTATGGAATATGGACTGCGTCTTGAATGTCATCTGCCAACGAGCCTAAACCGGAACCTAAAATAAGTCCGACTACCGGTCTGTGTTCTGTTTTACTTTGAATGAAATCTCTCGCTTCATTGATGTCTTTGATGTTATGCATCTTTCATTCCTCCTCAAGTTCTCCTTGAGTAAGTGTAGAGGATATGATAGCTGGTTGTAAAATGTTTCAGTCCAATTTTGTTTTGTTAAAGTCTTCGTGGATTAACCCGTAAATATAGTGATCGACAAAGTGGTCATAAATCCATTCAGCCTGACGGACACAGCCTTCTTTTTGGAAGCAGAGACGTTCCGGGATCGCCGCACTTTTCTCGTTACCTGTCGCGACTCGGATTTCAACCCGGTTCAGCTTTAGGTCATTGAAGCAATAGTCCACCACTGCTTGGCAGGCGCCTGTCATAAGACCCTTTCCTGTGAAAGCATCCCCAAGCCAATAACCGATTGTCGTCGACTTGTTCTGCCAGTTGATGTTGTGTAGACCGATGACTCCTGCCAACTCTCCTTTGTAGAAGATTCCTGCTTGGAATCCATTGTTGGCTGCCCATTGTTTCATCGTCCCTTCGATGAAGGCTTGCGAATCCTTGACGTTTTTGTTGAAATCGACCCAAGGGAGCCATTCGCGCAGATGCTCTCTTGAGTTGTCAATCAGTTGAAACATGTCATCGGCATATCTCATTTCCAATAATCGAAGCTCTGTGTCTTCATTGATCTTATGTATAAACATATTACTTCCTCCTTTAGTAAAACGTTTGAATCATCCGGTCCCATAACGGTCTGATCGTCTGTGGATCGGCTGCTTCCGTGAAGGCCCATTCATCCAATTCTTTGAGCAGAACGACAATCAGTCGGGCAGCTTCACCGTGTCCGGAAGGGGTCATATGCTCAAAAATGCTTCGTACTTTCTTCATCACTTCAATTGGAAGGGAAGTTTCCAATGCCTTCAATCCAAGCTGTGCTCGGCTGGGATTGTAACGGTGCAGCAAGACTCTGGCCAAGTGGGTTGTTACATGATGGAGCATATTCACGGACCAAACATCATTTCCTCGATCTGCGGACTTTTTGTACTGGAATAAAAACCAAGCCACATACTCGATGGCGTCCTGGAATTCCGGACCGGAGAGTTTCAAATTTTGTGTACCTTCAAACTTCTGCAACCGATTTTCCGGATCGTTGAGGACTTTCATATAATCCTTATTGATGTACGTTTTCTCCGTAACGGTAAACAGGTCGACGTGGACAAGGTTTTCGTAAACGGCAATGATTTGTGGGGCTACGATGAAAATATCTTCATGAAATAAGAATTCCCCGTACTCCTTTAAATGCCGCAGCCGATCTTTTAAAAACTCGTCAACATCTGTTTCGTCGACCAAACAGTACAAGTCAATGTCAGAATACTCATCCTCTTCGCCCCGGCCGAATGAACCTTTCAGGAAAATTGCCCGTACCCTCTCATCCGTCTTTAAACTTTCCGTAATCTTTACAATCGCTTCATTTAACATCTTCAATCACCCAATCGAAAAAAGGATATTACGCCATTTTAGTTGATTGGTAGAAAATTCGCAATAGGGGAAAGGGAATGTCAATTTTAAAATAGAATACAATGAGGGTAGGACTGGGACGAAACCTAAGAGTAAACGACTGAAAAACAGAGAGGTGCTAAATGAAGAAGACATGCTTGCTTCTACTGTTCTTACTGTTGGCAGGATGTTCGCAAATGGAAGGGGTGGATGTGTTAAAAGTCGATCGTGTGAAACAAGTAATGATGTATGAAGTGAATGATTCGTGGAATCAAATCGATGATTCACATATTACCTTTACGGATCAGGTAGTTGTGGACGATTTCGTGAAAGCCCTACACAAATTAGTACGTTTACCGGGCGTAGTGGATATAGCGGCGCCGGATTATTTGATCGACCTGAATGGAGAACAATTCTATCTTTGGATAGACGAAAATGGGGGATCGATCATGGATCCGGAAGACACAAATACCTTGTACAGACTTGAAGAAGCCTCTGTAAAAGAAATCTATGAACGTTTGAAAGTGGAGGTTGATCCAAAGAAAAATATTTCGAGTGAGTCAGTGCTGAAATCCTTGGCGAAGCAAGGACTGGAGTTGAAAGAAGCAGGGGACAATCCCGATGGTACTTTCGGTATGAAACTGAACGGAGAGCGCTCCGATTATTATCAGTTAGATGGGCAGCCCGTATATATTTACAATTTTTACTCCGCTATTGAGCGCCAGAGGGGTTTGGAGAATTGGCATGAGAAGACAGCGAGTGCTAATTTAGAATCGTATCAAGTGTTCGAGATTGAAAATATCCTCATCTTTCACGTTTATGAAATAGAGATGGATGCTGATATTCACGCGAAGTTTTTGGAAGGGTTGAAGTTTTTAGGTACTAAATTTAAATGAAATGAATCGTTCGATCCGCTATCATTTCCAAAAAAGGAGGGAACACAATGCGGAAAGTAGAAGTGGTTGCCTTTCAATCTAAGTGGCACACCCTATTCGAAGAAGAAGCAGAAAGATTAAGGGGAGTTTTGAAAAATGAAATAGTGGAGATTCACCATATTGGCAGTACTTCTGTCCACGGCCTGAAGGCAAAGCCCATTATTGATATGATGCCTGTCGTACACGATCTTTCAAGAATCGATGCCTACAACGATCTTATGCAGAAGTTAGGGTATGAACCTAAGGGAGAGAATGGCTTGGCTGGCAGGAGGTACTTCCAAAAGGGTGGACACCACCGTACGCATCACGTACATATTTACGAAAAAGGCAGTCCGGAGATTAACCGTCATTTGGCCTTTCGCGACTATTTACGTTCACATCCGGATGAGCGGGAAGTATATGGTGATCTTAAAGAGAAGCTGGCAAGGGAATTTCCGTATGATATTGACTCCTACATAAACGGCAAGGACGAAGTAGTTAAAGAGATTGAACGAAAGGCATTGGCATGGTACAAAAATTGGTGATTGAAAGGCTGAAAAAGCTTGAAAGAACAGAAATCATAGTGAGGAAATCTGTTCTTTCGTTAGCTTAATCTCGCGTTGCGGTTCGGCTGATGGCTTGCCGAATAAATAGCCTTGAAATAGCTCATAGCCTAATCCCTTTAGCCATTCAAAGTCTTCCATTGTTTCGATTCCTTCCGCTAAAGGGATGGAGCCGATTTCCAATGATTTTCTTAAGAAAGAAGCTGCGACGGACTGTTTTGTCGGGTCCGTGGAGACTCCCTGTACATACTTCATATCCAATTTCATGAAATGAGGCCGTATGTCTTCTAACATTTCAATGGTGCTGAAACCTTCTCCAACATCATCCAACGCATATTGAAACCCTCGTTCATTATAATAGGCGAGGATAGATTTAAGATGATCGATGTCGTCCACTTGATCTGACTCCACCACTTCAAATACGAACTGTGACGGATCGATTCCGAGCTTTTTAGCGAGCATCACGGTAGAGCGAAGACAAAATTCAGGTGAATAGATGGAAGTGGGAATGAAATTTATAAATACTTTCTTGCCCAATACCGCTGCATATTCTACCGCTGTCAGTCGGCAAATACGATCCAGCGCATACAATCTCCCCCGAGTTCTTGCTGCATCGAAGATTTCATTGGGATAAATGACCGAGCCGTCTTCCCGTTGGAAACGGGACAGAATTTCATACGCAAAAATCTCCCCATCTCGATTGACGATTGGCTGTGAATGGCTCACGATCAATTTCTTTTGGATGACTTCGTCAATCCATTGCTTATCCAACAGATGTGTAATAGTAGAAAATGGTTTCCACTCACTTTTTTCAAATCTATAGTCAATATGTTCAATCTCCATATAATCCTGGCTGAAATCGAGAAGTTCCTTTACGCCCGATTCCGTCATGGTCATGATTCCTTCCGTCTCTTCAAACCAAAAATCCCTGCGGTTCAAATGATTTCTTACATCATCTAACATCTGCTGATTTTGCGGTCCTTCAAATTTAATATCGACAGACAGTTCTTGTACAATGCAACTTTGACATGGCATATCAAAATCCCCCTCATCCTCTAATAGCGAATACCTCTTCTAACGTTTGCACCACTTCTATGTGCTTTGGCAAATTGTCTTTCGTATAGTCAATGGCTCCTGGACCGCCTAAGAAAAAATTGATTGATCTGTTTCGTGCGGCAAAATGATCTAATTGATCCAATACGGTTGGATTTTGTTCAAAAGGAATTGTTGTTAAAGCCGATAAAAGGACAATTCGCGGTTTAAACTTCTCAATCAGCGCTTCAATAGAACCGATGGCGGGTGAACTTCCAATCAGGAAGGATTTCCAACCCTTCATCATCGCTTGCAGCAATAAGATTTGGACTTGTACCTCATGCAGTTCTCCAGGCAGGCATGCACCCATTAACAAGGGAGCATCTTCACGATAAGGGTAATTTCTTCTGATCTGAACTAAATAATCACGGACAACCATTGAGGAAACCGATTCCTGATACTCCGTCCACTCTTTTTTCTCCCATCTGTCGCCTACTTCCTTAAGAAACGGGAGAATTAGATCGGATAAAAAATTTGACAATCCTAATGTGTGGTGTGCCTGTTTTAAGATGCGGTTAAGCTCCAATTCATCGCAATGGGTTCCTTTTTCGATCAGCTGCAGAAAATAATCACTGATCTCAGGGTCCTTGAAAGAATATGTTACTTCTTGCGGTTCTTTGGTATGGACGATTACGGCGGCTTGACTGACCGGATATCCCGACTCTGTTAGTTTCCGCACTTTTAGAAAGGCCTGTACATCTGTTTCATTATAAATACGCCTCCCATTTTCCAGTCTTTCAGGCTGGACCAATTGATAACGCTCTTCCCATTTCCTGATCACCTGTTTAGACAATCCTGTTATTTCGGAGACTTGGGAGATGCTGTACATTTCATGTTTGTTCATGATGTCCTGTATTCCTCCTTCCTTCATAAGATCCATTTTATCTGAATTAATTTATACAGAAGTTATACAAAATTCCTTTAGAATTCGTATTTTATTCAAATATAGCATATTTTTGTCTAATTATATAGTAAAAAAGTTTGACATCAAAAGTCCTACGTTATACAGTGGTTGTACAAAAAGAAAGCCGATGGAGGACGAATCATGATTGCCCAAGCAAATATAAGTACACAAGTTTTGGATCCGAACGCAGTTTTAGGTGCGGTGGAAAGGAACTTGGCTTTAATCGAATTTAATCTTAATCGCAAAGTGATCTGGGTAAATGAAAACTTTTCAAAAACGTTAGGTTATGAAGCTCATGAAATGATCGGTATGGATCATCAACAATTTTGCACCACTGAATATAGACAAAGTCAGGGATACATAAATCTATGGAAGAACTTAAGGGCAGGTATTAAATATCAGGAAAAAATCTATCGGGTGAATAAAAACGGAGACTTGTTGTGCCTTGAAGCAACATACATTCCAATAGTGGATGATACGGACAGGGCGACGGGTGTGTTGAAGATTGCAACCGACATCACCGATCGAGAAATGAAAACATCGGAGTTCATCACTAAATTGAAGGATATTCCGGAAGAACTGGTTAAGCGAGTGTCTGCTAATCTATCGGAGAATGTGCAAGCCCTTGAGTCATTACAAAAACAGACACAGCTGATCGGAGAAATTTCAAAGCTGATACAGTCAATTTCCAATCAAACGAATATGTTAGCGATTAACGCCGCGATCGAAGCTGCAAGAGCCGGCGAGCATGGCAGAGGGTTTAATGTAGTGGCACAAGAGGTTCGTAAACTTTCGTTGAATGTTAATGAATCGATTAAAAAAGTGAATGACAATGTAAAGAGTATTTCAGATGAAGTCGCTCATATTAATGGAATAACTGAAAACCTGAAAACTGTGATTACCGATACGGAAACAAAATTTGATCGGGTGCTCCAGGACTTTACTGCAATCAGTTGACTATTTTTTCACAATGAAACCCGGGACTCTATATGAGAACCCCGGGCTTTTTCGAATAGCAATACCACGAATTTAAAAATTCGGTTGTCCGTTTTCTGCCTTTTTGGATGAGCTCATTTTTCATTTCCTCATTTAAGTCAAATTGGATGGAATTATAGTCCTCTACGGGAATAAAGATAATATCACGTTCAAATTTGCGCGATATGTAGCGCTCATCATGTGCATCCTTCATCGTGGCGAAGAGAGCTTCAAAAAGTTGAAGACCATTATCGATCTCTCGCATCTTCTTTTCACTTGTACTTCTACTAAGCTTTAAACCTAATACAGGTCGTTCTCGCTTTCCTTCTTCATCGTCAAAAATCCATAAGGGGAAATTGCTTAACACGCCACCGTCTACGACAATGTTCCGGCCATTCCGGGTTTTCATTTTTACAGGCTCAAAAAAGAACGGGATGCCGCAGCTCATTCGAATGGCGCGAAAGACCGGGAATCGTTCAGGGTAAATACCATACTCGGGAAGGTCATCGGGAAAAATCAGCATCTTGCCGTTAGATAAGTCGGAAGCCACAATTTTCAACGAATCTTCTGGTAGGTCTCCGAATGAATAGATGTTTTTGGCCGCCAGCTTATCGAAAAGCCATTGTTCCAATACTTTCCCTTGATACAGTCCCATTTTGAAGTACAAGTTCAGCCATTTTGTGAAAGGGAGCGGTAGTACGGCCTTACGGGGATCTAAAAAGGTTTTTAAGTTAATTTCATCAAGCATGGCTTCTATTTCTTTCGCTGTATAGCCAGCTGCGATAAATGCCGCAACAATAGAACCGGCACTTGTACCGGCTACGCGGTTAAACCTGATTCCATTCTCTTCAAGTACTTGATAAGCCCCTAAGAGTGCGAATCCCTTTAAGCCTCCTCCGGAAAAAACGCCATCTATATACATACGTTTTCACTCCTTTCTACACTGTAAGAAGGAAAGGCAAGAAATAGAACACGTATGGCCGTATTTTCAAAAAGGGTATAACTGGAGGAAGGAGGGGTTCAGATGAAACCAAACATGAAAAAGTCGGAGCTGAAAACGAAGGAAGATATATGGAACGCCGTTATCGCCGTGTTAAGCGATACAGATTATCCGTCCGAAAATGACGTGGCGAATGAGGCATTTCTGTTGTTTAACTATTATTCCGATATGGAGAATGGAGGACATGAAAATCTCTTCAATTACAATGCTGAGACCATCGATATTATCGGGATTGAGAAGTTTCTCACCCAATTGACGGCTGCACTTCGGAATATGAATGCAGATGAGTACGCTGCTATTCTCGATCGCTATGGGGCAGACATGTATCAGATGTTTTTAGGATTAGAGGATGGACAAGTGAAAGAAGCTGAATATTACACTGTGTTTGAACAAGCTGATGATGCATATCAAGATTTAGGCGGGAAGATTAATGAGTTGTTAGAAGATTATTTTGTAAAAATTCATGGAGATTTGATTGATGTGGAATAAAAAAATCTATGCGTGTGGTATAGATGTCCTTGATTGACCATGATCGATATAAATAGTTTCTACTAAAGAGTTGACCTAATAGACTTCCTTTCCGGCGACATAAGATATAGAAGATTGCCGGAAAGGAGGGATATAATGTCCACTTCACGAAACTCATCGATGTCTACTTGCGAGCATCTTGCACAAATCATAGGAGGAGATGTGATCACGTCAAGCCCCGTATGTGTCGTCCGGCGGCTAAGGGAGGATCTTCAGCCAACCATTTTAGGCCGACCTACACAATCTCCGCTCGCTCTTCCGTTTGCACTTTCTTTCGAAGACCCGCGGAACGGGGAGACGTTGAACTTAGGAGAAACGGTACTTCTTCAAAGTGAAGCAAACCGTATGATGTCAGCTCTAAGGAAACGCGGACTGATTGTAACAGCTTTACACAACCACTGGCTATTTGATCAGCCACGTTTGATGTATATGCATTGGGAAAATGTCGGAAATCCATTCGACTTCGCAGAAGACAGTATCGAAGCAGCAAGGGAAGCAGATCTATTTGACGACTGCTAAAGGTGAGGGGGGACCCTGTGAAAACAGGGTTCTTTCTTTTGTTTTAAACATGTTAAAATCTCCCTATTACAGAATTATTTCAATTTCATAGATTCAAGGTTTTAAGAGAGTCAAGGGTTTCGAAGTTTTCTGTGACATCTGTAACATTCCTGTAAATTTCCTTCCAAATATTAATATAACTATAAAGCTTTTATTCTATTAGGATAAAACTACAGTACATAACAGGAGGAAATCTACATGATTAAGAAAATGAAAAAAGTAGTCATCTCTACAGCAGTTGCAGCTTCTTTACTAATTCCAATGTCCGCTATGGCGGCTAGTTCCTATACAGTTGTCCCTGGTGACACACTTTGGAAAATTGCAGTGAAAACTCAAACTGGAACAATGGAGCTAATCAAATCTAATCCGCAGTTGGAAAATCCGAACTTGATCTACCCAGGTCAAAAGATTAATGTTCCAACAGACGAAGCAGCAACAGTTGAGCAAGAAGTCATCCGCCTGGTGAACGTTGAACGTTCCAAAGCCGGACTGCCAGCGTTGAAGGAAGACTGGGAACTTTCTCGAGTTGCTGAACATAAATCCATGGACATGCAAAAACGCAATTACTTCAGCCACACAAGCCCTACATACGGTTCACCATTCGACATGATGAAGAGCTATGGCATAACATACCGCTCTGCAGGTGAAAACATCGCCCGCGGACAACGTTCTGCTGAAGAAGTGGTCGATGCGTGGATGAACAGTTCAGGTCACCGTGCAAACATCCTGAACAGCAAGTTTACACATATTGGTGTTGGGTATGTATCCAACGGTAACTACTGGACACAAATGTTCATTAGTAAATAATAAGAAGCTGTTACAACCACAAACAGGCATCCATTCATAAATAGCCGAATGGATGCCTGTTTTTTATGATAATTATTTGGATTGAAAAGTTACGGTCTACACCTACTGCATACTTAATAAAATCTGAATAATAACCCATATGATCAAGACTATAAATGCTAAAGCAACAAAATATCCCGAAACAAACCCTTGCGTAGCTCGTACATGGATTCTTTCATTACATCGGCCAAGTTTAAAAGAAATCGCATCACGTAACCCCCCTACGATTTAAAGTAAGTTTCTTTAGTTTGATTTTACCATTATTATACTTTTATTCAAATGAAAAGAATGAATATTTAATCAATTTATATAATCTAACTGATTGCGAGGCAGTTGTCTGGATATTTGTGATGTGTTTTAAAATTATCCACAAGGTAGTCGACAATTAGAGTACAGTTCCATCTAAACTAACTATAGTTTTTTGATGGTGAATTGATCACGTAGGAGAGCCCAGTTTTGGGGATACGGGTAACCGAGTGCCCAATAGCTGATTCCTCGTAAATTGAATTCTTTAGTTAGATTGAACTTTGCCTGTGCACTCCTTACATCTTCGAACCAAACTTCGTGACGGCGCCCCTGTTCATCGGTGTAGCGGTAGAAAGGGGACTGGGCGGTCTCGTCATATTGAATAGATGCTCCGTATTGCCATGCTCGGTTTCTTGCTTCCAACGGGCTGAACGTTTCAGCTTCTTGGCCTTGTTCGTGTGGGATTAGCCAATCACGTGCATAAATTTGAAAACCTAAAAAGATTTTATTCCGTGGCATGACAGATACGGCATACTCGACGACTTGCCGCATCTTATCCACCGGTGATATGGCTTGTGGCGGACCAAGCCTATATCCCCATTCGTATGTCATGAGGACGACGAAATCCACGATTTTGCCGTGTGCTTCGTAATCATGCGCTTCATACAGTAGACCGCCTTGAGTTGCACTTGTCTTCGGAGCTAAAGCAGTTGATACAAAGTAGTTTAGGGGATGAAGGCGATCAACCGCTGATTGAAGAAAAGCATTATAATTTTCCCTATCCTCCGGCAGTACATTTTCGAAGTCAACGTTCAATCCGCGATAACCTTTTTCCTTCATGATCTGGATAATATTCGTGATGATCTTTTCCCGCAGTTGTAAATTGGATAAAAAGATATGCGCTACATTCGAACCGGCTTCTGTCGCCGAAAAATTTGTGATCGCCATCATCGGTAAGGCGCCATGCGCTACAGCGGCCGCAATCGTCTCCGTATCCTCTACAGTAGGTTCCAACTCACCCTTCTCATTCACCTTATAACCGAATGGACTGACATATGTTAATAGCTCGCCGACTTCATTAACAGACTGAACGGCTTCATCCTGTGGTTGATACGTATAGGCATTCACTTCAATTTCCGGTCGTTGTCGAGGAATGGTGAGCCTCATACCAGTGCGAATTTTATTGGGATCTCCAATTTGATTTGCCTGAGCAATCGCCTGAATAGATGTTCCATATAAATTGCTGATTTTAGACAACGTTTCTCCAGCTTGAACGATATGTACATTCGGTAGTGGAATATACAATGCCTCTCCGACTACTAACTGATTTGGATTCTTAAGTCCATTAGTCTCAACAATTTCATTGAGATTTGCTTCATATCGACTGGCTATTCTCCATAACGTATCCCCGGGACTCACAACATGTATAGCCAACAATTCACCTCCTGATTGTATTACTTATTGAGATAAGTATATGAAGTCGAAGAAGAAAAAAGCATTTTTAATGATGACTTCAAAAGGCGATTCATTTCAAAAGGTGGACTTTTTTGGAATGGAAAAGAAAATTCGGCACATTCTACTTCCACAAGGAGGTGACTACGATGCCAAACAATAACAGCAACAAGCTTCTTGTACCAGGAGTTAAACAAGCAATTGATCAAATGAAGGAAGAAATCGCTCGTGAATTTAACGTTCAGCTTGGCGGCGATGCACCTTCACGTGCTAACGGTTCTGTTGGCGGTGAAATCACGAAACGCTTAATCGCTCAAGCTCAACAGCAACGCAACTTCCAAGCGGAAGAATAATGGAACATTTCCATTAGGTTAACCAAAAAATGCAACAAGAAATGAGATAATATTTCCAATAAAAAAAGGTGAATGAAAAAAACAGAACCGCACATTCTAAGAGCCCAAGGAGGTGAAACAACCATGGCAAACAACAACAGCAACCAACTTCTTGTACCAGGAGCACAACAAGCTCTTAACCAAATGAAAGAGGAAATCGCTCGTGAATTTGGTGTACAACTTGGAGGAGAAGCTACATCGCGTGCTAACGGATCCGTTGGCGGAGAAATCACTAAGCGTTTAGTAGCTCAAGCCCAACAACAAATGAACCAAGGTTTCTAATTTAAAATCAAAAGGCCGGTGGCAGAAATGCCGCCGGTCTTTTCCTTTTTGTAAACTCCAGATCTGGTTCCGCGCAATATGCTCCTGTTCGCGCGCAATATTGATGCCGAAATGCGCAATATGAACAGGGGACATCCGCAATATACCGGCAAAGAACCTCAATACTATATTTAACGATACATACAGCGGACATCCTTGCTAGCTGATTCTACTCAACTAAAGCGTCTTTAGAATGTGGATTACCACCAAGATTAATTCATTGAAAGTTTCTTGCAATTCAGGTTATGGTACTTGAAGACCAAGAACAATAGAGTAGGAGGATGGAAATGAGTCGCGTAGCCGCTAAATCAAACAAACTTTCCAATTTTATAGGTGGACAATGGATCGAATCATCGACAGACCAATACTTAGATGTTCCGAATCCCGCTACAGGCGAGTTGCTTGCAGAAGTGCCGATTTCCACTTCAGAGGATTTGGAGAAGGCAGTAGAGGCAGCTAAACAAGCTTTCTCTTCATGGAAGAAGGTTGCCGTTCCTCAAAGGGCGAGGATTTTATTTAAATACCAACAACTGCTGATTGATCATTGGGATGAATTAGCGAAACTTATCACGATCGAGAATGGAAAAAACTATAGTGAAGCATACGGCGAGGTTCAACGGGGGATTGAGTGTGTGGAATTTGCTGCAGGAGTGCCAACATTAATGATGGGCTCTCAGCTTCCGGACATTGCGACGAATATCGAGTCAGGGATGTATCGTTATCCTCTTGGTGTTGTCGGAGGGATTACGCCTTTCAATTTCCCGATGATGGTGCCGTGCTGGATGTTCCCGCTTGCCATAGCAACTGGCAATACATTCATCTTAAAGCCTTCGGAGCGGACCCCACTTTTAGCAAACCGTTTGGCGGAGTTATTGACAGAAGCAGGACTTCCTGATGGTGTGTTCAATATTGTGCATGGAGCACACGACATAGTAAATGGTATTTTGGAGCACCCGGAAATTCCTGCAGTTTCATTTGTTGGCTCACAGCCGGTCGCGGAATACGTATATAAGACTGGTACTGCGAACGGAAAAAGAGTTCAAGCTCTTGCTGGAGCAAAGAACCATACAATTGTCATGCCGGATGCGGATATGGACCTGACCGTTACGAATATTATAAATGCTGCATTCGGTTCGGCAGGTGAACGATGCATGGCTTGTGCTGTTGTAGTTGCGGTTGGCGATATTGGAGATGAACTTGTAAATAGATTGGTTGAAGAGGCAAATAACCTCACAATCGGTAATGGTTTAGAGGAAGGAGTCTTCTTAGGACCGGTCATCCGTGATGCTCATCGGGATCGTACACTACAATATATCGAGTCAGGGATTGAAGAGGGAGCTGCTTTAGTCCGTGATGGCCGTAATGATCAATCCTCTTCTGAAGGAGGCTACTTCGTAGGACCAACGATCTTCGACCATGTCACACAGGAAATGAAGATTTGGAAAGAAGAAATTTTTGCACCAGTGCTCTCGATTGTCAGAGTCAATACATTGGATGAGGCCATTCAATACGCAAACAAATCGGAATTTGCGAATGGGGCTTGTCTGTTTACGGATAGCGCAAAGGCCATCCGTCACTTTAGAGAAGAGATAGATGCAGGAATGCTTGGCGTCAATTTGGGCGTACCTGCACCGATGGCATTTTTCCCGTTCTCCGGTTATAAGAAATCTTTCTATGGTGATCTACACGCAAATGGTCGTGACGGAATCGAGTTTTATACGCGGAAGAAAATGCTGACGGCTCGTCATTCTTATTAAATATTGAAGTCTTTTGTTAAACGAAAGACCGGTGGCTAATCCATAGTCGCCGGTTTTTGTTTTTCATTTGCGATAATAAAGGATTTCTATCTATCCGCCTCGAAAAGAAATAATAGTGTTAGGAAGAAAGGTGATTTACATGTTAAAAAAACCAAAAATGCTTCAACCAGGAGATAAGGTGGCAACTGTCAGTCTTTCCTGGGGCGGAGCGGGTGAGCCGTCCATCAGATGGCGTTATGATTTAGGAGTGAAAAGGCTGCAAGAGGTGTTCGGATTAGAAGTGGTACCGATGCCGAACAGCTTGATGGGATCCGATTTTGTTTATGAAAACCCTGAAGCGCGTGCTGAAGATTTGATGGAGGCATTCCGTGACCCGTCGATTAAAGCGATTATCTCAAATATTGGTGGGAGCGAGAGCATCCGGTTGTTGCCTTATATTGATTTTGATGTAATCCGCGAGAATCCAAAAATCTTTATGGGTTATTCCGATGCCACGATATCGCATTTGTTCTGTTTAAAAGCTGGCCTTTCATCATTTTACGGTCCAGCAATCATTACAGAGTTTGCAGAGAATGGTGAGATGCACGGGTATACGGTTGGGTCGATTAAACGAACACTGATGTCCTCCGAACTGATCGGGGAAATCCAACCTTCACCTGAATGGACAAGTGAAATGGTTCCATGGGAAAACGGCTACACGGAAGAAAAGCGGAAGATGCATCCGGATCGCGGTTTTGAATTGCTTGCAGGAAGTGGGAAGGTTCAAGGTCACTTGATGGGTGGTTGTATTGAAGTGTTGGAGTTTGCGAAGGGCACAGAGATCTGGCCGAAACAGGAGCTATGGGATGGGGCCATTCTCTTCTTTGAAACATCCGAGGATCAACCGCATCCTGACCTAATCGTCTATTGGTTGCGAAACTATGCGGCCCAAGGGATTTTGCAAAAAGCAGCGGGTATGATTCTTGCTAAACCTAAAGACGAAAAGTATTACGAGGAATACAAAGATTCAATTTTGACCGTACTGAAAGAATACAAATTAGAGTCCTTGCCTGTTTTATATAATTTAGGTTTCGGTCATACCGATCCAAAATTCATTGTGCCATATGGTGCGTTGGCAGAAATCGATTGTGAACGGAAAGCATTTTCGATAATAGATAACGGGGTGGAAGCATGAACCGGCTGAATTTAATTACGTTAGGCGTCCAAAATATAGTGGAGTCCATCAATTTCTATCGTGCTTTGGGATTTGACATGACCATTTACGGAGACATGGAAAACCCCGACGTCGCATTCTTTAAGAATAAAGGGACGAAAATCTCCCTCTATCCGATTGATGAGTTGAGGAAAGATGTCAATGCGGAGAACCCGCCCGCAACTGGTCAAGGGTTTCCGGGCATCACGCTCGCATATAACGGAAAATCGAAAGAAGAAGTAGATGAAGTCTTCAAATTAGCCGAACTGGCAGGAGCTATCATTGCAAAGAAACCTGAAATCGTCTCGTGGGGAGGCTATAGCGGCTACTTCATTGATCCAAACGGCTATTATTGGGAAGTTGCATACGGTGAAATGTGGCAGTTCGATGAGAATGACATGCTAATTGTTGAATGAAAAAACGGGATGGCACTGTTCCATCCCGTTTTGCCTTATTGCATTTGGCTTAGGCGTTGGTCTACCGCTTCCATAACACCATCAAGGGACATGCCCTTCATCCCGATTACAGGGAAGTTAAATTCATCATTATGGCCTTCGTTGATAGCGCGGACGATTCCTAAATCATAGCCAGTTACGTTTTCGTTCGTATCGAACAATTTCACTTCATGGCCTTTTCCTTGCAATGCAACCGCTATATCTTCAAAAGGCTGTTCAACTGCGATTTTTGCCATTTTTCTCTCCTCCTTCAACGATTACTATCCCCAATTTTATAAGGAATATGAATTTTTTATAATGTGAGTGATTACTCACTTTTCTTGTCATATAATAGAAATGAGTAATCACTCACAAAGAAAAGGAGTGGGATGTATGGATCAAAAAGTAAATGTCTCCATTCAACATGTTAGTAAAAGCTTTAAGAACCATGAAGTACTGAAGAATATTAGTTTGGATGTATTTGTAGGTGAGATATTCGGATTGTTGGGACCTTCGGGTTCAGGAAAGACGACATTAGTGAAACAATTGACAGGCTTGGATTCCCCGACTTCGGGGGAGTGTTATTTATTCCAGCATAAGATGCCAAATTTGAAGCTCATTCGTCGGATCGGCTATATGGCGCAATCTGATGCACTCTACGAAGATTTAACTGCGATGGAAAATCTTCAATTTTTCTCTTCCTTGTATGGCTTGAAAAAGAGCCAGAAGCAACGGATAGAAGAGGTCTCAAAAATCGTCAACCTGTCTGAGGATTTAAGGAAATTGGTTTCGAACTATTCTGGTGGAATGAAAAGAAGACTGTCGTTAGCCATTGCGCTTTTGCATGACCCGGATATTCTCATACTGGACGAACCGACTGTCGGAATTGACCCGGTTTTGAGAAAAAGCATTTGGAAGTCATTTTACGAACTGAAGAAGAGAGGAAAAACGCTCATCGTCACGACGCATGTCATGGACGAAGCAGAAAAATGTGACAGGCTCGGACTAATCAGGGAGGGTCGATTAATTGCTGTGGGTGCTCCTGAAGAATTGAAGAAGGAAACAGGCACGAAGACGATTGAAGACGCGTTCCTAAAGTATGGAGGTGTGGAAGCATGAGAGTGCTGGCATTGGGAAAGCGCATTTTAAGGCAAATCATTCGGGATAAGCGGACGTTGGGACTGTTGATCATGGCACCGATTTTAGTATTGACGATGCTTTACTTAGTGTTCGAGGGAGAGGATTATATCCCGAAAGTAGGACTTGTCGATGTCCCGACCGGAAAAATGGAACTCAATGGAGCGGAAATCACTAACTATGACAGTGAAAAAGATGCGGCAAATGACTTGGTGAATCGGGATATTGACGCTTATATAGCCCTTGAGAGCCAAACACCTAAAATCGTTTTGGAAGGAAGCGATCCAGCAGTTTCAGGAACTGTGATGAAGTGGTTCCAGTCAACTCTACCCGTAGCTCACATAAATGATGCACTAAAACCGGAAATCGAATATCTGCATGGCTCCGAAGATATGGGGAGCTTCGATTACTTCGGACCTGTCTTATTAGGGTTTTTCGTCTTTTTCTTTGTTTTCCTAATTGCTGGTGTATCTTTTTTAAGAGAGCGGACAAAAGGGACATTGGAAAGACTGATGGCCAGTCCGATTCGAAAATGGGAAATCGTTTTGGGCTACATTTTAGGGTTTGGACTCTTTACGATGATCCAAGCGACTGTAATAGCGGCTTATGCTGTTTATGTTTTAGATATGTTAATGGAAGGTTCCTTTTTCAGCTTGCTGATCATTATTTTATTGCTTTCATTAACAGCTTTGACACTCGGGACGCTCTTGTCCTCGTTCGCAAATAATGAGCTGCAAATGATTCAGTTCATTCCACTCGTGGTTGTTCCACAAATATTCTTTTCGGGATTATTCAACTTGGAGACGATTTCGGAATGGATTAGCTGGATCGGACCGTTTACGCCGTTGTATTATGCAGCAGATGCATTACGGGACGTGATGGTAAGAGGTTACGGGTTTAATGAAATACAACTGAACCTCCTGGTACTATTCGGATTTTCTTTGCTTTTTTTCTTCCTAAATACGCTTGTCCTAAGGAAATACCGAAAAATTTAAGTAGGAGGGCTTTTTAGAATGTCGAAGAATGATGAACTAATTGCAGAATTGATGAACGGTTCGGAGAAAATGACGGACCGGCAAAAAAATATCGTGGTAGCAGCCGTGGAAATGTTCGCTGAAAAGGGGTATTCTGGAACATCGACAAAAGAGATTGCGCAGAAGGCTGGCGTGGCAGAAGGAACGATTTTCAGGCATTATAAAACGAAAAAAGACTTACTGCTTGCGATTGTCACCCCGACGATGATTAAACTATTGGCACCGGTCATCATAAAAGATTTAAATAAAGTACTGAATAAGGAATTTGAGAATTTTGAGGATTTTATACGTGAGATGGTCGCAAACCGGGCAGAATTCCTGAACAAAAATGGACCGACCGTGAGGGTCCTCATTCAAGAAATCCCTTTCCATCCTGAACTGAAGGAACAATTCATCAAGCATATTGGGGAAGAAGTGTATGCCCGCTACTTGCAAATTGTCAAACACTACCAGGATAAGGGTGAAATAATTGAAATGGAGCCTGCAAGCGTCGTGCGCTTTACTGCATCTGTCCTGCTCGGTTACTTTGCTGCAAAGCATGTCATCTCACCGGCGGGGTGGAATGATGAATTAGAATTGAACAACACGATTACGATGTTGAAAGCGGCGTTGGATCCTAAGAAATAAAACAGTGTTCTTGAAACATTAAACGTTGTATCATACTCATGATAAGGAATATGCCCAAGGGAGGGAAAAGGATGGAGAAAGTATGGATATGCTGCGGACTTTGTGGTGTTAAATGAGGATATTTTGACAATTGATCCCAATCAGATTGGTGATATTTTAGTAGAAGAAACCTATATGGCTGGCGAGTCGGTTTACCGCCGAAAAATCGAAAGCCTGTTATAAATAACTGACCCTAAACGGTGTACTCAACGTAGCCGTTTAGGGTTTTTTGTGGTTGTATTTGTGGATGGTTGGAAAGTTTTTGAGTTTGGTTGGAAAGTTTGATGGAATGGTTGGAAAGTTTTGAGGTTGGTTGAAAAGTTTGATGGAATGGTTGGAAAGTTGCTGACATATTCGGGATCTTATATCGTAAAGAGCCAATCATATTAATGAAACAAGACTTCTCATACTGTATTTAATCCAGAATCGTTTACAATGGGTGATGGTCCACCTTTTAACATAAACGGACTTAAAGTAATCCATACTACCCTTTGAGGTGAAAGTAATGATTAAACTATTAACGCATAATGACTTGGACGGAGTGAGCTGCGGAATTTTGGCTAAAATTGCGTTCGGTAAGGAAGTTCATGTCCGATATAATTCTGTCTCCGGTCTCGACCGGGAAGTTGCATGGTTTCTGGAAAATGACAAAGATAAAATGCTCTATATTACTGATTTATCGGTCAATGAAGAGAATGAAAAGAACTTAGAGGAATTCTATCAATCGGGCGGGAAAGTCCAACTGATTGATCATCATAAGTCTGCCCTTCATTTTAACGAATATGAGTGGGCAAGCATCACGGTAGAGGAAGAGGAAGACAAGTTAGCGTCGGCAACATCTCTTTTCTATGAACATTTAGTTCGAAATGGTCATCTCCAACCGTCAGATGCGATGGCGGAATATGTTGAACTTGTTAGGCAATACGATACGTGGGAATGGGAACGGAACGAAAACTGGGCAGCACAGCGGCTGAATGCCTTGTTCTTCTTAGTTTCCATTGATGAGTTTGAAGAGAAAATGATTGAGCGTCTAACAGGCAGTGAACATTTCCAATTCGATGAATTCGAAAAGAAGATACTGGATATGGAAGAGGATAAAATTGAACGGTATATCCGAAGAAAACGTCGGGAAATCGTTCAAGCTGAAGTGGATGGCCTGTTTGCTGGAATCGTCTATGCAGAGTCGTATCATTCCGAATTGGGTAACGAACTTGGAAAGGAATATCCGCATCTCGACTACATTGCGATCTTAATGATGGGCAGCAAGCGAATCAGCTTTAGAACGATCCATGATGATGTGGATGTGTCCGAAGTAGCGGGACATTTTGGTGGCGGTGGCCATGCGAAGGCATCTGGCTGTTCCATGACAGAAGAAGCGTATAAGAAATTCGTTACCGGGACGTTCCACTTAGAACAGTTGCATGAGGATTCCAAACGAAATCGTTTCAATGTGAAGGAATCTTCCTTCGGTTCACTCTATACGAATAGAGATGATGACCGTTTCTTCATATCCTCTGCAAAAGGGGAATGGCGCATTAAGCAAAATGATCGCGTAATGAATAAGATCTTTCATTCCTTTGCTGAAGCAGAAAAGTTCATAAAACGAAATCACGAAGCATGGCTGGTCCGTGATGAGATATTTGTTCAATACTTAATGGAGTTAGTGAAGTCAGAAGGATAAGGCCAGGTTTGCCCTGGTCTTTTTATTCATGAATAGGTTTGAATCCGAAATGATGAAGATATATATGAAGTAAGGAGGGGAAGATTGTGAAGTTGATCGATGAACTAGCTGAAGTGTTATTGATGACCGATCGGGAATTTGAACAATATCTAAATAAGGACACTGGAGAGATCTTTTTTAAGACGGATGATGAAGATGAAGAAATGGATGATCGTCTTGCTCTAATTCCACAAATCTCTTCGCCTGAAGCGTTCGACTTAATGGTGAGCTTCGCGAATGAACAGTCAGAAGACCATGCCTTCGTACTAAAAGATATATTGAATCAGCCACGCCCATTTGCGAAGTTTAAAGATAAAGTATATGAACTTGGTATTCAAAACGAATGGTTCGCATTCGAAGACGGATACGCAAAGCAACGGATGCTGGATTGGCTTTTTGAAATTGGGGTATCCACGAATATAAGAGAGAATCTTGAAGGGGGACATTGAATTGCAAAATGAGTATGGATTGACATTGCCCGATGAGTTGGAAGGAATGGTCGTTTTAGATACATACATGAATTCAGAAGCCAGCGATGTGGGTGTCTTGGTGATGGGACAAAATATGAATCCAGTGTCTAATCATCCAGTAATTCGGATTTACCTGCTTTTGAAAGAATATGATGCTGTCTACGTTCATCAAGAATTGGAGTCGTTCACGTTTGAAAGTTATGGATCTGCTCTAACTTTCCTCCAGAAACTGCCGAAGATGTCGGCGCTTGAATTGCTGATTATGATGAAGGCGCAGAAGGTTTAAACGTTAGACAATTATTTATGGATAGAAACTCTCGTTCCAATCGGAACCTTTGCGGCCAATTCTAATACATGATGATTATACATTCTTATACAGCCATGAGAGACATGTTTACCGATGGAGGCTGGGTTATTCGTTCCATGGATCCCGTAATGAGGCTTTGATAATCCCATCCAAATCACTCCGAATGGTCCACCGGGATTCCATTGTTTATTGACCACTTTGTATGTTCCATTAGGTGTTGGGGTCAACATTTTGCCGACTCCAATCGGGTATGTTTTTATAAGCCTTCTACCATCAAACAGCCTTAACTTGTGTTTCGATATTGAAACGTCAATCCATCTCACCAATAAGAATCCACTTCCACTTCTTTTGAATTTGAAGAGTACGAAAGATGGGCAAGGTTGAAGGAATTCTGAATTTCAAATATAAAGAACTTCCTCCTAATTAGTCTATGCAGCAAAAGACAGTAGAGGTTCAAAATTTAAACGACCTGAAGCAACTTTTAGCTTCAGGTCGTTATGTGTTTAAACAAATGCACTATAGGTTCTGGAAAAACGTTTTAATGACGTCAGCACCGCCGATGAAAGTCCCGATGGAACCACCGATATTAGCGAGTACGATTACGAGTAGTACGCGTGTAACTTTATTGTCCCAAAAACCTTTTACTGTAAAGACATCTTCGGATAAGGTCTCGAAGTCCCTGACACTTGGGCGTCGCATATAAGCTTGAACTGCCCCAGAGAACCAGCCGACTGCGAGTAAAGGATGGAGGGCAGTCAAAGGAGCGGCGACGAATGAAGTGAGCACTGCCAGTGGATGCCCAAGGGCAGCAATTGTTCCGACTGCAGCGAGAGAACCTGTCCATAGGAACCAGCTAATGGTTTGTTGGAGACCAGCTTCCGGATTGGCTAAGAATGTATACACAATCAGTCCGACGATTAAAAGCGGAATCAGCCAACCGACCACTTTTGGCCATTTAGGCTTTGGCGGCAATGCGGTAAGCTTCTTTAAATCATGTTCTTTGTAAATCTCTTGAGTAATTCCCGGAATATGGGCAGCACCTAAAACAGCGACAATCTTCTTCCCAGGAGCTTTGCGAATCTTTTGCGCTAAGTATTGGTCGCGTTCGTCAATCAGTGGCTGCTTCAGCTTTGGAAAGGACTCTGTGAATTCAGCAAGGACGGAATTGAGCATGTCCTTCGATTTCATCTGTTCCATTTCCTCTTCACTGATTTCTTCCTTGCTGAAGATACTCATGAATACAGATGTCAATAACTGTGACTTGCCCATGAATCCCAAGTTGCCCCAAATACGGGAAAACGTTGTTTGGATATTCCGGTCGGCAAGCACCAACTTTGCTCCAATCTCTTTTGCGGACTTAATGCCTTGGATCATTTCCTGGCCGGGTTGAATATCGAACTGCTTGGCCATCCGGTTCTGGAAGGAGGAAATCGCCAAGTTCATCAACAGCAACGAAGCTTTTTTCTCTTTGATCACTTTAAAGATGTCCGTTTCTTTCCATTTATTTCCTTCAGTAATAGCTTTATAACGTTGCTCATCCAGCTCGATACAAACCGTATCCGGCTGTTCGGCTTCAATGATGGATTTAACCTGCTCGGCGCTTTGTCTTGAAACGTGGGCGGTCCCAATCAGGATGAATTCCTTATCTTCTATCGTAAGTCTTGTGATATTCTCTTCAGACATAAGCGACTTCCTTTATCTATATAGTTTCTTATATTTAATAATGAGCCATTAGATGGTAGATTTCAACTGCCGGATTGAAGAAAATATAAGCACGCGGAGCATATTCGGAACATACCCTACTAAAAAGGTTAGTAGGAGGTTTGTGGAGTTATGCGGGCTCCGTTTTTAAAGGGTTCTTCGCCGCGTTCCTCGTGGCATCTGTTTGAACTCATCGGTCTTGTGTTGGTGTTCTTGTCCCTGCTGATTCTATTATTTGCCCCGCAGTCCCTTTCAAGTTTTTTCAATACGGTCATAGCAGAAGTGAAGCCGGTTGTAGTGGATATATTCCTGACGAGCGAGGTCGGGATGGCGATAATCATTAGTGTGATTTTCGGTCGGCTGCTGGAGCGGCTTGGGTTTACAGACGGTCTCATCCGCGTGTTTGTACCCATTATGAAATGGTTCAAGATCAACCCCTCAGTAATTGTCCCAAGCGTCTACAATATTTTAGGTGATATAAATGCTGCTGGAAAAATTTCTGGTCCTATATTAGTTAAGGCGAACGCGACGAAAGCGGAACAAAAGATTGCAGTTGCGACCATGATTCAGTCTCCGCAATCATTCGCTACGTTAGTGCTGGGGCTCATAGCCTTATCGGTTTTTGGCATTAACGCTTTCCCTCTAATTCTTTTCTCAATTTTCATACCGATAATTATCGTGCCGTTCATTCTCTCAAGAACGATTTATAGGGATACCCGGAAGGTCGACCTTAATGAGTTGCCTCGATTCACACCTCAAACGCGATTCATGAATACCATTTTCGGTTCAGCAAGAGAAGGTGTTGAATTATTATTCCTGATCATTATTCCTGCAGTAGCCGCAGTCTTTTTCTTCATCGGTGCACTTAAGTTCTTTGGGTTATGGAGTGGAATTGAAGGTGTGCTAACTTCGTTTTTAACGGTGCTAAGTATAGAGCCCTCAACGGGAATCATTTCAATTTTAGCTGCACCGACATTAGCGGTTGCCCAATTGGCTGATGTAGCAGCAACAATCGACCCAAGACTAATTGTCGGTTCCTTTGTTTTAGCAAACTCGGGACTTCCGTTGTCTGTTATCTTTGGACAGATTCCAGTAACCTGGGCAGAATCATCTGATTTGAGTGAGCGGGAGGCATTAGTAGCTGCGGTGATCGGAATGCTGATCCGGATTTTCACTGCCTGTATCCTTGCGTACTTCTTGACTCCATTCCTGGTGTGATGGGTATGATCTTAATCCATGCAAAGAAAATTGTGACAGTAGGCGAGAAGGGTACCATCCATGATGGTGCCCTCATCGTTGAAGGCAAGAGCATTAAAGACATAGGACAGTATGGTGAAATGAGGAGCAAATACCCTACTATCGAAGAAATTGATAACAGTGAATACGTAATCACTCCATCTTTGATAGATTGCCACACGCATCTACTTGAGTACGCACCGACTTCACTCTATCCAGTAACTCCGGAGACCCATTTCCATGCCGGAAGAATCCTCTTATTTAAAGCGTTAGCTTCCGGAATTACAACATTAGGTGAACAGGTTTGCGGACATCCAATGTGTGATTTTACAATGATGGACTATCGGAAAGCGGTAAGAGATTTGCCTATAGATGTTTCATTTGCCGCGACCAGCATATCCATAGGCCTTCCTGAATTAGCTCATTTCACTTCCGTTACTGGTCGTCGTAAAGTCGAAAAAGATGAATTATCTAACTTGGAGATTATTGAACAAATTGCCGTAAATAGCGACTACCCTGGTGAAAATATCTTCATGAATGCCACACCGGCTAATTTTGAGGCGAAAGAAGTGCCGCGCGCGGGGGAACTTATTTACACGGAATTAGAGCTGAAGAAAATAGTAGGACTCTATAGTCGCCTCGGCAAGAGAATCGGTGCCCATGTCGCTGGTGAGGAAGGAATCCAGCTTGCTCTGGATACAGGAATCGATGTTATTCACCATGCACATGGGATTTCAGATCAACAGATCATGTCCGCCTCTGCGAAGGGGATTCCGATAATTGCTACTCCTATAGGAGGAACGCATCTCCGGCCGAATTCACCCGAAGAGATACTGAAGTTAGTCAAGAATGGAATCGCTGTTTCTGTTTCAACCGATTCCTACTTGCCTCCGCATCATGAGGCGACATGGCTTTTAACCAAAAGGACATTATATGGACCAAACCACTTGATGGAAATTGCCCAACCGTCTATGAAACTCCTTGCAAGAGAAGGTTTTGATGAAAATGAGATTTTGGCAGTTTTGACAGCGAATCCGGCTTCACTTTTAGGGAAGGACCGAATTGGAAGACTGGAAATTGGAATGGATGCTGATTTCCTTGTCGCACTTGGCGTACCCGGACTTGAAATTGTTGCGCCGGAGCACATTAAAATGGTTTATTTTAAAGGAAAACGAGTTATAAATCGAGTTTAAAAAAGAACCGATTCAACATGCCGGTTCTTTTTTCATACACAAGTGCGGATTATTTGGGATAGTAACGATTCAGTTCAAGTAATAATAAATCCTTATGGTTCCTAAATTTACTACTCTCAAGTGAAAAAGGTATAATGTTATAGATAAATAACTTGGAAGTGTTCCGGAAAATAGGGGGACAGAAATGGACTTTGACAAAAAGTTATATGAATTTTTGAAGGACAAGACTTGGCAGTTGACAGAAGAGTGGTATGCTACACTCGACAAACGTAATACAGGTGGGGTTTACGCAATGGAAGACCCCGAAGCTATACAAAGGATGAAAGAACAAAATCATGAATTCTACAAACGGTTAAATCGGTTATTCGTGGAAGATCGGGATACTTTCTTAGAGGATTTTGAAGAATGGGTGGTCGAGGTAGCAACAGACGAAAATCATATCCGTACACCTCTTCATTTTATCCTAAGAGAATTCTTCCGAGTGCAAAGTCAATACGTAAATTTGATCCATCAGTTTTCAGAAGTGCATAAAGGTGAAATTAGTCAGGAGAAAATTGAAAGCTGGTATCAAGAAGTTATTAATGCGGTCGGTAAAATTATCGAATGGTTTACAGCTGAACATTATACTTATGCACAAAAAATACTTAATGCCCAGCGGGAAATGATTAATGAATTGAGCTCACCGGTCATTTCGTTGGATAAGAACCGTGCTTTGCTTCCGCTAGTGGGGGATATTGATACAGCAAGGGCGAATTATTTGTTAGAAAACACTTTGCTTCAATGTTCAGAGAAAAAGGTCAGTTGCTTGTATATCGATCTTTCCGGAGTAGTAATCGTCGACACGATGGTAGCTCAACAGCTTTTCAGATTAGTTGAAGCACTACGGTTATTAGGAATTAAGAGTGTGATTTCTGGGATTCGGCCTGAGATAGCTCAAACTGCCATCCAACTCGGCATTCAATTTAATGACATGACAACGGTGTCTAATTTAGAACAAGCCCTCAACTTAGACTTGGATTGAAATGTTTGCTCCCTTATTGGGGGCTTTTCTTTTGTCTATAAATGGTCAGCAGGATTAATACGTGCTTCTGTGGAATTAGGTATTAGTCGATTTAAATAGGGGGAGTTTGATGCGTCCACGAGCAAACACGTTAGGAATCTTGTTTAAAGGTGGAAAAGTTCTTTTGGAAGAGAATGTGGCGAGACACTCCAAAGGATACGGTACATATTATCGGCCGATTGGCGGCACTATCGAACTTGGTGAACGCTCACAACAAGCACTCGTGCGGGAATTTCAAGAAGAATTGCAGGTTGAAGTGAGCGTGTTGAAAAGTCTCGGTTGTCTTGAAAATATATACAAGGTGAAAGGACGGATTGGGCACGAAATCACCCTCCTTTATACCGTTGAATTCGTAGACTCGTCCCTATATGAAAAGGAATCTTTTATCATGACGGAAGGCAACAAAATCACAACTGCGAAATGGATGGATGTACGCGATTTAATTGAAAAGGTCGTATTTCCAGATGGTTTAATTGAGTTACTTGAGATTGAGTTTGCCCGCCAAATGGAGAAAGTATAATGAAACTCGGGTTGAAGAATGACGAGGTCCGGCTCGAAACATACGATCCGGAGTGGAAGCAGGAATTTGAACGAGTGAAGCAAACAATTATGAAGTTTACAGGGTTGTCCCAGAACCGGATAGAACATATCGGAAGTACTGCAGTCGAGGGGATCTCTTCGAAACCGGTTATCGATATTCTGATCGGGGTCGATGATTTAGAACAGGTTGAAAAACAGCTTATAGATGGTTTAAAACAAGCGGGTTTTCTCCGTTTGAAAGTAAAACGACCAGGAGAGATCGTATTAGCTAAGTTTCTGGATGAGAGTTATGATGAAAAAACGCATTACATTCACCTGACAGACTACCATTCGGAGCTTTGGAAAAATCTGATTTTTTTCCGTGACTATTTAAATGCAAATGAGTATGAAAAAGAGAAATATGAAAAATTAAAATTAGACTATGTAAAAAGATCATCTACTGGGATCATCGAATACACGGACTTTAAAGAGAGGTTCGTCTTAGAAGTATTCATGAAGCGCAGTGAAGAAGAGTGAACTTGTTAAAAAGAGGGTAAATATTAAGTAAGCTTCACTTTCCCTATAGCTCTAAAAAGACGTACGCTCATTGAAGTTTCGACTTGGAGGCAAAAAGGTGAGAAAAGTCTATGGTGTTCCAAAACTGGCAGCCTATCTTTTAGAAGAAGGTTATCCTTTATCCGAGGAGCAAATAATCGGCCTCATGAAGGAAAAGGCGATTCCGCACTCAAAGCCTTATCAAAATATCATTGCCTTTAATCTTGACCATATCGATTGGTGGGTAAGCCAAAGAAGATGAAAGAGTCCCTGCTTTTAATAGAGGGACTCTTTCACTGCAAACGTTTAGGAGGATCTTGTGTATCGGACGTTATTTCAGTAAAAATATTCTCGGTTGAGGGAGTGGGAGGATTGCTTAGTTTCCCGCTCTGTATAAGTTGTATTAGTTGTTGAATATCCTCTTTTGTAGCAGGCTGCTTTTCCTTTTTTAATTGATAACCCAATAGCCCGCTCGGTTCGATCGTGGCAATCTCCACATCGGAAATAGAAGAAATCCCTGCTTGTCGGAGATGAGACTCCAATTTGTCGGTAGTCAGACGAAGTTTTTTTAAGTTCGTTTCAAGTAGTTGTCCGTTTTGGATCACGACTATGGATTTTCCGGAGATGATCGTTTCGTAACGGTCAGAACGTATTTGAATAAGTTCAAATGCCAATAAAGTCAGAACTAATATAAAGGAAATCCCGAACGTGGTCCAATAGCCTTCATCCGCAAGAGGCTGGATGAGCAATGTTCCGATCGCGAGGACAAGAACTGTTTCTGGAATCGTCATCTGTGATATGGATTTTCTGCCGGCGAGCCGCAAAATGATCGTACCGACAATAAATATTAAGACAGTCTTCCAAATTAAATTCCAATCCAATCCTGTCTCCTCCTCTATTCCTCTCCTTATCTTTTGAATGTGAACTGTTTTCATGCATCCAAAAAGGATTTCCTTACATATTAGGCGAAAGTAATAATAAAAAGGAGATTATTATGAAACAATCATTCGAAGAATTTTTACAAGTTTATTTATCTATATGGGAGTCCTCCGACCTTGAAGGAATGAAGAGAATCATTTCTGAAGACTATAGAGCCCGAGAGATAACTGGCGAGGAGATTCTCGATTTTGGATTTGAGGAATCCGTTGAAGGATGGAAAAACGGTTTTGAGTATGTCGTACAAAACAACGCTAAGTGGGATATATCCATTCATTCGGTTTTTCCATTGCGGAATAATCAAGTGATGGCTGTCATTGAAGCAGCCATGATCATCGATAAAGAAAAATTACCGCATGCCAACTTATTTTTCTCCACGTTTTCCCAAAGTGGTAATGAGTGGAAATTGGTTCGTTCATATATCGAGGCGGGTGTTCAAAGGCAACTCAGTCCGTCGCCCGGGTTGAGCTCATAGATTACAGTCTCAAATAAGAAAGGGGGCGGGTGAATGTTCGATCTAACAGCATTAGGTGCACAGCTTGTAAAGGAACTATCGGAGTTGATTGAACAAAGTATAATTGTGACGGATCAGCATGGTGTTATTATTGCAAGCACTGATCGCTCCCGGTTGAATACCATCCATGAAGGAGCGACTCTTGCGATGGAAACCCGACAGGAGCTTCCGATGACTGAGGAAATGACGGGGAAACTTCACGGTGTCCGTCCAGGCGTGGTCTTGCCGATTATCGTAACTGACATTCCTATTGGTGTAATCGGTATTACAGGGAAACCTTTGGAAATCGAAAAATATGCGAAGCTTGTCCGGAAAGTGGCGGAATTGTTTGTGACAGAATTCATGGCTCGCCAGGAACATGAGCGTGGATTCCGGGATCTGGAGTTGCTGATTTTCGATTTGTTCACAACAGATATGGACGAAATCGCCATGGTCGAACGCTCAAAATTATTAGGATTAGATATTACTGCTTTTTCTCGCGTGGCAGTAATTGAGAGCAATAAGGCTTTTGATTTTACTGAGGTGGAAGATTTGCTTCGTACCCAACGAATTCACCCAAACTTAAAACTTGTCCGATGGGGAGTCGGCAAATTGATTATGTTGGTCCCAGAAAATGCAGAGACTCAACTTCGAACGAAGTTAGGCGAATTTGAACAATTAGTCAAAAGCTATAGATCCGATTCAATTGGAATTGGTGTTGGAGCTGCCAAGCCATATACTCACCTGAAGGAGTCGTTCCAGGAAGCGGAGAGAGCGGCAGCGGTTTCGAGAAATTGGAAAAGAATAGTGTTCGAAGAGGAGCTTAAGTTGGAGCTACTCTATCATTCATTACCAAATGAAGTGAAAGAAGAGTATAGGAGAAGGACGATTGAGCCTTTGCTGGGGGACGAGGAACTAGTTCAAACTTTAAAAGTGTGGTTGAAGAACACCGGCTCTCTGCAAGAAATTGCGAATGAATTGCATATACATAAGAATACGCTGAAATATCGAGTTCAGAAAATAGAAGAGATATTGAACCTCAACTTCGATAACAAAGAACATATTGCCATTGTTGCGGTGGCGATCGGATTATTAGCAGCAAAGTAAAAGACATCGAGCAGATGTCTTTTTGTCTTTTTGGACAAATAGAGAGGTGAATTTTTAGTTTTTATCATATAGAAAAGTCCGTGTTTTTGAAATTATGATATAGAAAAGTAGAATCGGTAGTAAACCTCCGAGAATCGATAGTAAAGGCACCAGAATCGGTAGTAAAGACAAGAAAATCGGTAGTAAAAGGCTCGGAATCGATAGTAAGAACGACAGAATCGGTAGTAAACGACTACATCCCATTTTTCAAGAGGAGAGGAAGTAAACAATGAACGAACGTTTAATCAATGCTTTTGCTCAAATTGTCGGCACGGAAAACGTACGCTCTTCCCAAGCGGAATTGCTTGCATACTCTTATGATGCAACGGCAAATTTCCAAGCGAAGCCGGATCTCGTTATTTCACCCAATACAACAGAAGAGGTTGCAGGAATTGTGAAGCTTTGTTCAAAAGAACAGCTTCCGATTGTTCCAAGAGGATCCGGTACAAATTTGGCTGCAGGTACAGTTCCGACTTCAGGAGGGGTTGTCATCCTCTTCAATCGAATGAACCGGATTGTCGAGTTGGATATGGAAAACTTAACGATTACTGTTCAGCCAGGTGTCATTACTCAAGATATTTGTTCATTTGTCGAACAACATGGACTGTTTTACCCACCAGATCCAAGCTCGATGAAAATTTCGACAATCGGCGGAAATGTAAATGAGAATTCGGGTGGTCTCCGTGGGTTGAAATATGGAGTGACGAAAGATTATGTGAAGGCGCTCACTGCCGTCCTACCGAATGGAGAACTGATAAAAACCGGGGGCAAGCTGGCGAAAGACGTGGCAGGCTATGATCTAACTGCCTTACTCGTCGGTTCAGAAGGGACGTTAGGCATCATAACCGAGATTACCCTTAAGCTGATCCCAATGCCTGCTTCGAAAAAGACAGGAATCGCTTATTTCAATTCACTTGAAGACGCAGCTAAAACGGTTTCCGCTATAATTGCGAATAAAATCATTCCGGTTACATTAGAGTTCATGGACAAAGGGACGATCGGAGCGGTAGAGGACTTCATGAAGATTGGACTACCACGTGACGCGGAGGCGATGCTTTTATTTGAGCAGGATGGTGATGAAGAAATGGTCATTCGTGATACAAAACGAATGATTGAAATTGCCGTGGATAACGGAGCGACATCGACTGCCCTGGCAGCTTCAAATGAAGAGGCAGACGTATTGAAAACCGGCAGGCGTGTAGCCTTGTCTGCCTTGTCAAGAAAACGTCCGACGACAATCTTAGAAGATGCAACTGTTCCAAGGTCGGAAATTGCAAAGATGGTTAAAGAGATCCAAGAAATTGCCGTACGTCATGACGTTCAAATCTGCACCTTTGGCCATGCGGGAGATGGCAATCTACATCCGACATGTTTGACAGACGTCAGAGATCAGGAGGAAATGGAAAGAGTGGAACGGGCGCTTGATGAGATCTTTGAAGCTGCCATTCGTCTTGGCGGTACAATTACAGGCGAGCACGGAGTGGGGGAAATGAAAGCTCCATATCTTGAGTGGAAGTTAGGACCGAGCGGCATCCAATTGATGCGCGCCATAAAAGAATCGATTGATCCACAGAATATCATGAATCCTGGCAAGATATTTGCTAAGTCTACAAAGAAACGGTTGGTGCTGCAAAATGCTTAACATCCAGGAGGAGATGCAGGAATCTTTCCGTGAACATGTAGACGAAGATCTGATTATGGATTGCATGCGTTGTGGATTTTGTCTTCCGGCATGCCCTACATATATACATACAGAACAGAACGAAATGCATTCACCTCGTGGGCGAATTGCTTTAATGAAAGCTATGAGGGACGGGAATGTCATATGGGATGGATCAATCGAGGAATCGTTCGATGTCTGCCTTGGATGCCGAGCGTGTGAACCGGCATGTCCGGCAGGAGTCCAGTACGGGGCGCTCATTGAACAGACACGTGATGCCATTCAAGCAGCGAAGCCACAAAAATTGAAAGAGAAAGTAATCCGGAAAACTGCATTCGAGGGTTTGTTTGCAGATCAGAGCAAAATGGCTGGAACTGTGAAACTGGTGCAGTTTTATCAGAAGTCGGGTTTGCAAAAGGTTACGCGTAAAGTAGGTTTCTTGAACTTGTTCCCGCCATTCATGAAAGAGATGGAAAGTGTTTTACCAGAAATCGAGAAGAGGAAGGAACGAAGTGAATCACGAAAGCCGCGAACTCTGAAGGTTGCTTTCTTTACAGGGTGTCTGATGGATACATTGTTCCAAGCGACAAATCGAAAGACAATCGAATTGCTGGAATGGTTGGGTTGTGAAGTCATCATACCTGAAGGTCAGGAATGCTGCGGGGCACTCCATGGTCATAGCGGCGAATTGGAAAAAGGGCTTCGAAATGCCCGACACAACTTAAATTCCTTTGACTCGGACGACTATGATTACATTGTTAATAATGCGGGGGGGTGTGGTGCCTTCTTATTGGAATATGAAAAGCATTTGAAGGATGACCCTAAATACAGGGAAAAAGCGGAGCGATTTTCACGGAAACAGATGGATATCTCCTCACTTTTCGTCAAGCTCGGAATGAACGCCCGATTGAAGACAATAGAATCAGCGGGAGACGTAATGGTCACCTATCAAGATTCCTGTCATTTGCGGAACGTATCCAAAGTGTTTATGGAACCTCGTTCACTGTTAATGGATGCACCAGGTTATGACTATAAAGAATTGATCGGTGCCGATACATGTTGCGGTTCGGCAGGTATTTACAACTTGCTGCAGCCAGAAATGTCCCGCCGAATTTTGGATGCGAAAATGGGGCATGTGAAGGAACTTCAGCCAGCAATCATTGTTACTTCCAACCCAGGTTGCCTTATGCAAATGCAGGTTGGCATCCGAAGAGAAGGATTAGACAAGGAAATGAAAGCCGTACACATAGTGGATTTCCTGTATGAGGTAGTCTATTCGTAATAAATCTTTATTTTAAAGGATTCCTGAAAGGTTTATCGAATGGAGAAGTAAAAGAAATTTCTTTATAACAAAGTGAGGTGAATCGGTAATGCATAGTCCGATCAGTAATCAAATCAACACCATTTTTGTACATGTAAGCGATTTGAAAAACTCAGTGGAGTGGTATTCGAAACTGTTAGGCCAAGAGTTCGATTTGTCTATAGTATCCCGTCCAGTCTATAACATGACAATTAATGATCATACCGGTCTAACGCTTGATGCTGGTCCAGAGGGAGAGCGGAAAGAATTCACCCCAATCCCATACCCGCTGTTCAACTTTCATACGAATGAAATTGATCAGGCATATGAGTATATGGGGGAGATGGATTTTTCAATAGAATCAGAAATTGTAAGATTCGAGGACTTCTCTTATTTCATAATCTCTGATCCAGATGGGAATCAAATCATGATTTGTACAGGATGATTAAGCGAATAACAAAACAGGGAAGCTGAATTTTCAGCTTCCCTTTCTTTAAGGATTAAACGCAATGATTTAAGCCTTAATTTCATTCCGAGTAGGATTAAACCACATTAATTGTAGATTAATGACCTGTTATTAAAATGCCGGCTTATATGTGGTTGGGAAATTCTCTTCAAGGAATTTAACGATTTCAGGACCGGACAAATGCTTTGCTAATGCTTGGATTGCTGCGGAATCCTTATTATCTTCACGTGCAATAAGTGATATCGGGAAGTCTGATTTTCCTTCCTCGATTAGCGAGTGTTCAGCTGGATTTAATCCGAGCGGTTCAGCGTATGCAGGGAGCATGGTAACAGCATCTACATCTTCATAAGAGCGGGCAAGCATTAATAAGTCTACTTCCAAGATTTTTAGGTCTTTAGGATTTTCAATGATGTCTTTTTGCGTAGCATCAATGCCGACGCCTTCTTTAAGTTTGATCAAACCGCCAGTTTCCATTAGTTTAAGGGACCGAGCGATGTTCGAAGTATCATTCGGTATGGCAATTGTTGCGCCATCCGGAATTTCTTCGACGCTGTTATACGTTGTTGAATATAAGCCTAATGGAGCATCGTAAACATGCTGTACGACAACCAAGTTAGCATCGTTTGCTTCATTGAACAGCTCCATATACGGTGGATGTTGGAAGAAGTTTGCGTCTACTTCCTTGTCTTTTAACATCTGATTCGGCTGTACGTTGTCAGAAACATGAACGATTTCCATATTGTATCCGTCTTTTTCCATCAACGGCTTTACAAGTTCCAACATGTCGGTCATTGGCGGGATATGTGAAGCGACTTTAATATCTTTCTTTTCTTCTGTTTGTTGCCCGTCCGCTCCCTTATCCGATTTACCGCAAGCTGCGAGGATTAAGGAAAGGACGAGTAATAGTGATAGTAGTTTTTTCATGTCTATCTCCTTTAGGATCGTTTGTCGAGTTTCTTTGCAATTCTTGTTCCGGTCACTTGGATCGCTTGTACTAAAATGACCATGAGTATGATTGTATAGGCCATCAGCTCAGTCTCATACCGCTGATAACCATAACGGATGGCAAAATCGCCTACTCCACCGCCACCAACCATCCCCATTATCGTCGAATAAGAGATGAAGCTTACAGTGGCCGTCGTTAAGCCGAAAATGAGACCGGAACGTGCTTCTCTATACAAAAACTTAAAGATAATCTGGGTTCTGGAGGCCCCCATCGAAATGGCTGCTTCAATAATGCTTTTTGGCACATCGAGCAACGATTGTTCAACTAATCGAGCGTAATAGGCAATGGAAATGATGGAAAGCGGAACAGTTGCAGCCATCGTACCGATTGCCGTGCCGACGATGAGTCGTGTAAACGGGATTAAAAATACAACAAGTAAAAGGAACGGGAACGAACGGACAATATTAACAAATGTGTCGAGTACGGCAAACAACCAGCGGTTTTCGTACAGGTTTCCTTTACGTGACAAATATAAATATGTACCTAATGGTAACCCAATAATCACAGCGGCCAGTACAGATATGCCCACCATGATGAATGTCTGACCGATGGAAATCCATATTTCAGGTTGGTATTCCATAATCTTTTCCATTAGTCTTTCACCTTCGCAATCCTACGCAAATCCTCAATATAATGATCTTCATTCAGATCGACCCCAATTGGTTCAATCGAGAATGTCTCGACTAATCGTCCTTCTTTCATGATCGACACCCTGTTACAAATGCTTTTCACGACATTCATCTCATGAGTAACGATGACAATTGTTGCTCCGAATGTTTCATTAATGTTTTTCAATACTTGAAGAATTTCACTCGTCGTTGATGGGTCAAGGGCTGATGTGGGTTCATCGCATAACAGGACTGGTGGATTATTGGCCAAAGCTCTTGCAATGGCGACACGTTGCTTTTGCCCGCCGCTCAATTGCGCCGGGTACGCATCTATTTTATCTGATAGTCCAACGAAATTCAGGCATTCTTCAACTCGTTTTTGTCGCTCAGCTTTTGGTATTTTAATCAGCTCAAGAGGCATTTCCACATTTTGTCCAACCGTCCGATTCATCACAAGTTGAAATTGTTGAAAAATCATCCCGATGTTCTGTCTTGCTTTTCGAAGATCCGTTTCTTTTAGTGCCGTCATTTCAACCTCGTTGACATACACACTCCCCTTATCCGGACGCTCCAGTAAATTCATCATCCGGATTAACGTTGACTTCCCAGCCCCGCTTGTCCCGATAATTCCATGGATTTCCCCTTTGTTAATCATTAAAGATAAAGGATGGACGGCATGTAAACCGCTGAAGCTTTTTTCAACTGATTGAAGTTGTATCATTATGAGCCTCCTTTGTCCCATTGTTACTATATCAGAAGGTGTTCATAAAATGAAGGGGGATTTAGTGGTACAATAATATGAGAAAAAGGAGTGTTATTTATGACCGTGAATGTTAGAAAGGCAAAACCTTCAGATGCGGAGAAAGCTGTTCCACTAATTGTTGAAGCGATTGGTGATATTGCAAAGCGACTGACAGGTGAAACAGAATGGGACCAGGTCGAGGAAACTTTGGTCAAACTGTTCCATCAAAATGACAATCGTCATTCATACAGATTCACATATATTGCAGAAGTCAATAACGAGGTTGGGGGCATCATGGTTATCTATCCAGGAGATGTGGCTCCAGAATTGGACGACAACTTGATGGAGTTTTTAAAAGAAAAAGATGCTGCTGAAATTATGATTGATCAGGAAGCATTGCCTGGTGAAATGTATATCGATACAATTTGTGTAGATCCACAATTCCGAGGCCATGGTATAGGAACTGCACTTTTGCAGTTTGCCGACACCGTAGCTAAAGATTTTAAAGTGAAAACGGTATCTCTCAATGTAGAAACGGAAAAGGAAGCGGCAATCCGTCTATACAAACGTGTCGGCTTTACTATTCAATCGCCTTGGACCATCATTGGAGAACCGTTTCATCATATGGTGAAAAAACTACAGTAGAAATCAGGTTGAGTAATGGCACAAATGACAAAAGGTAAAGTGGTAAGCGGTATCGTCTTTTTAGTGCTCGTCTGGGGCTCTGTTTGGCCGATCTATAAGATTGCTCTTGAATACACGCCACCGATATTATTCGCTGGAATCCGCTCGCTGATCGGAGGATTATTATTTACGATGATTCTTCTGCCGAACTGGCGCAGGATCCGTTGGAAAGAAACTTGGCCGATCTACTTGATATCGGCGCTGTTTAATGTCATTCTCTTTTACGGTGTCCAATCGATCGGCCTTCAATACTTGCCGGCAGGTCTATACTCTGTCATCGTCTATCTCCAGCCGGTCCTTGTCGTATTTTTAGCGTGGATTTGGTTGAAGGAGCAATTGACACCCCTCAAAGTGGCTGGAATCCTTCTTGGTTTTATAGGGGTTGTATTTGCCAGTATGAAAGGGATTGCGGGTGAAATTTCAGGACTTGGAGTTTTGTTTGCATTAGTAACGGGTATCAGCTGGGCCATTGGTACAGTCTATGTGAAGAGAACAAAACTTTTAGTACACGGGCTTTGGCTCGTTGCCCTCCAAAATGTTCTCGGTGGAATGGTTTTAACCGGCTTTGGGGCAGTAGTCGAAGATGTTGGAGATATTCACTGGAATGGGCCATTTATCGTATGCCTGCTTTATGGAGCTATTTTCGGTGTTGTCCTTGCTTTTGTCGTCTATTTTACATTAATGAATTCTGGAGATTCGGGGAAAGTCGGCTCGTTCACCTTTTTAGTGCCGCTTATTTCCGTCCTGATCGGGACTATTTTCCTTCAGGAACCTTTTACGGTTTCTTTGGCATTAGGAATGATTTTCATACTTATAAGTATCTATTTGATTAATTTCAGGAAAAGACAGCTTGAATAATAGGTCATTCGTCTTATAACTCAAAAAGTGTCAAAATGGTATAGTTTTCATAAAAGGGGGTGTAACTATATGCAATGGTACTTAAAAGTACTTCAAAACTACATAGGTTTCTCTGGTCGTGCAAGACGGAAAGAATATTGGATGTTCGTCCTAATTAACGCAATTATTATTTTAGTTTTATCGATCCTTGAATCACTTATGGGACTTCCAGGAATCATTTCCGGTCTATATTCCTTGGCTGTATTGCTTCCAAGTCTTGCAGTATCGGTACGCCGACTTCATGACACGGGCAAGAGTGGCTGGTGGATATTGCTCGGTTTGATTCCATTCGTTGGAACAATTATCCTCTTAGTCTTCTTTGTTCTTGATAGTGAAGATGGAGCGAACCAATACGGACCAAATCCAAAGTACTAATTACCCTAAACCGCCAGTTTGGCGGTTTTTTTCGATTCTCCGTTATAATATAGACAAGATGAACGAGGGGAGTAAAGCGAATGTTAAAGGATCGATTTTATTACATAGATGCATATATGCAGGAATTTGACGCTATCGTTCTAAACGAAGGCGAGGACGATCGAGGCCGGTATGTCATATTGGATAATACTGCTTTTTACCCGACAGGTGGGGGACAGCCGCATGATACGGGGTTATTGAATGAAGTTCCCGTTATCGATGTGGAGGAAGTGGACGAGGAAATCAGACATTATATAGCTGATACCTTACATAAAGGTGACCAAGTGGTTGGAAGGGTTAATTGGGAACGGCGATTTGATCATATGCAGCAGCACGCTGGCCAACACATCTTGACGGCTGCTTTCGTGGAGCTGTTTGATATTCAGACGGTTAGTTTCCATCTTGGCAAAGAATTGGTGTCGATTGACCTTGACGTGGAAGAGGTGTCATCTGAACAGTTACAAGAAGCTGAACGTCTTGCCAATCGGATCATTTTGGAGAACAGGCCGATTGAAACGAAATTTGTATCCGAGGCGGATCTTGACCAGTACAAACTTCGCAAGGCGCTTGCCGTAACGGATGAAATCCGGCTCGTCATCATCCCGGAGTTTGACTATAACGGATGCGGGGGGACACACCCTTCCACGACGGGACAAGTTAGTGCGATTAAAGTTTTATCTACAGAGCGCCAAAAGAAGAAAGTTCGGATCCATTTTGTTTGTGGGGATCGGGTATTGGCGCAACTTCACAAAAAGAACGAAATCGTATCGGAAGCAATGAAATCTTTGAGCTCTCCTGAAGAAGAAGTACCAGAGGTGATTGAAAAGATTTTGGCCACTAATCGTGCTCTTGAGAAATCTCTTGAAGCTTCGAAAGAAGAATTGCTGGTTTTTGAAGCAAATGGATTAATGGAAAAAGTTCAGGACGGCATGGTGACATCTGCTTTCATCAGTCGATCCATCCAAGAACTGCAAAAGCTTGCACGTTTGGTTGTCGGCCAACATTCTGAAGTCATTGTATTGTTTGCGTCAGAAAGTGATGGCAAGCTTCAGTTTGTAGCGGCTAAGGGTGACTTTGTTAAGCAAAGTATGAAGGAGATATCTACAAACGTGCTTACTGCTATTAACGGAAAGGGAGGCGGCAGCGATTCCTTTGTCCAAGGCGGAGGAGAACGTTCAATGTCGGCGGAAGAGCTATTGGTATTGATGAGAGAGGCGTTAAACTAAACACCAGAGAAGTTCAATCAGGATCGTTGGTTATATTCATTGACCCGCCGATTGTTCCTTTTCAAATCAGATTGTTTCGATAAGCGTTCAATGTCTCGCTTGTTTTTAGACCCAAAGAGATCTTTTAGTGCGTAGATTATACCTACAACAACAACTAAAAGAATGAATGCCAAAATATAAGGAAAATCCATGGAATAACACCTCCTCTATATTTCTTACTATTCATTACGATTGGAAAAGAAAAAAGTTCTGTAATTTTATTGTGGAAAGTCATCCAAGGCACATTTGGATGACTTTTTAATTATCCACAAAGCCTATGATCTCCATAAAAAAAATTCAATAAGATATCAACGACTCTTATCCACATATCCACGTAATTTCTTCAGAATTTCTCTTATCCACAGGTTGAAATGTAGAATTTTGTGGTTATCCATATTCTCATTTAACTTGTACAATTCTCATTTATTTTTTATCCACAAAAAAAGCTGCCACAAAATGTGACAGCTTCTTTAAAATCCGTATTAAACTCCAGCCAAAACGCCTGCTTCTTCAACTGTTAGGCCCATTGCTTTTGCTACACCTTCGCCGTAAGCGGGATCTGCCAAGAAGCAGTGCTTAATGTGACGAAGTTTGATGTGTTTTTCAACGCCTTCCATGTTTCGAGCAGTGTTATCAAACAAGATTTCTTTTTGCTCGTCACTCATTAAGTTGAAGAGCTTACCAGGTTGTTCGAAGTAGTTATCGTCGTCTTCACGGAAATCCCAACGATCTGCATCGCCATGGATTGCCAATGCCGGTTCTTTGAAATCCGGTTGGTCTTTCCATGCACCATAACTGTTAGGAGCATAATGCATCATGCTGCCTTTGTTGCCGTCAACGCGCATCGCCCCATCGCGGTGGAAGCTGTGAACTGGGCATTTAGGTTGGTTGACCGGAATTTGATGGTGGTTAACGCCCAAACGGTAACGTTGAGCATCGCCATAAGAGAATAGGCGGCCCTGCAACATTTTGTCAGGGGAGAAGCTGAGACCCGGAACAACGTTTGCTGGTGTGAATGCAGCTTGCTCTACTTCTGCAAAATAGTTTTCAGGGTTGCGGTTCAATTCCCACTCACCGACTTCGATTAATGGGAAGTCTTTTTTATACCAGACTTTCGTTAAATCGAATGGGTTGTATGGCATATTCATCGCTTGTTCTTCTGTCATCACTTGGATGTACATTTTCCATTTAGGGAAGTCGCCTTTTTCGATTGCTTCGTAAAGGTCACGTTGGTGGCTTTCACGATCTTTTCCGACTAAAGTTTCCGCTTCCTGATCAGTCAAGTTTTCAATGCCTTGTTGTGAACGCATATGGAATTTAACCCATACTCGCTCGTTATTTTCGTTGATCATACTGAATGTGTGGCTTCCGAAACCGTGCATATGACGATAAGTTTTAGGGATTCCACGATCACTCATGACGATTGTTACTTGGTGTAACGCTTCCGGTAAGTTAGTCCAGAAATCCCAGTTGTTATTAGCGCTTCTCATGTTTGTACGAGGGTCGCGTTTAACTGCATGGTTCAAGTCAGGGAAGATCAATGGATCGCGGAAGAAGAACACAGGTGTGTTGTTTCCTACAAGATCCCAGTTTCCTTCTTCGGTGTAGAAACGCATAGCAAAACCGCGGATATCACGTTCTGCATCAGCTGCACCACGTTCACCGGCTACAGTAGAGAAGCGGACGAACATATCCGTTTTCTTACCGATTTCGGAGAAAATCTTTGCTTTCGTATATTGTGTAATGTCGTGAGTGACAGTGAATGTACCGTACGCACCTGAACCTTTTGCATGCATACGTCGCTCAGGAATAACTTCACGGTCAAAGTGAGCTAATTTTTCAAGTAGCCAAACGTCTTGAAGAAGTACTGGACCACGTGGACCTGCTGTAAGCGAGTTTTGGTAGTCGACAACTGGCGCGCCTGCTGCGGTAGTTAATCTTTTTTTGTTTTCATTCTCATTGTTATGCAATTATTTGCACCCCCTGATTGGAATAATTACATATAAAACTATATCAAATTAATTATAATTATTCTAATGAAAGAACCTAACAAATTTAATAATAGATAAAAAGTCTCAAAATTCGAATGTTTTATTTATTTTCAAGCGGGTTGTAATAGGAAAACCGCATGCTATAATAAAAACCAACTTAATAGGCGTCTATCATATAATCGCAGGAATATGGCCTGCAAGTTTCTACCGGCTTACCGTAAATGAGCCGACTATGATGAAGCACGGATTAAAGGATCACATATTATGTGACTCCTTTACTTAATCATTTGGCTAAATACCCGGATGACCTTGCTCCATTCATAGGATGGAACAAGGTTGTCCGGGTTTTTTATTTGTTTTCGGTAGGCAGAGGCTAATTTGAATATCCACAATTGAAGGGAGAATCTCTCATGCAACAATTGCGTGATCGAATAAAAACAGATGGGAAAGTACTATCAGCAGAAGTATTGAAGGTCGATTCATTCTTGAATCATCAAATCGACCCTGAATTGATGATGGCAATCGGTGAAGAATACGCAAGCCGATTTGCTGAGGAAGGCATTACCAAAATCTTAACAATTGAATCTTCCGGGATTGCACCAGCCGTTATGGCAGGATTGAAGCTTGGGATTCCCGTTGTTTTTGCGAGAAAGAAAAAGTCACTAACGCTTACAGATGGGCTCTATTCATCCAATGTCCATTCGTTTACGAAAAACGTAACGAGTGAAATTTCAGTCTCGAAAGACTTCATAAAAAAGGAAGATCATCTTCTCATCATTGATGATTTCCTTGCAAACGGACAAGCCGTGTTAGGTCTTTTAGATATCGTCGAGCAGGCAGGTGCAAGTTTAGCGGGTATCGGGATTGTAATCGAGAAAGGATTCCAGCCAGGAGGAAAACTGATTCGCGAAAGAGGGATCCGGGTTGAATCTTTGGCAATTATTAAATCCCTAAAGGAAGGGACCATTGAATTCTACGAGGAGGAAACGGTGAAATGAAGAATACGACATTAGCCATTCAGCATCTTTTGGCCATGTATGCAGGAGCCATTCTTGTCCCACTGATTGTAGGTGGCGCCATCGGGTTGAGCTCTACGGAGTTAACGTACTTAGTGGCAGTTGATATTTTCATGTGTGGAGTTGCAACATTACTTCAAATTGTGAGCAACCGTTTCTTCGGAATCGGACTTCCTGTCGTGTTAGGGTGTACTTTTACTGCTGTGGGGCCGATGATCGCCATTGGTGGTGAATACGGTGTTTCTGCCATCTACGGAGCTATTATCTTCTCTGGCATATTTGTTGTGTTGATCGCTGGTGTATTCGGGAAATTAGTCCGATTCTTCCCCCCGGTAGTTACAGGGTCTGTTGTCACCATTATCGGTTTAACGCTCATTCCGGTAGCGATCAATGACATGGGAGGCGGACAAGGAGCGAGTGACTTCGGTTCTCTTACTAATATCGCTCTTTCTTTCGGAACGCTTATTGTCATTTTATTGATCTATCGTTTTGCAACAGGGTTTATCCGCACGATTTCTATTCTTCTTGGGATTTTGACTGGAACAGTAGTTGCTGCCCTAATGGGGAACGTGAATTTTGCGGCAGTGAAAGAAGCAGGCTACTTTCACATGGTGGAACCGTTCTACTTTGGATTGCCAACGTTTGAATGGTCAGCAGTCATCACGATGACCTTAGTGGCACTCGTCTCACTTGTTGAATCATCTGGTGTGTATTTTGCATTAAGTGATATGACAGGAAAGGAAGTAAAGGAGAGAGATCTTTCCAGAGGGTATCGTGCAGAAGGAATTGCCGTATTATTGGGGGGAATTTTCAATGCCTTCCCTTACACGACCTACTCACAAAACGTCGGACTTATTCAAATGACAGGTGTTAAATCGAGAAGAGTTATTTTCATCACCGCAATCATGCTCATCGGTCTCGGATTCCTGCCTAAAATCGCTGCATTCACAACGATCATACCGACTGCCGTATTAGGTGGAGCCATGATCGCGATGTTTGGAATGGTGACGACACAAGGCATTAAAATGTTGAGTAAAGTTATTGCTGAAAAACCTGAAAACTCGATGATTATCGCATGCTCTGTCGGAATGGGGCTTGGTGTCACTGTCGTTCCAGGTCTTTTTGCACAACTTCCGACTGGGATTCAACTTTTGACAAGCAATGGAATTGTAGCAGGAAGTGTCACGGCAATCATACTTAATATCCTATTTAATATGTTGCCGGCGAGAAATACTGATTCTGTACAAACAGTTCCAGAACAAAAAGCAGTTTAACATTTAAACTTCTGACGAGAGGGGTACTTTAAAAGTACGTCTCTTTTTTTTGTCCATTTATTGAACGAAGTTCCCTTACTATTTTGTAATAAATGAGTAAATAACATGAACTTGAGTTCATGTTTAATTTATAATGTAGTCAACGAGGTGAACGTATGTGAATGAACAACAGAATTCCCTTATCAAAAATTTTCCGACCGTGCCAAAACAGGTCCGGTCTCAACATAAGAAACATGCCTTATTCGAGAGTGGGCAAATTCTATTCTCCGAAAAGGGGTATGACCATACCACAACGAAGGACATCGCCTCGCATGCAGGAGTTTCAATCGGTTCCTTTTATCGTTATTTTGAAGATAAACGCCAATTGCTGTTAGCTATCATTGATGAACGGATTGAGCAAATGATGCCTCCGGTCGTCAATTGGACAGACCATAGAGATCCGGAAGAAGACTTGGCAAACCGTCTTCAGCAGCATTATTCAACATTAATATCAAGCGGATTCTATAAATTGCTGCCAGAGTTGATTTCGAAGGATCGGGAGTTGGAAAACATCATCCGAGTTGCAAAGAACAGGCTGCAGGATCACATGTTGAAACAATTGGAACAGCTTCGAGATGAAGGGATGACGTGGGAAGATATCGATTTGGATACCGTGTCATGGTGCATTATCAACTTATTGGAACATCTGACGGAAAAAGTGGAAGAAGGCGGCTCGATCCATTACGAAGAGATCGCTAAACTGATATGTCGAATGATTTATCCGCCCGATATTCTGAATAAATTAGAGGAGAGTGATGGCTAATGCCAATTAAAGTGTATACTGCTACAAGCAACAGATCTTGCAGGAAAGCGATTGCATGGCTCGAAAAATATGAGATTCCCTATGTTGAAAAAAACGTTTCGTCTGAACCTCTAACGAAAGAAGAATTAACCGAAATCTTAAGCTTAACGGCTGAAGGAACAGATGAAATCATCGCTAAAAAGTCTAAAGGCTTCAAGAAATTGAAAGTGGATATGGATGGAATGACATTAAATGAGCTCTACAAGATGCTCCAAGAGAATCCTGGTTTGTTGCGTCTTCCAATTTTAGTAGATGGAATCAGGCTGCAAATAGGATACAATGACGATGAAATCCGTCAATTCTTGCCGCGTTATTTCCGTGCGAATGAACTCCAAAGCATGTTGGCGTTAGAAATGTAATCTCCCGAATTAAATACTCCCGTATAAACATAGTCTTCTACATACAACATGTTGGAGGCTATTTTTTATCCTTTTATGGAAGGAGGCACCTCATGGAATTTCTGCTTTCGTTACTGGTTGGGGTTATATTTGTAGGTTTAGTCAGTCTGATTGTATTTCGGGCAATCCGAACGAAGCGATTGCCTGAAAATAACTACACACCTTTTGATGATATTACAGAAGGAAGAGTAGACAGTGATGAAAATAAATTGTAGATGTTGTCACAAATTATGGCCCAATCTCGTTATAAGGGTAAACGAGAAAATGGAGTGATGAATTGTGACACGTCAAACAATTGTAGTAGTTGGAGGAGGCCACGCAGGAATTCATGCAGTTAAAGCGATACAAAAAAGATTGAAGAAGGTCCCTTTCCGTCTCGTGTTGTTGGATCCCCAACCGGCTCACGTCCGTAAAGTACTGCTATTCAAGGCGGCTGTAGGAGAGAGTGAACTAACCGTACCTTGGTCTGACATTCTACCTCTGGGAACGGAGTTCATAAGAGGGGCTATCCATTCTGTAAATCCTTCTATGAAATGCTTGGAGTATAGGGATCAGTATGGAACCAGTCATCTCCTAGACTATGATGTATTAGTGTTGGCAATTGGGAGTGTGGTTCGAAACATCGATGGAGATGGTTTTGCACTATCAAATATAGAAAATGCAAGGCAGATTCATGGAGTAATCGAGGGAAATATACAGAGAGCAACGACTGTTTTAGAATCTCATGAAAAAAGAAGGCTATTGACATTGGCAGTTGTCGGAGGAGGGATCAGCGGGATTGAAACGGCGTTTGAGTTAAATCAATTCATGAGAACAATGGCTAAGACGGTGGGAGTGGACCCAGAAGAAGTTCAAGTACAACTTGTTCATTCCCGACAAAACTTACTTCCTGACGGAACGGAAAAACTTAGACAAAAACTACTTGAAAAAATGAATCGAAATCAGATTGTACTAAGGAACGATAAAATCGCATTAAAGCAGGAGGGAGGAATGCTCCTCTTAAGTAATGGCGAGAAGATTCCAATTGGAACATCCGTTTGGACAGTAGGTCTACAGCCGAACCCTGTTGTTCAATCGCTTGGACTGCCGTTCGAATCAGATGGAAGACTCAAGACGGATCCGTCCTATCGGATCATCGATTCCGAGGGGATTTATAGTATCGGAGACTGTGCAAACATTGTAGATCCATCTAACGGAAAAACAGACGGAATGACATGTAAAGAAGCCATTAGTCAGGCAAATAGATTAGGAAAGATAATAGCCTTGGATCTGATAGGGTATCCTGCGCCAAAACATCAGTCCATCCGGAAAACCTTCTGTTTCAGTCTCGGTACAGGTGATGCACTTGTCTCGGCAAAGGTTTTCGGAGTTGAGATGATTATCGAGAATAAAATAGCTTGGATCATACGGAAAATCACATGGAATCTTGCCAGTTTTGTCAATTAGGAGGAATACGGATGGATATCGCAGAACTATATAGAACCTATAAATCATTATGTTTTTCAATCTCCTACCAATTGACCGGTTCGATTTCAGATGCCGAGGACGTGGTGCAGGATGTGTTTTTAAAGCTTTCAACCGTCACGATTACGGACCTCGAAGAGCCAAAAGCGTATTTGTGCAAAATGACGGTAAACCGTTGCTACGATGTATTGAAATCTGGAAAAGTTAAACGCGAACAGTATGTTGGTCCATGGTTGCCTGAACCTCTACCAACGGGTAAGAATCAGCTGGAGGAATTAGTCGAACGGTCGGAGCTTTTGAACTACGGGATGTTAGTCTTGCTTGAGCGGCTTACTATAGTGGAAAGGACCGTATTTGTTCTTCGAGAAGCATTAGGATTTGAATACGCTGAAATTGCTAAAATTGTTGGGAAGAACGAAGTGAATTGCAGAAAGATTTTAAGTCGTACAAAAGAAAAAATAGAGCTATCAGATCGTGGGGAACTGCAATCTAACCCCCCTACAGTAGAGTGGATTCACCAGTTTTTAGGTGCACTTGAGCTTGGACAAATGGATCAGGTCATTACCCTCCTTAGCGAAGATGTAACTCTTCTTTCAGACGGCGGCGGGAAAGTGTCTGCTGCGCTTAAACCTATTGTGTCGCGTGATTTTGTTTTACGATTCATCATGGGGATTTTCCAAAATGCATCTAAAAAAGAAGAGGAAATTCGCTTTGAATTAACGGAACTTAATGGCGAAACTGGTGTAATTGTATGGTCTAAAGATGAAATTATGACCGTTGCACTCGTTCATATTGAATCAGGGATGGCGAAGAATTTTTACTTCATCCGAAATCCTGAAAAGTTGAATCATCTCAGTCGGTAAGTCCGCAGCCTTTTGGATCCTATTGAAGAAAAAGACAAAAAATGTTATACTATCTTTTGTCTTACGGAGATGTACCCAAGAGGCTGAAGGGGGCTGACTCGAAATCAGCTAGGGCGTTCACGCGCCGCGGGGGTTCAAATCCTCTCATCTCCGCCATACATATTAGCAATCGACCATCCATTTTTCTGGGTGGTCTTTTATTTTTCTTGTAAATCGGCATTTCAAAAGAATATTGGACAATCATCCGTAATACTGTAGTAGGAAGAGAGGCTGAATTGGGGGAAGACGATGTCCGATATTCACTATTTTCCACGTAGCGTCCAAAGGGAGGAGCTCGTATTAACGAATACGATGATGCTCTTTAGGCGATTGTATCATTATGATTCCGAGCGGTTTAATCGCTTTCTCAACTTGTTAGTCGAAAATGCCGAAACTGATGGCGGGATTGATATGTCCTTAAAGTTCAAGAGCCAGCACGTCGGGGCAATCCTTGACGGGTCGATCAGCCAAGACTCGTTTAAGATTGTGATTGAGACGAAGCCTTATAGCCAGCACCAGATTGGTCATATCCGTCATCACTTCGCATCTTTCCGTGAAGAGCAGCATCAGCTATTTCTCTGGATTAACCCCGAACCGATCGATTTGACCTATAAACAGATCGTCTTGGATGAAATCTCTGATTTTAACGCGGCGAACCGAAAGGAAATTAAATTTGCTACTGTCACATTCAAGGATCTGTGCCATCTCTTGAAGTCCATGGTGGCTGATCATGAAACAGATCTCTTAGCAATGACGGAAGACTATGAGGATTTCTGTTCCACTGCAGGACTTGTGAAGACAATGGAGACAAAGTTACGAGTCGTCCCTGCAGGGGCTTCATTCGAACAGCATATGAGCTTTAATGTCTATTACGACCGGCGGGTGAATTCTTATCAGCCGCATAAGTACATCGGTCTTTATAAGGACAAGGCTGTAAGAGGAATCGGCAAAATTACTTGTATAGCGGATATAGATTATAACCGGATCACCTATAGTCTCATTAAAGCGTCCATATTAGAGGGGACACTTTCTCAACAGATGGAATTTCTCTTGATGAAAGTCATTAAGGATGCAAAGCAGAATTATGGATTCGATTTGACGACGGATTGCCGTTTTTTCTTCGTGGATGGTTTTTATCCAACGTATTTCCGAAAGGATTCGCCATATGGAATTACCGGCAAGCGGTATATCGACTTGGAGAGTGTTGGAGGATACCATAAGAATTTTGATACAAGCGAAATTGCGGAGGTTTTAACGGGCAAGGGCTGGAAGTGAAGAAGGAGAGGCTTATGCCTCTCCTTCTTTCATATTTAAACGTTCTAAAATTCTTCGTTTACGGTAAAGCATCTGCCCGGCTTCCGCAATATCGTTGATTGCGGAGCGGTTAATGAACGCTCCAAATACAAGACCTGCTACTGGAACCATTTGAAAGAGCTTCTGCCAACCATAGTTATCTCTATAGGAGAAAACGACTTCTCGCCAACCCTGTAATTCGGACATTGCTTCTCTTTTTTCAACAGTTCCATCTTTGAAAGCCGAAAGCTGTTTTAAGATGGCTTGTTTTCCGACGATATCCGATGAAACAAATTGTAAGCACTTAATGATGAATAAGCGTTCTTTCTTATCCTTAGGATCGTATCCATAGCAGATGGCAATGTCCTGAAGTGTTTTCAATTGCAGCCCTAACAATAGCGGGATATCAAGTGATGAAGTAATGATTCCTCCGAAACCAGTACTTGCCCCTTGGATTGTTGCGACTTTCCTCCGGCCTTTTGTCATTTTATCAACTGCCTCGTCCATGGTTTGGACAGACAACCCTTGAACGTCCTCTAATGTTTCGACGAAATGATTCGGGAAGTATGCGGGTATTCTAACCGTTGAACTCAGATAACTGCCGCCTGTCTGCACATACTGACCTAATTCATCTAATAACAATCCGATTTTATGTTGAATAAAGGCTGGGGTGAAACGGTCCAGCAGCTTAAAAGGCAATCTTCCGAGCCGTTCCCAAAACCATAATCCGCTTTGGTCCTTTTCCCAGTCTTCTACTTTATGTAATTCGTCTAGTAACCATCTTCGATCTTCAATCACTACACAAACCTCTTTCCTTTTGTATACCTTATTAACGAATATAGTATGAAAAAGATTCATGAAATAATAATCCCGCAGGAAAACTGACCTGCGGGAGACTATTATTGTAGGGGTAATGGTTCTTCTTTTAATTCACCAATCGCTACCTCAGACCGTTCTTCCAAGGATTTGCGTAAATGGACTGTTGCCGTTTTACCGTCGTCATGGATTTTGTCAATCCAGACAGAAACACCATTGTAGGATACTTCAAATTCATCAGGTGAGGCGACAATTTGCTTTGCACGATCGTATTGCATAGGAAAACTCCCTTCACTTTTTGCGTTTGCGACTTTTTGGATCCAATTCTGCTAATTCTTTTGAGAACTCCGCAGCAATATCCTGGGGAGGGATTTTTTGATTTTTTGGTGTCTGTGGCAATGACTGCTTATTTGTTCCCTTGCTTTTACTATCATCTCTTCCCATAATTACGCTCCTTTGCATGTATTCCTTTTTAATATGAGTTGGAATTGAAAAAACATGCAGGAACAAAAACCCGGAAATGCAACCATTTCCGGGTTAAGTCTTCATATTACAGATTTATTTTCAGTTGGAACAGGTGGATCGTCCTCGCCAAAGGTGAATAGTTCATTTTCGTTCGAACCTATAATTGTGACTAACAAAAGGAAACACAAAAAGCTTTTCATCTACAAATCCTCCCATTTCTCCACATTTCTTTGTTTGTAGATGACATTATTCGCTTTTTGATAAAATTCTCCTGCTAACTTGAATTTGTTTTGATGGAATAAGTGGTCTCCAAGTAGTATTGAGTATTTTTGAATGTGTCTCAGATCGAAAGTTTTTTCAAAATGTTTGACTGCTTCTTTAAGCAAATGATCTAAGTTCTGTCTATTTGTATGGAGCGCCTTGTAAATAGAAAAATGGTAGTGATACGTAATCGGTAAAGCTGAACGGTCTTGGGTTAATTCATTCTTTAAATAATCGATGCCTTTTTGGCACCAGCGCAAAACTAACATAGAATTACCTAACTTAGAATATTCCACGATAAGTGCATGAATTGTCACTAAAACCTTTCCATGATGTTGCTCTGTTTTCTTCAAGTCTAAGCTTATATGAAAATATTCTAAAGCTTTCTCAGAATTACCTTCAAGGGAATAAAGGGTTCCTAAGTTGTGATAACACATTCCTTTGTAATAAGGCAGATTGAAATCTTCTGCAAGTTTCAATGCAAGTGAATAGTTTTCTCTTGCCTTTTTGAAATGGTTCAGATTTCTATAGGAGATGCCTAATAGTATGTAACAATCCATTGCCCGTTCAAAGTATAAATGATTTTTATAATACTCTAATGCGGTTGTCGTAAAATTCACGGAGCTGAAGTTTTCACCGTTTTTGTGATAGATATTACCCAATATGCTATGGAAGTCTGCAAGTTCCCAGTCTTCCAGCAATGCCTTTTTAGTCAGTTCCAAATTCTTTTCCAATGACAGGAGACTGCTGTGAAACTTGTACTCAAAAAACTCAAATAGTCCAACATTAATATTGAAGATGAATTTCTGATGGTGATCGAACTGATCCTCGACTGACCGCAGTGCCTCTATAAATGGAGATAGGTCTTGATCTTGATCCTGCAAAATGAGGAATAGGCGGAACATGAGTAGATTGTATGTGTAAAAGTTATGTAAGTTTTGAAAGTGTATTTTATGTTCGGCAAATTGCTGTAAATATTCACGTATTTCTTCTTTATTTCTCTTTAAAATCCCTTCTTTGTAAACAGCTTGCAACGATGAGATGATTCGACTTTCATCTTGATGTGATAGCTCTTTAATCTCAATTCCCAGCTTATTTAGTAAAAGTTGAAGAACTTCCTCACTCGGAATGGCGGTTCCATTTTCGATTTTACTCAAATGAGAAGCAGAACATATGCCCTCTGCCAATGTGGATTGCTTCATCTTTTGTTTAAACCGTTCCTGGCGAATCATTTGACCAATGCTGCTCATACTTCTCACCTGCCTCGTCTCGCTCATATATGTTAATCAGTTTAAAAACCGGAAGACAGCTCTTCCGGTTTTTTGATCACTATAGATCTTCCCAAAACCTTACTCTCTTTTGCTTAAAGATTGCTCTCTCCGCTTTTTGGAAGTAATCCATTGCTTTTTTATAATCTTCGTTTTGTGCGTAATGATCGATTAACAATACCGAATACTTGTGGATGTATCGGTAGTCGTCAATTTTTTCGAAATGAGCAATGGCTTCTTTTAAAATCTCTTCTTTATCTAAAGCATTACTGTGCAGCGCCCCGTATATTAAATAATGATATCGATAAGATTCAGCAAGTGCACTGTGATTATCATCATATTCCTTGTCCAATATGTTGAGTCCTTTTTTGCACCAACGAATCACTTGGATGGAATTGTTTAGTTTTGAATATTCATTAATGAGAGCCAAAATGGTGGCTATTCGTCCTTCTTTTATCTTCATATGGTATTTAGATTCAAGGCTAAGGTGATAATACTCAATTGACTTTTCTGGGTTTCCTGCCATTGCGTGGAGTCTGCCTAAGTTATGGTGAAACATGGACTGGTAACTATTCAAACCAAGCTCGTTTGCTAACTTTTGACCCAACAAATAACTTTCCTTCGCTTTTTCAAGCTGATTTGTATTTTTGAAGGAAATACCTAAAATAATATAGCAATCAATAGCTCGTATTAAATATAAGTTGTCTCTAAAGAAGCGCATCGCTTTAGATATATATTGAATCGCCCTGAAATATTCATCTATTTTCATATAGGTAGTCCCTATAAAATTGTAGAAGTCTGCAAGCTCCCAAGCTTCAATTTGCACCATTTTTATTAACTCGAAAGAGCGCTCCAAAATTTCAATACTTTTTTGGAATTCAAACTGGGAGTAATAGTAGATTCCCATATTTAGATGGAAGATGAATTTTTGTCGTTCATTAAACTGACTAGCCACCAACTCTAAAGTTTCTATGAATGGGGAAACATCCTGTTCTCGTAAAACAAGGAATAATCTGCACATGAGGAGATTATAGGTATAAAAGTTATCCATGGACTTAAATTGAATTTTTTGTCCCGCGAACTGGAGAAGGAAATCTCTTATTTGTTCGTGGTCCCGATTTAATACGGCGTCCTTATACATAGTTTCAAGCCGATCTATAATTTGCTCCTCTTCTTCCACTGAGTATTCGCTCATCTGGACATTTAATTTCTCCAGTAGTAGATTTGCAATTTCTTCACTTGGAATGGCTGAATTATTTTCAATCTTGCTTAAATGAGAGGCGGAGCAAATACCTGCCGCCAATGTTGACTGTTTCATGTTTTGTTTTATTCGTTCCTGACGGATCAGATGTCCGATCCTGCTCATACTGTTTCACCTGTCTTCCTCTTATGTTACTAAGTCTACAACATTTCACATAATTCGACACGGAAAATAGGACAAATGACACTTGGGAAATTTTCTTCTAAAACCTCAAATATTTTGCCTTATTTTTTAAAAATTTCCCGGTCCTGTTGTTAAAAAACAAGTGGTTTGGAAACGCTTGCGATTATTGTAATATTCTGTGCTAAAATTAGTAAGATTAAGAGACAAGGGGGTACTTATGAAAAACACTGGGGAAGTGGTACTGTGCATTAAAAGTCTTTCAAAGAAATTCGGGAACAAAACAGTTCTGAATGGAATTGACTTGGAAGTCTATAAGGGGCAGATCATTGGATACATCGGACCAAATGGTGCAGGGAAGAGCACAACTGTAAAAATTATGCTTGGCCTATTGGATGGTTATAGTGGTTCTGTTGAACTATTTGGTAAAGATATTTCTTCTGACAATTATACATATAAACGAAAAATTGGCTACGTGCCGGAGACGGCAGAATTGTACGAGAATCTAACGGCTGCAGAATATTTGGTCTTCGTTGGCGAACTATATGGGATGGATAGTTCGATTGCAGAAGAAAAGGCAAGGAAGCTGATGAAGGAGTTTGGAATAGAGGAAGTATTTCATTCCCGGATTTCATCTTTTTCAAAAGGAATGAAACAGAAGGTACTGATCATTTCGAGCTTACTCCACGATCCGGATCTATTATTTTTTGATGAGCCATTAAGTGGATTAGATGCCAATAGTGTTGTCATTATAAAAGAATTGATGACTCAGCTCGCTGAAAGGGGAAAGACCATCTTTTATTCATCACATATTATGGATGTTGTTGAAAAAATCAGTAACCGAATTATTCTCTTGGTTAATGGAACAATTATGGCAGATGGGAGCTTTGAGGAGCTGAAGGAGAAAAGTGAAGAAGGCACACTTGAAGAAATTTTTAATCAACTGACTGGATTCCATCAACATAAATCGATTGCCCAAGATGTAGTCTCTATTATAAGTGAGGGAAAAGAATATGAGTCAGTTTAATTCCCTCCGATTTTTGGATATTTTTAAAGGGCTCTTTTTCAAAATGGGCATTGATTACAACGTCATGAGATCCATTCTGAAGGTAAAGCTGATGATGGACCGTCGGAGGATTCCATCGATATTAAATGAATCAAAAATAGATGAAGAAAAAAATTATTTTCTTCGTTCGTTAGGAATCTATGCCCTTTATGGATTAATCCTCATTCCGTTTTTGCTTTTTGGAGATCATGCTTTTATCCAAATGAGTTTGATTTTTGGGGTGCTCTTTTTTATTTTGATTACGACCATGATTGCTGACTTTTCATCGACAATGTTAGATATAAATGACCGCCATATTTTACACACTAAACCGGTAAGTAACCGGACAATTACCGCAGCAAAAACGATTCATATGGTCATTTACCTATTGATGATTATCGTTGCACTGACTACTATACCAATTGTTTTCATGTTGATTAATCGAGGCATCCTTTTTGTCATGTTGTTTATAGTAGAAATGATTGCACTGAGTGTCTTTTTAATTGTTTTTACGGCCCTCATCTATTTTTTGATTTTACGATTTTTAGATGGAGAACGGCTAAAAGATGTTATCAACTATGTCCAGATCATACTTTCTGTTGCAATCTTTGTCGGCTTTCAAGTATTAGTTAGACTATTCGACTTTAGTTCGTTTGAATTTATATATGAGTATAGTTGGTGGCATCTGCTCATTCCGCCTCTATGGTTTGCGGCGCCTTTTGAACTGGTTCTATCAGGTAACACATCATGGTCAATTAACCTGCTTTCTTTGCTTTCTATTGGTATTCCAGTGATTGCTTTGGTGATTTACATTAAAATGATGCCAGCTTTTGAACGGTATTTAGAAAAAATGAGGGAAGTTTCAACTGACAAAAAGAAGCGGGTCATTTGGGATGATTTTTGCTCGAAATTATTGTGTAGAACAAAAAAAGAGAGGACCTTTTTTAGATTTTCCTCTATTATGATTTCGCGTGAACGGGACTTCAGGCTGAAAGTGTACCCGGGTTTGGGAATTGCAATGTTTCTGCCGTTCCTCATTCTATTCAATGAATATCGTGCCAGCTCTTTTGAAGAATTGAGAAATAGTAACTATTTCATGTCGATTTACCTTTGTGGCTTGGTGTTAGTAACTTCTATACAAATGCTAAAGTACTCTAACAATTATAAAGGAGCATGGATCTTCACCATGTCCCCTCACGCTGAAAAGAGATTATTTAGTGCAGCCATCAAGACGGTCTTATTGAAACTCTATCTACCAGTTTTCTTATTGGTATCTTTTGCGTATATATGGATCTTCTCAATTGAAATACTTCCTGATTTAATGGCCGTATTCTTAGGGCATATCATTTCAGCACTGATTATTTTCAAAGCTATCCATGATACAAAGTATCCGTTTACTGTGCCATTTAACACGGTGCAGGAAGGTAACTCGTTTAAAATGTTTTTCCTAACACTAACTCCAGGATTATTCTTTGTTGTCCATTTGATTTTCCAATCATTCACTTTGGGGATTTATATTTATTTAGTAATTCTATTATGTACGGTGGTTATTTATTGGAATCGTTTATTCCGTATTTCCTTACCTGTTGCCTGATGGCAATGGGTATTTTTGCATGGACAAATACAGTCTTATATTGAAACTATCAACCTCTTATTATATGATGGTAGTAATTATCCTTAATATTTTGAATATTCATTATATCGGGATAATATAATGGGAGAATAAACAATTAAGGGGGTTTTCCATTGAAAAGGGGAGTACGTTATATCGCATTAGGAATGCTTTTGGCATTCAGTATGTTCTTAACTGCATGCGGAACAAGTGGGGGAGGTTCCGCAGACGCAGGGGAAAAAGTATATGTTGTCGGAACCGATGCAACATATGCACCGATGGAGTATATGGATGACAAGGGGAATATCGTGGGGATTGATATTGAAATCGTTAATGCCATAGCGGAAGCAGCCGGTATTAAAGTCGAATATAAAAACTACGGTTGGGAGCCGCTATTTTCAGCTGTAAAGAATGAGGAAGTGGACTTCGCTGTTTCTTCTATCACGATTACTGATGATCGGAAGAAAGAGTATGATTTCACAGATCCATATTTCATTGCGAATCAATTGATTTTGGTTCCTGAAGATTCTCCAGTTGAATCATTCAAGGATTTGAAAGACAAAAAAGTGGCTGTACAAATTAGTACGACAGGCCATAAAGTTGTAGAAAAATTGTTAGGGAAGACGAGTGCTAACATTTTAGCTCCTGAATCCATGCCGTTGGCCATACAAGAAATGATTATTGGTAACGCGGACGCTGCAGTAGGCGACAACTTTGTTCTTCTCGATTATCAAAAAAATAACCCGAACGTTAAACTGAAAACGATTAATGATGATTCTTTTGAAAAAGAGTATTACGGGCTCATGGTGAAAAAAGGGAACGAAGAACTCGTGGAAATTCTGAATGAAGGAATCAAGAAAATTAAAGAGAGCGGAAAGCTTGAAGAACTAGCTGGTTTTAAAGTGGAATAGCTTCAGGGGGTGTATGAATGGACTTTCTGCCGGATATCCGATGGGATATGATATGGAACTACCGCGAGATGTTTATCCGAGGAATCTTTGTTACATTGGCGTTAACATTTGTCGGATATATCGGGGGAATCGTTTTAGGCCTACTAGTAGGAATCGGGAAGATATCCAAGAAAAAGTGGATTTTTTACCCGACTAAATTCTATGTGGATTTTTTCAGAGGAACTCCTTTACTCGTACAAATTTTATTAATTCATTATGCTGTGATTCCTACTATTTTCGGGCACTCTTTAGGTTTCTTCGTAACCGGATCGATTGCATTGATCTTAAATAGTGCAGCCTATAATGCCGAAATCATCCGAGCAGGAATCGAATCGATTGAAAAGGGACAGATGGAGGCAGCAAGATCCCTCGGGATGCCGCCAAACACTGCAATGAAAATTGTAATTCTACCACAAGCGATGAGAAGAATGATTCCGCCGTTAGGCAACGAATTAATCGCACTGCTGAAAGATACATCTTTGGTGAGTGTACTTGCAGCGACAGACCTTTTGTACGCCGCAAAAATCGTAGCAGGTGCCTATTTACGTTTTTGGGAGCCTTATATCACCATTGCCATCATCTATCTGTTCCTGACATTCATTTTCGGGAAATTGATTACTTATGTGGAGAAACGTTTCAGTAATAGTTACGTACCTAAAAAACGAAAGGCTCTGTTCGCTTCCGGAGGTCAAGCATTAGGAGGCGGTTCAAATTGATATCGATTAGAGATTTGCATAAGTCTTTTGGCGATTTAAGTGTTCTGAAGGGAATAGATTATGAAATTAAGGAAAAGGAAGTAATTTGTGTCATCGGACCAAGTGGCTCTGGGAAGAGTACTTTCCTTCGTTGTATAAATCTTCTTGAGGAAATTACGTCTGGAGAAGTGTACATCGATGGCATGAAGGTCAACGATCCGAATACGGATATCAATAAAATTCGTAAAGAAGTGGGCATGGTGTTCCAGCAGTTCAATTTATTCCCGCATATGCGGGTGTTGGATAACATTACGGTAGCACCGATTAAGATTCGGAAGATGAACCCGAAGGATGCAGAAGGGCTTGCGCGAAAATTATTAGAAAAAGTAGGGCTGAGTGACAAAGCGGATGCGTACCCTGAACAACTTTCGGGTGGGCAAATGCAGCGTGTAGCGATTGCCAGAGCATTGGCGATGCAGCCGAAAGTGATGCTGTTTGATGAACCGACTTCCGCACTTGACCCGGAAATGGTGAAGGAAGTGCTCGACGTCATGAAGCAGCTGGCCCTTGAAGGGATGACGATGGTTGTCGTCACCCACGAAATGGGATTCGCCCGCGGCATGGGCGACCGTGTTTTGTTCATGGACCAAGGACTGTTGGTAGAAGAAGGACCTCCTGAACAAATTTTCGGCAATCCGAAAAGTGAACGAACGAAAGAATTCTTAAGCAAGGTGCTATGGAGTGCCAATGAAGAATCGCTCCCACTATAATGTGGGAGTATTTTTTATGCCATTTTCATAGGCGGTGTTTCATAACATGAAGTATCGAACAGAAAGAACCGAAATTAATAAGAGGTCGTCCTATTAGGAAAGGGGTGGAGGAATGTCGATTTCGTGGAAAATAACAACTATATGTATTTTGATTGGGGGATCGGCTATTGGCTTTTGGGCCCTAACCGGTAGGTGGATGGAAGAGGGATTGACGCCTGAAGCTGATGGGACCAACGAGTATGCTATAGTTTTAGGGGCAAAGGTTAACGGGGAAGTACCATCTTTATCATTGCATTATCGAATTGATGCAGCTCTCGACTATGCTGAAAAATATCCACATGTAAAATTAATATTATCGGGTGGTCAAGGACCGGATGAAATGATGACCGAAGCGGAAGCGATGAGAAGGTATTTAGTTGAAAAAGGAATTAATGAAGAACGATTAGTATTAGAAGAGGAATCTACTACAACCTATGAAAATCTACTTTACTCAAAAGAGCTTATGCCTGAATCTGTTAAATCCGTAACCATCATCACGAGTGATTATCACTTGGCGAGAGCTCGGCTACTCGCAGAAAAAATTGGTTTTGAGTCAACTGACTCGGTTTTGGCTAATACACCAAAAGTGGTCGAAACTAAATTGAAGACGCGCGAACGTCTTGCTCTTTTAAAAACAGTTTTGTTTGGAGAATAATGTTTAGTTTTTTCAATTTTAGCGTTTACATACATATCGCCATTCGCTGCAACCATACTATACACGATGCTCAAAGCATCGAATATTCGGGAGGAGCGAGGATATGACACAAAACTATTCAGGTCAAACTGGTCAGCAAACGCATCAGAATATGCATACGGGAACCGTTAGCCAGCAAATGAATCACGGTGGACATGAATTATTTGACGTACATGAGGTGTTATCTGGTGCAATCGGAACGATGAATCAGATGACACTTTTCCGTTCACATGTAAAAGATCCGGAACTTCGTGATATTTTAGATCGTCAATATCGTTTCTTCGCTGACGAATACAATATTACGGTGGAGTGTTTTAAGACAGGTCAGGACCCATCCCATCCGACACAAAGTTATAAGATGACTACAGGAAATGATTTCATTTACGGGATGCAGGCAACTCAGCCAAAAAAACCGATCCAGAATGCCTCTGAAATCTCAGATGAAATCATTGCAGGTTTCCTTCTTTCATCCCATAAGATGAACGCATCGGGTAAGACGATGGCTGCGCTTGAAGCGACTAATCCTGTCGTTCGCCGTGTTTTAGCCGATTCAGTTCCGAACTGTATCGAGATGGCGTATGAAATATCAATTTACATGAACAAGCATAAGTACTATCAAGTACCACAATTAGCCCAACAGGATATGCAGCAACTTTTGAATGCGTTTGCCCCAGTGCAAGGCCAAATGGGGCAAGGTCAAGCTCAAATGCCGAATAATATGCAATAGTAAGAAGAGAGAGGGTTATTCCCTCTCTTTTTTTATTTTGGCACAGCATACTCGGCTGCTTACATAAATACATTATCAATAGGAACAAACAACTATTGGAAGGGAGGGGAAAAGGTAATGGCAGCTCGATTTATTCGGATTTCGGCTGTATATTTTGCGATTGGTGTATTGTTGGGAATGTATATGTCAATGGCACATAATTACGTGTTGACTGGTGTTCACGTCCATATCAATTTACTCGGATGGGCCTCTATGGCACTTGCAGGAATCATTTATCATTTATATCCGGCAGCAGTAAACAACAAGCTTGCCAAGTTCCATTTTTGGGGTGCGAACATCGGACTACCAATTATGATGCTTGGTTTGGCTGCCCTATTGTTGACAGGGTCCGCAGCTTTCACACCGGCGATCTCAATTGGCGCCACGATTGTAGTCTTAAGTGTACTGGTCTTCGTCTATAATGTTTTGAAGAATGTGAAGAGTGCTTAAACCATTGAAGTACAAATAACGAACGTTTTTACATCCTGCCTGAATTCCATTAGGTAGGATGTTTTGTTATTGGAAAAAGCTTTGTTCATCATTTTGTGACGTTTAAGAAAGGATTTACCGGTTAAGAGGCGAATAGATTTAAGGGGAAGTGATTTTATGCCTGTAATCAGTATTGAAACGTACATCCGAGCACCAATTTCGCTTTGTTTTGACTTGGCAAGGAATGTTGATATTCACACAAAAACTACATTCAAGACAAAGGAACATGCTGTTGGTGGAGTTATAAATGGTTTACTGGAGCCCGGGGATACTGTTACATGGCAGGCTGTTCATTTTGGAATAAAGCAAAAATTGACTGCAAAAGTAACGGAGATGAATCGGCCGTTTGATTTTACCGATATACAGGTAAAAGGAGCTTTTCAATCTTTTACGCATCTTCATCAATTTTCATCAAAGGATGAAGGAACGGTCATGATCGACAGATTTGAATATAAGGCTCCGTTCGGTTTCTTTGGTATGCTTGCAGACTGGTTATTTTTGAGAAGATACATGCATCGTTTTTTAACCCAACGGGCATGGCAACTGAAAAGAATAGCGGAGGACAAAGCGTATGGTGACTATGAAGTATGGGAGTAGGTCTGACTGGAAAAGGATTCTGGAAAGAAGGTATATTGAATCATTCGTAGAGGAAAAGTCGTTTAAGGGGCATTTAACACTATTGCAGATGTTAAAAGTAACTGAACCGTTGCATGTTACATATGGAAACACTTCACTGTGCATTGTAGATGACGGTTATTATTGGATGCAGTACTTCCCTGAAAAAGGACATTATTCAGTTACAACGATGTTGGATTCGGAAGGACATATTATACAGTGGTATATCGATATATGTCTGAGAGTTGGCTATAATCCGGATAAAGGACCATGGCTCGATGATCTGATTTTGGATATAGTTGTCTTACCCGATGGTCAATTAATTGAGTTGGACGTGGATGAGTTTATGATAGCCAAGAGCGAAAACTTGCTCTCGGAGTCAGAAGTTGAATTGGCTACGCATGAATTCAATCGGCTAATAGAAGAGATTTCCCAACAACGTTTCTCTTTACTAACTGAAACTGCCCGCCATTTCGAAGAATTAAAGAAAAAGTTGACGAGTTCATGATCCCTTTTTCATGTGCGACAAAATCTTATCTTGTTTTACTGTTTACTATTTTTGTACTATTCAAATAGAAGATGTCCTTTAATTGAACCTAACATCTTAGTCGTTTACATAATGAGGAGCAAAAGCTGAAATGAAATTTACTACGTTTGAAGATTTGAAACAAGCAGAAATTATCAATCGGTGGGGGAGGCATTCCATGACAGTATCTGTTTATCTCATCGATGGGATGATGATTGATACTGGCCCTTTCAAGAAGAAAGATGAAATGATTCAGTTATTCAGTCAATGGAGTCCGGAACAAGTCGTTCTGACACATCATCATGAAGACCATACAGGTATGGCCGCCTGGGCTCAAAATAAGGTGAGGATTCCTCTTTATATTCATGAAGCGGGAGTGAGCCATTGTATTGAGGAGATGAAGCTCCCTTTATACAGGAGGGTGTTTTGGGGTGAGCGGCCTCCGTTCAGTCCCATCCCGATTGGAGACACGCATGAATCATTGAACTATACGTGGAAGGTCATCCATACACCTGGTCATGCTGATGATCATATCGCCTTGTTTAATCAGGAGAAAGGATGGATGATTGGCGGAGATTTGTATGTACACCCTAAGCCGAAAAGTGCATTTGCTTTCGAATCGTTTCCGGTCATGGCAGAGTCATTGCGTAAAATCCTCTGCTACGATTTTGATACGTATATTTGCTCGCATGCAGGTGTATTGCCAAAGGGAAGACAGGCAATCCAAAAGAAACTCGAATACTTGGAGAACGTGATTTCCGAAGTTCAATATCTTGAAGGGTTGGGACTGACTCCGCGGGAAATCCATAAAAAGATGTTCCCGAAACGACATGCGATGCATCTATTATCATTTTTCGAAAATTCACCAAGACATATTGTAAATTCAGTTTTGTCCAAATAGAGGAGGAAAACAGATGTCAGTTGAACAAAAGAAGGAGTTTGAAATAGTTAGCAAGGAAGAGTTTTTAGCAATTGGATTCAAATGGGAGGGCACATTTGCTGAAGCGGCTGATGGAGGGATCCGGAGAATCCAGGCGGAGCTTAAAAACCGGTTGGAAGAAATCAGCGGAAAAGTAAATCCCGAGACATTACTTGGGCTTTCTTATCATGCCAGTGAAAATTCTGAAGGATTTACTCATTACGCGGCTGTCGAAGTGTCAAATGCAGATTCGGTACCGGAAGGAATGGTCTCCATATCGGTTCCAGCAAACCGATATGCACAAACCGATCACCGTAAAGGCGAAAGTGTAGTGGAATCATACAATCAGATTTATATTTGGATTCGTGAGCAAGGGATGGAGGCAAGTCAATCGGGATTGACCCATTTTGAAAAATACCCGATGGCCCAGGATCCATTTTCAACAACTCCTGCTTTCACAATTATGATTCCGATAGAAACTGCATAATTACCAGTAATAAACAGAATCAGCCCAAAACTGATTCTGTTTTTACGTTATTGTAACTTTTCACGTAATGCCATTTTCTTTAATACAGGAATGAAAAACTGTATTCTCTCAAGTAACTCTACTCTTACAGCCTAATACTTGATTCGTATCAATTGCACAAGAATAAGGTCTGCACATTATCTACCAAAATTCAGCATTATTAATAAGATAGTTCAAAATCCCACACATCGTTTGTTCATCAGGCATTCCCTCTGAAAAATGTTGCGGTATAGTAATATCCTTCCGTTTCACGATTGTCCTCTATTTTTAATTTACACCCCAAAGTCATGTATCAAATCGCGTTTTTACTCATAGAGTAGACTAAAGATTCAGACAGTTGGAGGGGAGAATGTAATGGATAAGATATTAGAATCAATTGTCGGGTGGTTATGGGGATTGCCGCTGATTTTTACTGTATTGTTTGTTGGTTTGTACTTTACTGTTGGCAGCAAGTTCTTTCAAATCGGGTATTTTCCCCATATTTTCAAGGCGACGTTCGGTAAACTTTTTTCCAAAAAGGACAAGACCGATCACGAGAAAGGGGTATTGACTCCTTTCCAAGCAGTCACCACTGCCATCGGTGGTAGTGTTGGGGTCGGGAATATTGGCGGAGTTGCTACAGCGATCGCAGTAGGGGGACCGGGAGCAGTCTTTTGGATGTGGATTACAGCACTTTTAGGTATGATGACGAAGACAGTTGAAGTGTCATTGGCAGTTCATTACCGCAGTTCAGATGAAAAAGGAAATCCATATGGCGGACCTACTTATTATATGGAAAAGGGTTTAGGTGAGGAAAAGAAGTTCAAGTTCTGGAAAATCCCTGCCATTCTCTTCGGGTTCGGTATTTTCACAACGTTTTTCATTACTCTTCAAAATTATACGGTTTCAGAAGCTGTCAGCTCGACATTTAATATTGGCATGATTCCTTCTTCACTTATTTACGTAACCCTTATTTATCTGATCATCTATGGGGGAATCAAACGGGTTGGTGAAATTGCAGCAAAGCTGGTTCCATTCATGAGCATCTTCTATGTGCTGGCATCCTTGTTCATTATCTTCAAGAATTTAGATCAAATCGGTCCCGTCTTTGCCCTAATTTTTGACAGTGCATTTTCTGGAATGGCTGCTGTAGGAGGATTTACGGGTGCAGTGATCGCTCAGGTGATCCGGATGGGTGTTGCCAGAGCAGTATATAGCAATGAAGCCGGTTGGGGTACTTCCCCGATGATCCATTCCACAGCAAAAACAAATCATCCGATTAAGCAAGGGATGTGGGGAGCAGTTGAAGTGTTCGTCGATACGATTATTATTTGTTCGATGACCGCTTTCATCATTATCATTACGGGTGCTTGGTCATCCGGATTGGATGGAGCGGCATTGACGTTATCCGCATTTGAAATCGGAATTGGAGAAATTGGCAGGTATATCATCGCCATTTTCATTTTCATATTCGGCTTGACGACTACGACCGGGTGGTACACATATTACGAAATCATTTTGCGCCATCTATTCGGTGGTGATAAGAAAGTGAAAATGAAAAACAAGACGATTGCCTTCTATAAATGGCTCTATCCAGTACCGGGATTATTGATGGTCGTATATGCTGTTTACTACAATCTTCCAGGGAAAGCTGTCTGGTATTTCGCGGATATTACGACGGCTATTCCAACGTTTATTAACCTCGTCGTCATTATGGTATTAAGCAAGAAGTTCTTTGAGTTACTTCGTGATTATAAGGCAAGACACTTGAATATCGGAACAATCGACCCGGACTTCAATGTGTTTTATGAGGATAAGATTAAAAAATGATATGAAAATATAAAGACAGAATCCGTTATCTTTCCGGATTCTGTCTTATTTCATTTATAACTGTTCAAATACCTCGTTTTTGTTATGAACCGGCGTGTGACAGACTGAATTCTCGCAGATGAATACGGCAAGCGGACGGTCGTTCACCACTTTCCCCTCTATTAGTGCTGCAGGTTCCGACTCATTCGTAGTAACGATCCAAACATCATATGGATGGAATTCGGATTGGAGTCGCTTCAATACTTCTTGTTGTTCTTCGGAAGAATTTCCACTGATGACAATTTCCTTCCCGCCTACTTCAAAGGCAATTCTTGCGCTGAGCAATGAAAGGACACCGCTTGTATACACGGCCGCTTCCTCTGAGAAAGCATCAATCATTTTCTCCACTTTTTTCATCAGCTCAGAATCACCGGTCAGTTTCGATAAGCGCCATAATTGAAGGGCGGCTATCCCATTTCCGGAAGGGAGTGCCCCGTCCAGTACTGTTTTCTCACGGATCAGTAATTTCTCAGCGTCCTCATCTGTAAAATAAAATCCACCGATATCCTTATCCTCAAATCGTTGATGGAGGATGTTTGACAATGTTTGTGCCTGACGCAAGTAGCCGATAGATCCAGTTGATTGGTGCAATTCCAAATAGCCCCAAAGCAGGAACGCGTAATCATCTAAATAGGCTTTATACTTGGCCTCTCCTTCACGGTAGCGAGCGAGTAAGAAATCCTCTTTCCATAACTCTTCACGAATGAACGTCTCTGCTCGTTCCGCCATTTGCGTAAAGGAAGGTTCTGCAAATACGGCACCTGCTTTCGCTAAAGCGGCGATACATAATCCGTTCCAGGAGGTGAGGATTTTATCATCCAAATGGGGATACGTCCGCTTGGCTCGTGCCTCTAATAACTTGATCCGGCTCTTTTCCAACCTTTGTTTTAACTCTTCTATCGGGAGATTAAATTCTTCCGCCATCTCACCTAAATCGGTTTCGACCAAGTTCGGTATATTTTTGCCTTCGAAATTGCCCCTTTGAGAGATGTCGTAAACTTCCGTGAAAATATCCGCATCATCCTCACCTAAAAGTTCATACACCTCATCTTCTGTCCAAAGATAATAGGTTCCTTCCGCTCCTTCACTATCCGCATCAATTGCGGAATAAAACCCGCCTTCCGGACTCGTCATCTCACGAGAGATGAATTCGGCCGTTTGGAACACAATCTCTTTATAACGTTCGTTTTTCGTTACTTGATAAGCTTCCGTATAAGCCATCATGAGTAAAGCATTATCATACAGCATCTTCTCGAAATGAGGGACTAACCAAATTTCGTCCGTTGAGTATCGGGCGAAACCGTATCCGATGTGGTCATAAATTCCACCGTCCGCCATTGAATTCAGCGTCTTTTCGACCATCTCAAGCGCCTTGTCTTCTTTCTTCCACTGATAGTATCGTAGAAGGAACAACAACTGCCCGGGTGTAGGGAATTTTGGTGAGGTCGCGAATCCGCCGTAATGCGGATCGAATGTTTGGCTCAAGTAAGTAAATGAAAATTGGGTATAGTGTGCAGGAACTTCTTCCTCAGTTCGGTTCCTCTTTGGCTGAATGGCGTATTTCATCCGTTCACCGGCGTCTTTGATCTTTTCAGGATTGTTTACGTAAAGATCATGAAGCTGAGGCAGTATATCCATCATTCCAGGACGTCCATATTTGCTTTCTTTCGGGAAATACGTGCCCATATAAAACGGTGTTTGATCTGGCATTAGGAATCCGTTAAGAGGCCAACCACCTTCTCCATTTTGTTTAATGCACACGTCCATATAAATGGAGTCGATATCTGGCCGCTCCTCCCGGTCAACCTTAATCGACACGAAATGGTCGTTAAGGAATTTTGCCACTTCCTCGTCTTCGAACGATTCCCGCTCCATCACATGACACCAGTGACAAGTGCTATACCCTATGCTGACGAATATAGGTTTATTTTCAGCTTTTGCCTTTTCGAACGCTTCCTCGCCCCATGGGTACCAGTCCACCGGGTTATAGGCGTGTTGAAGTAAATAAGGGGACTTTTCATGAATTAATCGGTTTGGTTTTGTATTGGAATGCAAAGTAATCACCTATATATTTTGTCGTTATTTGAATTGTACCCAAAACGAGCAACAAAGACTCTAATGACGATCTATAACCGTTAAGTGAAGCAGTCAGGGCAGTCGACGGTGAATATATAGCATAGTAATTTCTAAACAGACCATGCTCCAATTTCAGGATTCTCCTTTTTATAAATTCAATCAAGAAACTATTCAAATCCGATCTATTTTTAAGGCGTATGGATTGGCAAAAATGAGGAAAGAGTACGATAAACAAAGAATTGCGGAGGGATTCAGATGTGGAAGAACATACACATTAAAAGTTGGAATGAATTCAACGAGCTCATCTCTCAAATGCAATTGAATAACTGGATTTACCGGGGACAGTGCGATACAGTTTGGAATCTCCAATCTTCTTTGAACAGGGAAATCAATAATTTCCATCAAGGATTCGATAATGACGCATGCGTTGTAATTGAAAAGAATATGATCGATGAATATTTAAGCAGTTCCCATCTTTACTCTCCTTTTCAGTTGAAGGAGCCGACAACCGATAATCGGAAAGAGTGGGTTCGGTATCGTACCGAAATTCTGTCCATTATGCAGCACTATGGTACACCCACAAGATTGTTGGATTGGACGTACTCACCTTATATAGCGACTTTCTTTGCAGTCGATGGAGCAGACGATGACTTCGCCATTTTTGCATTGAATATTAAAGAACTGGAGCGGTTAAACGAGGAACATTACGGTGCTGATGTTTATAGAGAGCTAAAGAATCATATTTTCGATGAAGAGATTAAAGATGAGCGTTTCCTGTTCAGATTCGATCCGACGCAGAAAAACGAACGGATTCGGAAGCAGCAAGGCCTTTTCATCGTACCAAGCGTGATCAATAAGACGATTGATGAAATTCTTTCTGTATATAGAATTGAAGATGGGAAAATAGGCGGTACATACGTGGCGTTCAAGTACATTTTTAAGAAGCGGGATGTCCTGGAATATTGGCACAAACTAAGGCAAATGAATATCACACATGAAACGATTTACCCGGGGTTTGAGGGGTTTTGCAAATCGTTGAAGTTAAATATATTTGTTAGTGAATAAGCTATCATATATTTTCGCTAAAAAAACAGATACCTGTTATAGTTAAAGAATGTTTATTCAGAAGCGAATCGTGGAAAATAGAATAATTGATTAGTGTTTAGTGAAGGAGTAACTGCAATGATTAAAATTGTTACGGACAGTGCCGCGGATTTACCAAAAGAAATGATTGAAAAATATGATATTACAGTTGTTCCCTTAACAGTCACCATTGATGGTAAGGAGTATGCAGAGGGTGTGGATCTATCACCGGAAGAGTTTTATAAGAAAATGGCGACTTCTGCTGAATTGCCAAAAACGTCTCAACCAACTCCCGGTGTGTTTAAAGAGGCATTTTCAAAGGCCGGGCCGGACGAAGAGGTACTTTGCCTAACGCTTTCATCCAATTTAAGTGGAACGTATCAATCCGCTGTTTTGGCTCAGGATTTGGTAAAAGAAAAAGTGACGGTATTTGATACGCTTGGCGGTACGTTGGCTCAAGGTATGCAGGTATTGAAGGCAGCTGAAATGGCGGCCGAAGGGAATAGCGTCGATGAAATAACAAGTAGCCTTGCAACTTTCCGTGAAAACATGAAAATTGTCGTCTTGCTTGAAACGATTGAAAACGTAGTAAAAGGCGGACGGTTAAGCAAATTTCAGGGAACGCTTGCACGGTTCCTTGATATCAAGGTGATTCTTGAGGCAATCGATGGGAAAGTGGAAATGGCGGAAAAGGTAAGAGGGAAGAAAAAGTTCCATCGCCGGGCAATAGAAATGATCCGGGAGAGAAGAGAAGACTTCTCCGATACCATTTTCGGAATCAGCCATACCGGCTCCAATTTAGAAGATGTAGAATCACTTAAGCAACAACTGATAGAACATTTTAATCCAAAGGCGATCATCGTGAATTTCATGGGTTCCACGATTGGTACATATGCCGGCAAAGGCGGCATTGTTATTTCATTCTAAAAAAGATTGGGCCGTTCCCTAAAAGGAGCGGCCCAATTTGTCTATTGTTTGTTTGCCATTTGTTGCTGTGCCATACGAATCATTTCCTTTACCATGTTGCCGCCGATCGGCCCTCCGATTTTTCCTGCCTGTTCAGCAGTGAGTTTGCCGTTATATCCTTCTGTTAACGGAATCCCGTTTTCTTCGGCCACCTCATATTTGATGGTATCTGGATCGTTTGCCATATAACCTTGCTCTTTCATTACGCGCGTTTTCAATTGGTCAAGTCCTTCGCGTGCTTCGGGGATTAAAATCCTGTTGCTTCGTGCCATATGTTCTCAACTCCTTTTATATAGTGTGGGCGAATCCGGAAATTTTATATAAAAAAAGTCCAATCCTTTCTGATTTTTTTGCATTAACTAAAGATTAGGGAGGGATGAAAACATGAGTAAATCGGATTTTGCCCAATTTGCACATAAACTGGTAGGAGAAGAAGTGCAAGTTGTGACAACAGTTGGCCCTTATATCGGGAAATTAAAATTTGTCGGTAACGATGTACTTGGCCTGCGTACCCATATGAATGGGGAAAAAGTGAAGATCGCTATCCGGATTAAAGAAGTAGTTGCACTTTTCAAGGTCCACGATGGAGGAAGAAGACCAGGCGGTTGGCGCGGTGAAAATGAATCAAGCACGATCAATGAATCTTCCAATTTTAAGTTCTAACATAAGGACCGCCGAAATGGTGGTCCATTTTAAATTTTTTTAAAAAATGTAACGAATTAGGAGTCTGTCCGTCAAATTCATTGATAGGGGGCAGAAACTTGAAAAAATACATCTTACCTATAGGGGTTGCATTATTGTTAATCTTAGCTGGATGCGGGACTTCGGGAAAACAACCAGTATCTTTAGGACAAGCTCCAAAAGTACAGGATCAGGAATCTGAACGTGAAATCATAGCAGAACTGAAGCAGACGGCTACAGAAACGCCAGAGCGGAATCAAGTGAAGCAAGAAATTACGGAGCAACCGGAATTTAAGGACGGACTTCATGGGAAACCGTCAGAATCATTGCTTGAACTCTTGACTGTCCAGCAAGTTGAAGGCGAGGCGGCACTTCAAGCGATCGATCAAGTATACGGTTTAGAAGAATTTAGGGAAGAGGGGATTCTATTTTATGGTGATGAGTCGAACCTCGGTTTCTGGATCGGACTAAAAAAGCCTGATGAACGTTTAAATCAAATCGTGGATATTCTTCAAAAGAAAGTGGATAGAGGAGAAATCTTAGCAAAGTACATTCATTTTTTCAAAAATGACTTTACGGAAGCTGAACAGCGGACACTGACGGATCAGGTAGCTAAGGCATTAAAACAATACGTCGTGAATCACTACAATCCGGATGCCGTCTCGTACAGTGCATCGGTTGATACATTAACTGGCAATATCCAAATCGGCCATAACTTCTTGGAGAATGAACAAATGGAGCAGCTGAAGGAGACATTTGCTGGTTACAACATAGTGTTCACGCAGGAAGGAAGGATGATTCCGAAAGAAGGGGAGCCTGACGTGAAATATCCAGAGGAAGAATACACGGCACAACCGATTGAAGAAGGATCTATTATAGTAAGCGTCGGGGATGGTCGTTTTCTAACGGACTGGACATACTTTGAATTTAAAGGTGCAGAAAAGAAATTGAAAGCAGGGCAGCGTGTCATTGTAGCCGCTGCTGGAGGTATAATGGAATCAATGCCTGCCCAGGGACGGGCAAGTTTTGTTGAGTTACTTCCGGATTATAAACCAGACGGTGCGGATTTGTCGGAGTCTATCATTGCTTTAAAAGCAATTTCAGAGGCTGAAAAGAAATCTAACTTTGCACCGAATATCGGGAGCATTACCTACAATTCGGAGAAAGATGAATGGACCGTTAGCATTTCACAAGACGAAGATTATGAGCTGACCTTTAAAGATGAATAATGCAAAAGAGATAAGAAAAGCGCCCCTTTAACGGAGCGCTTTTTCATTGGATAAAATGGAATATGAAATTGATCAAGAATAATCCGGATATGATGTACAGCGGTGAGGATACTTCCTTCGCACGCCCTTTTGCAAGTTTCAAAAGGGGATAGAGGATGAATCCGAGTGCAATTCCGTCCGCAATACTGTACGTAAATGGAATCATGGCAATAATGATGATGGCAGGAAAAGCCTCCGTCAAATCACTTAAGTCCATGTTCCGGATGTTTTGAACCATTATTCCGCCGATGATAATCAATATAGGTGCAATTGCCTGATCGGGGATTATTTTAATATATGGAATAAAGAAAATCGATGATAGGAACAAGGCACCGGTTGTTATGGCAGTCAATCCGGTTCTTCCGCCTGCTGCAATGGCAGCGGTGCTTTCTACAGTGGCAACCGTTGGACTGGAACCGAATAATCCAGAAAACATGGTCGCCAAACCATTAGCCTGAAAGGCACGCTTGAATTTTTCCGGGCGTTCGGCCATCCGGACTTGGCTATGGATCGTACCGATATTCTCAAACACGATTACCATCGTCAAAGAAAATACACCCACCAAAAATGGCAGTGAGATCCATCGATCGAAAGACATCGCGCCAAATATGGAACCGTAGCTGCTTAAGTCAGTCGCTTCTCCTGTTTCCGGCAGTATGCCAAAAATAGCAGAAAGCACAGTGCCGAACAAAATGGTCCATAGGAAGTTCCCTTTGACATTCCGTAAAAATAGAACAATTGCCACAAGGAACGTCAAAACCGTCACAAGTACGCCGGTCTGGCTAAAGTCACCGAGTGCAATAATGGAACTTTCGCCCCTCATGACAAGTTGTCCCTTTTCGAGACCAATTAGCATGAGGAAAAGTCCAAGTCCTACTGTAATGGCTTCTTTCAATAGTTGTGGAATCGCTTCATTCAAGATTTTCGTCAATGGTGTAAAAGCAATAATGACGAAAACCACTCCAGAAACAAAGACCACGCCTAAAGCTTCCTGCCAAGTCAAACCCATCGATTCAACAAGTGTGTACGTAAATAATGCATTGATTCCCATACCGGGCACGAGTAAAATCGGTGCATTCGCCCAGAATCCCATAATCAGACATCCGACGAAGGATGTAAGGATGGTCGCCAAAATGGCTCCCTCAATAGGAATGCCTGCTTCCGATAAAATGAACGAATTGACAGCAATAATGTAAAGAATCGTAATGAACCCGACCAAACCGGCCATTACTTCACGCTGAAAGGATGTACCATGTTCCTGAAGACCGAAAAAGTCCCCTTTCTTTTGTTTCTTCATGTAGATAACCTACTATTCAGTTGTCCCTCTCCCTACCCGCTATACCTTTTCAGGTCAGCCACAAACATTGATTATACCATATTTTCTTTGGATAAAAAAGAAGCATTCCCATTTAGGGAATGCTTCTTGTAATGTGCGCCCGGCATGGGCGTAGTCTATAGGGTGCAAGTCCCGAACTGTGAAGGCAGAAGTAACAGTTAGCTTAACGCAAGGGTGTCCACGGTGACGTGGA
>NZ_JBHSEC010000002.1:0-319876 GCF_042651785.1 Chungangia koreensis
GTTTCATCTATTTGAACTATTATAACGGGGTTTTGAACAGACAAAAACCCCGAATAGGGTCACTTTTATTAAAGTGTCCACTATTCGGGGTTCAGTTCAATCATTCCCAACGCTGTTTTCTCTATTAGTACATTTTTAAATATTGCTCACGTTCCCATGGATGAACTGCTGTTCGGAAATGATCCCATTCGATACGCTTCGTTTCAACAAAGTTTTCGTAAATATGGTTACCTAAAGCAGCCTGGATCACTTCGTCTTCAGCTAATTCGCCTACCGCTGCCTTCAAGCTTTCCGGTAAGCTCTCAATTCCATTTTGCTTCAATTCTCTTTCGGACATTTCGTAAATATTTTGGTTCACTTCTGCAGGTGGCATCGCCTTTTCTTTAATGCCTTCTAAACCGGCCTTCAATATGACTGCCATCGCTAAGTATGGATTTGCTGCTGGGTCGACTGAACGAACTTCTACTCGAGTACTCAAGCCACGTGAAGAAGGTATACGAATTAGGGGACTGCGGTTCTGTCCAGACCAAGCAACATAGGAAGGTGCTTCATAACCAGGAACCAAACGTTTGTAAGAGTTTACAGTTGGATTTGTAATCGCTGTGAAACCTTTTACATGTTTTAAAATTCCTGCAATGAAATGATAGGCATCTTCACTAAGTTGCGATTCACCTTTTTCATCAAAGAAAGCATTCACTTTGTCTTTGAAAAGAGAAACGTTACAGTGCATTCCTGAACCCGCTACCCCAAAGAGAGGTTTAGGCATAAACGTTGCATGTAAACCGTGTTTGCGAGCAATTGTTTTAACTACCAGCTTAAATGTTTGGATATTATCACAAGCAGTTATTGCATCAGCATATTTAAAATCGATTTCGTGTTGTCCTGGTGCCACTTCATGATGGGAAGCTTCAATTTCAAATCCCATCTCTTCAAGTTCTAACACGATATCGCGACGGCAGTTTTCTCCTAAATCTGTAGGCGCCAAGTCAAAATAGCCGCCATGGTCGTTCAAATTCAAAGTCGGTTCTCCTTCAACATCCAACTTAAACAAAAAGAATTCAGGCTCTGGCCCTAAGTTAAAATGAGTATAACCAAACTCTTCCATTTCTTTTAAAATTCGTTTCAAATTACTACGTGGATCTCCGGCAAATGGATTTCCATCTGGATTGGAGATATCGCAAATGAGACGGGCAACTTTCCCCTTTCCTGTAATCCAAGGAAATACTACCCATGTATCCAAATCAGGCACCAAATACATATCTGATTCTTCAATACGTACAAAACCTTCAATTGAGGAACCGTCAAACATCATTTTGTTATCAAGAGCTTTGTCAAGCTGACTGACCGGTATCTCTACGTTCTTGATCGTTCCTAAGATATCTGTGAATTGTAGGCGAATAAAATTGACTCCCTCTTCTTTCACAAGTCTTTTGATGTCTTCCTTTGAATACTTACTCATTTTTTCACTCTCCCAATTAAAATAAATAACCTAACATTTTTTTATAATAGACGCTCTATTGTTCGTATGCAATTGCTTTTTTACGAGTTGTCGTAGTTTTTTTGTGAAAACGCTTCATAATAGCTTTCGTTTTTGCAATTGCTGGATGGCAGACAAAATAGCGGTTTTTACATGCTCATACGTTAAGCCGCCTTGTATGTATGCTGTGTATGGCGGACGTATTGGTCCATCTGCTGTTAGCTCAATACTGGAACCTTGTACAAAAGTTCCTGCCGCCATGATGACATCGTCCTTATAACCCGGCATATAGGCAGGTTCTGGAGCGTAGTGTGCATTTACAGGGGAATTGGTTTGTATCGTCCGGCAAAATTCAACCATTTGCTCTGCTTTTTCGAACGTAACCGATTGAATTAAATCAGTCCTCGGTTCCGTATAATGAGGGGAAGTAGACATTCCCACCTCTTCTAAGATGGCTGAAGTGAAGATTGCACCTTTTGCAGCTTGAGAAACGGTGTGTGGTGCGAGGAAAAAACCTTGATACATATCCATTAACGTATTTAAAGAAGCACCTGCCTCTGCTCCTATACCCGGAGAAGTCATCCGATATGCGCATTTTTCCACAAACTCTGCTTTCCCGGCAATATAACCACCTGTTTTAGCCAATCCACCTCCAGGGTTCTTGATCAAAGAACCGGCCATCAAGTCCACATTAAGATCAGTAGGCTCTAACTCCTCAACAAACTCTCCATAACAATTATCTACAAAGATGATAGCATCTTCTTTAATGGACCTAATGAGATTAATTATTTCATCTATTTGACTTATCGTAAAGGATGGTCTAAGTGCATAGCCTTTTGAACGTTGGATTGCAACGACTTTAGTTTTCTCGGAGATAGCCTTTCTTACTTCCTCTGCATTAACTGAGCCATCATCCAATAAATCGATGTGACTATAGTCGATTCCAAAATCCTCTAAGGAGCCTGTATCCTTTCCATTACCACTGACAATGGACTGAAGTGTATCATAAGGCTTACCAGTAATATAGAGAAGCTCATCTCCTGGTCTAAGTACACCGAACAAAGAAATCGTAATGGCATGTGTCCCGGATATGATTTGTGGACGAACAAGTGCAGCTTCTGCGCCGAAGACTTCCGCATATACCTTTTCCAACGTGTCCCTTCCGGCATCATCGTATCCATACCCTGTAGATGGGATCAAATGATAATCACTCACTTGATGCTTGCGGAAAGCAGCCAATACTTTCTGTTGGTTCAAAAAAGATACTTCATCTAACCGTTCGTGATATGGTTTGATTTTCTCTTCTATTTGCTTTGCTTGTTGGAGAAGTTCTTCTCCGATTAATGTTTTAAAACTCATGCTTATTCTCCAATCTTAACTTTCAGCAAAAAAGCGATGAAATCAAACATTCCATCGATTCTATTATCAGAGTTCTACTTCGCCTTCCCATGCCAACATTCCGCCCGTCATGTTAGTAACGTCATAACCTAAATCATCCAAAATGTTGCTGGCCATCGCACTTCTTCCACCAGAACGACAGACCATTATGTAACTTGTTTCACGATTCAATTCAGAATGCCGATTTTGCAGTTCACCAAGTGGTATGTGGATCGCTCCAGGAATGATTCCTTGGGCGACTTCGTCATTCTCCCGCACATCGACGACATGGAATTGTTCCCCAGAATCCATCCTCTGTAACAAATCTTCTGCAGTTATATTTTTCAATGGTTTCCCTCCTATCATGTCCACCCTATTATACCCTAATCGGACACAAAGAAAAAAAGATGGCCCAGTAAGACCATCTCCCTAATCCTCAAACTTCCTCTTCAGCATTCAATGTGACAGCTTTTGACGGGACAAAAGTTGAAATTGCATGTTTATAAATCAGTTGTTGCTTCCCGTCGGATTCCATTAAGACTGTAAAATTATCATAAGATTTTATGACTCCTTTTAACTGGAAACCGTTTAATAGAAAAACTGTAACAAAAATATTGTTCTTACGAAGCTGATTGAGAAAAGTATCTTGGATATTCATGGGCTTCATACGTATTCCTCCTATTTCTCTGTCTACTGCAATAAAGACTTATTCTAATTCATTCTCTCAAATTCCTGCACTAAATTCAAAATTTTTCGCAAATTATTTTCCTGGTCTTCTAAACTGTCAAACCAATGAACGTTGAGTTTATTCCTAAAATAAGTCAATTGCCGTTTTGCATAATTCCTTGAATTCCTCTTTATATTTTCCACTGCCTCAACTTTTGAAACCTTCCCATCCAAAAAATCATAAATTTCTTTATAACCGATCGCTTTAATCGATTGAACATCCTTCAAATTAGAAAGGTACAATCCTTCTACTTCTCTTAATAGGCCCTTTTTCATCATTAAATCGACCCGCTGATCGATCCGCTCATATAGTTTTTCTCTGTCCATCGTCAATCCGACCATCAAGTAATTATAAAGGGCGATTTCCCCTTTGCCATCCTCAATATCAGACTTGCCTTTCCCTGTAATCTCTGCAATTTCTAAAGCCCTGATGACTCTTCTTTGATTATTCGGATGAATTTGCGCTGCAGATAGAGGATCTTTTTCTTTTAATAAGGCGTGAAGAGCATCTAATCCAATCTCTTTTGCTAAATCTTCATATTTCTTCCGGATATTTTCGTCAGATGCTTCTTCAGTAAAGCGGAAATCGTGCAATACCGATTGAATATAGAGACCGGTTCCCCCTACGATGATTGGCAGTTTTCCACGGCCTTTTATCTCTTCAATCTTGAACCTGACCAATTGTTGAAACTCGGCAACAGAAAACGGTTCATCGGGATTTTTGATGTCGAACAGATGATGAGGGATCTCTTGTTTTTCTTCCTCAGTAATTTTGGCTGTTCCTATATCCAATCCACGATATACCTGCATGGAATCACCATTAATGATTTCTCCATCCAAAACATGGGCAAGACGTATGCTTAATGCAGTTTTTCCTGATGCTGTTGGTCCTACCATTGAAAGGACCTCCAATTTTCGTGTTAGCATGGCTACCTACTTTCTGATCCAATGTAAAATGGATTCAAACACTTCCATCTTGTTCGTTTCATGTAAGAGTTCATGGCGTCTATCTTCAAACAATATAACGTCCACTTTTTCCATTCCAACCTTACGGTATTGTTCAGCTACCTTAAAAACATCTTTTCCAAATTCCCCAACCGGATCTGCTTGACCCGAAATCAGCAGAATCGGGAGCTGTTTCGGTACTTTTTTAATTTCTTCAGGTCGATGGATCCTGATCAGTCCCGTAATGAGATCATGAAAAAATTGATTGGAAGCTACGAAACCGCAATATGGGTCTTGTATATATTTATCAACCTCAGATCTGTCAGTCGAAAGCCAGTCAAACGGAGTTAGGACATTTTCAAATTTGCTGTTATAGCTGCCGAACGTCAGGAAGTTCATAATCTTATCAGGTTCTGCTGCTCCATTTAGTCTGCGGTTCATAGCAGCAACCGCAAGTCCTACACGTCCTAAAAGCCCGGGGTTTCCACCGGTTCCCATCAGGATGGCCCTCTTTACAGTATCCCCGTAAAGTTGTATATACCGCCTTACGACAAAGGAACCCATACTGTGGCCCATCACGATTAGATCCGAATCTAACATATATTCTTTCCTGATTGATGAAACAACTTCATAAGCGTCCTTTGTGACACGTTCGAACCCTTCATGATCAGCTAAAAAACCCATCTTTCCGTTCAAATTCTGGGTTTCGCCATGTCCACGCTGGTCATGACCACTTACAAAGTAACCTTGCCCAGCTAAAAAAGCTGCAAATTCTTCGTAACGAGCAATATGCTCCGCCATTCCATGAATAAGGTGTATATGTCCAACCGGATTGCTAACTTCATAGATGAAAGTAGAAAGAACATGACCATCCATGGCTGTTACTGTTCCTCGCTTTACACTCATCTCGGGATCCCTCCAAACTGATTCGTCCTCTCTAAAAAGCCTAACCACTTCCGCATGCTTTCATCCTTTTCCTTACATTACCCGTTTGAACATCTTTTCCAATTCATAAGATGAAAAATGGACGATCACAGGTCTCCCATGGGGACAAGTAAAAGGATTCTCTGTCTTTTTCAAGTCATCCAATAAAACCTTCATATCCTCTTTCGTTAAGTAATGATTTGCTTTGATTGAACGTTTGCAGCTCATCATGATCGCAGCATCCTCACGTATTTTCTTAACGTCTATCTTTCGCTCCTTTAAAGCTTGTTCAATCATTTCTTCGATAATTTCACGTTCAAAATCTTTAGGGAACCAAACAGGATGTTCCCTTACTACAAAAGATTGGTGTCCAAATTCTTCAAGCAATACCCCTACTTCTTGTAAATAAGGCATCCATTCTTTTAACTTTAACGCTTCATCGCGAGGATAATCGAAGGTCATGGGGATCAGTAGTGATTGCCTCTCTTCCGAGTCGACTTCCCCTACCTTTTCTCTGTAGAATTCATACTTGATCCGTTCTTGTGCAGCATGCTGATCAACCATATAAAATCCATCCTGACTTTGAGCCACAATGTACGTGCCATGCACTTGACCGACAATTTCCAATTCAGGAAAAGCCGGGCCACCATCGACGGTCGGTGCTTCTTCCCAAACGGGCTGTTCTTTCACCTGAAGTTCCAAGTCAACTTTTTCCTGGTCTTTTTGATCATTGCTTTGAAACTGTGCATTTGAATTCATTGATAAAGGAAGATCTACTGCTTTTTCTCCTTCTTCTTGCTTCTTGAAGAAGGGCGTAGAATAGCTCGGAGTCACTTTTTTAGTAGGTCCGGTCCACATATTCAGTTGCTCTGCTTGAATCACTTGCTTCTTCGGCTTTTCATTAATCTCTGGCGCACGCATCTTCCCGGCAATCTCACGCCTGATCACCGCTCTGACAAGATCGGTCAAATCCGACTCCTTGCTTAGTTTGATAATTGACTTGGCCGGATGGACGTTGACATCCGTTAAATATGGATCCCCTTCGATATGCATCACCACAATTGGATATCGCTCAATCGGTAAAAAAGTATGATAGGCATCAATAACCGCTCTTGTTACGGCATAATTCTTTACCCAACGACCATTCACAAATAGAGTTAAATAATTCTTTGATGCTCTTGTCACTTCAGGCAGTGAAGCGTAGCCGGATATTTTGTAATCCGCTGACTCCCCTTCGAAATGGTTCATCTTTTTTGCTGTTGCCATCCCGTAAATGTCGGAAATGACACGAAGCAAGTCCCCACTTCCGGAAGTCCTTAAAATGCTCTGTCCATCGTGTTCAAGTTTAAAAGCGATTGAGGGGTAACATAGTGAAAGCCGATTGATCAGATCAATCGTATGGCCCAATTCTGTTTGAACCGTCTTGACATATTTCAATCGTGCAGGTGTATTGAAGAATAGTTGTGCTACCTGGATGTCTGTCCCCTTCCTAAGAGGAGCTACAGACTTCTCGACTAAGTTCCCACCGTCAAGAATGATTTTCGTACTATGCTCTTCTCCATCAGAAGTCCAAAGTTCAATTTTTGAAACAGCGGCAATACTAGCAAGAGCCTCTCCTCTAAACCCGAGAGACCGAATTCTGAAAAGATCCCGCTCATTCGAAATTTTACTTGTAGCGTGGCGAAAGAAAGCCAATGAAGCATCTTCTTCATCCATTCCGCTTCCATTATCAGTTACGTGGATTAAGGATAATCCTGCTTCTTTCAAGGATATCTCAATAGAGGTGCTACCAGCATCAATCGCATTTTCGACTAATTCCTTTACGACGGATGAGGGGCGTTCCACCACTTCTCCAGCTGCAATCTTATTGGATAAAGAATCTGTCAGAAGCTGAATTTTCCCCATATCTGTTTCCCCCTATCTTTTAATTAGTGATTTCTGGATATCATAGATAAACTGTAAGGCTTCCATTGGCGTTGTACCGGTAATATTCATGTCTCTTATTCTCTTTAATGCTATGAGTTCCTCTTCGGAATGTTGCTCGGCAACTTCATTGGCGCTATGACCTTCATCGAATAATGATAATTGCTCCGCTTCCATAATCAGATTCGATTGTGCTTTCTTTGAGGAATTCTCGAGTTCTTGCAAAATTTCGGAAGCTCTCGTAATAATGTCAGCAGGCAACTCTGCCAGTTCAGCAACATGGATTCCATAGCTTTTATCTGCAGGTCCGGATTTCACTTTATGCAGGAAGACGACTCTTCCATTCTGTTCGGCAGCTGCTACATGTACATTTTTTAATTTCTCCAGTTTTTGATCAAGTCCGGTTAATTCATGGTAATGGGTGGAAAATAAAGTATTTGCACCGATTTCATCATGTATATATTCCATCATGGCTTGGGCAAGAGCCATACCGTCATAAGTAGAAGTTCCTCTGCCAATTTCATCGAATAATAATAGGCTCCGATTTGTCGCGTTCACAATGGCATGCTGTGATTCCATCATTTCTACCATAAATGTACTTTGGCCAGATGTTAAATCGTCAGCCGCTCCGATTCTCGTGAAAATCTGATCAGTTACTGGAAGCACCGCTTCATCCGCTGGGACATAACAGCCCATTTGGGCCATTACAATCGTTAAAGCAACTTGCCGCATATATGTACTTTTACCGGACATATTTGGCCCAGTTATTAGCATCATGTTTTTTTCGTCCGTCAATTCGCAGTCATTCGGGACATATAATTGTTTATTCATCATTTTTTCGACCACCGGATGGCGGCCATTGATAATTTTCAGTGACCTTCCATCATGGAAAACCGGTTTTGTAAATCGGTAGTTTTCCGCTACTTCCGCAAAACCGATATATACATCGAGTTCACTGATGGATGAAGCTAAAGCCTGTAGCCTTGGGATATATGTCTTAATTTCTTCACGGATCTGAGTGAACAGTTCATATTCGAGTGCCAAACTTTCTTCATCCGCATTTAAAATTAGTGCTTCTTTTTCTTTCAATTCGTCAGTTATATACCGCTCTGCGTTTGCCAATGTCTGTTTTCGTTCATAACGGGACAAATCCGCTAAATGGATATTGGATTTCGTTATTTCAATGTAATAGCCAAAAATCCGGTTATAACCGATTTTTAATGATTTAATGCCTGTTCGTTCCTTCTCCTGCTGTTCAAGTGCAGCAATCCACTCTTTACCATTTCTCGATGCATATCTAAGCTCGTCCAAACGGTCATTAAATCCATCTTTAATCACATCCCCTTCTTTAACAGAAATCGGAGGATGCTCACTGATCGATTCGGCTAATAGCTCACACACTTCTGAACAATCATCCATACCCTTACAGAGCGATTGCAATGTTTTACTCCCTGAAGACTGAAGCTGTGATACAATACTCGGCACTTTTCTTAAAGACTCTCTTAGTTGGGCCAAGTCACGGCCCCCGGCACTCCCGAATGCTATTCTTCCTGCAAGGCGTTCCAAATCATAAACTTCTTTTAATAAATTACGTACTTCCATTCTTATAAAATAGTTTGAAAGAAATTCAGAAACGATTTCCAGTCTATGTTCAATTCTTATACGATTGGCAAGAGGCTGATGAAGCCATTGTTTCAACTTTCTTCCACCCATCGCTGTAACAGTCTCATCGAGCAGCCAGTTCAAGGTACCTTTGTTGTCACCTCCACGGATGGATAGGATTAACTCAAGGTTTCGTTTTGAATTAAAATCAATGGATAAGAATTCTTCCTTAATATGATAAGTGAATGGTTGGATATGATTTAACGGTCTCTTTTGAGTTCGTTTTACATAATTCAACAATCTGAAAACAGAGTGATGCAGATCATCAGGACAGTTGCTAACAAACGGTTGGAAATCTGTACTAAGTAGACTTTCCTCAATTGATAAAAGAATGGATTGAGAAACTGCTAAATCATTCATCGAAAGGTAAAGCTGCTCCGGAACGACAAGTTCTGTGATTTTTAGTGATTGCAATTCGGAAATTACGTTCTTTTCGTCGCCTTCAATAATGGTAACAGAGGCTTCACCTGTAGATAAATCCAGGTACGAAAGTGCAAATTTTCCCTCGGCAAGCATTTCAGATGCCGCGATATAATGATTTGTTTTTCCATCCATCGCTTTTCCATCTGTCATTGTACCAGGGGTAATGACACGTACTACTTCACGTTTCACAACGCCTTTTGTCGCTTTCGGATCCTCCATTTGTTCACAAATAGCCACTTTATGGCCTTTTTGGACCAATGTCTCTATATAACCTTTTGCGGAATGATAAGGGACTCCACACATCGGTATCCGATCTTCGGATCCTCCGTCCCTGCTTGTTAATGTAATTTCAAGTATTTGTGATGCTTTTATTGCGTCATCAAAAAACATTTCATAAAAATCGCCTAATCTGAAAAACAAAAAAGCATCTTGATAGTCAGATTTTACGAGTAAATATTGTTGGATCATTGGTGTATATGTAGCCATGCCTTAACCCTCTCTTATCTAATCGGTAACTTATATTATAACAAACTAGTAATGGTGCTGTGAGTGTGATTGTTCAAGAATCTTTTATTAGACTATTCCGGCAGGTTCAATACAAAAGAAAAAAGCCGGATGTGATTTCCGGCTTAAAACGGAGATGATTCCCCGCTGCTGGATGAAGAAGATGACGAGGATGAAGAACTTTCATCCTGGAAATTCCACTCTTCTTCAAACTCGTATGGATGTACGGTCACTACTACTTTAGTCTCTCCGACTACTTCGGCCAACAGTTCACGTTCTACGACGATTTTGAAATGATCTCCATCTTCTGTAATGACAGCTTCAGTACAATTCGGCTGTTGGATCACTTTTACATGAATGTCTTCTGATCCTGTTGTTTGGTCATCTCGGTAATATAGCTTGATCTTTTCTTTGTATGGTACACTTTCTGAAAATACGGCTGTCTTTGAATGGTCATGGTGAGCATACCAAACGTTCACATCAAATTTGCCGGATACTTCGATTACATTTCCGACCTTTTTTGATTGATACGAATGATTGATCACCCAGCAGCCTAAAATGCTGGAAGGGCAATTAGGCGGACGCAGTGTGACTGCATCTTCTGTTCTCTTTTTCCCTTTGGCGACAACTGCTTTCGTAACAATTTGACGCAAGTTCTTCAGATTCTTTCCTCCTCCGGTCAGTTCATTTCATGATATGCTACGAACGCCCATAGCGTGAAAAAATTAGGCAAACTAATCAAAGTCTTTTTTAAAGGGCCGCACGATGCAGGTCATACGTCCGTTGCCACAGGACGTGGCGTACTTAGGACGCCTTCAGTCCCGCACGACGCGGGTCATGCGTCCGTTGCCACAGGATGTGGCGAACTTAGGACGCCTTCAGGCCCGCACGATGCGGGTCATGCGTCCGTTGCCACAGGACGTGGCGTACTTAGGACGCCTTCCATAATAATCATCCAAATAACACGAATAAATAACTTTAATTAATTTATATATGCAGTAAATCTCAACAGGCAATTTCAAGTTATATAAAATAAAAAAGTCACTCTCCAAAGAAAGTGACTCACATCATTATAATTCAGTTTTTTGCGATGTTGCTTTTACCTTCGAACCTGTTTCACCACGGAGTAAGTCTCCACCAGTGGATTCGATAATTTGGTTAGTTACTTTGTTAGCAATCGTGTTAGCAACTAACTGAAGAAGATCATTAACTTCTCCTTGAGACTGTTTGAATTCCTGAACAATTGGAATACTATCGATCTCTTCCTCGATCTTTTGGATTTTGGATTCAATCATATTGAGCGCTTTTTCTTTACCGTAATGCTGGAAGTTGACCGCTTGCTTTTGAAGGCTTCGTAAACTCGCAATCTTTTCACGGATTTTCTGGTTTTCATTGATTTGAGCTTCTGCACGCTTGAAGAAATCCACTTCTTCCGTATTCGCGATCATTTCTGCGATTTCTCGCGCTTTTGTAATAATGTCATCTTTTGTGTACTGTTTATCCATTATACTTTCACCTCTAAGTTAACCACTTCAACCATTTCGCCGTTCATGGACCACGATTTAACTTCTGTGATTTGAACGTTGACGAGTTGGCCGATCGCTGATTTTGGTCCTCTAAAATTAACTAACTTATTCTTTCGAGTGTAGCCGGCTAAAACATCCGGATTCCTCTTGCTTTCACCTTCTACTAAAACCTCTACAACTTGCCCCTCGTATGGCTTTAATGCCTCAAATGACAACTCGTTTACGACTGCATTTAAACGCTGCAGACGGTCTTTCTTTACCTCTAAGGGTACATTGTCCTTCATCTTTGCAGCTGGTGTACCTTCACGAGGAGAGTAAATATATGTGTATGCCATTTCAAAGCCGACCTCGCGGTATAAGGAAAGAGTTTCCTCAAATTGTTCCTCTGTTTCATTGGGATATCCGACAATAATATCTGTAGATAATGAAACATCTGGAATAGCAGCTCTTATTTTCGCCACAAGCTCAAGGAAATGCTCACGTGTATATTTCCGGGCCATAATTTTTAAAATGTCATTCGAACCTGATTGTACAGGAAGATGAATATGCTCGACAAGGTTTCCTTTTTTCGCAAGCACTTCGATCAGATGATCGTCAAAATCACGAGGATGGCTTGTCGTAAAACGAATTCTCGGTATATCGATATGGCGAAGGTCATCCATTAAATCGCCAAGTCGGTAGTTTAAGTCCTCGATATCCTTCCCATAAGCATTAACATTTTGCCCTAACAACATGATTTCCTTATATCCTTGTGCAGCCAAATGGCGTACTTCGCTAATAATGTCTTCTGGACGGCGGCTCCGTTCTTTCCCTCTTGTGTAGGGCACGATACAATACGTACAAAACTTATCACAGCCATACATAATGTTGACCCATGCCTTCGTCTTACGCAATCGGGATTTCGGAAGGTTTTCAATGACATCGCCTTCCTTGGACCAAACTTCAACAACCATCTCCTTGGACATATATGCTTCATGAAGAATATTCGGCAATCTGTGAATATTGTGTGTGCCGAATATGAGATCCACATGACTATAAGTCTTAAGAATCTTACTGACAACTGATTCCTCTTGGGACATGCACCCACAAACACCAAGAAGAAGATCAGGGTTTTCTGTTTTCAGTTGCTTTAAATGGCCGAGTTCACCAAATACTTTGTTCTCTGCATTCTCCCGAATAGCACAAGTGTTTAAAAGAATAACGTCCGCATCTTGGGCTGTGTCCGTTGGCTTGTAACCCAGCTCCATGAAAATACCTGCCATGACTTCTGTGTCATGTTCATTCATCTGACAGCCATATGTACGGATATAAAACTTACGGCCAACTCCCATATTTCTGAACTCTTCATCGATTGAAAAGTCTTTGTGATAAGAAACTTGTTCTTTTCCCCGCTTTTTCGCATCTTTTAATGATGGCGGCATGTAGACAGATTGAAAGTACTTACTGTAGTCTTTTTCAACCTTCCTGTCAGGTTCTGGACCTTTCACCTGAACACTTTGAAGACGTTGCTCTTCGTTCATCGAATGCAGACTCCTTTCTTTCCATCTATAGAGTTCCCATTGAACTATTATACTTAAGTTTCACCCCACCCTACAAGGAACATGACACAATTGTCCTGTTTTCGTCAAGAGTCGGCAAATAAATAAAAATATCATGTTCTTCCAAAAGAAAAAGCGTCCTCCACAGGGACGCCTTTTAGTGTCAATCTACTTCATTCATCAATACATTCAGTTCAGCGGGTTTTCTTCTCTACCAGTAGCTTGAGTGCTGTCCGGTCCTCGCCTGCAATCGTAATATCCGTAAACGCTGGAGAGCAGGTTAGATCGGTCCCGCTTGGTGCGACGAAACCACGTGCAATAGCCACTGCTTTTACCGCTTGGTTCAAAGCGCCTGCTCCAACAGCCTGCATTTCAGCATAACCTTTTTCACGGATGACTGCAACGAGTGCTCCTGCAACAGAATTCGGATTTGAGCGAGATGATACTTTCAATGAATCCACAACAATTCCTCCCTATTTTCCTCAACTTATGGAACATTGCTTCCATGGACCATTTTATGATTCATCCCGCTGAAATAGACTTTACCGTTACGATTGGAAAGGAACATCTTCATTGATATAGATCCGCTCGATCTTCAAAGCACGGCCGGTACGATCATCGATCTCTACAAACATTCCATTCAACTGGGCTCGGCCAGTCTTTGGAACTTCAAAACGCGTCGGCATATTTGTTTGGAAACGGTAAAGAACATCCTCTTTTTTCATCCCTAATATCCCGTCGTATGGACCGGTCATACCGGCATCCGTCAAATATGCCGTCCCTTCCGGAAGAATTCTAGAATCAGCTGTTTGTACATGTGTATGTGTACCGACAACGACAGATACTTTACCATCTAAATGCCAACCCATCGCGATTTTTTCGCTCGTCGCTTCCGCATGGAAGTCAACAAAAATGAGAGGGGACAACTTTCTTGCTTCTTCAACCAATTCCAACGACATAGCAAATGGATCATCATGTGGTGGTAGGAACGTACGTCCATGCAAATTGATCACGCTTAGCGTAACCCCATTTTTTGAAATTGTGGTCATCCCTTTACCAGGGGCTTCTGATGAGAAATTAGCAGGTCGTATTAAAAAATCCTCATCATCAATAAAGTCCAGAATTTCTTTCTGATCCCATGTGTGATTCCCCATCGTCACGACATCAATTCCCATGAAAAGTAGCTCTTGGTAAATACTTTTCGTTAAGCCTCTGCCTGCTGCAGCATTCTCTCCATTTGCTATGACTACGTCAGGCTTATACTTCGATTTAAGACGAGGCAAATAAGCAGCGACTGTCTCCCGTCCGATTGAACCGACAATATCACCTATAAATACTACTTTCATACCAATCACTCTTTCATTTTTGAAATAGAAAAGGCTTCTTTGACTTAACGTCTCAGAAGCCTTTTTAAAACATTATTTTGCGTATTCGACAGCACGTGTTTCACGAATGACCGTCACTTTAATATGACCAGGATAATCGAGTTCTTCTTCGATCCGTTTTCGGATATCCCTTGCCAGACGATGCGCAGTAATATCATCGATTTGGTCTGGTCGAACAATAATCCGGATTTCACGTCCAGCCTGGATGGCGAATGATTTCTCTACACCTTCATAGGACTCGGAAATTTCCTCAAGTTTTTCAAGACGACGGATATAGTTTTCAAGTGTTTCACTTCGTGCACCTGGACGTGCGGCTGATAAGGCATCTGCAGCAGCAACCAATACCGCAATGACGGAAGTTGCTTCCGTGTCCCCGTGATGGGAAGCGATACTATTAATGACAACAGGATGTTCCTTATACTTCGTCGCTAATTCAACACCGATTTCTACGTGGCTTCCTTCGACTTCATGGTCAATGGCTTTCCCGATATCATGCAGCAATCCTGCACGACGGGCAAGCGTGACATCCTCTCCAAGCTCTGCCGCAAGAAGTCCGGCAAGGAATGCCACTTCTTTGGAGTGTTTGAGGACGTTTTGACCATAGCTTGTCCGGTAGCGAAGACGTCCCAGAATTTTAATCAAATCTGGATGAAGGTTATGGACACCTACATCGAAAGTTGTTTGCTCCCCGGCTTCCCGGATTTGCTCATCAACTTCGCGTCTTGACTTTTCAACCATTTCTTCAATGCGCGCCGGATGGATTCGTCCATCTTGGACCAATTTTTCTAAGGCAAGGCGGGCCGTTTCCCGTCGAATTGGATCGAAACCGGATAGGATAACCGCCTCTGGTGTGTCATCAATGATTAGATCAATACCGGTCAATGTCTCCAACGTGCGGATATTACGTCCTTCACGTCCGATGATCCGGCCTTTCATCTCATCATTTGGAAGATTGACAACTGAAACGGTCGTCTCGGCAACATGGTCAGCAGCAAATCTTTGAAGGGCCAATGAAAGAATTTCACGGGCTTTCTTGTCCGATTCCTCCTTGGCACGGGTTTCTGCTTCTTTCGTCATGACAGCGATATCCGTAGCCAATTCGTTTTCAACTTCGCCAAGAAGGATATTTCGGGCCTCTTCGCGAGTCAAAGCGGAAATTCGTTCAAGCTCGGTTTGCTGTTTTGCTACAAGTTCTTCCACTTTGCTTTCCATCTGTTCAATATGCTGTTGTCGGTCAGCCAAGGCGTTTTCTTTACGCTCAAAGCCTGCTTCACGTTTGTTCAGAGCATCATCCTTACGGTCAAGATTCTCTTCCCTCTGTAACAGCCGGTTTTCCTGCTTTTGTAATTCAGCACGGCGTTCGCGGATGTCAGATTCAGCTTCATTTCGCAATCTGTGAGTTTCATCTTTGGCTTCCAATAGTGCCTCTTTTTTCAATGATTCTGCTTCACGTCTTGCATCTTCCAAGATCAATTCAGCGGAGTTTTTAGCACCATTCACTTTTGAATCGTTCACTTTTTTCAAAATAAAATAACTAACAATAGCACCGACAAAGATTCCAAGCAAAGTGGAGATGATTAAATCACCCATAATGGTCACCTCCTATTGCTAGATATAAAACGTTTTCAGTCGGCTCGTATATCGAGATTCAACATACTGCCTAAAGCATTTCTAAAGTTGAGAAAGTATACAGATACAATTGTATAGATGTAAAAATCTCCTGTCAAGGTTTCACAATTTCGACAAAAATAATACCCCCTCAATCGGAGGGGGTACAAATTTTATTCTTCATCGAGCAGTAAAGAAAGTTCTTTCAGTTCTTCTTCATCTTCCTCTTCATGGGATGCAATCGTATAAGATGCAGCTGCCATCCCTAAAGATTCACGGATTTTTTGCTCTATTTCATAACGGATGGCTGTGTTCTCTTTCAAGAATTGTTTTGCGTTTTCACGCCCTTGTCCAATTCGTTCTTCGTTATATGAATACCACGAACCACTCTTAAGGATGACATCCAATTCTGAACCGATGTCAACGATTTCTCCAACTTTAGAAATTCCTTCTCCGTACATGATATCTACTTCTGCAGTACGGAATGGTGGAGCGACTTTGTTTTTAACAACTTTAAGCTTCGTACGGTTACCCACCATTTCTTGTCCTTGCTTGATCGCTTCAGCACGGCGGACTTCAAGACGCACGGAACTGTAGAACTTCAAGGCACGTCCACCAGGAGTAACTTCCGGGTTCCCGAACATAACGCCGACTTTCTCACGGATTTGGTTAATGAAGATGGCAATTGTCTTAGACTTATTGATCGCACCGGACAGTTTCCGAAGCGCCTGTGACATAAGACGGGCTTGAAGACCAATATGGGAATCTCCCATCTCGCCCTCGATTTCTGCTTTTGGTACAAGAGCTGCAACAGAGTCAATGACAATGATATCGATTGCACCACTTCGTACCAATGCTTCTGCGATTTCAAGTGCCTGTTCACCAGTGTCCGGCTGGGACAATAGCAATTCGTCGATATTGACCCCAAGTTTTTGTGCATAAACTGGATCTAACGCATGTTCTGCATCGATGAATGCAGCTTGACCGCCGTTTGCCTGAACTTCTGCAATCGCATGTAAAGCAACAGTTGTTTTACCTGAACTTTCAGGTCCGTAGATTTCGATGATACGTCCACGTGGATAACCGCCTACTCCAAGTGCTGCATCGAGCGCCAAAGATCCGCTCGAACTAGTCGAGATTTCACGGTCTGTCTGTTCGCCAAGTTTCATGACAGATCCTTTCCCGAATTGTTTTTCTATTTGTTTTAACGCCATATCTAATGCTGCTTTACGGTCGCTCAAATTGTTTCCTCCTTTAGTGGTCTTAACCCCTTTGAATCTATCTCTACTATACTCGCTTTATGAGAAATAATCAAGAAAAAAGCGAACATTTATTCGTTAATTTTGAAGCGCAAAATGAAAGGAATTTCGAATAAAGGACGCCGAAAATTCATTTTCCTGAAAAACAGGGCGGCAAAATTGAATTTTGCCGCCCTCTAACTTAAGGAAGTTGTTTTAAAATTTTAATCAAATAATTCATCGTAGATTTAACTGCCCTCAGTCTGTTCGTATTCCTCATTCCCGATAACTTTAATTGATAAGCAACGGGTTCTTCATCGTTCAGCACTATTGCGATCCATACAGTTCCCACCGGCTGACCGTCATGCATTTCTGGCCCCGCTGCTCCAGTCAGACCAACGCCGATATCCGTGCCGAACTTTTGTTTCACTCTCACGGCCATCTCCATCGCACATTCTTTACTGACTACACCATGCCGTTCAATCACTTCTTGAGCGACACCTAATTGATGGATTTTAGCTTGTTCTGTATAAGTAACTATTCCACCGACCAAAGTTGAACTGATTCCCGGAATTTCAGCCAGTTCGGATTGGAACAGTCCAGCGGTCAGACTCTCAGCTGCTGAGATGGTTAACCCTTTTTCCATTAAGAGTTCAGCTGCTTTAGAGGTAAGGGAATCATCATCAATCCCATATTGAAAGTCTCCTACCCTCTCCAAAATAGCTGTCTTAGCTGAAGAAATAAGCTTAGCTGCCTCTATTTCAGAATTTGCCTTAGCAGTTATTCGGAGTGTCACTTCACCGTCAGAAGCGAGTGGGGCGATGGTCGGGTTTTCTTGTGCATCCAATAGATCCTCAATTTTATGCTCCAGTTCAGCTTCCCCAATACCGTAAAAGCGGAGAACCAAGGATTTAATGGTTTCATATCCGCCTACTTTCTTAGCTAAGAACGGTTTTGCTTCAAACTGGAACATCGGCTCAAGTTCTTTTGGCGGTCCCGGCAAAAGTATGTAAGTTCTTCCCTCTTGTTCATAAATCATTCCAGGAGCCATACCGTGGTGATTAACAAGCACCTTGGATCCATTCAGGACAAGTGCCTGTTTCCGGTTATTCTCTGTCATCGGTCGATTCAATCGATTGAAAAAAGCTTCAATTGAATGCAAAGCGGCCTGATTATACATCAGTTCCACACTCAAATGCTTGGCGATTGTTTCTTTTGTTAAATCATCCTTGGTGGGTCCAAGCCCACCGCTGAAAATAATTAGGTCTGCACGGCTTTCAGCAATAGTAATCGCCTGATCGAGCCGGATTCCATTATCTCCGACAACTGTATGATAATACACATTAACGCCCAATTCGGCGAGCTGATTCGATATAAACTTTGCATTCGTGTTGGCAATTTGCCCCAATAGCAATTCCGAACCTACTGCAATAATTTCAGCATTCATCATTGATTGCCCCTTTACATGGAGTCCAATAATACTCTCCGGTTTTTATGGAAATAATCCCAACCGGACCAAACTGTAAAGAATAATGCTACGTAAAGCATAATCGTTCCGAATGGAATATTGACCCATTCAAAAATGACATTATGTAAAAGCAGTGAGGAAATCGCAATAATTTGTGTCCATGTTTTAATTTTTCCAAGCTGATTAGCTGCTACTACCTCGCCTGTGCCAGCAAGAATCAATCTGAGGCCCGTCACCGCAAATTCACGGCTGATGATCAAAATGACAACCCATGACGGAGCAAAACCAAATTCAACTAAAATGATTAAGGCAGCTGAAACAAGAAGCTTATCTGCAAGCGGATCTAAAAATTTGCCCATATTCGTAACTAAATTGTGTTTTCTTGCTAAATGGCCGTCAATCCAGTCCGTGACTGAGGCGATGATAAAAACTAACCCACCTACTAAATGTTCTACAGGCATTGTTGCTCCTAAAAATGCAATCTCACCCCATCCGAAATCGACAAGCATGATGATCATGAATACTGGAATGAGCAAGACACGCGATACAGTAATCTTATTCGGTAAATTCATTTGGAAATTCCCCTTCCTTCTCAAGAAAAATAGTCATCTAAATAGATGACTATTGTGGTTTAGTAAACTGGATTACGATATTTTGGGTGACACCGCCTGGTTCGTTTGGAGAAACAGCATATTCCAATGGCTGATCATTGATTGTCAAAGATGCGTTAGGAGTCGATCCAATACGAACCCTTACTGATGACTGGTCCGTGAAATCGTAGTCCAATGTCTCTCCTGCAATCATACCCTTATTTTCAAGCTCCCTGCCATCTTGGTCAGTTACGATGATCCAAGATTCCCCAGTAGCCGTAATCTTCAATTTAAATTCTTCTGTACCAGTCAGCGTATATGTTGAAGTTTGTCCATTCGTCGAGACGAACGCTACTTCCTGTGTTTGCTCAGGTTCTGCTGGCTCTTCTTCAGGAGGAGGTGTATCAGTTTCATTATCCTCTCCAGGCTCCCCACCCTCACTTGGAGGTTTTACGTCATTATTTTGCTGGATGGATGTTACATCGCTCTCCGGTTCATCATTTACATCAGGACCTGCTGCCCGATGCTGCCAAAACGTCCATGCAGCCACAATCGCTACAATGATGAATAATGCCACAATAATTTTAGGAAGCACTTCCGCAAATCTATTTCGCGAACTTGCTATCGTCCGGCTTCTCAATGGCGCAGAAGAGACTGGCTGTACCGGATCCAGCTCCGTTTCCGGAACCTCTTTCTTGTATAGCTCCAGCATCTCATCCGGATTGAGATCAACTGCTTCCGCATATTGTTTAATAAATGCTCGGACATAAAAAGGGCCCGGCATCATATCGAACTTTCCATTCTCTATTCCTGATAGATAGCGCTTCTGGATCTTCGTCAAATCCTGGAGGTCCTCCAGACTAAATCCTTTTGCAATTCTCGCCTCCTTCAGACGAGTCCCCAATTCGGTCACATGTAACACCTGCCCATTTCCTAATTGAATCCGCCGAATCCACCAAATCCGCCGTTATTTCCTGACATTCCATTATTCTCAATGATTTTATAAGTTATTTCTTCATCCGGATCATGGCGCAACTCAATAATATAGTCGAAGTCCTCAATGGAATACTCCGAATGTTGGATGAACATATCCGGATGCTCAACTACTTTAATGGATGGTAAATTCATCATTTCACGGACGAGTTGAAGATGCTCTTCGTCATTCGAACGTCTCGTAACGATTCCATCCAAAATAAAGATATTATTTGGATCAAACTCATCCCCCATCAGACGATTCCGTACAGTCTGTTTAATCATGGTCGATGATAGGAAAATCCACTTCTTATTTGCACAAACGCTTGCCGCTACAACCGATTCAGTTTTCCCTACTCGGGGCATTCCCCTTATGCCAATTAGTTTATGGCCTTCCTGCTTAAATAATTCGGCCATAAAGTCTACCAATAGTCCAAGTTCATCTCGAACAAAGCGGAAGGTTTTACGGTCGTCTGCATCTCTTTGTATGTATCGTCCATGACGGACTGCCAATATATCTCTTAGTTTTGGTTCCCTGAATTTCCGTACATTAATCATTTCCATTGTAGAAGCTATCAATTCAAAACGTTCGATTTGTTCATCATTCTCTGCACGTAAAAGCATTCCCCTACGTCCTTGTTCCACGCCGTTGATGGTAACAATATTTACCCGCAACATGCCCAGCAGCGATGAAATGTCTCCTAAAAGCCCGGGACGATTCACTTGGATTTCGTATTCCATATACCATTCGCCCATATTATTCCGCCCTTCCTATTAAAAAGACGTTGCCTTCAGCCATTTAGTTATATCATATCGAATTTTGTTGCATTAGAAAAGAAAAAAGAAAAAAGAAAAAGGGAATAATCAATCCCTTTTTCTTTTTCAGCCCATTACTGAATTGTTTTGTTTTGCACAAGCTTAACGACCATGTTTGCAAGCGCATGTTGCTCCTGTTCGGTTGCAACAGACCAAAGATCGGAGAGTACTCTCTCTTGCTCATTTTTAGGATCAACATTTTTCGCTAAATAATCGCCAATTTGATAAGCGGTTTCCTTAATGACGTTATCCGCCATTCCAGTAGCTTGGGCTTTCATGACGTTTTCTCCTAAAAAATTGGTCCATTTCTGCCAGTTTTCCAATAATGCCATCATTCACCCTCCTTTTCGCAAACAGTATGTGCAAAAAAGGAAGTTATATGTACCAACCGCCATTCACATGAACAATTTGTCCAGTAATATAATCAGCGCGGCCACTGAGAAGGAATTGTACCACTCCACCAACTTCTGATGGTTTTCCTGGTCTTTGCAAAGGAATTTCCGAAGCGAGTTCAAGAGACTCGGCATCGGTCAGAAAATTATTCATATTGGTATCTATCCATCCTGGAGCAATGGCATTCACTAAGAACTTGGAATATGCCGACTCTTTTGCATAGGCTTTAACAAATGCATGCTGTGCTCCTTTTACCGTTGAATATAGTACCTCTCCAGCAGATCCGGTTTCTCCCCATATGGAGCCTATAAAGACTATATAAACTGGTTTTTCAGCTGCTCTCATTTTAGAAGAAAGAAGACTAATGAGTCTAACAGGGTTTTGTACATGAACTTGCCATAGCGCTTCCATTTCAGGAACAGTCGTCTCTGATAATAGTTTATAAACCGTATGGCCATTAGCTACAATAACGGCTCTTATAGACCCGATTTGAATGGCCACTTCTTCAGCAGCTTGTGGTTTTGTAAAATCTGCTTGCACTGCTATGAAATTCTGCAAAGGAAAATCCGGGGACAAGGTCCGGATTAATTCCGAAATTGCTTCTCCCCGGGTATTGTAATGCATATAGAGGGACCAACCGTCTTCAGCAAGAGATCGGCAAATGCTTTGACCGATTTCCCCCGAGGCTCCCAAAACTAAGGCGAACTTTTCATCCATTTTCTTTCATTCCTGAAGGTAAAATCGTAAAGACGGTCTGCTGCCCTTCGCCACTGATGGATTTAAAGGCTTCCTGCAAGTCAGCTACAGTGAGGTTCTCCAATGTCGGAACAACTTCAAACAAATCCATTTCATTGAAAGCATATCTCGTAAACTGATTGGCCATAAACTCAAGAGAATTCAACGAACGTAAAAATTGACCAATCCGCTTCCTTCTTGCCCGATTTAGCTCATCCGCTCCAAACGGCCATTTTTCAAAAGCTTTGTTAAAAGTCTTTTTAATCGCTTGCTCTAATTCTTCCGGATGGGATGTATCAGAACCTACAATAGCAAAACCAAATCCATTCTCTAATGTAAAGTCATATGCAAATGACTCGTCAATCCAACCTTTTTCATATGCTTCCGTGTAGAAGTCGGAAGACCTATTAAACAGAAGATCCAATGTCAATTGGATCGACAACTCGTTTTTCAACATGTCATTTCCAGACAAATCCGTTTGTGCTGCTTTTAAGCCAACAAACATCTTAGGCTTCTGTACGTCCATTTGGAGTGTCCGTCGATCAGTAGCAGCTTCCTTCGGCTCTTGAGGAAAGATTCTTTCAATGCTTTCAGGTTCAGCGAACTGCTTGTTACTTTGATTTTTCTTAACAAAATCGAGCATTTCATTCGGATCTACTGCTCCTACGATGAAAAGGAGCATGTTGGACGGATGATAGAACGTTCGATAACATTCATACAAATGGTCTGCTGTAATTTTGTCAATGGACTCGATTGTACCAGCGATATCAATCTTTACCGGATGTTCCTTGAACATATTTTCTATGACCCCATAATATAACCGCCAGTCGGGATTATCATCATACATAGTGATTTCCTGCCCAATGATTCCTTTTTCTTTTTCCACTGTTTTTTCCGTAAAATAAGGCTCTTGTACGAAGTTCAACAAGGTTTCCGTATTCTCGTAAAGGTTTTTTGTAGCAGAAAACAAATAGGCTGTTCGCGTGAATGAAGTGTATGCATTTGCACTAGCTCCATACTGGCTAAATTGCTGGAATACATCGCCTTCTTCTTTCTCAAACATTTTGTGTTCTAAGAAATGTGCAATTCCATCGGGGACTGTAACCGGTTCTGTTTTGCCAATTGGAACAAACGAACGATCAATTGAACCATATTTCGTGGTGAAGGTAACATAGGTTTTTGAAAAACCCTTTTTCGGTAAAATATATACACTTAAGCCATTATCCAGCTTCTCATGATACAGCGTTTCATCCAATTGTTGAAAGTGTAGTTCTTCCATCTTAGTTAGCCTCCTTACCGGATAATAAATACACCAATTCCATATTGATGGTTTCTGCCATCTGTTGAACATCCTCTTTTGAGACAGAAGACCATTTTTCAACCCATTCCTCTACAGAGAAATCTTCGGACAGCGATTTATATTGATCATAAATCTCAATTTGCCCACGGGCAGAATCAAGTGTTTCTTTTAATGAGTTAATAAGGAGTGCTTTCGTTTGGCTAAGTTCTAAATCTGTAATTTTTCCCGCTTTCATTTCATCGAGCTGTTCACCGATTAAATTAACCGCCTTTTCATCCAATTCAGCGTCAATTCCCGCCATGACATAAACCAGTCCATAATGTGAAGAATAAGAACTCGAAACATAATATGCCATACTTTCTTTTTCACGGACATTCATAAATAGTTTGGAATGAGGATACCCGCCAAACACTCCATTTGTAATTTGCATCTTAGCATAATCCGGATGTTTGAAATTGATGGATGTACTAAAGCCGATATGAAGCTTTCCTTGCTTCATCTCCTGCCGTTCACGGACTATTTGGACTTCAGTGTTTTGATCGGCAACTTTTAAATCAGCAGAAGGACTGGATGATTTCCTCGCTGGGAACGGAAGAACTTTTTCCAATTCTTTCGCGAATGTTTGTGGATCTACGTCGCCCACTACATAGATATCAACTTCATCCCGATTGATGATTTCCTCATACATGGACATCAAATCATCAACAGTCAACTTTTCTACCTCTTCTAATGTTCCATTTGCGGTTACCGAAGCAGGATGATCCGGTCTAAGAATTTGCAGCATGCGAAACTGAGCATAACGGGTTTTATCATCATAAATTGATTGAATACGTGTCATAACGGATTGTTTTTCACGGTCAACAATACTTTGCTTGAAACGGCCATCCTCAAAGTTGGGCTTGAAAATCATATCATGTAGTAAGTTCAGGACTGAAGGCATAACTTCTTCTGTCAAAAACTGATCATTCACGCATTCGATATTAAGTGATAAATTGTGGACTGCCCCTCTTTTTGTTGCGTCCGTGTAGACGGCAGTTCCATATAATTCATCGAGATGCATACGCAATGCAGCAGTCGAAGGATATTTCTCATTACTATGCTGCAGGACGTTAGCCAATACGGATCGCTTTGCTGCAGATTCATTGGTTAGTGGATGTTTCCATTTTACGGAAAAATTCAAGGTTTTAAATTGGCTTGTTGGCCTAATATATAAAGTAACGCCTTCATTCAAACTAAATTTTTCAAACATAGCGGTGCCTCCCTGTTTTTCATAATATGCCGATTCACTTCCTTCACTATACATAATGAGTTTGCCCCAATGCAAAACTTAGAATCCACCTTGCGGAAAAAATAGCCAAAAGATATAAGTTCTTTAGTCAAAATAAAAAACCCGGGATTAACCCGGGTTTAGAAGTGATTAACGATTGCCTTTTACGTAAGGAATTCCACTCGCTTTTGGAGCAGTTGCTTTACCGATAAAACCTGCAAGAGCCAAAATAGTTAATACATACGGCAAGATTTGCAAGTAGACGGCTGGGATATCTTGTACATATGGAATTGCATTTCCGGCAATACTTAAGGATTGTGCGAGACCAAAGAAAATAGCTGCTCCCATAGCTCCAAGTGGATGCCATTTACCAAATATCATCGCAGCCAATGCCATGAATCCTTGACCCGTGATTGTAGAATGGCTGAAATCTCCGGTAACTGTTTGAGAATAGATTGCTCCACCTATTCCCGCAAGAGCTCCTGAAATCATTACCGAGATATAACGAAGACGGTTCACATTGACTCCCATTGTATCGGCTGCCATTGGGTGTTCACCGACAGCACGCACGCGTAAACCGAATGGAGTTTTATAAATAACAACCCATGCCAGTATAGCAATGAAAATAGCTAAAATCGTTGTGCCATAAAGATCCTTGAAGAACATAGGACCAATGAAAGGAATATCTTCTAAGTATGGAATACCGAAACGATTAAAACGTTCAGAAATATAATCGGTTTGACCCTTACCTTCGAAAATTAATTTTGTCAGAAATAGTGACAACGCAAGGCCTAACATGTTGATAGCCACACCCGAAATTGTCTGGTCGGCGCGGAATGTAATAGCCGCTACCGCATGGAACAGGGCAAAGATTGCACCTACCACCATCGCGGCCAAAAGAGCTACCCATGGAGTCAATGAGCCGAAGGTGTCAGCAAAAAATAGGTTGAACAAAATTCCGACGAAGGCCCCAATGACCATCATGCCTTCTAATCCGATATTAATTACTCCTGATCTTTCAGAGAAGACTCCGCCTATTGCAGTTAAAATAAGCGGGGCCGCGTAGAATAATGCAGAAGGGACGATGAAATATAATACTTCAAGAAAACTCATTTCGTTTCCCCTCCTTTTTTGTTGCTAAGACGAGACAATACAAGTCTGATCACATAACCGGAGGCAACGAAGAAAATGATGATCGCAATAACGATGTTTACAATTTCCAACGGTACTCCAGCTGCACTCGGCATATTCAAGGAACCGTTTTTTAGAGCTCCGAATAATGTGGCTCCAAACACGACGCCGATCGGATTATTGGCACCTAACAATGCCACAGCGATTCCATCAAAACCGATTCCGGTAAATGCACCTTTCGAAGATACATAACCGAATGTACCAAGAGCTTCCATTGCACCGCCAAGACCTGCAAACGCCCCCGAAATCACCATAGCCAAAACAATGTTTTTCTTTACGTTCATGCCCGCATACTCAGATGCATGAAGGTTGAAACCGACAGACTTCAACTCGAAACCAAGTGTAGATTTTTCCATGATGAACCACATCACTGCAACCATGGCAATAGCGATTAAAATCCCCCAGTGTAGACGGGAGAAATCCGTTAATGCCTCAAGCATTGGAGAACGCAATGTAGCAGTTTCTTGGATTGGATCCAGTTTTTCTTTTCCGCCCGAAATATATTTGATAAGACCGTTTACCGTATATAGTGCGATATAGTTCATCATAATGGTCACGATTACTTCATGAACACGAAGATGCGCTTTCAATAAGCCTGGAATAAGGCCCCATATTGCACCAGCTGCTGCTGCTGCGAGAATTGCTAACGGAAGATGAATCAATTTAGGAAGCTCATCAAATGCCATCCCGACGTAAGCTGCAGCAAACCAGCCGACGATCAGCTGTCCTTCAACCCCGATATTGAAGAGTCCGGCCTTAAACCCGAAGGCAACAGCCAAACCTGCAAGAATATACGGTGTAATTTGACGAATCGTTTCACCGATTCTATATGAATCTCCAAAAATACCTTCAATTAAAGCAGAATAGCCGGCTACTGGACTATAACCACTAACTAACATAACGATTGCCCCAACAATCAGACCTAAGACGACTGAAATGGCAGGGACAAGTATATTGACTGTCCGATTAGACATGACCATTGTCACCTACTTCCAAACTGTTCCCTTTATCGGAATGTCCGGCCATTAATAGACCTAATTCCTGTTCATTCGTTTCCTCCGGAATCACTGTATCAATAATTGCACCATCGTAAATGACAGCGATTCTGTCCGAAACATTCATAACCTCATCGAGTTCGAAGGAGATTAAGAGAACAGCCTTCCCTTTATCCCGTTGTTCGATCAGACGATGATGAATGAATTCGATTGCGCCAACATCGAGACCGCGCGTCGGCAGAGCAGCAATCAATAGATCTGGATCTCTCTCTACTTCTCTTCCGATAATCGCTTTTTGCTGATTACCACCAGAAAGGGCACGAGCAGGTTCCATAGGGCCTTGAGTACGAACATCATACTTCTCTATGATACTATTAGCATTTTCCGTAATTGTTTTATAGTCGATGATTCCGCCTTTGGAAATCGGTTCTTTATAATAAGTTTGCAAAGCAATGTTATAGCCGATCGGGAAATCCAAAACTAAGCCGTGCTTATGACGGTCTTGTGGGATATGCCCAATACCGGCTTCCGTTACTTTCCGAGGTTTTTTGCCTGTAATCTCTTGACCATTCAAGAGAATATGACCACTCTTGACTTTACGCAAGCCAGTAATCGCCTCGATTAGCTCCGTTTGTCCATTGCCATCAATACCAGCAATCCCGACAATTTCACCTTTACGAATCGAAAGGTTAAGACTTTTCACCTTTGGAATTCCACGATAATCCTCTACCACCAAATCCTTGATTTGAAATACTTCTTCTGTTGGTTTTGCAGGTGTTTTTTCTGTCTTGAAAACAACCTGACGTCCGACCATCAGCGAAGCAAGCTCATCCGGATTTGTTTCAGACGTATTGACGGTACCGATTCCCTTTCCTTTTCGGATTACGGTTACACGATCTGAAACATCCATGATTTCTTGAAGTTTATGTGTGATAAGGATGATTGACTTTCCTTCATTCACCAATCTCTTCATAATTTCAATTAACTCATGGATTTCTTGTGGAGTTAGAGATGCAGTTGGTTCATCGAAGATTAGAATTTCAGCACCACGGTATAATGTTTTCAAAATTTCAACACGTTGCTGCATACCAACGGAGATATCCTCAATTTTCGCATTTGGATCAACATCCAAACCGTACAACTCGGATAATTCCTGTACTTTAACAGCAGCATCTTTTACATTAACCGTTCCATATTTATTGGGTTCACGCCCTAAAATAATGTTTTCAGTAACAGTGAAATTTTCTACAAGCATAAAGTGCTGGTGGACCATTCCTATCCCTAAATCGTTCGCAACGTTAGGATCGGTTATTTCAACCGTTTTGCCGTTCACCCGGATTTCTCCGCCTTCAGGCTGATAGAGTCCGAATAAAACATTCATGAGCGTTGACTTACCTGCACCGTTTTCACCGAGCAAAGCATGAATTTCACCCTTTTTTAGCTGTAGAGTGATGTTGTCATTTGCCACGAATGTGCCGAATTCTTTTCGGATATTCAGCATCTCTATTACATATTCCAAAGTTTCCACTCCTTTGTTTCACCCATTTTACAAAGCCGTATAAATATTGCTGTCAATCAAATTATGTATACGCTTACCTTCTCCTTATCTGAGGCCAACGGAAGTAAATATCTCGTGGAAGTTGTTTACTTATAACTAATCCACAACATTCACTATACATGATTTTCAACATTTTTTAACAGAGCTTTTTTTGATAAATAAATACAGGAAAGATCTTCAAGCAAACTTGAAAACCTTTCATCTATTTATTTGTTTCCCATCAATCATAAAGACCGGAGGATCATCCGGCCTTTACGATGGGTAAAACTGAATGAAATTATTTTACAGCTTCAGGAACTTCGATATCGCCATTTTTTACTTTTTCTGTAAATTCATCAATTTTTGCTTGAACGTCTGCTGGAATCGCACCACGTGAATCAGCAAGACCGATCATATCCTCAGCAATTCCGTAAACAGATGTACCAGCTGGGAATTTTCCGTCTTTTGCTTCATTCGCAATAGTTTGAACCGCTAAGTCAACACGTTTAAGGGCAGAAGTTAAAGTAACATTAGTTTTATCATCAACTTGTCCTTCAGCATATTGGTCAGAGTCCACACCAATTACCCAAACATTCGCATTTGGATCTGCAGCTTTACGTTCTTTTGCTTCAGTGAATACACCATTACCAGTTGCACCAGCAGCGTGGAAGATGATGTCTACGCCAGAACCGTACATACGGTTAGCAGTGGACTTTCCAAGTTCTGCTTTAGAAAATTCACCAGTGTAAACAGAGTCAACTTTAATATCTGGATTCACAGCTTCAACACCTGCAAGGAAACCAGCTTCGAAACGGTTAATAACAGGAATATCCATACCACCGACAAAACCAACTTTTCCAGTTTTAGTCATGAGAGCAGCAGTTACACCTGCAAGGAAGCCGCCTTCTTGTTCTTTAAACAATACGGAAGCAACGTTTGGCGCATCAACTTCAGCGTCAATGATTGCCAAGTGTGCATCAGTTTGTTGTGAAGCAATCTTTTCAATTGCTGGTTGTAGTAAGAAACCGATTCCAAAAACGATGTCGAAATCACGACGGATCAATTGGTTTAAGTTTGTTTCATAGTCAGCGTCAGAAGCGGATTGTAGGTAATCGAAACCGTTATCTCCTTTTTCAAGGCCATTCTCTTTACCGAAATCTTGGATCCCTTTCCAAGCGGATTGGTTAAATGATTTGTCATCAACACCGCCTGTATCAGTTACCATTGCGACTGTAAAGTTGTCTTCTTTTTCTCCGCCTTTGCTGGAAGAGCCTTTGTCATCACTTGTTCCACAAGCACCAAGAAGTGTACCAGCAGCAAGTAGTGCGGATAGAGCCAAAGCGTATTTGCGTTTTGCCAATTTGAGAACCCCCTCAAGATATTCTTAATAGGACATACTAAATGTTGTATTTGGAAAACTAAAGATATTATGTTGCATTGGCTTTAATTGAAGACAATTGAACACTGTGTCCAGCACCGAGGAAACATTCGCCACTGGTTCACTGACCTTCTGGCGCAAGGTTTCCGCGGCGGTCGATCCGACTCTCCGGTTCGAATATGAGCACAGTTCTTTCTATCTCGGACAATTCTCATCAAAAATGTTAGACAACATAAAAGCCATATGGGACATAATTATTTTAGTATAATTACACAACTGTTATGGTACATTCCTATTAATCAGACATACTATATCATTTTTAGACATCGAAATAAATAGTAAGTTTTACTTTTTCTTTTAGCACATCGAAAATGTAGTCATTTTGTACCATTTCCGTCAAAGTTCTTTTTATTCATTTTCACTATTTTTAGCAAGCAAGACTTGTCGTGGTTTACTGCCTTCATACGGACCGACAATCCCTCTCATTTCCATCTGATCAATGATTCGTGCAGCGCGGGAATAGCCAATCCGGAATCTTCTTTGTAACATGGAGACCGACGCAGTTTGCATGTCGCGGACTAAATCTACTGCTTCGTCAAACAGATCATCGGTTTCCTCATCAGGTGCCACTTCTTCAATATCAGTTGGAATCATCTCCTCTTGATATTGTGCCTTCTGTTGGGAAATTGCGAAATCCACCACTTTTTCCACTTCAGAATCGGATAGAAACGCCCCTTGTACTCTGACTGGTTTGGAAGCGCCTGGTCCAAGATATAACATGTCACCCCGACCGAGCAGTTTTTCCGCCCCTCCCATATCTAATATAGTTCTTGAATCTACTGAAGAGGATACTGCAAATGCAATCCGAGATGGAATATTAGCTTTGATCACCCCGGTAATGACGTCGACACTCGGTCGCTGTGTTGCGATAATGAGATGGATTCCAGCAGCCCTTGCCATTTGTGCAAGACGGGTGATCGAGTCCTCCACATCACTTGAAGCGACCATCATGAGATCTGCAAGTTCATCCACGATGACAACAATATATGGGAGCTTTGGATGTTTTTCATCATTCTCTTCATTCCAGACATCGATATGATCATTATAGCCTTCAATATTCCTTGTCCCAGTATGGGAGAAAAGTTCATAACGCCTTTCCATTTCCGAAACAACCTTCTTCAATGCTTGCGATGCTTTCCTCGGATCTGTTACTACTGGTGCCAATAAATGAGGAATGCCATTATACATATTCAATTCAACCATTTTAGGATCAATCATCATCATTTTGACCTCATGGGGTTTTGCACGCATGACCAAGCTGACTATTATGCCATTAATACATACACTCTTCCCGCTTCCCGTTGAACCGGCAACGAGTAAATGCGGCATCTTATTCAGTTCTGCAAGCACTGCCTCACCCGTAATATCGCGGCCAAGCCCGATTAACAGCTTTGAATCTGGTCTATTGTTTTCTTTAGATTCTAGTACTTCCCTTAGACTTACAATGGCCACTTCCTGATTAGGCACTTCAATTCCGATAGCCGATTTACCAGGAATTGGTGCTTCAATCCGTATATCACGCGCTGCAAGTGCAAGGGCTAAATCATCATGTAGGCTAACAATTTTACTTACCTTGACACCCACATCCGGCATGACTTCATATTTAGTAACAGCAGGGCCCAAATGTACTTGGGTCACCTTAGCTTTGACGCCAAAACTGTTAAACGTACTTTCTAACTTTTTCGCATTAGTTTGAATCAGTGAATACTCACCACTTTGATCGCTATGTGGAGGTAATTTCAACAAATTGACTGGAGGCAGTTTGTAATCTTTGTTTTCTACAATCTCTTGGCCGATTTGCTGGAATTGAACATCCACTTCTTCAGACTGATCTGAGGCTTCATTTGATATCTCTGTCTCTTGTTTATCAATCGGCGCCTCGTCCACTACTGATATTCGTTCCGAGAACGCTGAAATGATTGGAGGAGGCTCTGGTACTACTTCCTCCTCATGAACAGTGGCAGTCATCGTTTCCTCATTTAGGGCCTTTTGTGCTGTGGCTAACTCCCGTGCTGTTTTACGCCTGCTTGGTTTGGCGGTCTTTTTCACCTTTTTCTTTTTAGGGAACATGCCTTTTAGCCTCGAATAGAAAACCGGGAAGTTATCGACAAGGAAAGGAATAAGTGCCTTTCCAGTCAGTAAAATGATGCCGATTGATAAGAGGACGATTCCCGCTACAGTCGCACCAGTCGAATCGAAAAGAATATGAAACATTGCAAATAAGAATGCCCCGATCATTCCCCCACCCATTGCGGCATTCCGTTCTACTATCCCTCCTGTTTCGATGAGGATCCTCCAGGTTTCCCTGATGACCGAATTTGTCAGAAGTGCCCCACCTCTGAATAATTGGTCAAAGAGGGAGATGTGACTGAAGAGGGCTAAACTACCGAGCACAAATAAGGATCCTAATACAATCCTGTTATTAAGCGTCGGCATTTCTCTTTTAATCATCATTAACAAAGCCATTACGACGAGGAGAAAAGGCACTGCAATATACCAGTTCCCAAATAAGAACATCGCTGCGGAAGATAGCCAGAATCCAACAAATCCAAATTCGAAAAATGTAATTATAGCAAATGCAATTAATATAATTCCGACTACTTCGTAAAGCAGAGGCTGTGAAGCAGCCTGTTTTTTGCTCGTCTTCTTCTTTTTTCTCTTTGCCATTTTTTCACCTGCTTTCTATCGAAAGAAAAAGGGTTTCCCGCTCTCCGGCCGGAAACCCTTTCCACTTATGTCTCATCAATATTCCATAATAATCGGGATGATCATCGGACGTCGTTTTGTTTTTTGGAATAAATAGGAGTTAAGCGTATCACGGATTTCTTGCTTAATGTTTGTCCATTCGAACGTATCTTTATTCACATATTTTTCGACAATCGTTCTCACCAGATCAGCAGACTCACTAATTAGCTCTTCGGATTCACGGACATATACAAATCCACGGGATAAGATTTCCGGACCGGACGCAATTTTCTTCTGTTGGCGGTTAAGTGTCACCACTACAATGAAAATGCCATCCTGTGATAAAAGCTTCCGATCTCGGAGGACGATGTTTCCAACATCTCCAACACCGATTCCATCAATTAATACATTCCCGGCCGGAACCCTGCCGCTCATTCTCATTTTGCCGTTTTTATATTCGACAATATCTCCTTTATCCGCGATAAAGATTTCTGACTTAGTTAAGCCGATCTGCTGAGCCAACTTAGAATGGGCAATTAGCATTCGGTATTCCCCTTGGATCGGGATGAAATACTTCGGTTTCATCAAGTTCAGCATAAGTTTTAAATCCTCTTGGCTTCCATGGCCTGAAACATGGACTTTCTTATTGGCAGCCATGACGGTTGCGCCAGCCTTCTCCAAGTTGTTCATCGTGTCGAACATATTCACTTCCATCCCAGGGGATGGTGTAAACGTAATAAGCACGGTATCCGTTTCTTTAATCCGTATATCCTTATGATGCTTACGGACAATCCGCTCAAGCGCTTCAAGCGGCTCCCCTTGACTACCTGTCACTATGATTACAACATCTTCGTCCGGATAATTCCCTATTTCTTTCACGGGGACAATGACATCCTCCGCTGCTTCAAGGTATCCAAGACGAATACCGACTTCAAAACCGCTCTTTCCGACAACAGCCACTTTCTTGCCCGTTTCTGCAGCCAAGTCAAACACCTGTTGCATACGGATGAAGTTCGAAGCGTATAAAGAAACTAAAATACGTCCTTTTACAGAACGGAATGTCTTCCGGATATGGTCTTTAATAACGGATTCGGAAGTTGTATATCCTGGACGCTCCGCTTCATTAGAGTCGGACATCAGGATGAAGACTCCTTCTTCTCCTAAATTGGCCATCTTCGCTATATCGGGTTTATACATACCTTTTGCCATTTGGTCAAACTTAAATTCTCCAGTGTGTACGATTGCGCCTTCACTTGTATGGAAAACAATTCCGAGTGAATCCGGGATGCTGTGGGTTGTATGGAAAAAGGTCACGTATGTGTTTTGGAAATTCATCCGGCTTTTGTTCGTCACTTCAAAGAATTTAACGTTTCCTGGGACTGGTACCTCTTTTAAATGTTCTTTTGCGAGTGCGATTGTTAACTTAGACCCATAAACTGGGGCTTGCACTTTTTGCAATAAATATGGAAGTGAGCCAATGGCATCTTCATGGCCATGTGTAAGGAAGATCCCTTTGACACGATCTTTGTTTTCCTCCAAGTAGGTGATATCCGGAATCACGATATCGATTCCCAGCATTTCGTCTTCCGGGAACATGAGCCCGCTATCGACAACAAAAATTTCCTCGTCGATCTCAACTACGTACATTGCTTTACCGATCTCCCCGACTCCACCGAGCGGGATGATCCGGATTGTTTCATTGTTAAGTTTTGTCACTATATTTCCTCCTAATGGTATTCCCGTTCCATATCCACTGAATTTATTATACGGAATGCTGGCACTCTACACAAATAAAACTCTTTTTTCTTGCGTAATGAAAACTTTCAATAGATTATTGTTGAAAAAAATCTCTATTCCCTATGAAAAGAAGTTCATTTTCCCCTCTATCACTTGAATGATGAATTTACACTCTTATAACATGTTGCTCAACATCTCACATTATGTATTGAAAGTTTTTCAGTAAAATAAAAAAGCCGGGACGATTGCCCGGCTTTACTTGAAGTTCTTTTGGTTTTGGATATATTCTTCCCATACTACATCAAATTGCTTCTTTTCCTCATCAGTCATTCCTACAAGAGGAAGCCTTACACTTCCAGTATCAATCCCCTGTTTCGATAGGGCATATTTGACTGGAACTGGATTTGGTTTGGAGAATAATGCACGAATGAGCGGTAGCATCGATTGATGGATGTAGGCAGCATCCTGATGACGTCCTTCTTCAAACGCAACAACCATTTTATTCATATCTGGACCGATCACATGAGATGCTACTGAAACGATTCCTGCTCCGCCAATTGCTAATAATGGAAGAGTTAAACCATCATCTCCGCTGTATACTTGGAACTCTTTGCCTGCTCCTCGCAAGATTTCCGTCATTTGATCTAAATTCCCGCTCGCTTCTTTAACTGCTTGAATGTTGGGAACAAGGCTTAGTTCCAACACTGTCTCAGGCAACATATTAACGACAGATCTTCCAGGAATATTGTATAACATGATCGGCAATACGGTACTTTCTGCTATTGCCTTGAAATGGGCAATCATCCCTTTTTGGTCTGGCTTATTATAATACGGTACGACCAGCATGACCCCATCTACACCTGCAGCTTCCGCCGTTTTCGTTGCTTCGATAGAGGCAGCCGTATTATTGCTACCAGTTCCGGCAATGACCGGGACCCTGCCGTTTACCTGATTGACAGTGAATCGAATTAATTCTTCCTTTTCTTCTGATGATAATGTAGGTGATTCACCAGTAGTCCCGCACACGACCAATGATTCAGAACCAGTCGAAATCAGGTGCTCAATCATTTTTCCCGCCTTCTCATAATCGATAGAGCCATCTGTACTAAAAGGTGTTACCATAGCGGTTGAAATTCTTCCTAAATTCATCTTTTCTTCCCCCTAACGAATGCCGTCTTCAATGATTGCTTCTGCTATTTGTATCGAATTCAAGGCAGCGCCTTTTAATAAATTGTCTGCTACAATCCATAAATGCAAGTTAGAAGGATCATCAATGTCATGTCGGATTCGACCTACGAAAACATCATCTTCACCTTCTGCAAATAGCGGCATCGGATAGACAGCATCCTCGGGACGATCCATGACAGTTACACCTTCCGCCTCTGTAAGGATGTTTCTAATTTGTTCAATCGTGACCCCTTCCGATTCAGTTTCGACATAAACCGATTCAGAATGCCCTGCCACAACCGGGAGTCGTACACAAGTTGCAGCTACCTTAAGTTCAGGCATATGCATGATTTTTTTTGTTTCATTGATCATTTTCATTTCCTCATACGTATATCCGTTATCCGTAAATACATCAATTTGGGGAATAGCGTTAAATGCGATTGGATAATGCTTTTCTCCACTTCTCACTGGGAGAATGTCAGCAGAGATGTCTGAACGATTTTCAAAATGATTACTTTGTTTTTTTAATTCATCAATGGCAATAGCACCAGCCCCGGAAACTGCTTGGTATGTTGAAACAATAACCTTTTTAAGACCGAATGCTTTACGAAGTGGTTCTAACACACAAACCATTTGAATCGTGGAGCAATTCGGATTGGCGATTATTCCATTATGTTGTTTTAAATCATGGCGGTTTACTTCAGGTACCACAAGCGGTACTTCTGGATCCATCCTGAAGGCACTCGTATTATCGATTACAATAGCACCACGTGCAGCAGCTTCAGGTGCAAGAGCTTTTGAAACCGAACCGCCAGCACTAAAGAAAGCAAAATCGACGCCATCAAAAGCTTCCGGTACTGCTTCCTTAATGACATAAGTTTGACCAGAAAATTGTATCTCTTTTCCTGCGGACCGTTTGGACGCAAGGAAAGTAATTGTTTCAATAGGAAAATTTCTTTTCGTTAACTGTTGAAGTATACGTTGTCCGACCGCACCAGTCGCACCTACAACGGCAACATGATATTTTTTCATATAACACTACTTCCCTTCCTGACTGAAAGATTAAGAATAGCGTTAATTATACCAAAAAAATTTAGAATGAACAGATTCTATTTATGCGCTATGAGGATTGGTTGTAGTTGTTTACCATTAATGGCATGTTCAACAGTGGCAACTGATTGTGAAAAATCAGCTATTAGGGAGTTAGGTTTTTTGAAAGGATCGTCTTGGCCGAACGGTATAAAGTAGATATTTTTCATATTCAACAGTTTCATGATATTAGGCCCATTTAAACCAAGTGCATCATTCGTCGAGATTCCCAAAACAATTGGCTTACCATTTCTCATTGTCGCTTTCGTTGCCATCAAGACAGGAGAATCAGTTGCAGCATTTGCTAACCGGCTGATGGAATTTCCGGTCATCGGTGCAATCACCATACAATCTAAAGGCTCTTTAGGTCCCAATGGTTCAGCATCCGCAATTGTTGAAATCACTTTTGCACCAGCAGCCGCCTCAATTTTCTCTATCCATTCTTCGCCTGTACCAAAGCGTGTTGCGGCGGTTAATACTGAATGACTGATAATAGGGACAACAACCGCTCCTGCATCCCTAAATTCCTTAATCTTTGGAACTACCTCTTCATACGTACAATGGGATGCGGTAATCCCAAATCCAATCCGTTTTCCTTCAAGCATTCGATTACTCCTTCTCTAAGTTGTAAAGTTGGTTGATCGTGTCAGACAAAAGCACAGCGGCGTCATCCGCAAAATATTCTCCTGGAATCCCGGGCATCAGTTCATATCGGTCTTTTAAATCCACTTCTCTTAAACAACCAGGTGCAGAAGCAAGATCGTATAAAATCATTTCTTTAGTTGATAACTTTAAATAATCTTCTGTAAACCATGGAGCGGGTATCGTATTTAACAACCAAGAAATCGGTTCTTTCGCAAATCTTTGTGGTGTTAGGATTGCCGCATCGTACCCATAGGCCTTTGCCTCACATGCATTGGCTTCAGATCGGACGAAGATGAACACTTTCGCTCCCATACTCTTTAAAATATTCGCCAGCATCTTTGCTACTCGTCCAAAACCTGTAATATGGAAAGTCTTGCCGCTGATTGATTGCTGATTCAACTTGTAGAAGGCTGCTACCCAGCCTTCAGCAGTCAATTTGGCATTTTGCCAAATGAATTGTTCATCCTGCAAGTAAAAATAGGATGTAAATAGTTCTGACACACTTTTCCAAGGACCGGCAACTCTTCCGAAAAACATGACCGTCTCTTTTGGTATGCATGTGTAGTCTATATCTTTGACAGCATCCAATGGCTGAATCGGGAATACGATACAATTTGGTTGCATATTCCGACACAGGTCTTCCAGTTCAAGTGTCCATTCACCTGATTCGATATGCATAATTTCCCGTTCATGTGTATCGATCAGGATAGCGCTTTTTTTAATCCGTGGATCTTTCCCTATAAATAGCCATTTTTCTTTTTTCATTTGTACAACTCGGAATCGATTATTTTCGTCTTGTTGAATAAAATACGGTCATCCCCGATTAACACAATCTCTTCCCATGGGATGTATTCATTGGACTGGACAGGACGACTTTGGAAACTGAAACGACTGCTTTTCTTGATTACTTCAAAGCCATGAATTATGCCTGTTTTCGGGTCGAATATCATTTCCGTTTCAGTCAATAAACCAAAGCGGACGCCATCCTCCACTTGGATCAATTCTTTCTCCGCAAGTTCAGATAACAGCATTTTTGACCTCCTTTAATCGCTACTCCTTTATGTATATGACTAAAAAGCCTAAACAGTGCGGACCTTTTCCCATCTGGCAAAAGAAAAAAGCTTTCACACTCATTAGAGTGGAAAGCCCAGACTGTAGACAAAGTCAATTAAAAGTGAATAAAGATGTATATGAAATTTGCGGTGACCGCCACTTCGCTTTCCGTGGGCTTGGCTTCAGCCTCCTCGTCACTGACGTGACTTGCGGGGTCTTCAGCTCAAGCTATTCCCACAGGAGTCTTCGTGGCGGACACCGCTTCACTATTCATCCTTTAAAGTATAAGGTATAGAAATAGCGGAAGTCGGCGACTCCTGCGGGAAAAGCAAGCGAACCGAGACCCTGCACGAGCAAAGCGAGGAAGCGGCTCGGTGCTTGCCCGCGGAAAGCGTCCGACTGGAGCGATGGCTCCAAATTAAAGACTATATACATTGGAATTTATAAAAATTCTTTTGTCAACAAACTGAGCTTTCACACTCTTAAGAGTGGAAAGCCCTATGTTTTCTTTTTGGTGTTATTTCGGTGCAATAATTGAAATTGCTGGTTTTTGATCAAGCAGGCGGTCGATTACAGCTTTCACTGATTGTCCATCAACCTTGTCAATCTGCTGCAGGATTTCATCTGTCGTTTTATGTTCACCATAGACAATTTCATTTTTACCGTTTCGGTTCATTCTGGCGCTTGTACCTTCCAGACCTAACAGCAAGTTCCCCTTCAATTGTTCTTTCGCATTATCGATTTCCGTATCCGTCATTCCTTCAGACTTTATCTTCCGGATTGATTCCAAAATAGTTTGTTGGAGTTCTTCCATCTGATTGCTGCTTGTACCCCCATAGATAACGACTGAACCGTGATCGGAATAAGAGGAGTGATACGAATAGATCGAGTATGCGAGCCCTTTTTCTTCTCTAACTTCTTGGAATAATCTGGACGACATACTGCCACCTAATATATTATTTATCACCACAAGACTATAGATGTCCGGGTCCTTCACAGGTAGACCTTCGAATCCAAAACAGAGATGCCCCTGCTCTGTTTCTCTCTCCTTAAGGGAGTGGCCAGCCACAAAGGTTGGTGAAGAAGTGACATGCTCGGATCTCCGATTTCGTTGAAAATTTCCGAAGTTATTTTCAATTAGATCGATTAGGTCTTTATCAATATTTCCTGCGATTGATATGATGATATTTTCCGGTACATATTGCTTTTCCATATAAGTACGAATGGTATCAGCTGAAAAGGATTTTAAAGTATCAGGAGTACCTAAAATGGAAGCACCCATCGGATGATCGGGGTACATAACATGCCATAACTGCTCATGTACATCATCATCTGGAGTATCTTCTACCATTAGAATCTCTTCAAGGACAACCTGTCGTTCTTTTTCTATTTCTTCTTCGCTGAATAAAGAATTGAAAAACATATCCTTTAAGATATCAATTGCTTTTCCCGCATGATGATCCAGCGTTTTAGAATAGTAGCAAGTATACTCCTTCGAGGTAAAGGCATTTATATTCCCGCCAATCCGGTCAAACTCTTCCGCGATTTGTTTGGCTGTCCGACTGGCAGTTCCTTTAAATAACATGTGTTCAATAAAATGAGTCAAGCCATTCTCATGCGGAAGTTCATGTCTGGAGCCTGCCTTCACCCAGATTCCAACAGATACTGAGCGTACATGGGGCACGAATTCATGTACAATTCGAACACCATTTTCACATACTAATGTTTCTACTGCCATAGTTCCTCCTATAGTAAAACAAAAAGGTCACCGTAACGGTAACCTTTTTGTTCGGTAGTTCTTACGAATTGCCTTGATCTTGCGCTTTTTCTTCTGCTTCGCTTTGTTCTTTCAATACCACTTTACGTGATAGGTTTACGCGTCCTTGCTGGTCAATTTCAATTACTTTTACAAGTAATTCATCGCCCATTTTCAACACATCTTCCACTTTGTTTGTACGTTCTTCCTGAATTTCCGAAATATGAAGCAAACCATCTTTACCTGGGAAGATTTCAAGGAAAGCACCGAATTTTTCAATTCGTTTCACTTTACCAAGGTAATATTCACCGACTTTTGCTTCACGCACAATATCTTCAATCATTTTCTTCGCTTTGTTGTTCATTTCTTCATTTGGCGAGGAAATGTAGATTGTACCATCTTGTTCAGTATCAATCTTAACATTTGTCTCTTCAATGATTTTGTTAATTTGCTTACCGCCAGGTCCTATAACATCACGGATTTTATCCGGATTGATTTTTACTAACAAAATCTTCGGAGCGTATTCGGACAAATGCTCACGTGGTTGGTTAATCGTGGACATCATGGACTCCAAAATCTGCATGCGTCCTTTTTTCGCTTGTGTCAAAGCTTCTTCCAAGATTTCTCTTGCAAGTCCTTCTATTTTAATATCCATCTGAAGGGCAGTAACGCCTTTTTCAGTGCCGGCAACTTTAAAGTCCATATCTCCTAAATGGTCTTCCATGCCCTGGATATCAGTTAAAACTGAATAGTGTTCACCTTTTTTCACTAAGCCCATCGCAATACCGGCAACTGGTGCTTTAATCGGAATACCTGCATCCATCATCGCTAAAGTTGAGGCACAAATACTCGCTTGGGAAGTGGATCCATTCGATTCAAGAACTTCCGATACTAAACGAATGGTGTACGGGAAATCTTTTTCATTCGGAATAACCGCTTCCAATGCACGCTCACCTAAGGCACCATGTCCGATTTCACGACGGCCTGGTCCACGGATCGGTCCAGTTTCCCCTACACTGAATTGTGGGAAATTATAATGATGCATGAAACGCTTCGATTCCTCGAGACCCAAACCATCAATGATTTGCACATCACCAAGAGCGCCTAAAGTACAAACACTAAGAGCTTGCGTTTGACCACGTGTAAATAATCCAGAACCATGAGTACGGCGAAGAACACCGACTTCTGAAGACAACGGACGGATTTCATCCAATCCACGGCCATCAGGTCGCACCTTCTCTTCAGTGATCAAGCGGCGAACTTCCTCTTTAACCATTTTGTCAAGGATCGCTTTTACCATTTTCAACTTTTCGTCATCTGCTTCTTCTGCCGCATAAGCTTCAATAACAGATTCTTTAACGGCTGAAATAGCATCTTCACGTGCGTGTTTTTCTTTAACTTGAATTGCATCGATCAATTCTTTGCCGGCTTTTTCATGGATCTCAGTAGAAAGCTCCTGATCTAATTCAAATAACTTGATTTCCATTTTTTCTTTACCGATTTCTGCTGCAATCTTCTCTTGGAATTCGATGATTTTCTTAATTTCCTCATGGCCAAACATGATTGCCTCGAGCATCGTTTCCTCAGGCACTTCAAGAGCACCTGCTTCTACCATATTGATCGCGTCTTTTGTTCCTGCTACTGTAAGGTTGATTAAGCTTTTTTCAATTTGATCAATCGTCGGGTTTACGATGAACTGATCATTCACAAGCCCAATTTGCACTCCCGCAATCGGTCCGTCAAACGGAATATCCGATACCATAAGTGCTAACGAAGAACCGAGCATTGCTGCCATCTCTGATGAGCAGTCCTGGTCTACAGAAAGGACCATGGATATGACTTGGACTTCATTCCGGAAACCATCCGGGAATAGAGGACGGATTGGACGGTCGATCAGGCGGCTTGTTAATACCGCTTTTTCAGATGGACGACCTTCCCGTTTGATGAATCCTCCTGGGATTTTCCCTACCGCATATAAGCGTTCTTCATAATTAACGGTAAGAGGGAAGAAATCGAGCGGTTTTGGATGTTTGGAAGCTGTTGCTGTAGATAGAATGGTCGTTTCGCCATAGCGCACTAAAGCAGCACCATTCGCTTGTTTCGCTAACTGACCGATTTCAATGGTTAATGGACGGCCGGCCCACTCATATGAGTACACCTTTTTTTCTTCATTCATGGATTTGGAACCCCTCTCTAATGACTGTTACTGATAAAAAGACGTATGTATCGTTAGTATGTGCTAACTTCCCATCTTTTCATGTTCTTCCGTATACAACTTGTTGTCACGTGCTTTCTATTTTCATTCTATCTAATTTGCTGAAACTTTTCACTAAATACATTTAAAACTTAACTGATTCACACACTTTACGAAAGAAAATGAAAGAAAACTAGTTAAACCATCTCATCAACATGATGATTTGTAAATAGATTTTACCTAACCTGACAATCATATATCAAAAAGAAAAAGCGGGAAGATTCCCGCTTTCTAGATGTACCATATTATCGGCGTAAGCCAAGTTTGTTGATCAATTCACGGTAACGTGCAACATCATTCTCACGCAAGTATTTCAACAAGTTACGGCGGCGTCCAACCATTTTGAATAGACCGCGACGTGAGTGGTGGTCTTTCTTATGCGTACGCAAGTGTTCGTTTAACGTGTTGATTTCTTCCGTAAGGATAGCGATTTGGACCTCTGGAGATCCAGTGTCGTTTTCATGAGTTTTGAATTCGTTGATCAACTCATTTTTGCGTTCTTGTGTGATTGCCATCCTTTTCACCTCCTACTATCAAATATCCCCAATTACCGAGCAAACGTTGGTGAATCGATATGCCAAGCAACGGTTTGTGCACATATGCACTAAGTCATCATAGCATATCCCAAAATTAGGTGCAACTATTATTCAATCGACTGCAAGTAAGCGGCTGCCTTTTCCTTGTCCCGTTCCATTTCCTCGATTAATGCTTCAACTGAGTCAAATTTCAATTCATCCCTGAAACGTTTATACCAAAGGACCGAAACTTCCTCTCCGTATATATTCCGGTCAAAATCCAATAAATGCACTTCAATCGTCAAATCACGTATATCCGGGTTGTTGAAAGTTGGGTTATATCCTACGCTACAGACGCCGTCATATAGTTTACCGTGAAGTTCCATTCTCACTGCATAGATGCCTGTAGTCGGAACATAGGCTCCACCATAAGGTTGAACATTAGCAGTCGGGAATCCGATTTCCCTTCCCCTCTTCTCCCCATGGACGACAAAACCATCGATGCGGTATGGTCTGCCAAGTAATGAATGGATTTCTTCCATTTCACCTTCCACTAACAGATGACGAATTTTCGTTGAACTTATTTTTTCATCACCTGCTATTTGCTTCTCAATAACGGTGACATTGAAAAAACCTTCTCCTAAAGTTCTCATCATTTCCATGCTTCCTTTGCCGAAAGCTCCAAAAGAATAATCGAAACCGGCCGTTACGTGCTGGACATTCAGGTCTTTAATGAATAGTTCTACAAACTGTTCCGGGCTTAGCTGCGAGAATTCCGAGGTGAACCGTACGATGAAAATATCATCTACACCCAAGTCATTAAGGATTTCAATCTTTTGTTCTAATGGTGTGATATATAGGACTTTGTCTTTACCTTTCCCTAAAACGAGTGAAGGATGCGGATCAAACGTCATGACAGCACTCTTCATTCCCGATTCCTTAGCTGTCTCAATTGCTGATTGGATGACGGCTTGATGCCCTTTATGGATGCCATCAAAGAATCCAAGTGCAAGAGAAAAGGGACCCTGATCGGGTATAGTTATGTTGACTGGATACGTTAAATAATGTACTGCCATACTACCTTATTCCTCTCTTCCATTTTCTAAAAACATCTTTTCCGGTTTCATCATACCGGACTTAGACGGATGCTTACGATAAATCGCTATCGCATGCCCATTCCTTGTAAAGACGAGGCGTTCTTCATGATTTAGCATCTCATGAACTGGCAGAACTTGTCCATTGGTTACTCCCTTTAAGAGAGATTCATCAATTTCTACTGTAGGGAAATCTGTCAATGCCCAATCCATCGGCAAAAGTTGACGATATAATGCACTTTCTTCAGCTAAAGAAGCCGCTTCCCCTAATGTGATGCAGTCTTCTGCCTCAAATTTACCCGAACGGGTCCGTACCAAGTTTGACATATGTGCTGGATACTCCAGGGCTTCCCCGATTTGAACAGCTAATGTCCGAATATAAGTACCTTTGCTGCAAGCAATCCGGATTCTGAACGTTACGGTTTCTCCTGAAAAGTTCTCTCGTTCATCCAAGAGCTCCAAATTATAGATTGTCACTTGCCGGCTCGGCCTTTCAACTTCAATTCCCTTGCGTGCATATTCATATAATCGCTTTCCATTTACTTTGACTGCTGAATACATTGGAGGAGTCTGTGTAATCACACCTGTTAAGGATTCCAATACTAAGAGAAGTTGGTTTCTATTAAATGTTACAGGTGCTTTTTGGGATACAATCTCCCCATCAGCATCTTCAGTTGTAGTTGAAGATCCAATTGTCACTTCAGCCTCGTATTCTTTCCCTGCGTCAGTCAAATACTCAGCGACCTTGGTTGCAATTCCTACACAGATAGGAAGAACCCCTTCGACATTTGGGTCAAGTGTACCGGTATGGCCGACTCTTTTCGTTTTTAGCAATTTTCGAAGCTTAAATACGCAATCGTGGGAGGTCATACCTTTTTCCTTCCAGAGAGGGAGAATTCCGTGTTGCATACTCACTAACTCCTTTATGTATAAAGAAGCCTGCCAAAATTGGCAGACTTCTTATTGTTTATTCTGAATCAGGGCTTTCGTTTACACTTCGAAGTAATGTTTCAATCCGATTTCCATAATCAATGGATTCATCAAATTCAAAAACCAAATCTGGTGTTTTTCTTAGGCGAATCCGGGACCCGATTTCTGATCGAATAAAACCCTTTGCTTTAGCAAGACCTTTTAACGTGTTTTCACGTTGAGTTTCATCGCCTAAAACAGAAATGTAAACGGTCGCCTGCTGAAGATCCCCTGTCACTTCTACATCTGTAACAGTTACAAAACCGATTCTTGGATCTTTCAACTTTAGGCTGATAATGTCCCCTAATTCTTTCTTCATTTGTTCTCCTACACGATTAGAACGCATTGTCATGATGATCCACCTCTGTTCCATTTATAAATCGTGTAACACGACCTTTTAAAGAAACTGCTTCATCGTGGAAGTTCGTTCCCATTCGGAATGTGATTCCAAAAACGAGATGACTCTTTCAACTTCCCTTTCTGCTGCTTCCGATGAGGAAGCGACCGAGACGATTGCAATGCAGGATCGCTGCCATACATCCTGATGGTCCACTTCCGCAACTGAAGCGTTGTATTGCTGTTTCGCTCTAGTGGTCATCCTCTTGAGGATTGAGCGCTTTTCCTTCAAGGAATGGACATCCGGAATGAAGAACTCACACTCTGCGTAACAGATCATGCGCGCTTAATTTCCTCCATCACGTATGCTTCGATGATATCTCCTTCTTTGATATCATTGAAGTTTTTGATCGTGATCCCACATTCATATCCTCGTGCCACTTCTTTCGCATCATCCTTGAATCGTTTCAACGTATCCAGTTCACCTTCAAAGATGACGATTCCATCACGAATGACGCGGACTCCGCTGTCACGTGTAATCTTACCTTCCGTTACGTAAGAGCCTGCAATTGTACCGACCTTGGAAACTTTAAATGTTTCGCGGACTTCCGCTTGGCCGATTACTTTCTCTTCAAACTCAGGGTCAAGCATGCCCTTCATTGCCGCTTCAATTTCTTCAATCACTTTATAGATGACGCGATGTAGACGAATATCTACGCCTTCCGCTTCAGCAGCACGTTTTGCATTGACATCGGGACGAACGTTAAATCCGACCACTATGGCATTAGAAGCTGCTGCAAGAGAAATATCGGATTCATTGATAGCTCCTGCACCCGTATGGATGATCTTGACGTTTACGCCTTCAACGTCAATCTTCATGAGAGAGGCTGCCATCGCTTCAACCGTACCTTGCACGTCAGCTTTGACAATGATGTTCAAATCCTTCATTTCACCTTGTTTCATTTGCTCAAACAAGTTATCCAACGTTACACGTGATTTCTCTGTCCGGTTTTCAACTGCTGCAGCAGAAGAACGAGATTCACCTATTTGACGCGCTGTCTTTTCATCTTCGAATACGACGAATCGGTCCCCAGCTTGTGGTACATCGTTCAAACCGGTAATCTCAACTGGTGTGGATGGACCTGCTTCTTTCACGCGACGGCCGATATCATTGACCATTGCACGTACGCGGCCGAAAGTATTCCCTACAACAATCGGATCTCCGATATGGAGAGTGCCGTCTTGTACGAGAAGGGTTGCGACAGAGCCACGACCTTTATCCAATTGTGCTTCAATAACTGAACCCATTGCACGGCGCTTAGGATTAGCTTTCAATTCCGCCACTTCAGCAACAAGCAAAATCATTTCAAGCAATGTATCGATTCCTTCGCCTTTCAAAGCTGAAACAGGTACGAAAATCGTATCTCCGCCCCAATCTTCCGGCACTAAACCGTGCTCTGTCAATTCTTGCATAACCCGATCCGGATTAGCAGTCGGTTTATCCATTTTGTTGACTGCTACGATGATTGGCACTTCTGCCGCTTTTGCGTGGTTGATCGCTTCAACTGTTTGAGGCATTACACCATCATCTGCAGCTACAACAAGAATTGTAAGATCGGTTACTTTTGCTCCACGTGCACGCATAGTGGTGAAAGCAGCGTGTCCAGGTGTATCGAGGAATGTGATTTTCTTTCCATTATCAACAACTTGGTAAGCTCCGATATGCTGTGTAATACCACCTGCTTCTCCTTCTGTTACCTTTGTTTGGCGAATGGAGTCGAGCAATGTGGTTTTACCGTGGTCAACGTGACCCATAATCGTAACGACTGGCGGGCGTTCTGAAAGATCAGCCCCATCTTCTTCGTTTTGTTCGAAGTAGACTTCTAAGTCAGTTACATCGATTTTAATTTCTTCTTCCACTTCAACGCCATAATCCGCACAAATCAATTCAATCGCATCTTTATCAAGCTCTTGGTTAATCGTTGCCATTACACCAAGCATAAAGAGTTTTTTGATGATTTCAGATGGTTCACGGCCTAACTTTTTCGCCAATTCTCCAACACTTAGAGATTCAGTGAAAGTGATTTTAGATGGCAATTCCTTTTCAACCTTTGGAGCAGGAGTATGCTGTTGTTTTTGAGGTTTGCCTTTTTTATTGTTTTTATTGAATTGATTTGGTCGCTGGTTTTGATTAGGACGCTGAGTATTCGAACGCTGCTGGTTTCCACGCTGTTGGCCTTGACCACCAGGGCGTTGCTGTCCCTGTCCGCCTTGACCGTTCGGACGCTGTTGTCCCTGTTGGCCTTGACCGCTCGGACGCTGTTGTCCGCCTTGACCACCAGGACGTTGTTGGCCTTGATTATTTGGACGTTGCTGTCCTTGGCCTGGACGTTGCTGTCCTTGGCCGCCTTGACCAGCTGGACGCTGTTGGCCGTTGTTGTTTTGACGTTGTTGTCCACCGTTATTCTGTCCTTGATTCCCAGGACGCTGTTGACCTTGACCACTTTGACGCTGTTGGCCAGCGGGACGTTGTTGGTTTGTATTACGCTGGTTACCGCCTGAACGTTGCTGTCCATTGTTTGAAGGACGATTCCCATCACGTCTTTGACCAGATTCACTCCGCTGTGCAGTTTGTCCATTTCCGTTAGACTGTCCAGAAGATGAATTCGCATTCTCTGGTCTTCCGGATTTTTGGCTGCCTTGACCAGTTGGTCTATTTTGTCTATTAGTCTGTTGGTTTGATGATTTGTTGTTTCCACCGCTATTTACATTTGCGACAAAAACATGATCGAGTCTTTTCACCGTATCTCCATCCAAAGTGGACATATGATTAGAAACACTCACATTCATCTTTGATAATTCAGTAATGACTTCCTTACTCGATTTATTTACTCGTTTCGCATATTCATGAACCCTAATTTTGGTCATTAGCTCACCCCCGGTTATATTCGTTGAGAAGGCCGGACAGTTTGGTTGCGAAACCGTTGTCCGTGACGGCAACCGCCACACGGGCCTCTTTTCCCGTCGCATGTCCGAGATCATATCGATCACCGAATTCATGCAGCTCAACGTTAAAAGACGCACATTTATCCTTGATTTTTTTACGGCTGTTATGGGATGCGTCGGTTGATAAGAGGACCAATCTTGCTCGGCCGCCCCTAATCTCCCGTATAATCAGCTCTTCACCGGAAACTATTTTCCTTGCTCTCGCAGCAAGCCCTAAAAGCTGAAGAATCCTTTGTGGATCCTTCATTTTAATTGCTCCCGGCGTATTACTTTCAGTAATTCGTCATAGATTGAATCCGGTATCTCAGTTTCAAGCAGGCCATCTAATACTTTTCGTTTTTTTGCCAGTTCCACTGCCTTCTCGGTTTTAGAGACGTAAGCTCCTCTTCCCGATTTCTTGCCCGTCAAGTCGACTGAAACGTCTCCCTCTTTTGAACGGACCACACGGATCATCTCTTTTTTCGGGTACATTTCACCTGTTGCCACACATTTTCTTAATGGTATTTTCTTAGACACCGGATTCCCCCCAGTCTTACTCCTCGTCGTCGCGATATAAATCGAACTCTTCTTCGGATTCGTCAGCAACATAATTGTCGTCGTATTCTTCTAAGTAGGAATTCTCGTCATCTATAGGATAAATGCCTAATTCACGGGCATCCGTTTCACTTTTAATATCTATTTTCCAACCAGTCAATTTCGCCGCCAACCTTGCGTTCTGTCCTCGCTTACCGATGGCCAATGATAATTGATAGTCAGGTACAATTACTGTTGTAGACTTTTCTTCTTCATTGACTAAGACACTTAGCACTTTTGAAGGGCTTAATGCATTGGCAACAAAGACAACAGGATCTTCGGACCACTCGACAATGTCGATTTTTTCACCGCCAAGTTCGTTGACGATCGACTGAACTCGAGCTCCTTTAGTTCCTACACAAGATCCTACAGGGTCGATTTCGCTATTATGTGCGTAAACTGATATCTTCGAACGATCTCCTGCTTCTCTTGCAATAGATTTAATCTCTACAATTCCATCATAAATTTCCGGAACTTCCATCTCAAATAGCCGTCGTAATAGACCTGGGTGAGTACGTGATACAAAAACTTGAGGGCCACGTGAAGTTCGTTCCACTTTCGTAATATACACTCGTATGCGATCATGCGGTTTATATGTTTCTGTCGGAATTTGCTCGTTAGCCGGCAGCACCGCTTCCACTTTTCCTAAACCAACATAAATGTTGCGAGCATCTAACCGTTCTACAACTCCATTTACAATATCCTCAGCTCTGTCAACAAACTCCTCGTAAATCAATCCGCGTTCTGCTTCTCTTACACGTTGAGTGACTACTTGTTTGGCAGTTTGAGCTGCGATTCGCCCAAAGTTTCTTGGCGTGACTTCCTGTTCAACGATATCACCCATCTCATATGCCGGGTTAATGGATTTCGCTTCTTCAAGTGAGAGTTGCAGGCGATCGTCCTCAACTTCCTCCACTACGTCTTTCCTTGAGAAGACACGCATCGAACCGTTTTCAAAATTCAAATCCACTCGGACATTCTGTGCCTGGTTAAAATTCCGTTTATATGCTGTCACAAGAGCTGCTTCAATAGCTTCGATCAGGACATCCCTCGAAATGCCTTTTTGCTTTTCCAGCTCATTAAGCGCATCCATAAATTGGCTATTCATTCTTTTCCACTCCTATTCAACATTATGCAGAGAAGTCGATTGCAAGCCGAGCAAATGCGATTTTCTCTTTCTCTATTTTGACGGCCACTTTCCGCGTCTTCACTTTCACATCAAGTTCAAGGCCGTTCTCATCATAAGCTGTAAGATAGCCTTCAAACTCTTTCATGCCATTTACCGGCTCGTAAGTTTTGATATACACAAATTGCCCTAAGGCCTTTTGGAAATCAGAGTCCTTTTTCAATGGACGCTCTGCTCCCGGCGAGGAGACATCAAGGAAATAGTTCTGTTCAATTGGATCAGTTTCGTCCAGCTTTTCACTTAGCTTTTCACTGACTAATGCACATTGGTCAATGTCGATATCGCCTTCCGGTGTATCGATATATACACGTAAGAACCATTCTCTTCCTTCTTTAATAAATTCGATATCAACAAGTTCAAGCTGCATCTCTTCTAAGATCGGGCTGACCAATTTCTCGATTTCGGATGTGATCTTGCTCATTTTTGCCTCCTGAATCAATTGTTTTTCGTCATAACAACAGAAAAGAGCGGGAAATCCCACTCTTCGCTGCAAGACTATCAACAAATTTGTTACTAAAAGCATACCATAACGTATTTATAGATGCAAATAAGGCACTTCAATACTAAAACAGTGACAGCTGATTCGCCTCGGGCATTCCTTCAAGGCAGCCAAGGCTATCCATATACTCGATAATGGTTCTGGATACTCGACCTCTTTGTTGTAAATCCTCTTTGGATAAGAAATCCCCTTCGCCCCTCGCCTTCACAATCTGATGAGCGACGTTGTTGCCAAGCCCCGGTATAGCATTGAATGGTGGGATTAAAGAATTCCCTTCGATGACAAATTCCGTTGCTTTGGACTTATGCAAATCAACCTTTTGGAAATGGAAACCGCGCTCACACATTTCTAATGCTAACTCTAAAACCGTCAATAAGCTTTTCTCTTTAGGAGCAGCTTCCAGCCCTTTTGCATTAATTTCTTCAATCTTGGCCCGGATGGATGCGGAACCCTTTGTCATGGCCAATAAATCAAAATCGGATGCACGGACAGTAAAGTATGCAGCATAATACATGATTGGCATATGCACCTTAAAATAGGCAATCCTCACGGCATTCAGAACGTAAGCTGCAGCATGGGCTTTCGGGAACATGTATTTGATCTTCTTACAAGAATCGATGTACCACTCAGGTACACTTTTCGCTCTCATTTCAGTCTCGAATTCATCCGTCAGTCCCTTACCTTTACGGACAGATTCCATAATTTTAAAGGCGAGCGAAGGCTCAAGTCCCTGATAAATGAGATAGACCATGATATCATCACGACATCCAATCACTTCTGACAGCACGCAAATCTTGTTTTGAATCAATTCTTGTGCATTTCCTAACCAAACATCCGTCCCATGTGAAAGACCGGAAATTTGGACTAACTCAGAAAACGTTGATGGCTTAGTTTCTTCAAGCATTTGACGCACAAACCTTGTCCCGAATTCAGGAATACCTAATGTTCCTGTTTTACACATGATCTGTTCTTCCGTCACGCCGAGAGATTCAGTTCCACTGAAAATCTTCATGACCTCTTGATCATCAACTGGAATGGACTTTGGCTCAATGCCGGATAAATCCTGAAGCATCCTGATGACTGTAGGATCATCGTGACCAAGAATATCAAGCTTCAAAACGTTATCATGAATGGAATGGAAGTCAAAATGAGTCGTTTTCCACTCGGAATCCTGTGCATCCGCAGGGAATTGAATCGGTGTGAAATCATGTACATCCATATAATCAGGAATAACAATAATCCCCCCCGGGTGCTGCCCCGTCGTACGTTTCACACCGGTACATCCTTGAACAAGCCGGTCAATTTCTGCTCCGCGAAGGATCATATTATTATCATTCGAGTATCCCCGTACATAGCCATAAGCTGTCTTTTCTGCTACAGTTCCGATAGTCCCTGCACGGTACACGTATTCCTCACCGAATAGAACTTTCGTATAATTGTGTGCACGAGGCTGATATTCCCCACTGAAATTCAAGTCGATATCCGGTACTTTATCACCTTTGAATCCTAAGAAAGTTTCAAATGGAATATCCTGTCCATCTTTCTGATATTGCGCTCCACATTTCTCACAACTCTTATCCGGCAAGTCAAAACCAGAACCGACGCTACCGTCAGCGATGAATTCGGAATGTTTACATTCGGGACAAACAAAATGTGGAGGGAGAGGATTAACCTCTGTAATTTCCATCATCGTAGCTACTAATGAGGATCCGACAGATCCACGTGAACCGACAATATATCCGTCATCTAAAGACTTTTTAACAAGCTTATGGGATATCAAGTAAATAACGGAGAATCCATGTCCTATAATCGACTTTAATTCTTTTTCAAGCCGCTCCACCACAATCTCCGGTAGTTCCTCGCCATAGATGGACTTAGCCATATCGTACGACATATTGCGTACTTCATCTTCGGCCCCTTCAATCTTAGGTGTATACAATTCATCCTTGATCGGCTTGACATCCCCGATCATTGAAGCAATCTTGGTTGAATTGTCGACAACGATTTCCTTCGCTGTCCCTTCGCCTAAGAAAGCAAATGCATCCAGCATCTCGTTTGTTGTACGGAAGTGGACCTTCGGCAATTGATGTCGGTTTAGCGGATTTGCCCCACCTTGGGAATTCACCAAAATTTTTCGATAGATGGCATCATTTTCATCCATGTAATGCACATTTCCTGTTGCTACAACTGGAAGATCCATCTTTTTGCCAAGTTTTACGAGTTTACGAATAATGTCTTCCAAGTTCCACTCATCTCTGACAAGTTCCATTTCAATCAGATGTGAGTAAACTTCCTTCGGGTGTACTTCCAAATAATCATAGAACTTAGCAATGTCTTCGACTTCTTCAGGTGACTTTTGCATTAGCCCTTCAAAAACTTCCCCTTTGTCGCAACCGGAACCGATAAGTAAACCTTTCCGATGTTTTTGGAGAACCGATTTAGGAATACGCGGAACACGATAGAACGTATTGATATGTGAATGCGACACTAATTTAAACAGATTTTTTAAACCTTCCTGATCTGCTGCCAAGATTGTGCAGTGTGAAGGACGGGACCGTTTGTATGCATCTCCTTCACCGATATGACGGTTGAAATCATCATGATAGTGGATCCCTTTTTCCTCTGCTTCTTTCAACAAATGGAGCAGCAAATACCCGGTAGCCTCACAGTCATAGATGGCCCTATGATGTTGGGTCAGTTCCACATTATATTTCTTAGCCAAGGTATTCAACCGATGATTTTTCATCTCTGGATGAAGGAAACGGGCAAGTTCCAGCGTATCAATTACCGGATACAAAACGGAAACCTCAATTTTCTTATAAGATTCATAAAGGAAGCCCATATCAAACGAAGCATTATGGGCAACTAAAATACTATCGCCTGTCCAATCATAGAAATTACGAACTACATCCTCAATTTCTGGTGCATCTTTTACCATATCATCCGTGATTCCTGTCAATTCAATCGTTGTTGCGGATAAAGGATGGTGCGGATTCGCAAAACTTTCGAACTTATCGATGATTTGTCCGTTTTTTATTTTGACGGCTGCAAGTTCAATAATTTTGTCATACACTGCTGAAAGTCCAGTAGTCTCGACGTCGAACACGACAAAGGTATCATCAGACAATTCCCGGTGCTGATCTTCATAAGCAATTGGTACTCCATCGTTGACTAAATTCGCTTCCAAACCATAAATAATTTTAACACCATGCTTTTGGCCGGCAGCAAAAGCTTCAGGGAATGATTGAACATTCGCGTGATCGGTAATGGCAATTGCAGGATGGCCCCATTTAGCAGCCTGCTTTACTAACGCCTCCGCTGTAACCACTGCATCCATACTGCTCATCGTCGTATGTGCATGAAGCTCCACACGCTTGGATTCTTCCGGAGCGGTATCATGGCGAAGTCGTGGATTTACCTCAATTATATCTTGGGCCATCATGATTAAGTCCCTGACAAAGGTATCGTTTTGAATAGAGCCTCTCGCTTTAATCCAAGTCCCTTTTTTCAATTGTTTCATCACTTCTGCGTCTTCTTTATCGCGAGAGAACATTTTCACCAATATCGAATCGGAATAATCGGTTACTTTCACCGTTAACAATGAACGTCCACTGCGTAGTTCTTTTACTTCGACGTCGAATACGAAGCCCTCAATCGTAACTCTTCGTTCTTCATCTTGGATTTGCCTGATTTCCATAATCGGTTCGTCATGTTTAATCGGAATTCCAAGCTGGAAGAGACCATTCGAGTTAGAGGACGATCCATTTTCCTTTTTCACTTTTTCCCGCTTCTGAAGGTCCTGTAACGCCTTCTGAGCTAAACGTTCCTCTTCCAATTGCCGCTGCTCTAAAAATGCCTGTTGAGCTTCAGCCAACTCACCTAAATCGTCTTTGACCAACTGAAAATCAACAGATATATTCGGAAAACCAAATTTAGCTAATGACTGACTAAGCTTATCCCCATATTTGGATTTCATCGTTTGGAATTCAACTTCACCTTTACACGTTAAGGAGATTTTTTGGCCATTCCATTCCGGCATTTGGTTAACAAGCCGTTCTTTTACCGGAGGAGAAATCTCTTCTATTTCTTCAACCGCCAAAAGCCAATAGGAACTAATCGATTCTGCTGTTACTGTTGCTTGATCGCATTCAATTTCAATGTGAATTTGAGCGATTCCATCGAAACCCTCTGATACTTTCCTGACAAACGTACGATAAACTTCGTAAGGCAGTAGTTCGTTTAATCGAATACAAAACTTCCAGGCACGATTTTTCTTATGTACACTCAGTCTTGTCAGTTCGGCAGATTCGAAATACGGCATATATACATCCTCTGTCATGCCAATTTGCTGAAGGAGCAGTTTAAATCTCATTCCCGCGCTCATTTCACTCGACATTTCGATCCCCTCCCTTTTTATATATAAATATGCAAAAAATCATCTAAAGTCATTAAAAAGAAAGGAAAGAACCATTTGACGGCCTTCCCTTTCTATTCATTCATCACTCATCTTCTATTCTACTACATTTTTATCAATTAAAGAACGCCTGCATTTTTTCCAAAAGTTCTTCCTTTTGGACTTCCACAGTTTCGCCCGCTTGTCTATATTTCAATTCAATGATGCCTTCGGATGCCCGTTTCCCTATTGTTACACGTATAGGAAGACCGATTAAATCTGCATCTGCAAACTTAACGCCTGCACGTTCAGCCCGATCATCAAACAATACTTCATAGCGGTAGGACTTCAACAATTTATAAAGTTCTTCTGCCATTTGAGCCTGAGTCTCATCTTTCATATTAACCGGGATTAAATGGATGTCATATGGACTTAACTGATTTGGCCACATAAAACCATAATCGTCGTTATACTGTTCTGCAACAGCTGCCATTACCCTTGAAACTCCAATTCCATAGCACCCCATGATATATGGTTGAGATTTGCCATTTTCGTCAAGGAATGTTCCATCCATCGGTATGCTATAAGTTGTACCAAGTTTGAAAATATGGCCAACCTCAATTCCTTTAGCAAACTTCACTGTTCCCATGCCGTCTGGTGACGGATCACCTTCCACGATAAACCGAAGATCCGCATACTCATCAACCGAGAAATCACGTCCTGGGTTCGCACCTGTATAGTGCCAGCCTTTTTCATTTGCGCCGCATACGCCGTTCACAATATATTTAACAGCATGGTCAGCGAGGACTTTCACACCTATCGGTAGTTTAATTGGACCTAAGGAACCGATTTCACATTGAAGGAGCTCCTTAACTTCCAAAGGGTCTGCCATTTCTACCGTTTGTGCATCCAACACTTTCTTCAGCTTAATATCATTAATCTCATGGTCTCCTCTGGAAAGGACTACGATCAGCTCATCATCTGCTTTGAACACTAATGTCTTAATACATTTTTCAGGAACGGTTTCTAAAAACTCCGCTACTTCCTGAATTGTTTTCTGCTCGGGCGTTTCAACCTTTTTAAGCGTTTCCTGTTTCTCTTCTGAGTCAACATATTGAATGTTCACTTCAGCCATTTCAATGTTCGCAGCATAGTTGGAAGAATCACTGTAGGCGATCGTGTCTTCCCCTATTTCGGATAGGACCATAAATTCATGTGTATCTTTTCCGCCAATCGAACCTGAATCCGCAATGACAGAGCGGAAATTCAATCCGAGACGTGTGAAAATATTTGTATAAGCTTGTTTCATATCTTCATAAGTTGCATCCAGACTCTCTTTCGATGCGTGGAATGAATAAGCATCTTTCATGATGAACTCTCTGCCTCTCAGCAATCCAAAACGCGGGCGTTTCTCATCCCGGAATTTCGTTTGGATTTGGAAAAGAGTCAATGGCAGTTTTTTATAGGATTTTATTTCATCCCGCAAAAGTGAGGTTATGACCTCTTCATGCGTAGCTCCTAATGCAAAATCACGCTCGTGTCTATCTTTCACACGGAAAAGCTCTGGTCCATAATTATACCAACGGCCAGTTTCTTGCCACAATTCAGCTTGCTGAAGAGCTGGCATAAAAACTTCGACACCATTAATTACTTCCATCTCTTCACGGATAATGCTCTCTACTTTTTGGAGAACTTTTTTACCCAATGGGAGAAAGGAATAGACTCCGCTCGTATTTTGGCGGATGAAGCCTGCACGAAGTAAAAGCTGATGTGATTTGACATCAGCATCAGCTGGAACTTCGCGCAGAGTTGGAATAAACGTCAAACTCTGTTTCAATAGTAGCACCTCATTATAGTTAGAAGAAAAATCGTTGTATGTCGTTCCAGGTTACGATAATCATTAATACCATGAGAAGCATGATCCCTACAAAGTGGACCATCCCTTCTTTTTGGCGATCTACAGGCTTGCCGCGAACTGCTTCGAAACCAAAGAACAGTAATCTACCGCCGTCAAGTGCCGGTAGTGGAAGCAAGTTCATGATCCCTAAGTTAATACTTAGGACAGCTGCCCAATTCATCAAGCTTGCTACGCCCCACTTGGCAACCTCTTCAGTTGCTTTATAAATTCCCACAGGTCCGGAAAGGGCATCAATTGTGAATTGTCCCGTCACAAGCATTCCAAGCAAGCGTAATATTTCCTTAATCCAAGTGATCGTTTGCTCTGCTCCATATGGAATTGCCTTCCACGGATTTTCCTCGACGGGACTTTCATAGGTCACTCCGATTTGACCGAATGTCACCTTTTTCTGCGTCACTTCTTTCGGAGTGATATCCATCGTGAATGTATCTCCGTTTCGCAGGACCTCAAAGGTAAGCTTCTTGCCCGGGTTTTCCTGGATGATTGCAGAAAGCTCCTGCCATGACTCAATCGGCTCTCCGTCAATCGCTGTGACTAAGTCCCCATTTTCCATACCAGCAGCCATTGCAGGGCTATTATCTGTTACCTCTTTAATAACAGGTTCAAATGTTGGAACACCTTGCCAAAAACCTAAGATAACAAACAAAAAGAAGGCAAGTATGAAGTTGAATAATGGTCCTGCAAATATAGTCATAGCTCGTTTGCCGACTGACTTTGAACCAAATTGCCGATCATATGGAGCGATTAGTGTTTCTTTTCCATTCTCGACAATGGCTGCGTTACGGCTTACCCGATATCTGACAGGGCGATCATCCTCATCGTATCCTTCAATATAAAGCCCTTTTTCCAAATCAGCTTTCTCAACCTCAAGAAAAAGCATATCAGGAAGCTGCTTATTTTGATTCAAGTAAATCTTTTCGACTTTTTCATCTTTGTTCAACAATACAGCAAGTCGGAAACCCGGCTGCAATTCAACCGAATCTAAATCCTCTCCCGCCATCCGGACATAACCGCCAAGAGGCAGCAAACGGATTGTATAGAGTGTCTCGCCTTTTGTAAGGCCTAAAATTTTCGGTCCGAAACCGATAGCGAATTCCCTGACCATGATTCCTGCTCTTTTAGCAAAGATGAAGTGGCCTAATTCGTGGAAAAATACTAATGAACCGAAGACGATGATAAACGCAATGGCTGTTTCCATTTAAACCCACCTTTAGTCCTCTCGAAAGAGTTATATCTAATCATTTTACCATTTCCCGTACATTTTCTCGAACTTCGGCATCGACTCTTAGAACAGTATCTAAATCCGGAAGCGAGATATTATCATGTTGGTCTAAAGCCTGTTCAATCAATTCGTCTATTTGCAGGAAGGTGATCTGACCATTTAAGAATAGCCCAACTGCAGCCTCATTCGCTGCATTGAGGACTGTTGGCATCGTTCCTCCTGCACGTCCTGCATCGTATGCAAGTTTAAGTGCACGGAACCGATTGAAATCCATTTGTTCAAAATGCAGAGTACCGATTTCAGCAAGGTTCAAACGTTTAGCGTGTGGTCTTGGCAGCCGTTCTGGATATGTTAATGCATACTGTATTGGTACCCTCATATCCGGAGTTCCTAATTGAGCAATAACACTAGTATCCTGGAATTCAACCATCGAATGAATCATACTTTCACGATGTAACAATACATCAATTTGATCATATGGCATATCGAATAAGTAATGGGCTTCAATGACTTCTAAACCTTTATTCATCATGGTTGCTGAATCAATTGTTATTTTGGCCCCCATCGACCAATTCGGATGATTCAATGCCTCTTCGACCGTTACACCTTCTAACTCTTCCCTCGTCTTATCACGGAAACTTCCGCCAGAAGCGGTTAAAATCAGTTTTTCAATGTCTTTTGTGTTTTCACCATTCAGTGATTGGAAGATTGCGGAATGCTCACTATCTACAGGAAGAATAGCCACTCCTTTGTTCCTCGCTTCTTTCATGACAAGGTGTCCGGCTGTGACCAATGTTTCCTTGTTGGCAATGGCTATTTGTTTACCTGCTTTAATCGCTTCCATTGTCGGACCAAGTCCCACGCTTCCTAACACTGAATTCAGAAGCACTTCAGAATCTGAATGAGCAGCAATCTCTACAAGGCCATCTTGACCGTAGTAAAAACGGACAGCCGGAAACTCAGCCTGTAGACTATGTGCATCATCCTTGTCCAAAACCGAAACAGCTTCTGGTTTGAACTGTTGAATGAGCTCTCGAGTCTTTTCCATATTCCGACCTGTTGAAAATGCCGTTAATCTAAAATGTTCGGGATTCTCTTTTAATATATCGACAGTTTGTAATCCGATAGAACCTGTCGCCCCTAATAAGCTAATTTTTTTTACCATGATGTAGGTCCTTTCGTTATATGAAGTGCAAGAAATGTAATAATGGCAGCACAAACAGCAAACTATCAAATCGATCAAGTATACCGCCATGCCCCGGAAGTACATTCCCCGAGTCCTTTACACTGTAATGCCTCTTTAGAGCCGATTCGACAAGATCACCAAGTTGGCCGAAAATGGAAGCTAAAATCGTCACAATGATTAAATAAGGAATGGAATCACTTACCGGCATAATCATTTGGAAAATCAAAGCTACAATGATAGCGGAAATGATTCCTCCAACAAAGCCTTCTATTGTCTTATTCGGTGAGATATCAGGCCATAGTTTGTGTTTACCGAGTTTTCGTCCTGTGAAGTAAGCGCCGGAGTCTGTCGTCCAAATAATCAATAATGCATATATGACATATTCGATTCCCACTGCACGAGTCTCAATAAAGTAATAAAAGCCGATGCCAACATAGAGTGCGCCTAAAATCGAAAAAGCGGCATCGTCAAATGAGTATCTATTTTTGACGACTACAGTATATGTAAGTAATAAAAGAACCGCAATAAGTGCAAGGTCTATCTTTGTATAATCTACTGTTTCGTTAATATATCTTTCCCATGCCTCAGGCATTAAAAAGCTAAAAAGTGCAAATAGTGAAATGAGGCCAGGCAGAGAAAAGAGCTTTAAGCCTTTCATTCGGAGTATTTCAAATAACCCGACCGCGGCCAATCCATAAATCAAGATCGTAAAAGGCAAACCTCCCCAAATGACGACCGGAATGAATAATGCGGCAGCAACCACCGCAGTGATAATCCGTTGCTTCAATTAGTTTCTTCTCCTTTCAGGCCGCCATATCGCCTGCTTCGCAATTGATAATCCTCCACTGCTTTCAGGAGGGATTGATCATCGAAATCCGGCCATAACGTATCAGTAAACCAAAATTCGGTGTAGGCGGACTGCCATAGCATAAAGTTACTTAACCTTACTTCTCCGCTCGTTCGGATGAGCAAATCAGGTTCCGGTAGATTACGGGTCATTAATTGTGATGATATGAGCTCTTCATTTATATCATGTACATTAATTTTTCCTTCAGTAGCCATTTGTGCAATTTGTTGAACAGCTTTTACAATTTCCACCCGACTTCCGTAATTCATCGCAAAGTTCAATATGAGTCCTGTATTATCTTTAGTGGATTCCATTGCTTTTGTAATTGCTTGTCGTGTGTGGCGTGGTAGAGAATCTATATCCCCAATCATTTTAACTTGGACATTTTGTTCAATCAATTCTGGTAGGTACACACCTAAAAATTCATTTGGCAGCTGCATTAAAAATTCGACTTCTATCTTTGGTCTTTTCCAATTTTCAGTCGAGAATGCATACAACGTCAATACCTTGACGCCGAGTTCATTGGCAAACCTTGTAATCTTTCGGACAGTCTTCATTCCTTCGTGATGGCCAGCAATGCGCGGCAAGGACCGTTTTTTTGCCCATCTTCCGTTTCCATCCATTATGATTGCGACATGCGCTGGAATCTGCTCCTTTTTGACGAGCTCTATGCGCTCCGTCAAAGGAGATTGTCCTTCGGTTTTTTTCCGAATGATCTTTTCTAACATTCTAACTTCCTCCACTCGACTTCTATTCGGAACGTATACTTCACTATCATACCAAAAATTGAAAGTCATTTCCTTATAAACTCGTTGCCTTAAGGACCAAATTCAAATGGTAACTTATACACAAACGATAGATCAAGTTCTAAAGTATATCAGCAGTTCCCGCCACTTCGCTTTCCGTGGCTTGGGCAAACAGGACGTTGGTCACAAAGGTGTTGCCGCAGGACGCGGCGCATTTAGCCTTTGTTCTGCTACTGACGTCACTGACGTTCCTGCGGGGTCTTCAGCTCAAGCTATTCCCACAGGAGTCTTCGTGGCGGAAACTGCTTAGTTTCCATTCTTGAATTAGAAAGTAGTCTTATACTCGCTCAATATTTATTAAATTCTTATAAATACAGAATTTATAAAGGCAGTTAGTATTAACTCTAATATTAGTTCTGTACAGGAAGCGGAAGGCGGCGACTCCTTAGAGGAAGGCGTCCTAAGTTCGCCACGTCCTGTGGCAACGGACGCATGACCCGCATCCTGCGGGCCCGACAGCGAGTCAGTCCGAGACCCCACAGGCGAATAAGGATGGGATGCTAAGTGCGCCGCATCGTGCGGCAACGCATCCATAACCGACATCCTGTCGGTCCGAGGCTTGGCGCGAGCCCGCGGAAAGCGTCCGCCTGGAGCGATTGCTTCATGTATCAGTTCTAATGAACTTTTCTAACTATAAAATTGGAAAAGGCGTCCTCAATTAAGGACGCCTTTTTATAGATAAGGTTCGTTATACTTCCAGTACTTCTTTCTCTTTTTCCTTCGCCAACTGATCAATTTTTACAATATGATCATCTGTCAGCTTTTGAACGTCATCTGAGTAGCTTCTCAAATCATCTTCTGTGATTTCTCCGTTTTTCTCTAACTTTTTCAAGTCGTCATTAGAATCACGGCGGATGTTACGGATTGCAACTTTTGCATCTTCCGCTTCTTTCTTTACAACCTTAACTAAATCTTTACGGCGTTCTTCTGTTAATGCTGGCATTGCAAGCCGAATAACGGAGCCATCATTCGTTGGTGTAATGCCCAAATCCGATTTTAAAATGGCCTTTTCAATTTCACCAAGGACGGATTTGTCATATGGTTGGATGACCATTAGTCTTGCTTCTGGAACAGAAACACCTGCAAGCTGATTAATCGGTGTTGGAGCACCGTAGTACTCAACAGTAATCCGGTCCAACAAGGATGCACTTGCACGGCCAGCACGGATCGAAGCAAGTTCCCGGCTAAAAGCTTGAATCGCCTTTGTCATTCTTTCCTTCGTTTGTTCCATGACTGCTTTCGGCATTATGATTTCCTCCTGACAACCGTCCCGATCTTTTCACCAAGGACGGCTTTTTTTATATTTCCATTCTCCATAATCGAGAATACTATGAGCGGTATATCATTGTCCATACATAGGGTCGAGGCCGTAGAGTCCATTACCTGCAAACCTTGTTGAATCACTTCCAAGTATGAAAGTTCTTCATACTTGACTGCAGTACTATCCATCTTAGGATCAGCAGAATATACTCCATCAACATTGTTTTTACCCATTAAGATCACATCAGCCTCTATTTCCGCCGCACGAAGGGCTGCTGTCGTGTCTGTTGAGAAAAATGGATTCCCAGTACCAGCCGCAAAAATAACGACACGTTTCTTTTCTAAGTGGCGAATGGCTCTTCTGCGTATGTATGGTTCAGCTACTTGTGTCATGACGATTGAAGACTGTACACGTGTTTCAATACCCAGTTTTTCCAATGCGTCTTGCAAAGCGAGGGAGTTCATCACTGTAGCCAACATTCCCATATAATCTGCTGTGGCACGGTCCATACCCATTTCGCTTCCTGTTTTACCTCGCCAGATATTTCCTGCTCCAACGACTACGGCAACTTCTACATCCAAGTCAACAACTTCCTGAACTTGTTGGGCAACCGTTTTAATTATTTCTGGGGAAAGACCGAATCCCTTTTCCCCTGCCAATGCTTCTCCGGAGAGTTTTAATAGTACACGTTTGAATTTTGGTACGCTCATAGATATCCTCCATTACACGATTTTCTTGAAAAATAGGGAACACAAAAAGTGTTCCCTACAAAATCATATTTTGAATCAGTTGCCTTTTACTTGGCTCATAACTTCTTCAGCGAAGTTATCCTGACGTTTTTCAATTCCTTCTCCTACAGCGTAACGGACGAATTGTGCTACAGTTCCACCAGTGGATTTAACGTAGTCACGAACTTTTTGGTCAGAGTTCTTAACAAATGTTTGATCCAATAGGCAGATATCTTCGAAATATTTACCAAGGCGTCCTTCAACCATTTTCGCAACAATGTTTTCTGGTTTGCCTTCGTTTAATGCTTGTTCAGTCAACACTTTACGTTCGTGTTCAACTTCTTCTTCAGAAACTTCATCTCTTGAGATGTATTTAGGGTTCATAGCTGCAATATGCATTGCTACATCTTTCGCAGCAGCCTCGTCAGATGAACCAGTCAAAAGAACAAGTACACCGATACGGCCACCCATGTGTAAATAAGGACCGAATGCATCGCTGTCCGTTTTAGTCATAATTTCGAAACGACGAAGTGTAATCTTTTCACCAATTTTAGAAATCGCATTCGAAATATGGTCTGCTACTTTTGAACCGTTTGGCATGTTTGTTTCAAGAGCTTCCTCAACAGTTGCTGGTTTTGTAGCCAATAAGTGTTCAGCAAGTTCATTAACAAGTGTTTGGAACGCTTCGTTTTTAGCTACGAAGTCCGTTTCTGCATTTACTTCAAGAATGATTGCTTCATTTCCTTCAGTTAAAACGAAAGTTGTACCTTCAGCAGCAATACGGTCAGCTTTTTTTGCTGCGCTTGCTAACCCTTTTTCACGAAGGAAATCGACTGCAGCTTCCATATCTCCATCAGTTTGAGTAAGTGCCTTTTTGCAGTCCATCATACCTGCGCCAGTTTTTTCACGAAGTTCTTTTACCATTTGGGCTGTAATTGCCATTCGAAATTCCTCCTAAATAGTAGTTTTACCTACAACTTTTATTATCTCGGGCACATGATGTATCCGATGCTTCATTTCTCAAAAAAAGGTGATAAGGGTTATAAGCCGCTTATCACCTATCTCTTGTACGTGAATTACTCAGCAGCTGCTTCAGCTGGAGCTTCTTCTTCTACTTGTTCTTCGCCTAATTTTGATTCAAGCAAAGCGTCAGCCATTTTAGCTGTAAGAAGTTTTACCGCACGAATTGCATCGTCATTTGAAGGAATGACGTAGTCGATTTCATCAGGATCACAGTTAGTGTCAACCATTCCGACGATCGGAATGTTCAATTTGCGAGCTTCAGCAACAGCGATGCGTTCTTTACGAGGGTCAACAACGAACATTACATCCGGAAGGGATTTCATGTCGCGGATCCCGCCCAAGAATTTCACAAGGCGTTCATGCTCTTTTTTCAATTGGACAACTTCTTTTTTAGGAAGTACGGAGAAAGTTCCGTCTTCTTCCATGCGCTCGATTTCTTTTAAACGAGCTACACGTTTTTGGATTGTACCGAAGTTTGTCAACGTACCACCCAACCAACGTTGGTTGATGTAGTACATACCAGCGCGTTCTGCTTCTTCTTTGATCGCTTCTTGCGCTTGTTTTTTTGTACCTACGAATAGAACTTTACCGCCGTCTTCTCCGACTTGGCGCATAAATTCGTAAGCTTCTTCTAATTTTTTCACCGTCTTTTGAAGATCGATGATGTAGATTCCGTTACGCTCCATGAAAATGAATTTTTTCATTTTCGGATTCCAACGGCGTGTCTGGTGACCGAAGTGTACACCAGCTTCAAGCAATTGCTTCATAGAAATTACTGACATGATTCTTTTCCTCCAATTTGGTTTTTTTCCTCCGCAGCCATCCTTTGAATCAGCTACCTTTAGAAGGCACCATCTGTATTCATCCGGACTGCGTGTGTGATAACACCATTTGATAATATACCATACAGGCAACCGAGACGCAACTGTTAACTTCTGAACTTAAGCAATAGCTCTACTTCAGTTTTCCCCATATTTAGTTGTTTGGCAACCTCGTCAACAGTATATCCGCTTTTGCTCAACTCTAAAGCCTGTTCTTCTTTAGATTGCTCTTTAGGATTGGCAGCCAACTGCCTATAGGTGTTTACTGCTTTGGACTTAGGGACAATCCGATTTGATATCACTTTTGAAGGAGATTCCACTTCTTTCTGCACTTTAGGAGCTTCCGTTAATTGACTCTCTGATGATTTCAATGTAGAAAGCTCAGAAAGAAGACGGTCGTTTTCGTCTTTAATTTCTACTAAATACGCGCCTACCGCATCTTCCATCTCCCTCATCATCATATCCTGCTGTTTCTTCAGTTCGTTGAACTTACCTAATTTCGTATAGAGCATCGCAATTAGAAATAAGGAGACCAATTGAAGAATGAAAAGAAATATGATCATGATTGTTGTCATCTGTTTTACCCCATAAAATCTACGTGATTTCCCTTGAAGGGATGTAGGTTCTGTTCTTCGGTTTCTTTGTTGTTGTTCTTTCTTCTTTCCTCGCCCTTTTCCTTGGAGCCGTCCCTGTCCGTCTTTTCAGAAGCTAAAGAAGTTGTTACGGTGGAACGGTGCTTTAAAAGTTGACGTTCCATTTCAGACTTTGCAGCTTCCTGTTGCAACAGAGACTGTTGTTGGAGTGATTCTGATAGTTTCCCTGCTTCGAATGTTTTAGGAATTGCGATTTGCAATTCTATCGCTTTTAAACTCATGTTTTGCCCCTACTTTCAAGAAAGATGGTTCATTTCAACTGAAAGAAGCTTTCTTAGCTTAAATAAGGCCTTTGAATGGATCTGTGAAATTCTTGATGTCGAAAGCCCCATAATTTCACCTATTTCCGTCAAGGTCAATTCTTCCGTGTAGAAAAGGCTTAACACAAGTTGTTCTTTTTCATTTAACGCTTTGATCTGCCCGGTTAGTTCGGCTAATAGTTCCTGCCATACCATAGTCTGTTCAGGAGTTTTTGTCTCTTCATCCCGGATGGAAAATGTTTTTTTATCGTCATCCTGATCAAGCAATTGCTCATCGATTGATAGGACATTGGAGAAAAAATGCTCTTGAACTGTATGATAAATTTCATCTACCGGTAAACCGGCATACTCTGCAATTTCCTCAGGAGAAGGATGCCGCATAAGTCGTTGCTCTAATTTCTCGACTTGAGTTTCAAGCTTCTTTGCCTTTTCACGTGCCGAACGGGGAAGCCAGTCTTCCTTGCGAAGACCATCGATAATGGAACCCCTTATTCGGAATGAGGCATATGTATCAAATTTAAGATCCCGTTTTGGATCAAATTTATTTAATGCATCAAACAACCCAACCATTCCAAGACTGACCAATTCATCTCGAGGAACATTTTTAGGCAGTCCTGCATAAATGCGTTGAACATGGTAACTTACCAAGGGGGTATACTTTTTGACAAGCAGATCACCGGCATCCGGGTCACGATCTGAAACCCATTTATCCCAATATACTGTTTCATCCGTTTTATCTGGCATCGATAACACCTCTTCCTTGGTAGTGTTACGTTATATAGTAGTATACCAGACACATAGAATGTTTATATTTCTGTTGTGCCTGCATTAACTGTTCGAATCTTTAGTTTGCATGATTCAGGATCGAACTCTATTGTTCGTCCATTATTACCACCTGTATCTTCGGAAATGAGAGGGATTGATAGCCGTTCCAACTCTTTTTTGACCGATTCCACATTTCTTGGACCAATTCGCATCGTATCACCTGGCCCTAACTGGAACATTTGAGCGCCTCCAGCTATCTTTGCCTTCAATCGCCAAGGGGAAATCCCTTCTTGTTTTAGCATTTCCAAAAGCGCAAATACACCGGTATCTGCATATTTAGCGGGATTCACGATTTGTTGTCTTCCTGCAGAAGAATCAGGTAAGAGAATGTGAAGAAGTCCTGCTGTTTTTTTCGTTTCATCGTAAAGAACAACTCCAACACATGAACCAAGTCCTGTTGTTCTGATTGTATCGGGTACTTTGACGATATTCATGTCAGCAATGCCGACCTTTACGACATTTTTTTCTTCCATGTTTACAATACTCCCAATGTCTGGAATATGGTCCGATAGGAAGGAGGATCTGGCAAAAGGAAAAAATGTCCTTTTACCCCTTCTGTACCCTCTGCAGAGTCGAATATTCCAGTTTCAATCACTATTACATCGTCACTGACTGTAGATATTTCCATAAGACCAAAACTAATAATAGAACCTGCCATATCCACACTCAGTGACGGTACACTCGGCATAATCTTGAGTCCTGTGAAATCCGAGAGTGCGGATAAATAGGAGCCTGAAAGGATATTACCCAACTCCTGCATTGCAGAAATACCAAGTTCTGAAAATGGAGGTTCCTGAAAGTCAAAAGTTGCATCGTTCGTCAAATGTCGAATGAACCGATTCGCCTGTTCGACCGGTAAGATGAAGAACATACTGCCGGTTACTTCGCCCTCGATCCTTAAGAATACTCCAGCTACAACCTTCTCCGCTCCGCCAGCAAGTTCCATCATTTCGTCAAATGAAACAAGTTTTACATCCGGTACATGCATATCAATTTTCTTCCTCATTAAGGAGGAAAGAGAGGTTGCAGCATGAGCAGCCCCTATATTTCCAATTTCTCTTAACACATCAAGATGCAGATCTCTAATTTGCTGTTCTTCATGCATACTGGTCGACATCCGATTTGGCAGAATTCAATACTTTCTTCAAATCGAGAAGAACAATCAATCGATTATCGACTTTTGCAACACCAGATATATACTCGGCTTCAACTGTGCCGAACACTTCAGGCTGAGGTTCAATCGCTTGGATATCCAGATCCAATACGTCTTTCGCCGCATCAACAATTAAACCAACCGTGTATTCTTCTAAAGTTGTAATGATGATTCGCGTATGTTCATCTTCCTGACCCTTCACCATTTCGAAACGTTCACGAAGGCTTAAGATCGGTGTGATGATCCCCCGAAGATTTATTACCCCTTTTACATAGGAAGGAGTATTCGGAACCCTTGTAAGAGGCATAACTTTTTCAATGGATTGGACTTCATTTACCGGAACGGCATATTCTTTATCCATCAGACGGAACACGATGACTTTAAGCGATGCTGCTGTATGTTGAACCATTGATAACCCTCCTATCGTATTATTTTATAAGTGCATTACAGTCAACGATCAATGCTACTTGCCCAGTACCTAATATCGTAGCACCCGAGATGGCAAAAATATCAGTTAAGTAATTGCCCAAGGATTTAAGGACGACCTCTTGTTGTCCGATGAATGAATCAACAACAAGTCCAGCAAGCTTGTCCCCTTTACGTACAATAATGACGGAATGGAATTCCTCTTCAATTTGGCCTTCCGTATCAAAAATGTCTTTCAAAAAGATCAACGGGACCACTTTTCCGCGGAAATCGATGACTTTTTGGTTATGGGCGTTCATGATATCAGAAGACCGGATGATCGATGTCTCGATAATCGAAGATAATGGAACAGCATAAATTTCATCGGCCAACTCTACAAGCATTACTGAAATAATCGATAGAGTCAGAGGCAGCTGAATGGAGAATAAAGAACCTTTGCCTTGAGTCGAATCGATTGAAATCGATCCACCGAGTGATTCGATTGTCGTCTTTACCACATCGAGACCGACACCACGGCCGGAAATATCGGAAATTTTTTCGGCAGTGGAAAATCCTGAAGCCATGATCAGTTCATTTACTTGTCGATCAGTAAGTAATTTCCCGGATTCCTCTGTGACGATTCCTTTCGAAATTGCTTTACTTAATACTTTCTCACGGTTTATACCCGCACCGTCATCTTCTAATTCAATAAACACATGATTGCCACTATGGAAGGCACGAAGATTCACAGTTCCTTCAGCTGATTTACCAGCAGCAATACGTTCTTCCGGACTTTCAATTCCATGATCAAGCGCGTTTCGGATCAAATGGACAAGCGGATCGCCTATTTCATCAATGACCGTTCGATCCAATTCAGTTTCGGCTCCGATAATCTGAAGATTAATCTGCTTATTTAAATCGCGGGCGAGCTGGCGGACCATTTTCGGAAAACGATTGAATACAGTATCAACCGGAATCATCCGCATATTGAGAATAATAGATTGAAGGTCTCCCGTGTTACGAGTGATTCGTTCAACCGTTTCATTCAAATCAGCATGTTTCAAATCAGCAGCAATCGATTGTAGACGGCCCCGATCGATAATCAGCTCCTCAAACAAGTTCAAAAGAATATCTAAGCGTTCAATATTGACCCGTATTGTTTTACTACGGGCATGGGATGATGCTGAGCCGCTCTCTTTTTTCGGTTCTGAAGCCTGGTTTCCGACATTCGCCTCAATTACAGCGGTTTCTGAAACAGATGCCGTCAATTCTTGTTCTTCCTTTAAATTGTTCACAGTGGATACTGTAACAGGAGTGATCAATACTTCATCTACTTCTGATACTTTTAAAAGTTTCTTTTGTAAGTCTTCAGTCGTTTCCTTTGTCACAAAGCATACATGGAATTCATAGTCGAATTGCTCCGCTTCAAGCTGGTCGACAGTCGGTAACGATTTGATCACTTCTCCCATTTGCTCCAATAGTTCAAAAACCATAAAGACACGCGCTGCTTTAAGCAATGTATCCTCGCGGAGTTGAACGGAAATTTCATATGTATTGAATTGTTGTTCGATCGATTGTGAGATGATTGTCAGTTCATACTCATCATATTGAAGTCGATTTTCAGAAACCGTACTTATTTCTTGAACAAATGCAGGAGTTTCTGTGGTTGCTGCTGTTTCATTTAAAAGGGGCTCCCCTTTTTCAATCCGGTCAAGCTGTCCTACTACGATTGAAACGTCCAGTTTCCCTTCCCCGCCATCTGCAATATCCATTACCATTTCTTCTAATTGATCGGCGGCTTTAAAAACGACATCCAAGATTTCCGGTGTTACGCTGATCTTCGAATTCCGAATGGCATCCAAGACGTTTTCCATGTTATGAGTTAAATTGGCGATATCTTCAAACCCCATCGTAGCAGACATTCCTTTTAACGTATGGGCAGAACGGAACACTTCGTTGACTATTGCCAAATCGTCCGGATTCTTTTCAAGTTCAAGCAAATGATCATTAACGGATTGTAAATGTTCCTTACTTTCTTCGATGAACATTTCCATATACTGGCTTAATTCCACTGTTCGTCACCTCTTAGGGCAGATATTTCATGATCGTTTTTGCGATATTCTCCAAATCCACTACGTCATCAACTAAATTAGACTCTACAGCGGATTTCGGCATGCCGTAAACGATACATGTTTGTTGTGATTCAGCTATGGCTACTACATTATTTCGGCTTTTCATTTGTCGGAGACCCTTTGTTCCATCAGCACCCATCCCGGTCATAATAACTGCAATCAGATCTTTGCCAATAAAGGATACAGATTCAAAGAGTACATCTACTGCTGGACGATGACCTCCTCGTGGCGGTTCATCACCATCTAAATATAAACTGAGAGCAGAACCAACTACCTTAATCTTCATGTGAAATCCACCTGGTGCAATGTAGGCTGTTCCTCTTTTGACTAATTCTCCATGTTCGGCTTCCTTCACATGGATCGAACAAATTTGATTTAACCGCTCAGCTAATGACTTTGTAAAACCAGGTGGCATGTGCTGAACAATCAGGATAGGCGCATCGATGTCAGCCGAAATTCCGGACAAAACTGTCTGCAAAGCTCTTGGACCTCCAGTAGATGTCCCGATAACAACCAATTTCTTGCGCCCATGAAGAAAAGGGTTTGGTCGGCTCGGCAATGCGGGTTTAGGTTTTTGCAATCCCGATTCACGAACTGCTTTTTCCACTTTTTTCAACTTTGATACTTTTGCTTCAGACCCCGCAACAACCTTTTCAATTAAATCATCACGAACCCTGTGCAAATCAAGGGATATTGTCCCACTCGGTTTTGCTACAAAATCGAACGCTCCATATTCCATAGCTTTCAGAGTCGCGTCAGCTCCAGCCTTCGTCATACTTGAGAGCATCACCACAGGGATTGGATGTTCTTCCATAATAGCTTTTAAAGCTTGGAGACCATCCATTTCAGGCATTTCAATATCAAGCGTTATTACGTCTGGTTGTAAATGACTGATTTTAGTCAATGCATCTTTTCCATTCCGTGCAATCCCAACAACTTGTATTGTCGGATGCCCTTCAAAAAAATCAGCAATTAGCTTTCGCATAAAGGCGGAATCATCGACGATCAGTAATTTCTTTTTTTGGAAAGCCTCCACCTTACCCACGTCCTTTGAAAAATATAGTTTTCATTTTCTGCAGGAACTTGCTACCTTTAGGCTGAGTTTCCTCTTGACTATTCGTAAACTTCCGAACGATTTCTTTTAGAGCAAACGTGATATCAGATTGCGGGTAAAGTATGCTAAAAGGTTGCTGGGCTTTTACTGATTTAGAAACGGCGGGATCTTCCGGCAAAGAACCGAGCGAGAAAACTTTTTTTCCTAAGAACTTTTCCATAGCAAAGCTGATCCGGGATACTGTTTCGTCTCCTTCAGCTTTACTGCTTGCTCGATTACAGATTAAATAGAAATCTTTATCCGGATCCTTCATAAAAATGAATTTCATCATGGAATAAGCATCAGTGATCGATGTCGGTTCTGTTGTACTTATCACGATAATTTCATCAACGGCAGTCAACAAATCAAGCGATTCTCTTGTCGCTCCTGCTCCCATGTCGAATAAGATGATGTCGTATTCCTTTTGAAAGTACTCAAAAGCTTCCATCAATTTAGCAAATGAACGTTCTGACCAATCCATTAAATGATTTAAACCGGAACCCCCGGAGATAAAATGAAGACCATTCGGTCCTTCATGTATCAAATCTGACACTCCACAACGGCCTTCAAGGTAATCCTGTAAATTTGAGTGAATTGTCTTACCGAGTAGAATATGTATGTTTCCCATCCCGATATCCATATCAATAAGAATGGTTTTTTTTCCTTTAGCAGCTAATACAGAGGAAAAGTTCATTGAAAAATTACTTTTCCCAACACCGCCTTTACCACTGACAACTGCAATCGACTTTCCAAGTTCACCGTGTTCCTTCAACATTCTTAATCTCAAATTTTCAGCTTGATCACGCATGAGAAAACTCCTTAAACAATCGGTCAATCAGTTGATCAAACGAACCTTCTATAATATCTTCCGGGACTTCTTGCCCATCTGTATAGTACGCAAGTCCCTTATTATATTTAATCATTAAATTGAGCATAGAACCAATTGAATTTGTTTCATCCAGTTTAGTAAATATGAATTTTTCAATTGGAACGGTTGAAAACTGTTGGATTATAGATTCCATATCTTTCTCTTTACCTGTCATCGATAAAACAAGATAGGATTCCATTTCTCGGTTAAAGTCAATCAATTCTTTCAAGTCCTGAACATATTCTTCTTCCCGATAATTCCTGCCTGCAGTATCTATGAATATTAAATCCACATGTGAAAGCTTTTCCATCGCTTTTGCAAAATCCTCAGCGGAATAGGCAACTTCTACAGGTGCTTGAAGTAAGTTGGCATAAGTCTTTAGCTGTTCAATTGCCGCAATACGATATGTATCTGTTGTAACGAATCCAACCTTTTTCTTCTGTTCAAGCATTGCCCTTGCAGCCATTTTCGCAATGGTCGTAGTCTTTCCAACGCCTGTCGGACCCACTACATTAATGTATTTCTTCTCAAAGTTAGTTCCGCCAAAAGGCAATTCTTTCATATTTTGCAGGAGCACCTTTTTGGAGATTTCCAATTGATCTTCCGGGTGTAGCTCAATGTTTTTAGCTGAAGTTACCCGAAGCAGTTCATCCCCAATTAGCTTGACTAGCCAATCTGAAAGTTCCGCATCAGTCAAATACTCCAAAATAGGTTTTATGGAATCAGGATAAATATCAACAGTAACAGGACGTTGTATATTTTGGACCATTCTTTTTAACTCTAAAAGCTCTTTCTTCATCTCTATCGATTCTTCAGATCCTGAAGAGTGAAGTGGTTGGACTTTTTGTGTTGCAGGTAAATCCACAGATTCAGTTGAAGGAGCATCGTATACCTTATCGTAGCCCGCGACAACTTCAAATGACTTTTGTTTAAACAGGCCAAAAAAACCTTTTGAATAGACGACTTCTGAACTGAGTATGACAGCGTCATCCCCAAAATCTCCACGCACTTTTTTCATCGCTTCGACCATGGAAGGTGCCTTATATCGTTTCATTTTCATGCGACATTCACCACTCCTACACTTTGCACTTCAATCATCGATTCTAGTTCGTTGTATGAAAGAATCGGAATCTGAGGGAAGTAACGTTCCGTAATTTGGCGTAAATACATTCTAATTGCCGGAGAGCAAAGAACAACTGGTGTTTGATCCATCAAGGAAACCCGTTCAACTTCCTGAGCAATAGATTCTAAAATGTGCTGGGAGTCATTTGGATCGATAGATAAAAAGTTCCCCTGCTCCGTTTGCTGAATATGATCAGCAATCAGCTTTTCTACTCTTCCAGAAACGGTCAAGACTTTTAATGTCTTACCGTCCCCGGCATACTGATTTGTAATTTGACGAGCGAGCGCCTGCCTTACATATTCCGTTAATAGATCTACATCAGAAGTATACTTCGAATAATCAGCAAGCGTTTCAAAGATAATGGGCAAGTTTCGGATGGACACATGTTCCCGGAGCAACTTTGCCAGGACCTTTTGAATCTCTCCAATGGATAAAGGTGTAGGAGTCAATTCCTCTACTAAAATCGGGTAAGACTCCCGCATATGGTCGATCAATTGTTTCGTTTCCTGTCTTCCCAACAATTCGTGCGCATTAGCACGGATAATTTCGGTCATATGAGTAGAAACAACACTTGGCGGATCTACGACGGTGTAACCCAGCATTTCAGCTTCTTCCTTTACAGATTCAGTAATCCATTTGGCAGGTAAGCCAAAAGACGGTTCAATCGTATCTATTCCTTCGATCATATCTTGATCATCCGGGCTCATCGCTAAATAGTGGTCTAACAGGAGTTCTCCTCTTGCCATTTCACTTCCTTTAACCTTGATACGGTATTCGTTTGGTTGTAGCTGAATATTATCACGGATCCGAACAACCGGAATTACCATGCCGAGTTCCAAGGCAAGTTGCCTGCGGATCATGACTACCCGGTCGAGGAGATCTCCCCCCTGTGAAGTATCAACAAGCGGAATCAGGCCATAGCCAAATTCAAACTCGATCGGATCGACATTCAAAAGATTAATGACATTTTCCGGACTTTTCAATCCATCGGTCGTCTCTTCCTCTTCATGCATTTCTATTTCTTCAGGATCTGTCACTTTAGCTCTACCCATGAAAAATCCTCCGGTTGCCAAAGCTAAAGCGATCGGGATAGTAAGTAGATCCGTAATAGGAGTGGCCACTCCAAGCAATAGAATGGTAGCTGCAGCAACATAGAGGAGCTTAGGTTGGGCAAACAATTGACGGGTGATGTCTGACCCCAAATTCCCTTCGGATGCAGCACGCGTTACTACAATACCCGTAGCAGTGGAAATAAGTAACGCCGGTATTTGGGATACAATCCCGTCCCCGACTGTTAATTGTGAGAAAAGAGCAGCGGCTTCACTAAAAGGTAAGCCCAATTGGACAACACCGATGATCATACCGACAACCAGGTTGATCAGTACGATGATAATTCCAGCAATAGCATCCCCTTTAACGAACTTGGTTGCACCATCCATCGCTCCGTAGAAATCCGCTTCTCTGCTTACATTTTCACGTCTTCTTCTTGCTTCTGTTTCCGATATCATACCGGCATTTAAATCAGCGTCGATACTCATCTGTTTACCAGGCATTGCGTCGAGGGTGAAACGAGCAGCCACTTCTGCAACCCGTTCGGAACCCTTTGTAATGACAATGAATTGGATGATGACAAGAATGGTAAACACAACTAGTCCGACGATTACATTTCCACCGACAACGAATGTTCCGAAGGTTTCAACTACCCCACCAGCATGTCCTTCACTTAAAATCGCCCGTGTGGTGGAGACGTTTAATCCTAATCTAAATAAGGTAAGAAGGAGTAATAACGTCGGAAAGATTGAAAATTGAAGTGCTTCTTGCATATTCATGGAAGTCAAAAGGACTAACAATGCAAGTGTAATATTAATAATTATTAGGAAACTTAGCAGCCAAGGAGGCAGCGGGATTATGAGCATCGCCACGATCATAATGACAGCTCCAAGCACCCCTATATCTCGAAATTGCATGTTTCCCTCTCCTGTCCAACTTAAATTTTTCGTTTAATACGGTAAACATAGGCAAGAATTTCCGCGACTGCCCGGAAAAATTCTTCCGGCACGGAATCGCCGATTTCCACTTGATCATACATAGACCTCGCAAGCGGCCGGTTTTCCACCATTACTACATCGTTTTCTTTGGCGATTAACTTTATCTTTTGGGCAACGAAATCTGCCCCTTTCGCTACGACAACTGGCGCATCATTCTTTGACTCATCGTATTTCAAAGCGATGGCAAAGTGGGTCGGGTTCGTAATAACTACATCAGCGTTCGGAACTTCTTGCATCATACGCCTCATCGCCATTTCTCTTTGTGTTTGTTTAATACGGGATTTGATCAAAGGATCACCTTCCGTATTTTTATGTTCATCCTTTATATCCTGTTTGGACATACGGAGATTTTTTTCATAGTCGAATCGCTGATAGAAATAATCCAAAACCGCAATGAACAATAGTACAAATGCAGCGGCAATCCCCATAATCGCAGTTAATCTCGCTACTGTATGGAGAGATTCCCATGGACTTTTAAAAGATAGCGAAAGTACAGATTCAATATTCATCCATAGAATGAGAAACGTTACGGTACCTATAAGAGTAATTTTTAAAATAGATTTTATGAGTTCAATAATTGCCCGTAACGAGAAGATCCGTTTCAATCCCTTTATGGGATCAATCTTTTTTAAATCAAACTTTAATGGTTCTGCGGTAAACAGCAATCCGAATTGCAGAAAGTTACCAGCTACTCCGCCAATTACCGCGATGGCCATGACCGGTAAAATGATGATCGCCATCTCAAACAAAATATCTGTGAATAACACCATGACCGTTTCAATCGATAACGTTTCCATCAATGTATATTTCGAAATAGATTCATGAAAAAAGTTTAAAAAGTTATCAAACATTGACCGGCCTGCAAATAAAAGAAATAAGAAAACAGATAATAAGACAATAGCACTTGTAATATCCTGACTTTTAACAACTTGGCCTTTTTTCCTTGCATCTTGACGTTTTTTCGGAGTGGCTTTCTCTGTTTTTTCCCCCGCAAAATATTGCAAATCTAATCGGAGCATCGTTTTTAGCCACCCCCTAAAATCATCATAAGATCCCGCATACTGACTATCATAAATTCAAAAAGGTTCTTCATAACAGCAATCATGACACCCATCATGATAAACAATACAATGAAACTGACTCCGATTTTGATCGGAAAACCGACTACAAAGATGTTTAACTGTGGTACCGTCCGAGCAATAATTCCGAGAGCAAGGTCCACAAGGAATAAACAAGCGACGACTGGTATGGACATTTGGAAAGCAATGGCAAAGACTGCTCCGAATGTCTTCATAATTTGACCGACGAAAGCTTCACTTCCAAAGTTCAACCCTGAATCCATTGGTATAAATTGATAACTGTAAAAAATTCCGTCAAGCAACAAATGATGACCGTTTAAAGATAATAACAGGAGAAAGGACATCACATTGAAGAACTGACCGAGCAAGGGCGATTGCGCACCCGTCTGCGGATCAATTACGTTCGCAATGGCAAATCCCATTTGAAAGTCAATGAAACCTCCGGCCATTTGAATAGCCGACATAATGATTGCGGCAAAGAGCCCGATTCCAAGTCCGACCATTGCTTCCTTGAGAATTAACAGAATGTATTCCCCGTTCACCTCTAAAGCCCCGATATCCAGCGTAAAATACATAATGTAGGAAAGGAATGCGGCTATTCCGATCCTTTGGACTGTGGGGATCGTACGGTATGAAAAAAATGGCATTGCAATAAAAAATGCACTGACTCTTACTAAGATTAGTAGAAATGCAGTGATGTTCGGCAGGCCTTCCAACAATTCAATCATCTAATCACCCGATATAGCGGGACAGATTATCAAATATGTCTTTTGCATATGTTGTAATCTGTGCCAGCATCCATGGACCGAAGAATACGATTCCAACTAAAACCGCAATGATTTTCGGAACAAACGCCAATGTCTGTTCTTGAATTTGAGTTGTTGCTTGAAAAATACTGACGAGCAAACCTGTTATTAAGGCGATCAGCAGCAAAGGACCCGATATGATCAGCACCATCCAGACAGCACGTTCGGCTATCGATATGACCAATTCTCCGGACAAATTTATCAACCCCTAAAAGCTTTGAAGCAATGATTTGAAAACTAAGTGCCAGCCATCTACCAAAACAAATAACAAGATTTTAAACGGCAATGAAATCATGACGGGTGGAAGCATCATCATCCCCATGGACATTAGAACACTTGCTACGATCATATCGATGACAAGGAATGGGATGAAAATCATGAAGCCCATCTGGAATGCGGTTTTAATTTCACTTAAAGCAAAAGCAGGGACAAGGTGAGACATCGGGACTTCTTCTAAAGATGCAGGTCTTTCGGCACCAGAATACGATAGGAATAATTCCAAGTCCTTCTGTCTCGTATGTTCGCTCATAAATTCCTTAAATGGGATTACGGCACGATCATACGCTTCATCCAACGTGATTTCCTCATCGAATAACGGCGTAAGCGCTTGTTCGTTAACTTGCTGCAGCGTAGGCGCCATGACAAAGAAAGTCAGGAACATAGCTAAGCCGATAATGACTTGGTTAGGTGGCATCTGTTGTGTTGCCAAAGCCGTTCTTGTGAAGGAAAGGACGATGACAATCCGGGCAAAGGATGTCATTAATAATAGAATTCCTGGTGCAATCGATAATACCGTCAGAAGTAGAAGTAATTTGATGGAAGTTGAAACTGATGAAGGATCAGTGTCAGAAAATAGCTGAACGAAATCTTCCATTAGTCCTGGTCCCCCTTCTTCCAATCCTCAATGCCTTTTTTCCTGCTATCTTTCAGTTCTTTCAATCGTTGCTGAAACACATCCTGAAACTTGGATTCGGAATCAGTCGATTTTAATTGTCCTGATTTTCCTTTTAGGGATTCCCAAACTTCTGCGATAAAAGGAAGAGGAGCTGTTGATTCACGTTCCTCGAAATTTTTCTGGAATTTTTCAATCTCTGCAGGATCAGTAATTTCCTTTAATAAGGTTATATCCTCCCCTACGCCTACTAAGTAGAAGCTGCTTCCAATTTCAAGGACCTGGACTGATTTATGCTGCCCTAAGTTAATTCCTCCGTGGTTTTGGATCAAACGGTTTTTTTGGTATTGCAAGTTCCGCTTGTTCACAAATCGTAGTAAGCCGTACAACAAACCAACGACAAACAATAACGCAAACAACATTTTTAAATAGTCCCACAAAGAAAGACTGACAGTCCCGGAGTCAGATTGCTCATCTTCTGCTGGGCTGTCAGGTCGGTCATTGCCGGAATCAGTCCGGTCACTTCCATCTGAATTTGGATCTGGCTGTTTATACCAATCAGACACCGGTGCGTTGGGGGATGCTGACACCAACTGTACGGGTTGAAGCACAAGGAGCAATAGCATAACCGATACTAATGTAATTAGCCTATTTACCATTCTTGCTTATCCTAATGCTTTTTGGATCGCTTCTACGACGCGGTCAGCCTGGAAAGGCTTCACGATAAAATCCTTAGCTCCAGCTTGGATAGCATCAATGACCATCGCCTGTTGGCCCATAGCTGAACACATAATAATAACAGCACTCGGATCCTTTTCTTTGATTGATTTTAAAGCGGCAATGCCATCCATTTCCGGCATCGTTATGTCCATCGTGACAAGATCAGGTTTCAGTTCATTGTACTTTTCAACAGCTTGAGCGCCGTCTGCAGCTTCCCCTACAACCTCGAAGCCGTTCTTCGTTAAGATATCTTTAATCATCATGCGCATGAATGCTGCATCGTCCACAATTAGGATGCGTTTTGACATGGTTGTTCCCCCTTAAACTAATTAGCGTAAATTATTTAGACGATCTGCCTGACTAACGATATCCGTTATGCGGACACCGAAGTTTTCATCTATGACAACGACTTCGCCCTTTGCGATGAGCCGGCTATTGACAAGTATATCAACAGGCTCACCGGCAAGCTTATCCAGTTCGATAATCGAACCGCCGGTCAGCTCAAGAATTTCTTTTACGGACCGTTTTGTTCTGCCAAGTTCAACTGTGACTTGAAGCGGAATATCGTACAGCATATTTAAATTCCTGCTTTCAACCGTGTTAGCCCCAGGAGCTTCAAAGCTCGCAAACTGTGCTGATTGCACTTCCACTTGCTGTGTCTGTTTACGTGGCATTTGTTGTTGAGGTTGTTGAACGTATTGCGGTTGAGCAGGCTGTTGCTCAGAATGAGTACCACCAAATGAATTCAATTGTTCAGTTACTCTCGAATTCACAACTGGCGGTTCTTCGAATGCAGTAGCTGCCGCTTCTTCCTCCTGATCATTCATCAAAGAAGCAACAATGTTCTTGGCGAATTGCAAAGGTTGAAGCTGCATAATATCAGAATCTATCAAGCTACCTACTCTCAAATTAAAAGAGACCTTCACTAAAAGATCCTCTTCAGGAATGGTTTCTTTCCCTTCGTCTTCTTTTACATTTAACAGATTGATCGACGGAGGAGATATATCAACCTTCTTATTAAATACTGTCGACATGGACGTTGCAGCTGAGCCCATCATTTGATTCATGGCTTCTTGAACCGCACTCAATTGGATTTCATTTAATTCGTCGCTTGGTGACGTACCGTCTCCTCCAAGCATCAAGTCTGCAATAATCGCAGCATCACTTTGCTTAATGACTAATAAGTTCATACCCTCTAAACCTGATGTATATTTAACCTGAATCGCTACATACGGTTGTGGGAACTCATCCTCCAAGTTTGCACGATTAATCATCGCGATCGAAGGAGTTGTAATATCTACTTTTTGTCCGAGTAAAGACGATAGGGCTGTTGCAGAACTTCCGAATGAAATATTACCGATTTCACCTAATGCATCTTGTTCGAATGACTCTAAATAATCATCTACATTCATCGCATTCTGATTAGACGTCGATACGGTTTCCATATCACCTATAGATTCACCGCGCAGCAACGCTTCAATCTCCTCCTGAGAAAGCATACCATCATTCATCGTCTTCTCCTCCTTTCAGTTGCTCTAAAACTTGTACCGCCATTTTGTTTCTGAGTTTCCCAGGCTGTACTGTAAACTTCGGGATATTCCCGATTTTTAAGATTAATGGCGCTTCGATGCTCTTATTCAACTGAATGACATCTCCAACATCAAGGAAAAGAAAGTCTTCAATCGTAATTTCGCTTTCGCCAAGTTCGGCAATAATCGGAAGCTCCGAATATTTCAACTGTTTCTGAATCGTATCCATCTGCTCTGGCGTTGTTTCCTTCTTATTGGATTGCATCCAATAACGGACAGATAAATTCGGCACAATCGGTTCTAACACAACATGGGGAATACAAATATTGATCATCCCACTTGTCTCACCGATGACTGTATTAAATGAAATGACTACGACCGTTTCATTAGGTGAAATCATTTGCAAGAATTGTGGATTCACTTCAAGTTCCGTCAAAATCGGATCAATGTCTGCAATTGTTGCCCATGCTTCTCTCAAGTTATCAAAAGAACGTTCGAATAAATTTGTCATAATCTTTGTTTCAATTTCTGTTAATGAATTGACTTTGTTCGGACTTTCTCCTGCTCCACCCATGATACGATCCAGCATGGAATAAGCGATATTCGGATTAATCTCCATTAAAATATTCCCATCCAATGGCGGAACTTCAAAAACATTGATTAATGTCATATTCGGTATAGAACGGATAAATTCCTCAAATGGGATTTGGTCCACAGAAGCCACGGAAATTTGCACGTAGGTACGCAATTGTGATGAAAAGAAGGTTGTCAACAATCTGGCAAAATTCTCGTGCACTCGGGTCAGACTGCGGATCTGATCTTTAGAGAAACGTAATGCCCGCTTAAAATCGTACGATTTTACTTTTCTTGTGTCTTCTTCTTTTTTCATTTCCTCCGCTGTCATTTCACCTGTCGATATTGCAGATAACAGCGCATCTATTTCAGATTGCGATAAAACATCCCCAGCCATTTGACCACCTCCATTTCAAAAAAGGTCTTATTGAATGATATAGGAGGTAATGTACACTTTTTGCACTTCACCTGAATCCATCAATTCATCTACTTGCGCTTTAATCGCATTTTCAAAGGATTGTTTTCCTTCTTTACCCTCAAGTTCAGCAGCAGTCATCTCAGAAAGTTCTTGAATGACGATGTTTTTCACTTGGAAATCTCGTTTTGTCAGCTCTTCAGCTGCATCTTTTCCATCAGTCTGGATTTTCAGTGAAAGGCGGATGACATTCTTGCCTTCAAGATTCGTCGTGATTTCAGGTACATCGACGGACGCCTCAATGATCTCATCAATAGTCGGTCCTTGTTCGGCCTTTGCGCCATTATTAAACTGAAAGACAAAGATAAGTGCTACAACACCAACTAAAGTGATAGACGTCAAAATAATGAGCATGATCGTCAGCATTTTATTCTTCATGATTTTCACCTCTCAAATAGGGATTGGATAATAACTGTACATCCCGGAAGAATCGGGCCGCCAATTCCCTAACCATTTCTTCAGACTCTCTCACAATCATCTTTGTGCCGGTAGTCAACGTAATGGTCGTATCAGGAAATGATTCGACCGTTTCAATATAGAGTGCATTTAGAGTAAATTTTTTGCCGTTTAATCTTGTAAGTTCAATCATTTTTATAAAGGGCCGGTTTCAAAGTAGCCGGCCCGGCCCTCCCTATATCGTTAATAGTTTAATAGATTAACGTTTAAGATTCACTAGTTCTTGTAAAATTTCGTCAGAAGTTGTAATAATACGCGTGTTTGCTTGGAATCCACGTTGCGCAACGATCATATCGGTAAATTCTTCTGAAAGGTCAACGTTCGACATTTCGAGGAAACCAGAGTTTACTGATCCGATTCCTTCAGCAGTTGCAACTTGATTTATTGGGTTGCCAGAGTTAGCAGATGATTGGAAGTAATTCGAGCCAGCTTTTGCTAAACCACCAGGATTAGGGAATTTAGCTAAGATAAGTTGACCAGCCCATCTTAATGAACCTTCAGCATCTACGAAAGTGACTGTTCCATCCTGACCAATACTCATGCTTTGTGCATTTGTTGGAATTCTTATAGGTGTAAATTCGACAGTACCAGCAGTGGCAGTGACCGGAAGAGAATCATCTGTGAAATCTGTTGGTGTACCGGTAGTTTCTAAACTCCCAGTTACTCCAGCATTTGTAACTTCAGATGCAAGTGGATAAGATGTTGAAACATTAGTTGCTTCTCCATCCCATCCAGAAGCAGCAGCCCCTACTACAAATTTCCCGTCAGAATTCACTAAGTAACCGTTATTATCCATATAGAAGTTTCCTGCTCTGGTATACAAGGGATTCGTAAAATCCCCAGTTCCAGCTGTAGCATCAATATTTGCTCCATCAGCTACAATGAAAAATCCATCGCCTGAAATGGCCAAATCTAACGTATTCCCCGTGTATTGCGTAGATCCACCAGAATGGATAGTATCAATTGCAGCAATTTGAGATCCAAGTCCAACTTGCTTAGGGTTTACTCCTCCGCGAGTTCCTGTAGCTGCAGATGCTCCCGCAACAGTTTGGGAAATAAGATCTTTAAAAACAGTTCTCCCTTTTTTAAACCCATAAGTGTTTACATTGGAAATGTTATTCCCGATGACATCTAATTTTGTTTGAAAGTTTTTAAGACCACTGATACCTGAATACATTGAACGTAACATATTAATTTTCTTCCTTCCGTTGTTTGGATTGCACTGCGTCTATCAGTCGGCAGTGCTTTGGCATCCTTTTCAGGTCCTGCCATTATGCAAGTACGATTGTACCGTCAATATTCGTAAAGATTTGATCATTCGCTTCTGCGCGTCCCATCGCTGTGATGACCGTGCCATTTTTCGCACTGACGATCAGTGCTGCCTGTTCCATCAAAACTAACGATTCCTTAATCCCTTTTGACTTAGCTTCCAAGACCTTGTCCGATACTCTTTTCCATTCTGCATCGGAAATACTGATATTCCGTTCAGCTAAACGTTCAGTCGCATGCTTGCTCACTTTTAACTTTGTAGTTTGTACTTCCTGTAAATGCTGAGCAAAAGACTGTTTAGGTGATTGGACTTGTTGGGATTGACGGATGATCGGCTGCATCGGAAGACGATGTAAATTGATCTTCTCCATCTTTCCACTCCCTTTTTACTGGCTGATCATCAAAAATTGATCGGCCGTTAGGCGTTTTCCATCAGTTAATACGTATTCAATTTTCCCAGCTTTATTGGCAACAGATTGTACAGTACCAGACATTTCTGTTTCATCATCCATGTAGGTTACTTTTTTTCCAATGAGTAAGCTCGCTTCCACGAGGGAATTTGCACTTCCGCTTCCTGCCAATACCTCTGATACATTCCCCGGTGTCAATTCCTTGCCATCTTCTAAGATGAATTTGACAGTCCCATCGATGAACTTAGCTGATACAATTTTGCCCGTACCTTCATTGACAACTGGTTTGCCGTCTTCACCTAATTTATCAGTCAACTCATGCCAATTAATCGTTTTTCCAACAAAAGAGTTATATTGAATCAATTGCATTTGCTGCTGACCTTCTGCAAATTTTTCAAACGCTTTCCCCATATTTGTCATTTGTTCTAATGAAGAAAACTGAGCCATTTGCGCGATGAATTCAGTATCTTTCATCGGATTGGTGGGGTCCTGATTTTGAAGCTGTGTAATTAATAGCTTCATGAAATCATCTTTACCGAGTACACTATTGCCAGTTTGGCGTTCCTGCTTTTTATTGTTCGCCAAATACATGTTGCTTGTGATTGGTTTCATATCTGTCATCGATTACACCTCTGCTTCCATCAACAGATCAAGGAATGAATCCTGTGGTTTATCTTGTTCTGATTGTTCTTGTCGTTCTTGATCTTGCTGTTGTTTGAACTGTTGTCCAAAGGACTGGTTTTTATCATGTCTTGTAGGGTCCTGCAATGCCTGTGAAATCTCTAATCGCTCAACCGTTAAGTTTTGTTGGGCAAATGCATGACGTAATTGTTGAGATTGACTGTCCAGCAACTCTTTACCTAAAGCAGTAGAAGATAACAATCTTGCAGTTAAAACTCCGTCTTTTTGCACTAACTCAATTCGAACAGTACCTAAATTTTCAGGATAAATTTTAATAAGTAGCTTAGTTGCTCCTCCTGCTTGTCCAAACGCAGATCTGTTCATAATCGCTTGAAATTCTTTCACTAATGCTTCACCTTGAGAAGAACGGTTAGTAGGCAGCGCGACTGAATGAGTTTCCATTTTTGCAACGGATCTCTCAATATTCATTGTAGTGCCTTCAACAGTGTCAGTTTTAACTTCAACGACTCTCACCATTGGTCTGAATTCCGGAAGTGTCACAGTTTTTTCCGATTGAAGTATTGACGTTTCTAACTTTGTGACTACTTCTTTCAAACTAAAGGTAAGGGCTTCCTGTTTCATCGTCATATCGGTTTTAGGCAAAATAAATTCCATCGTTTTAATGAACTTGATGACATCGACTGCATTTTGAATAGGAAGTCCATCGCCTTTTAAGGAACGAATCAGCTCTCGCTGTATTTCTGGAGCCCTTTGCTCAACTGCTTGTACCAGTTCCCACAAATTTTCAGATAGGTCTGTTATTTTTTCAACAGTTCCATTTAGTAGCATTTGGAGCGTCCCGATCAACTCTTTCGGATCGATATTTAAAATCTCAGCAACATCTTGAAAGTGAATCTCTTCGCTTGAAAGGACTTTTTCGATATCCGATACATCTACATCCAGTAAATCGAATAAGCCTTTTAAGTCTTTAGATTGGATTAGTTGCTTCGCTTGTTCGAAGACCAGTTGTGTTCCAGATCCATTATTACTTTGGGTGGAAGAAGCTTGCGAAAGGATGGCACTCATCACCGAACCGAATCCTTCCATTTTAGCTGTTCCTTTCGGTGCAGTTTTGGCAGGCTGCTGAATCATTTGTGAAATAGTTGCGATATTCATGTTTTCACCTCCCTTCAATGGGGTATTAATTATCTGGTTGACATTAACTCGGAATACTTAGCGGCATCTTCCGGAGACATTTTCTCTAAAATATCCGCAAGCACATCCGGTTTCATGCTTGTTAGGATTCGAAGTGCTTCCGTTTCACTCATATTTGTAATAATGGGTGCTGCGGATTTAGCGGACATATTTTCAAATGTCTTCACTATCTCTTCGAATTTCAATCGTGAAGCCTCATTCTGCCTTTGCAAAACTGCAATTTCATCCATGAGGCGTTCCTGTTCTATTAACAGGCGCTCGTTTTCTGATGAGGTTTCTTCAAGCTTCGATTGAATGGAGACAATTTCAGCTTCTTTTTCTTCTATTTGAGCTTGCAAAGTTACAACGCGTTCTTCCAGTCTTAAATCTACTGGTGTTTCAGCTTCTTGCTTGTTTTCCGATACAAAAGGAAGTTTTTCAGTAAGTTGTGCCGCTTTCTCAAAAACATTAACATTCATGATTTGTGCGAAAATCAACAACACGGTAAAAGTGAAAAGAAGTGGAATGAGCACCCAGTAAAATAGAATTTGTGCCTTATTCGTCTTTTCGGGCTCTATGTCTGCCGCTACACTAGTATTCTTTTTGTTTGTTTTCGCCATTAAATCACCCGTTTTCTTTTGGTTGGAACCGGACAGACGCGATCTCGTCCAATCTGATTGCTTCCAACCGCTCCTGTTCTTCATGAAAGACCTTTTGATCTTTTTCTTTCATTTTTTCATATTTTTTCACTTCTATTGACTTCTCCAACAGACGTTCCTCATGCCAGTTCATCTTTGTTCTGGCAGCAGCTACTTTTTGTTGAAATAGATCAATGGACTTCTCAAGTCCAGTAATGAAGGAAGCATAACGGTGGATCTCCAGAATTGAGAACCCACTTTGCATCTGATTCTCCTGGTCAGCAATCGTTTCTTCTTTCTTTTTCAATAACTCATAAAGAGTAGTTGCGGCCTCTTCGAATATCTGGACCGATTCTTTATATGAAATCTCCATCTCGTTTTTCTCTTGTTCCCGAATGGTCAATATCTGATCAAACCGATATTTGTATGCAATCATCGCTGTTCACCATTTGCCAATGCGATTAATTCACGAACACTTTGTTCTGAGTCAATCTTTTGTTTAAAGCTTTGTTTCAAGTAGCCGGTTATTTGCGGTTCAAAGTGGATCGCTTCATCGATTTCTCTTGATGTGCCTCGTTTGTATGCTCCGATATTAATCAAATCCTCCGATTTACTATATGTGTAATACAGTTCACGCAACCGCTCCGCTGCAGCAACGTGTTCCGGATCAGCAATATGATTCATTAGACGGCTGACACTCTTCAATACGTTAATGGCAGGATACTGCCCTTTGTTCGCTAATGTCCGATCCAATACGATATGTCCATCCAAAATTCCCCTTACAGCATCCGCAATCGGCTCATTCATATCATCACCGTCTACTAATACCGTATAAAAAGCAGTAATTGACCCAGTTAAGTTGGTCCCGGTCCTTTCAAGAAGCTTCGGGAGAATAGAGAAAACGGAAGGTGTATACCCCCTTGTCGCAGGTGGTTCGCCCACTGCAAGCCCGACTTCACGTTGAGCCATAGCAACCCGTGTAACAGAATCCATCATCAACATGACATTCAATCCACGATCCCTGAAATATTCGGCAATTGCGGTAGCGGTAAATGCCCCTTTAATCCTCATAAGCGCCGGCTGATCAGAGGTGGCTGCTACAATAATTGAACGTTTCAATCCTTCTTCGCCCAAGTCATTTTCGATGAACTCCCTCACCTCACGACCACGCTCACCTATTAAGGCAATGACATTTAGATCAGCTGTCGTATTTCGTGCAATCATACCGAGAAGAGTACTTTTCCCAACGCCGGATCCGGCAAAAATACCCACCCTTTGCCCTTTACCGACAGTGAGCATACCATCAATCGCTTTTACACCGACTTCAATTTTTTCTCGAATCGTCGGCCGCGTTAACGGATTAGGTGGATCCTGTTCCGTTCTGACTGGCACAAGCCCTTTTGGCAAAGCTGCTTCATTGATCGGCATACCCATGGAATCCAATATAGAGCCGATCAGACTGGGTCCTACTTTCACCTCAAGTGGTTTGCCAGTACCTTCTACCAAACATCCGATTGATATTTCTCGAATATGTGTAAAAGGCATAAGAATCACGATTTCATCCTTAAAACCGACAACCTCTGCCTGAATGACAGATTTACCTTGAAGTGCAGAATTCACATGAATCAGGCAAACATCTCCTATAGAGCTCTCTGGTCCTTGAGATTCAATCATCAAACCAACCACTCTGGATACACGTCCGTACTTCTTAAAAGTAGGTATATTTTGTATGAAGTTGGTCAAATCCGCTGCTTTAGCCAAGTTCATTCCACACTTTCTATTAGTTCCACCAACCGGTTTCTCAATTCCGTCAATTGATCATCAATACTAACTACTACACGGCCATGGGTTGATTCGATATAACACTCCGTATCCATTAAATCTTCATTCACAAATAATAGAAATGGTACATCTGGAGGGAAAATAGCCGAAAGTTCATCCATTTGCTCGCTGATGACTTTGTGATAACGAGTGGAAACATAGAGCCTTACCTCTTTCATTTCCCGGACCTCTTTCAATCCTCTTCGAACGATGGAGAGGAATCGTTCGTCATCCTCTTCTAACGTCTCCCCAATAATTCTTCCTGCTGATTTGATCGCTAATTCCAGGATAAGTCGTTCTTGGCTCGCCAGGTAATCGCTCGCCTGTACTAATGAGTGAGCAACAACTTCGTTTGCTTGCGTGATGGATTCCTGCATATCAGCCAGCGCCTTCTGACGGCCTTCTTCATAACCCATTTGAAAACCTTCGTCGTACGCTTGTTGTTGAAGCATTGTTTTTTCGTCATTCCATGACTCTCGCTCTAACTCAATCTCTTTGTTTAATTGAAGCCGTTCATTTTTGATACTTTCCCGCATGGCGGCAATTTCAGCACGTGCATTCTTTAATAATCGATCTCGTTCTGATAACACCTGGTCAAGAGTCAGTTCAACATTTCCCTCTTCAGTGGAGGCAACGAATATATTGCGGATTCCAATCGTTTTTGTATCCCCTACATTTGCTGAAGGCCGAAAAACTTTAGACAATGACGTCATCTCCTCCACCACGGGCAATAATGATTTCTCCAGCGTCTTCCAATCGTCGGATGACCCCTACGATGCGAGTTTGAGCTTCTTCCACATCACGAAGCCGGACCGGCCCCATGAATTCCATTTCTTCTTTGAAAGTTTCTGCCATCCTTTGGGACATGTTTCTGAAAATAACATCTCTTACTTCTTCGCTCGAAACTTTCATAGAAAGAATTAAATCTTCATTTTCACAATCTCTGATTACGCGTTGAATCGAACGGTTATCCAATGTAACGATATCTTCAAATACAAACATCCGTTTTTTAATCTCTTCAGCTAACTCCGGATCTTGAATTTCCAATGCATCCAGAATAGTTTTTTCAGTCGAACGGTCAACCCCATTCAATACTTCTACCACCGCATCGATTCCACCGGTTTCCGTGAAGTCTTGTGTAACAGTAGAAGAAAGTTTCCGTTCCAATACAGATTCAATTTCACTAATGACTTCAGGTGATGTGGAATCCATAATAGCAATCCTTTTTGCAATATCTGCCTGAACTTCTTGTGGTAAGGAGGAAAGGATTGTTCCAGCTTGCGTCGGATCTAAATACGAAAGAATCAGTGCAATCGTCTGTGGATGCTCATTTTGAATGAAATTCAAGATTTGTGCAGGGTCTGCACGTCGGGCAAAATCGAATGGACGAACTTGCAACGACGAAGTCAGGCGATTAATAATAGCTTGCGCATGATCTGAACCGAGTGCTTTTTCCAAGACAGTTTTCGCATAACCGATTCCGCCTTGAGAAATATAATCCTGTGCTAAAGCGATATTGTGAAATTCCTCAATTATTTCTTCCTTCACTCCAGGGTCCACTTTCTTTACACCTGATATTTCAAGAGTCAATCGCTCAATCTCTTCTTCATTCAAATGCTTATAAACTGATGCTGAAACCTCTGGCCCTAATGAAATGAGCAGAAGGGCCGCTTTTTGTTTACCCGATAACTCTTTCTCTTTTACAATTCTGGACAAAGACGACCCTCCTTTTAATCTTCAGCAATCCAAGTGCGTAGCAGTTTCGCAAATTCTTCCGGCTTTTCTTTCGCCATCTTTTCTAATTGCTTTCTGCGCAGAGTGGATTCTGTTTCTTTTTCCGTATTAATGTCTTCCACGTTGAGCATGATTTCTTCTTCCAAGACTTTTTCGTCTATAACCGAACGACGGGAACGGAACATAAAGAAGAGAAGGAGTACAATTACAACGAGCAATACTGCACCAACGACATATACCCACCAAGGGATTGCTGACCCAGTTAATACCGTTGCAGTTGATTTGCCGGAGAATGGTTGTACGGAAACTGCAATTTTCTCACCGATTTGTTCTTCCGTAAGTTCTCCAGCGGATTCTTTATCTATTGAAGTACGTACAATGGTACTAAGAATCTGTTCAACATCTTCTTGAACTCCTGCGGGTAATGATTCCGGATCATCCGGTACAGGAGGCTCGACCATTACCTGAATTCCGATATCACGGATGCGATAAGGACTTTCTACGATATTCTTCCGGATTCGGTTGACTTCGTTGTTAATGGTCTCTTCAATCCGTTCATAATCGCCGGAAGCCGTTGAACCTTCTGCGTAATTGGTAAAGTTATCCGTCGGGTCTCCCCCTTCCGGAGTTCCACCATCAACTGGCGGATTCCCTGTAAATGTTTCGGAAATCCGTTGGGCACTTAACGCAATTCCTTCCATGTTCTCTTTATCCACTGGTTCTACAAGATTCTCTTCACGTTGCTCCTGTTGGAAATCGATATCCGTGGTAACAGACACAACCACTTTTTCCTGGCCCATTAATGTACCCAACATCATTTGCACTTGACGCTGGAGATCACGCTCAATGGTCTTTTTAAGTTGTAGCTGATCAGCAATAGACGTGCCAGTAGATCCGGATTTCGAATTGTTTAAATCGAAATACTCAAAATATTGGTTCGTGATGACGATATTATCTGTAGATAAATTCGGTACACTTTTTGAAACTAAGTTATAAAGTGCTGTAATCTGTGTATCAGAAAATTGATAACCCGGCTCTGTGTTCAATACAATCGATGCGGAAGCTTCTGCATTCCCCTGATTGAGGAATACACCTTGCTCTGGCATAGTAATCATTACCTTGGCATCCTTAACTCCTTGTACACCCTTAATCAAATTTGATAATTCAGTTTGCATAGAAGCGAGCTTAAGGACATCAAACTCATTATCTGTCATTCCGAATCCCGCATTTTGAGAAAAGAAGGAATAATCGATTCTTCCTGATTCCGGATACCCTTCAGATGCTAATTGCACCAATAGGTCGTCTACCATCTCACTTGGCACTAAAATGGATGTGCCACCTGGAGCTACTTCATTCGGAACGCCCTGACTATCTAAAGTTTCTTTTATTTTTCCGATTTCGGAACGGGATACATCTGTATAAAGCGGAACAAAATTCGTTTTAGTGGCAAAAAACGTAATCAGCGCAGCAAGGACAATGACACCTGCTAAAGTGCCAATTAAAGTGCCTTTCTGCGCTCTCGTACGGCTTGTCCAGTATCCCGAGAGATCGGATCTTATTTTCATTAATCTCTCTTTCATTGCAATCCTCCGGTCAAGTGATCAAGTCAACTAAGTATTCCATTTAGACTGGCATTCTCATGACTTCTTGGTATGCTTCAATCACTTTATTTCTGATTTCCATCGTGGCATTGAGTGTAATGCTTGCCTTCTGGGAAGCGATCATCACCTGATGCAGTTCCACTTCTTCTCCACGAATCAGTTTTCCTGTCAGCTTGTCAGAGACAGCTTGCTGATCATTAACAGACTGGATTGCGTCTTTCAGCATGGTTCCAAAATTTTGTTGGGCTTCAAATGGTGTAACTCTTGCGGATTGCGGTTGTGCAGCCAAACCCGGACCCATGAGTGATACTGATTGAATTGCCAAAACAACTTCCCCCTAAACTGAACTATGTATTCTTTATTTCTTTCTTACTTCCCAATCTCTAATGCTTTCATAAGCATCGATTTATTGGCATTCAACGCTGTGACGTTCGCTTCATAAGAACGCGTAGCAGATATAAGGTCAACCATTTCACGTAATGGATCGACATTCGGCATTTCGACATACCCAGCGTCGTTTGCGTCAGGGTGTGAAGGGTCAAAAACCAATTTAAACGGTGTCTCATTATCTTCGTTCACAGCTGTAACTTTCACACCTGATCCAGCACCATTACGATCAGCCTTGCCGATTGCGGTATTGAGGAATGAAGAAAATTGTCCACCTTGAGATTGCAACGTAACGGTCTTCCTGCGGTAAGGCTGCCACTCTCCCTCGACAAATTTCGCACGAGTGGTATCAATATTCGCCATATTGGAGGAAATGACATCCATCCGCAGGCGTTGGGCAGTCAGCGCAGAGGCTGAGGTATTTATACTATGAAAAATTGACAACGTTACCTGCCTCCTTTAATCACGTTCTGAAGGGTGTTCAGTTTACCATTCATTCGATCAACTAATGCATTATAGTAGATGGTATTCGTTGCAAGATTAGCCTGCTCCTTATCCATATCTACTCCGTTTCCATTACTTCTGTAACGGAATTGGGAACTGAACGTGCCACCGCCCGATCCGCTGGATTCAAATTCAATATGACGTTGGTCTGTACGATATGCTTGGATAGGCGAAGTTTTAGCTTCATTCAGCATCTGACTGAAACTGACATCTTTCGACTTATAGTTCGGCGTGTCGACGTTTGCGATATTTTGAGAAATCACTTTACTTTTTAGCGCAGAATAATTCAATCCACGTTCTAAATCCGTAATAGTCCCACTAAACAAACTCATTTCCCCTACACCTTTCCATAATTATCTATTATTATTACAAAACTATAACTCTATTGTAATAGAAGCAAGAAAGTAGTGTCTACGGCATTTGAAGTACTTTTAATAGGTCGAAAAGCCTGTTTTTTAGTAAATTCATGAAAGTTCGTCGACTTTTTTGAAACCAGGGTCCTATTTGTCGAACATTGTCGAAAAAAGAAAAAGCACTTCCGTTACGGAAGTGCCTTCTTTTTACCTACATTATTTAGATTTTAAATTTTCCAGTTCTGTCAGGAATTTGTCATTTAATACTTTAATGTAAGTCCCTTTCATTCCTAAGGAACGAGACTCAATTACGCCTGCACTTTCCAATTTACGCAAGGCATTAACGATGACCGAACGAGTGATGCCGACGCGGTCTGCAATTTTAGATGCAACTAATAGGCCCTCTGTTCCGTTCAACTCTTCAAAAATGTGCTCAATGGCTTCCAATTCACTGTAAGATAGGGAGTTGATGGCCATTTGAACCACAGCCTTGCTGCGTGCTTCAAGTTCAATTTCTTCAGATTTCTCACGTAGAATTTCCATACCAACAACAGTAGCACCGTATTCAGCCAAGATTAAATCATCATCTTCAAATTCTTGGTTCATACGTGCAAGGATGAGTGTTCCTAAACGTTCCCCTCCACCAATAATCGGAACGATTGTTGTCAAACCCTCTTGGAAAAGATCGCTGTTTTCAATAGGGAAAGCAGTCAAATCGTTATTGAGGCGTATATTGGAAGATGTTCCCGTAACTCCGAAAAGCTTTTGTGTATATTCTTCCGGGAACTGGCGCTCTTCAAACATCTTCTTCATACGTTCATTTTCAATCTGTTGATTGATCGCAAGACCTAACAACTTACCTTTGCGGCTTAAAATGTACACATTACTTTCGATGACATGGCTCAAAGTTTCCGCCATCTCTTTAAAGTTTACCGGTTTTCCGGCAGATGCCTGAAGCATCGAGTTAATTTCGCGTGTTTTCTGTAATAAATTCATCTACAACTTCCTCCTATGGGAATAATATACCCATTAATTCAAAATTCTAAAGGTTTTTAATCGTTCAGAATAGTTTTTGCCTACATTAGTCTACATTATAAGATAAATTGTGACAAATCTTTATTCTTTATTATGGTTCCTAATTTTTGATCGACATACTGTGAAGTGATTTCAATTTGCGTCGGTGCTATATCAGAAGCCTCGAATGACAGATCTTCCAATAACTTTTCTAAAATGGTATGCAAACGTCTGGCCCCGATGTTTTCAGTATTCATATTCACTTCATCAGCGATTTCAGCTAATCTTACAATTGCATCATCCTTGAAGTTAATGGAAACCCCCTCAGTTTCTAAAAGCGCCGTATACTGGGTGATCAAGGAATTATCTGGTTCTTTCAAAATCCGGATCAAATCATCTTTCGTCAACTTCTCAAGTTCTACACGGATAGGGAAACGGCCTTGCAATTCGGGTATGATATCAGAAGGCTTTGCCATGTGGAAAGCCCCTGCTGCTATAAATAGCATATAGTCTGTCTTAACCGGACCATATTTTGTCGTTACAGTAGACCCCTCTACAATCGGTAATATATCACGTTGAACACCTTCACGCGATACATCTGCGGAAGATGAACCGCCGCTCCGACTCGCAATTTTGTCCATCTCATCTATAAAAATGATTCCTGATTGTTCAGCACGTTCGATAGCAATTTGAGAAATCTCCTCGGTATCCACCAATTTTTGAGCTTCTTCCAATGTCAGTACTCGGCGTGCGTCTTTTACTTTCATTTTCCTTTTTTTCTTGCGCTTTGGCATCATACCGGATAACGCGTCTTGCATACTTGAGCCCATCTGTTCCATACCCGAACCTTGTAAAGCGTCAAACAAGGAAGGCGTCTGCTCTGTAACCTCTACCGTAATCCATTCGTCCTCAAGCTTTCCTTCTCTTAATCGATCCGCGACTTCCGAACGCTTTATACGAATTTCGGTTTCTTCACCAGAATCGGTCTCCTCTTCCATCCGCTGTCCAAAAATCATTTCGAAAGGATTTTGTCCGCTTTGTTTCTTTTTTAAAGATGGCACTAAAAGCTTGACAATCCGCTCATCGGCTAACCGTTCAGCCTGATCTTTCACTTCGTCCATTTTCTCTTCCTTAACGATACGGACTGCCGATTCCGTCAAATCACGGACCATCGATTCAACATCCCGGCCAACATAGCCGACCTCAGTAAATTTCGTCGCTTCTACTTTAATGAAAGGAGCATTGATCAACTTGGCAATTCTACGGGCAATTTCAGTTTTCCCCACACCGGTAGGACCTATCATCAATATATTTTTCGGAATAATTTCATTTCGCTGTTCTTCTGTTAAAAGATTCCGTCGATAGCGATTCCGGATAGCGACAGCTACTGCTTTTTTGGCATTCTGCTGTCCTACGATATACCTGTCCAAATGCTCCATCAACTGTCTTGGCGTCCAATCATTCTTTTTCATCATCTAACGCCTCCACAATAATTTCATGGTTTGTAAAGACACAAATATCCGCAGCAATTGTCAAAGCCGCTTTAGCAATTTCCACTGCACTCAGTTCCTCTCCAGAGTATTGACGTAATGCGCGTCCTGCAGCAAGGGCATAATTGCCGCCAGAGCCGATAGCCAAAATTCCGTCGTCTGGTTCAATTACTTCTCCCGTTCCCGAAACTAATAGCAGCTGATCTTTATTCATGACGATTAACATCGCTTCAAGTTTTCGAAGAATGCGGTCACCCCGCCATTCCTTAGCAAGCTCTACTGCTGCACGCTGCAAGTTGCCATTATACTCCATTAACTTTCCTTCAAACATTTCGAACAATGTAAATGCATCCGCTACCGAGCCGGCGAAACCTGCCAATACTTGACCGTTGAATAGTCTTCGTACTTTTCGGGCAGTATGTTTCATCACCACGGAATTACCTAACGTTACTTGTCCGTCACCGGACATGGCACATCGTCCTTTATGATGTATAGCAAATATCGTTGTTGCATGGAAATCCGTCATGGTGTTTCACCTTTCCTTTCACGCCCTTGGATGGGCATTTATATAGGTTTTCCGTAAATGTTCCTTCGTTACATGGGTGTACACTTGGGTAGAGGAGAGGTGGGCATGCCCCAACAATTCCTGCACAGTTCTCATATCTGCTCCGTTATTCAACAAATGTGTTGCAAAGGTATGACGGATCATATGAGGATAGATCTTTTGCAAGGAAGCTTTTTTTACCATCTCATCGAGTATGTAACGTACTCCTCTATCCGTTAATGGTTCACCACGAAGATTGACGAAAAGGGAGTCATGTAGCTTTTCTTTCATGATGAAGGGGCGTGACTCCTCACTATATGCCTTTAATGCTTCTGCTGCATAATGGCCGAACGGAATATAACGTTCTTTTCTTCCCTTCCCCATCACTCGGACGATCCCTAAGTGGAGATCGGCATCCCCTACTTTTAAAGACGTCATTTCGCTCACTCGGATTCCTGTCGCATAGAGAAGTTCTAAAATCGCCATATTTCGCAGAGATTTTCGGTCGCTCCCTAAGTTAGCCTTGAATAATTGTTCAAGTTCCTCTTCATAAAAAAACTGAGGAAGTTTCTCCTCTTTCTTTGGGTGGTAAAGCGATCTGAATGCATCTTCTTTGATTCCATACTTGCGATTTGCGAATCTGAAAAAAGATCGGATGGATGAAATTTTTCGTGATATGGACGTCCTCGCCAATTGCTGATCATACAAATTGTTCACAAATAATCTGGCTTGTGAATACTCCACGTCATCCAAATCCATTATTGACTCCGTTTTTAGAAAATCAAAAAATTCTTTTACATCCTTTTCATATTCAGCAACCGTGTACGGAGAAAAGTTTTTTTCAAGCTGTAAGTAAGTAATAAATTCATCGATTGCTTGCTCAGTGCCTAATTTCATGCAATCTCCTCCACAATTCAAAAGCCTCTAAATTATAACAACATTTAGAGGCTCTTGACAATAAAAGTGATATTGAATTCTTAAAATTTAGAATTGTATCTATCACAATTTATTCAATTATTTGGGAGAATATTCAAATTCACTTTTGTGGTTCTTCTTTATAATCGCATTTCACACATTGGATTTGGATCCCTTTTTTAAGCTTTTTCTCAACTAACAAACTACTGCACTTTGGACAAGGACGATTGATCGGCTTATCCCATGATACAAATTCACATTCTGGATAACGACTGCAACCATAGAAAATCCGTTTAGTCTTACTCTTCCGCTCTACAATTTCCCCTTGCTTACAGGAAGGGCAAGTTACGCCAATCGTTTTAATAATCGCTTTCGTGTTCCTACATTCAGGGAAGTTGCTGCAGGCCATGAATTTTCCATAGCGGCCAAGCTTGAATACCATCGGCGACCCACAATTCTCACAATCTTCACCAGCCGGTTCATCCTTGATTTCTATCTTTTCCATTTCCTTGTCGGCCACTTTTAAATGTTTTTCGAAGTCCTTGTAGAATTCATCAATGACTTCAACCCATTTCACTTTGCCGCCTTCGATTTCATCGAGGTTCTTTTCCATTTCAGCAGTGAATTCGATATTAATGATATCCGGGAAAAATTCAGCCATTATGTCATGGACAATCGTTCCAAGTTCAGTAGGAACAAATCGCTTCGCATCTAAAGTGACATATCCACGCTTCTGAATCGTATCTAAAGTTGGCGCATACGTTGATGGCCTTCCAATCCCAAGTTCTTCAAGGGTTTTTACAAGCCTTGCTTCTGAATAGCGCGGAGGCGGCTGAGTAAAATGTTGTTTCGGATCTATTTTAATATTTTTGATCGAATCTCCTTTTTCCATCTCCGGAAGGATCCGATCCTTTTCTTCTACGGTATCATCCGTACCCTCTACATAAACTTTCATAAATCCTTGGAACTTCACTTGTGATCCATTTGCACGAAAAACGACATCATCTTGTCGTAAATCAATGGTCACGGTATCCAAAACAGCAGGAGCCATTTGACTTGCCAAGAATCGTTCCCATATCAATTTATATAGTCTATAAAGGTCCTTCGACAAAATATTTTTGAGCTGGTCAGGAGTCCTTAGCGTACTCGTCGGGCGGATTGCCTCGTGGGCATCTTGTGTATTAGCACCTGCTTTAGCCCCTTTTGAAGAGGATGAAATATATTCTTTTCCATATTCTCTTTCAATGTAGTCTGACGCTTCTTTCTTTGCTGTATCGGAAATTCTTGTTGAATCCGTTCTCATGTAAGTAATGAGACCGACTGTCCCTTCCTTCCCGATATCAATACCTTCATAGAGTTGCTGAGCAAGCATCATAGTTTTTCTTGCCCGGAAATTTAGTTTCCGAGCGGCTTCTTGTTGCAGGGAGGAAGTGATAAAGGAAGGTGCCGGATTTCGTCTGCGTTCCTTTTTAACTACGCTATCTACAACAAACTGATCACTTTTAATCTTGTTTAATAGTTCATCTACCGATTTCTGATCGGTAAGTTTCACCTTTTCTTTTCCGTTGCCATGGTACATCGCTTCAAAAGTATATTTCCCTTTTTCAAATTGACCAGTAATCGTCCAATATTCTTCGGGTTTGAAGTTTTTGATTTCATTTTCCCGGTCAATAATCAGTCTTAGTGCTACTGATTGCACCCTACCTGCGGAAAGTCCTTTTTTCACTTTTTTCCATAGAATTGGGCTGATATTATAACCCACTAAACGGTCGAGAACCCGTCGTGCCTGTTGAGCATCGACAAGTCCCAAGTTAATAGGTCTTGGATGTTTGAATGAGTCTTGAATAGCATCTTTCGTGATTTCATTGAAAACTACTCTACATTCTGAATCGATATCTATTCCGAGTGCTTTAGCCAAATGCCAAGCGATTGCTTCCCCTTCACGGTCCGGGTCGGCCGCAAGATAAACTTTTTTCGCTTTTTTTGCAGCATTTTTTAATTCCGTTAATACTTGGCCTTTGCCACGGATGGTAATATACTTTGGCTCGTAGTTTTTAGTCGCATCTACACCCATTTGACTTTTGGGTAAATCGATGACATGTCCGAGAGATGCTTTTACTTTATATTTTTTTCCTAAATAACGTTCAATCGTCTTCGCCTTCGCGGGCGATTCAACGATGACTAAGTAGTCTGACATGAATGTGCCTCCCCATAGAGGTTACTTTTACTGCGTTTTTCATGAGAGGAAATGATGTAGTGGTGAAGACAAACTGTCGTGGGCTCCAAAAAGAATCCCCTACCAACCAATCAATTTAAATGTCCTCTTTCATAAAAACATTCTTTAAAAGAATTCCTGTTGCAAAATGTATACCAGTTTTAGTTTTTATGCAACTTTTTTTCATCATATGCAACTTTTAGCTTTTTGGTTGAATGAATTCTTCAATGATTTGATACCCATTCCAGACAGGTTTTGCACCCTCTAAAAGTAACTGATGTGGACCTAATGATAACTCTGATTGTATAGAACCTGGAACTGCAAAAACATCTTTTCCGTGTTCCAATGCGTGTTCCATTGTACTAACAGTCCCGCTTTTCTTTGCCGCCTCCGTAACAACGACACCATTCGACAAACCGCTAATAATGCGATTCCGCATCGGAAAATGCCATCTTTTCGGCCCGGTATACGGTGGGTACTCAGATAATAGTAAATGATTTGTAGATATTTCTTCAGCTAATTCTTTGTTTTCTTTCGGATAAATATGAAAAAAACCGGAGCCTAACACGGCAATCGTTTTTCCGCCATACCTTAGGGCAGAGTGATGGGCCATTGTATCTGCTCCTCTTGCAAGACCGCTTACAATCACTATATCTTTCTCGACTAATGGAGGAATAATATAGTTTAAGGATTGTTCTGTGTAAATCGTCGCTTTTCTTGATCCGATGACCGCTATTTTCCATTTAGCAATTAAAAGTTCCAATTTCCCTTTTGCATAGAGGACTGCTGGCGGATCTACCAGTTCGTGAAGTAATGAGGGATAAAGTTCGTGGTTAAACGGGATGGGGGTAATTCCGTGGAACCGATAAGCATCTTTAAATTGAGTTTTCAACGCTTCGCTATACGTGCTGCTTACTCTCTTTGCCTTGTCGGCAGGCAAATTCAGTAGAGATGACAAACGCAACACATCCATCTTGTCCACTTCACATAAATTCGGATCCGAATTTAAAAGTGGCTGTAATTTGTTTAGCGGCACTGGATGTACATAATGAAGTGCTAATAATCGCTGTACAAACAGCTCTTCCTTCATTTCTTCCCTCCTTATTATAGAAAAAAGTGTAGTGCTTGTCGCACTACACTTCCATCTTAATGTGTTTTACATTGTTCGTACAAGCCTTTTTCCTTAATAACTTTAATTAATGTCGAACCGATATCAGAAGGAGTAGGTGCTACTTCCATTCCTGCAGCTTCCATAGCTTTAATTTTGTCGGCTGCTGTACCTTTACCGCCGGAAATAATGGCACCTGCGTGTCCCATACGTTTTCCTGGAGGTGCAGTTTGACCACCGATGAAGCCTACTACCGGCTTCGTCATGTTCGCTTTGATCCATTCTGCAGCTTCCTCTTCAGCAGTACCACCGATTTCCCCGATCATAACAACTGCAAGAGTTTCAGGGTCTTCGTTAAATGCTTTTAGAACATCGATAAAGTCAGTTCCGTTTACAGGGTCCCCACCGATTCCGACTGCAGAAGTTTGACCGATACCCGCTTGAGTCAATTGGTGTACTGCTTCGTAAGTCAATGTTCCGGAACGTGAAACTACTCCAACATGGCCTTTCTTATGGATGTAACCAGGCATGATACCGATTTTAGTTTCATCTGCAGTAATAACGCCAGGACAGTTTGGACCAATCAGACGAGTCTTTTTGCCTTCCATGTACCGTTTTACTTTCACCATATCCAATACCGGGATATGCTCTGTGATACAGATTGTCAAATCCAATTCAGCATCAACCGCTTCAAGGATTGCATCAGCTGCAAACGGAGCCGGAACGTAGATGACAGAAACATTTGCACCTGTTGCTTTCACAGCATCTTCAACTGTGTTATATACAGGAACTCCTTCTACTTCCATACCTTCCTTACCAGGCGTTACACCTGCAACGATTTTCGTTCCATACTCCAGCATTTGTTTTGTATGGAATGTTGCTGTTGCGCCTGTAATCCCTTGTACAATAACTTTTGTATCTTTATCAACATATACGCCCATTAGTTTTCCCTGCCTTTCTTAGCCTACAAGCTCAACAATCTTTTGTGCACCATCCGCCATTGAATCTGCAGCAATGATGTTCAAACCGGATTCATTCAATAATTTCTTGCCAAGATCAACGTTAGTCCCTTCAAGACGTACAACGAGTGGTACTTGAAGACCAACTTCTTTTGTAGCAGTGATTACACCTTCTGCGATGATGTCACATTTCATGATACCGCCGAAAATGTTAACGAAGATCCCTTTAACATTTGCATCAGAAAGGATGATTTTGAATGCTTCTGTTACTTTTTCAGCAGTCGCACCGCCCCCAACGTCAAGGAAGTTAGCCGGTCTGCCGCCAAAGTATGAAATTGTATCCATTGTAGACATAGCAAGGCCTGCACCGTTTACCATACAGCCGATGTTGCCATCAAGCGATACATAGCTCAGGTCATATTTCGATGCTTCGATTTCTTTCGGATCTTCTTCATCGTAGTCACGAAGTTCAAGAATTTCCGGATGTCTGTAAAGTGCATTGGAATCAAAGTTGAATTTTGCATCAAGTGCCATAACATCGCCCTCTTTAGTAACAACTAACGGGTTGATTTCGACAATGGATGCATCTTTTTCGACATACGCTTGGTATAGTCCCAACATGAATTTAGCTGCTTTGTTCACCAATTTAGAAGGGATATTCATATTGAAAGCCATACGACGAGCTTGGAAGCCAGTAAGACCGACAACAGGATCGATCACTTCTTTGAAGATTTTCTCAGGTGTCTTTTCAGCTACCTCTTCAATGTCCATTCCGCCTTCTTCAGAACCCATCAACGTGACGCGGTCTGTAGCACGGTCAAGAACTAAGCCTAAATAGTATTCTTTTTCAATATTGGAACCTTCTTCGATGTAAAGGCGTTTAACTTCTTTACCTTCCGGGCCTGTTTGGTGAGTGACAAGAACTTTTCCGAGAAGCTCTTTTGCATATGTACGAACTTCGTCTAAGTTCTTAGCAATTTTGACACCGCCGGCTTTACCGCGTCCACCTGCATGGATTTGCGCTTTCACGACAACTACCTCTGTGCTAAGCTCTTTCGCGACTTTTACTGCTTCGTCAGGAGAAAATGCTACCTTCCCGTTCGCAACAGCTACACCATACTGTCTAAGGAGCTCTTTCCCTTGATATTCATGGATATTCATCTTACGTCCTCCATTTCGCACTTCTGACAAGTTATTTACTACCCATCCATTGTATAAAATGTGTCAAACAATGTCCACAATTGTCTTTTAAGCGTTTTCAAATTATAAGTAGTTGTTATTTTCAGAAAACCGAAGTCTCTATAAATCAAATAAAAAGGGCTTTGGATTGAACACGACAATAATCGACATGTCCCAAAGACATGCCGATTACTTTTGACGAGATCCATGTTCTTTATCGAGCCGATAGACGAAAGCGAATACTTCTGCAACTGCTTGGTAGAGCTCCTCTGGAATCGATTCGTTAATATCCAGCTTCCCTAACAATTCCACGAGACTGGCGTCTTCTTGAACGGGTACGCCATGTTCTGCTGCTTTTTCTAAAATATTTTCCGCTATCTTTCCCTTCCCTTTCGCTATTACCTTTGGGGCATCCTGTTGTTCCGATTGATAGGAAAGAGCTACGGCTTCTTTTCTTTTGTATTGATGATCCTTCATATCCGGATATCCACCCCTTTCACAGGGTCTGAAGGTTTTTTCTTCACTGTTGTTGATTGCTCAGCAAACGTTTTTATAGTAAGACCTGATAGTCTGTAGTCTGCCGCAGCAAGACCTTCCTTCAGTGCCTCACGAAACGGCTCTGCTGCCCTCATAAGCCCTTCCGCCTCATTATATACATTGATGGTCACCACACGGTTTTGTACCGCCATATCCACCACTGTTTCCTTTAGGAACGATAGTTGCAAATAAAAGAGTACACGGACATATTCAGAATCAATTTTACCGTCTTCTTTCATACGGCCGGTCCAGTTGAGGGTTGCGTCCATCTTCTTGCCGAAAAATTGCAGTGGAATTTGCATCACAATTTGCTGTTGGTGACCTGACTCCGCGGATAACAATTGAGCACCATTCAGACGATATATTATATGCTCTGCGCTTTCTTTCAACTGTGCAGAAGTTGCCGGATGTTGAATAAGCGAAAGCAATTGTGGTTTTAATTGATCGATAACCGAAGGATCGAATGTTTTCCCGTTTAAGCTGTGTTCATAACCTAATCCCATAGTTTTCAGTACGTTTTTGATGACCGTTTCGAAAACCTTGCCATCAATAGTGTTTTCAGTATTTTGCATCGCTTGTTGCAGTAATTGCCTCATTTTAAAGTCATCCGCATCTTGAAAAGCTTGGAGTAGATTATTCAATTTGGGCAGTCCGGGGTCTGCCTGTTCGTCCATACCAAACAAAGACAATAAATGCTTCATAACAGTTTCGTTTTGCTGTAATTCTGGTCCGCTCAATGCCTTAACCAAGTTCTGGTGAAGCTCTTTAATCATAGTAGAAGACACGGATTGATCTGCTATTTTCAGGTTTTCCGGCAGATTCAATGATTCGATTGTTTGATTGTACTGGCGGATGTATTGGCTGGAATTTTTCGGTTCAGATAATAGGATTTGTTTAAGCATCTTTCCTAAAGATTCATCAGGCAGTTTTCCACTCGTTGATAAGACTTCCACTGACCAATTAGACATTGTGGCAGTAGTTGGAAGTATATGACTCTGTTTTAATGTGTTGAATACAGCCGCCTCGCCACTTAAGGTTAAATTTAATGCTGAAGTTGCTAATAATGAAACTGCGGTTTGAGTACGGATGGGTTCTGCTATATTTCCTAATGTATTCATTAAACGTTGTCGGTCCGATAGTGGTAATTGTTGTTCTTGATGCAGCTGATTCGAGAGATTACCGATTAGTGAAAGTAGTCCAGATTTGTCTAATCCTCCTAAAACTGATTGGAATGCTTGAGACGTGAATGGCACTTTCAAAGAAACCATCTTTTCCAACGCCAACAGGGCACTGCTAAGTTGTTCAGGTGGCAATGATTTCAGCCAAGACTCGGCCATTAGAAGCTGTTCATTTGTCATCGGAATTTGCTTACTGACGATCATGGACAGGAGTGTATTCATTTCTTTCGTATTAGGCAACCCTAATGCTTGGGCGAGCAGGCCAATTTGCTTCATATCGGTCGGATGTTGACTAACAGGATCACCTGCAATTTTCAGCTGAATTTCCGGAGTGGTAGAGGTCACAACAAAATAATGGGAATCGCCAGCTTTAAGAGGGACTTCCATTTTCGCCACCAGCCTATGTCCACCTACCGCTACTTCTGCTGTTTGTTCAGGGAAAAGTTGTTGAACGGTTCCATGGAATACCTGTCCCTGTTTCAGCACGAGCGGTTGTGGCTGTTGTATTGGCCGTACTGGACTAATACCTGGGAAATGGCCCATATTCATTGTAATCACCCCTTATAATTCGATTTAATCGGTTCAAAACTCTTTCTATGTTCAGAGATTGGACCGAACTTCTCAAGACCCGCTAAATGTTCTTTCGTACCGTAGCCCATGTTTTTTGCAAATCCGTAATGAGGATATAATTTATCGAGTTGTTCCATATATTCGTCCCTTGCGGTTTTTGCAAGTATGGAAGCGGCTGCGATTGCCAAGCTTTTTTCATCACCTTTGATGATCGATTCTGTCCTCATGAGCAATGGCAGCTTCATCGCATCCACCAATACGACATGTGGAGATGTATTTAAGGATAGTACCGACTCTGTCATGGATCGTTTAGTTGCCTCGTAAATGTTAAGTTCGTCAATAACTTTAGAAGGTTGGAAGTGGACAGCATAGGATACCGCGATTCTTTTGATTTCTGATGCAAATGCCATACGTTTTTCTTTAGGAATCTGTTTTGAATCATTCAGACCAAGAAGGGTTTCTGTATTTTCAGGAAGAATGACTGCTGCCGTCACTACAGGACCCGCTAACGGTCCACGCCCAGCCTCATCCACTCCTGCTATGTATCGATTGATCTCATTACGAAATGAATGATCAAAACGTTCTTTTTCCAGATGTGCCACCCTTACGGCATTCCTTTGTTTATACCGCCGACTCCAGCTCTCTATCGCCTTCTGGACGCCGGAGCGACCGTCTGTTTTCAACTCTTCCATCCACTCTTGCCATTCATCGAATTCTTGCAAAAGTTGTTGGATTTCTTTCACACTTTTCATACTAGCATTTCCCCAATTCTTCCTGCTGTACTCTATATCGGCTTATTACAGGCAAAATAAAGAAACCTCTTTTGCACAAGGCAAAAAAGGCTTTATCCTTCAAGTTCCTCTACAAAATCAAAACTTAACTTTCCTAATTCCTCATTACGGATATCTCGGACGATTAGCTCAGCAACGGCGTCGTAATCGGTCTCTCCACCTTTGACTTTCCCTCGGAGCCTGCCGATATGATCGAAGGTATTGGCAATTTTTTCATCAATCGCTGAGATTTTAAATCGTTTCTCTAAACGTTCCGGATAGTGCACCTCTAAAAAATGGAGTCCGAAAATCGCTAAATCTTCCATATTTGTGATCGTGTCTTTAATCGCACCTGTCAAAGCGAGTTTGTAACCGACTGATTGGTCTTCAAACTTCGGCCACAATATACCCGGCGTATCCAATAGCTCGATTTCTTTCCCTACCTTGATCCATTGCTGTGCTTTCGTGACACCTGGCGTATTGCCTGTTTTCGCTATATTCTTCTTTGCCAGCCTATTAATGAGAGTCGACTTTCCTACATTAGGAATTCCTACAATCATTGCCCGGATCGCTCTCGGCTTCATTCCACGGGACTTCATCCGTTCCCATTTTTCTGTCAAAATTTCCTGTGCTGCCTTCGTTACAATTTTTAAATCCTTACTTTCAAAGCTATTTATGGCAACGGCCATATGACCGTTCTCTTCAAAATAACGAATCCATTTTTTCGTTTCGGCTTCATCTGCCATATCCGACTTATTCAAAATAAGTAAACGCGGCTTTTGTTGGATTACTTCGTCAATCATTGGATTTCTCGAAGAGTATGGAAGCCGAGCGTCGATCAACTCAAAAATAATGTCGACCAACTTTAGTTTTTCGGTTACTTCCCTTCTGGCTTTCGCCATATGTCCGGGAAACCATTGGATCGTCATATATAAACCTACTTTCTTATTTTACAATTCCGAAGTCCTCGACCGGCCAAAATACAAAACTTGTATTGCCGATGATTTCGTCAATCGCTATAACCCCGATATGCCGGCTGTCCTTACTATTCCGTCGATTGTCACCCATCACAAATACGTGGCCAGCAGGAACTTTTTCTTCTTGAATGACATCCATCAGTGTGAAGTCTTCAGTTAGCGTACCTTCAGTCACCTCTGCTTTATATTCATCCAGATAGGGTTCATCATATTCTTTCCCATTAATAATTAGTTGATCATTCTTATATTCAACCGTGTCCCCTGGAAGACCGATTACCCGTTTTATGTAATCTTTCTGTTCGGGTGCATGGAATACGATAATGTCAAATCGGTCAGGCTCTCCCAACGAATAGCCGATTTTATTGACAATCATCCGATCCCCGTGTTCAAGAGTCGGCATCATCGATTCTCCATCTACTACAATCGGCGTAAAGATGAAGTATCGGATTAAAGCTGCCAATCCGAAGGCGATCAATAACGCTTTCGTCCACTCTAAAAATTCATTTTTCGGTTTTTTCTCTTCGATATCTTGTGTCATCCAAACGCCTCCCAGGTATTTCTCTTCTTAATTGTACAGTGTATTTTCCAGACAATCAAAAAGAAAAGAATGCTACTTCTACTGTATCCTTTTATGTAGAACGCTTAAACAAAAAAATAGAAAAGAAAAGGACTTGGCACTAAAAGCCAGGTCCTTTTCTGGAAGTACAAGATTATCGAATTTCTTTGATACGTGCTGCTTTACCACGAAGGTTACGCAAGTAGTACAATTTCGCACGACGAACTTTACCGCGACGAATAACTTCAAGCTTAGCGATTTTTGGTGTGTGTATAGGGAATGTACGCTCAACGCCTACACCGTAAGAGATTTTACGGACTGTAAAAGTTTCGCTGATTCCGCCACCACGACGTTTAATAACAACGCCTTCGAAAAGCTGGATACGTTCACGAGTTCCTTCAACAACCTTCACGTGCACGCGTACTGTATCACCAGGACGGAATGCAGGAAGATCAGTACGAAGCTGTTCTTTCGTGATTTCTGAAATAATGTTTTGCATCGTTTTCTCTCCTTATACAGATGCTCATACACGCTTTTTCTGCTGCAGCGGAACACCGTAATTATGCACTTCGCATAGAAGTACAAAATAGATGTTAACACATTGCGTGTCAGCGTGCAAGCACCAATTACTATATTATCGGAAGTTATCTATATAGTTTCCTTCGGAATCCGGGAGGGAGGATTGCTTAGGCCCGCACGATGCGGGTCATGCGTCCGTTGCCACAGGACGTGGCGAACTTAGGACGCCTTCCTCTAAGGAGTCTTCGCAATCCTCTCTCCCTATAGTTCTTCCTTTTACATATTGAGCGCCTCGCGAAGCGGAAGCGCCTGTACTATTTCGCAAAATTATGATGAATGATTATAATTATTGTTTAGCCAACACCAGCGAGTCGCCTCGCAAGGGGAAGGCGGAGACGTAAGACTGGTGACGATTAAGTCACCGAGGCTTACGGCGGGAGCCCTCCACAAAGCGGCGAGCGAAATTAGCTGCAATAACTCTCAATTTAACTATTTTGATTCTTCAATTGCTCCAAGTACTTTTTCTGATGATCGGATAACGGGGCATTTTCCAGCAAATCGGGTCTGCGTTCAAATGTGCGAAGGATCGATTGCTCTTCTCTCCATCGGTCAATCATCGCATGGTTTCCGGAAAGCAATACATCCGGCACTTTCATCCCCCTAAAGTCAGCGGGTCTTGTATAATGCGGGTGTTCCAACAAGCCGGTTGAAAAAGAATCCTTAACCGGTGAATCTTCATTACCGAGAACCCCTGGCAGAAGGCGGACAACACTATCGACAATTGTCATCGCTGCCAGTTCGCCACCTGTCAATATGAAGTCTCCAATTGAAATCTCATCAGTCACAAGATGCTGTCGGATCCGTTCATCATAACCTTCATAATGGCCACAAAGCAAAATGAGTTCTTCTTCTTCTGCGAGCTCTTCTGCCTTTGCTTGTGAAAAACGTTCCCCTTGTGGATCCATTAAGATGACCCGGGGTTTTTGTCTACCTTCCGTTAGAGATTCCACAGCACTGAAGAACGGTTCGGGCTTCAATACCATACCAGCTCCTCCGCCGTAAGGATAATCATCTACCTGATTATGTTTACCGACAGCGAACTGCCTGAAATCCATTACAGAAAGCTCAACTGCCCCTTTTTCTTGAGCCTTTTTTAAAATTGATGAACCGAAGACACCCTCAAACATATCCGGGAATAAGGAGAGTACATGGATTTTCATCATAACAGCCCATCAATCACTTCAATCGTGATTTTCTTCTCATCTATATTTACTTCTTTTACAACGTCTTCGATATACGGGATATAATGAGTTTTCTCTTTTCCTTTTACCGCCCAGACGTCATTTGCTCCAGTTTGAATAATTTCAGTGATCGTCCCAATTTCTTCCCCTTCTAAACCAACGACTTGGCAGCCGATGATTTCATGAAAGTAGAATTCATCTTCTTCCAACTCTGAAAGTTGATCCTCTGATACCTTCAGAACGCCGTCCCTTAACGGTTCAACATCATTAATCGTCGGATATCCTTCAAATGTTAGAAGATCAAAATTCTTATGCACTCTGTGACTTGCGACGGTCAACAGGATTGGCTTGTCCGAACCCGGTTTAAAAAAGCCCAGGACGTTCCCTACAGCATAACGCTCCTCTGGAAAGTCTGTACGAGAGATGACGCGGACTTCTCCTCTAATGCCATGTGTATTGACGATTTTCCCTACATTAAACCATTTCACATGAAAAACCCCCTAACAAAAAAGGAAGGAACACGGGCTCCCTCCTTTTTCTTAATCCAAAATATCGACAAATGTCTTTTTCTTATGGTGACTGTTTGCTGCTGAGTAAACGATCGTCCGGATTGCTTTCGCGACCCTTCCTTGCTTTCCAATGACCTTCCCCATATCTTCAGGATGGACAGAAAGCTTATAGACGATACGGCTAGCATTTTCGTCCTTTTCAATTCGGACTTCTTCCGGATGATCAACTAAAGGTTTAACAATCGTTTGGATCAGCTGCTCCATACAGACGCCTCCGATTATTTGCTGATTTTAGAGTTATGGAATTTCTCCATGATGCCTTGTTGAGAGAACAAGTTACGTACTGTGTCAGATGGTTGAGCACCATTTTGAAGCCATTTCAAAGCCAATTCTTCATCGATTTTAACTTCAACCGGTGAAGTAAGTGGATTGTAAGTGCCCACTGTTACGATTTGACGTCCATCACGAGGAGAACGAGAATCTGCTACAACAATACGATAGAAAGGTGATTTTTTTGCACCCATACGTTTTAAACGAATTTTTACTGCCATTGTTTATTGCACCTCCGAATAGTTTCACACAAGATAGTATAATAGCAAGCTTTTTGATGTTTGTAAAGTGTTTTTTCTTAACACCTTATTTTTTTCGAATAAAGTCCAATTTAAATTAGTTATCTGAAAAGTGAATCTAAACCAGGCATGCGTTTTTTCTTCTTGCCTGTTGTCATACCTGACATTTGTTTCATCATTTTCTTCATTTCTTCAAACTGTTTTAACAGACGGTTCACTTCCTGAATAGAAGTCCCTGACCCCTTCGCAATCCGTTTTTTCCGGCTTGAATTGATCATTTCAGGTGTTGCTTTTTCCTGTTTGGTCATGGAATAGATGATCGCCTCGACACGCCCCATCTGTTTTTCATCCACTTTTGCATTTTCAAGCCCTTTGATTTTATTGGCCCCAGGAAGCATTTTCAGTATTTCATCAAGTGGCCCCATCTTTTTGACTTGTTGAAGTTGCTCAACGAAATCATCAAGGGTGAAGCTCTGTGTCCGGAACTTTTCTTCCAGTTCCTTCGCCTTACTTTCATCGACTGTGGCCTGCGCTTGTTCGATCAGGGTCATGACATCGCCCATACCTAAAATACGGGACGCCATCCGATCTGGATGGAATGGTTCTAAAGCATCCATCTTCTCACCCATACCGACAAATTTGACCGGTTTTTCAGTGACTGAACGAATAGATAAAGCTGCACCACCGCGTGTATCGCCGTCAAGCTTCGTCAAGACGACTCCGGTAATACCGAGAGTTTCATTGAAACTTTGGGCAACATTAACAGCGTCTTGACCTGTCATTGCATCGACAACAAGGAAAATCTCATCCGGTTGCTTAAGCTCCCGAATATCCTTAAGCTCCTGCATCAGTTCTTCGTCAATATGAAGTCGACCTGCTGTATCGACGATGACCACATCATTGTGATCTTCCTTCGATTTTTCCAGAGCCTGTCGAACAATTTCAACCGGCGAAACATCTGTCCCCATCGAGAAGACAGGTAAACTAAGCTGTTTACCCAATGTTTCAAGTTGCTGGATAGCCGCTGGGCGGTATACGTCAGCAGCCACAAGCAACGGTTTTCGGTTGTATTTTTTTCTAAGTAAATTTGCAAGCTTACCGGAAGTAGTTGTTTTACCTGCCCCTTGTAAACCGACCATCATAATAACCGTCGGTGGTTTCTTGGCAAATTGAATCGAAGACTGTTCCCCGCCCATCAATTCGGTTAACTCATCTTTTACGATTTTAATAACCTGTTGGCCTGGGGTAAGGCTTGTCATCACTTCTTGCCCAACCGCCCGTTCACTCACGCGTTTGACAAAGTCTTTGACAACCTTTAAGTTAACATCCGCTTCGATCAATGCAAAACGGACTTCCCTCATCATTTCCTTGACGTCTGCTTCGGAAATTTTCCCTTTACCTTTGATTTTTTGGATAGTGCCTTGCAGCCGCTCGGCTAATCCTTCAAATGCCATGCCTGCCGCCTCCTAATCCCATTCTTTTAATCGGTCAATCAATTCGAGCATTTCAGCCGGTTCTGCATTTCCGGATTTCACTTTTTCTGCCAGTTCATTAATAATTGCTTTCCGGTGCTGGAATTTCTCGAAAAGCATTAGCTTTCTCTCGTATTCCTCCAGCATAGCACCAGTTCTCCGGATATTATCATAAACAGCCTGCCTGGATATTTCATATTCTTCTGCGATCTCTCCTAAGGACAGATCATCCAAATAATAATATTCCATATAGCTCCGTTGCTTTTCCGTCAATAAAGCTTGGTAAAAGTCAAAGAGGAAGTTCATGCGCGTTGTCTTTTCTAATTGCATCCGCCACTCCCCCATGCTAAATAGTCTTTAACATTGTATCCTGATGCTATTTTGCTGTCAAGTAAAATTACTTGCTATCTTCTTCCTTATCGCCTTCGGCCTCTGCTTCTTTCTCAAGCCCTTCAGCAAATAGCCCGTAAACATATTTTTCAGCATCAAACGGTTGGAGATCGTCCATCTTCTCACCCAATCCAACGAACTTGACAGGAATCTTTAGTTTACTGCGAATAGCCAGTACGATTCCACCTTTTGCCGTCCCATCGAGCTTTGTCAATACAATCCCTGTTACATTGGTGGCTTCTTTGAAGGTTTGTGCCTGGATTAAGGCATTTTGGCCAGTTGTAGCATCCAAAGCTAACAATACTTCATGTGGGGCACCTTCGATTTCCCGAGAAATGACACGATGAACTTTTTCAAGTTCTTTCATCAAATTGACTTTATTTTGAAGCCGCCCCGCAGTATCACATATGAGAATATCAGCTTTGCGGTTTTTAGCCGCACGAATTGCATCATACATGACAGCGGCCGGATCAGAACCTTCTGCTTGGCGGATTACTTCGACACCTACGCGCTCTCCCCAAACTACTAATTGGTCAATTGCACCTGCACGGAATGTATCCCCAGCAGCAAGCAGGACGTTCTTACCTTCAGATTTAAATTTATGTGCCAGCTTTCCAATGGTTGTCGTTTTTCCAACGCCATTCACGCCAACCAGCAAAATTACAGTCAGGCCACTCTCCTGAATATTTAATTCAATGGAGTCAGATTCGCCGGATTCGTAAATCTCAACAAGCTTTTCGGAGATGACCGATTGGATTCCCGCTGTATCTTTAATATTCTTGCGCTGCACTTCAAAACGCAAAGCGTCCATCAATTCCATGACCGTGTCAAAACCGACATCCGCTTGGAGAAGGACATCTTCCAACTCTTCGAAAAAATCCTCATCAACCTTACGATATCTTGCCACTAAATCATTTACCTTTGACGTGAATTGATTCCGCGTTTTTGACAGACCGTCTTTAAACTTATCGGTTACGGAATCTCCCTGTCCGGTAATTTTCTGCTTCAGTTTTTGAAAAAAACTCACATTCATTCTCTCCTTTATGTGACTAACACTTCAGCTTCTTCAGTAAGTTTAACTGATACCAACTTAGAAATCCCTGATTCTTGCATCGTGATTCCATATAGGACATCCGCACCCTCCATCGTACCCTTCCGATGGGTGATTACGATGAACTGGGTTTCCCCGCTAAATTTCCTCAAATATCTGCTATAACGAAGAACATTCGCTTCATCAAGTGCAGCCTCTACTTCATCGAGAATGACAAACGGCACTGGCCGTATATTCAAAATCGCGAACAATAAAGCAATCGCGGTCAACGCCCGTTCTCCCCCAGAAAGAAGACTCATATTCTGAAGCTTCTTGCCTGGTGGCGATGCCACAATATCCACACCTGTCTCAAGCAGGAGCTCCGGATCCGTCAGTACTAAATCGGCATGACCGCCTCCGAAAAGTTCACGGAATACACTTTGGAATTCTCTTCTTACCGCATAGAAAGTCTCGCCAAATCTTGTAATCATCTCTTCATCCATTTCAGAGATGGTCTGGTATAAAGTTTCCTTTGCTTCGAGTAAGTCTTCCCGTTGTTCAGTCAGGAACACATGACGCTCTGAAACACGGTCATATTCTTCAATTGAAGCTAAATTGACTGGACCAAGTTCATCAATAGACTGTTTCAGCAATTTGACTGTCCTTCTTGCTTCATCTTCCGGAAGAGTTAACGTATGTCCAGCTGCCTCTTCAATTGATAGTTCATATGTCTCCTCAAGCTTTGCCGCCAGTGTAGAACGTTCAACCTCTAAACGGTTTTGTCTTATTTCACATGAACGCACTGCATCCGCATGAATTTTATGGATTTGTTGCAATTCTTTCAGTTTCAGTTCCATTTTTTCCATACGTTCTTGTTCTTTGGTGCGTTCTTCTTTACCGTTCGAAATCTTGTTCGTCAAACGGTCCTTTTCACTCTGCCATTTCAGAATTGCGGTTGATATCTCTTCTTCTGTCGGCCCATTCGCCCCTTCCCCATTCTGGAACCAAGCCATTTCCTGAGAAATTCTCTCTAAGCGGGTTTTTGTTGCCGATTGTTCCTGTTCAGAATGGGCAATTTGTTGACGCAAATTGCTTACTTGCTCTTGTAAAACAGCAGCTTTAGATCGAAGTTCGGCGAAGGTTTCTGTCATTTCATCACGCTTCGCTTGGCTTTCATTTTTAAGAAGGGTAAGCTTTTCAATCGAATGATTAATTTCATTCAATTCGGATTTTAACTCGGTCTGTCTCTTTTCAGCTTCCGCCTTACGTTCTTCTAAACTGCTTTGAAGACCCGTAGCATCATTTTTTTCCGATTCAAACAATGATACGCGATCCCTCAACGATTTCTCTGCTGTCCCCAACTCGCGTAATGCAGAAGCGATGTCCATTTCAAGCTTGCGGAGTTCCTCACCCTCCGTACGCAGAACGGACAACTTTGCAGTCAAATCGGCAACCGAAGCTTTAAGATCGGACACTGCAGTTTCGGCGCTTTGAATCGTGCTTTCTAGAGAAATGAGTTTCCCGGTCAATTGCTCGAGTTCGGCTTTCCGTGAGAATAAGGATGATTGCTGTTTGACAGCGCCCCCTGTCAGGGAACCACCAGCATTCACTACATCCCCATCCATTGTGACAACCCTGTACCGATACCCGCATGCTTTTGCAATTTGTGTAGCGCCTTTCAGTTCCTTTGCAACAATGACATTGCCCAAAAGGTTCTCGACAATGTCTCTATATCTCGGCTCTACAGTAACAAGTTCATCTGCCGTATTTATAAAAGCAGGATGACTTTTGATCGGAGCAAGTGAGGATGGCTGGATTTTGCGCGATTTCATCGTGGTCCGCGGTAGGAAGGTTGCGCGCCCTACGCGCTTAGACTTTAACCAAAGAATGGCTTTCCGCGCGCTTTCATCCGTATCTGTGATGATATGTTGGAGTGCGGCACCTAATGCGGTTTCAAGTGCTTTGGCATATTCGCCTTCCACTTGGATCAATTCAGCGACAGCTCCGTCAATGCCAGTCAATTCTCCTTTTTCCCTTGCCACTAAAATTTCTTTAACCCCAGTATAGAAACCGGAGAAGTCCGCTTCAAGTTCCTCGAGTGTTTCTTTTCTGCCTTTCAGCTGATGCTGAAGCTGATAGGCTTTATAGAGCATTTCCTGTTTCTCATCAAGTGACGTTTTTTCATTCTCCAACTGCTGCTGGCATACTTGAAAATCTTCTAATTTCTTTTGAAGCCGCTCCTGTATTTCCGAAAGTTCATTTTCTTTCCGTGACCGTTCTGTACTTATCTGCTTAAGTTCTTCGTAGACCTCAGTCGAACGGCTGGACATTCGTTTCGATGCCTCATTCTGCTGGATCATCTGCTGTTCAATATGCTTCATTTCATTTCGGACAGTCGCTTCCTCATTCAAGCGTTCGATGTAGATACTTTTTTGTTCCTCAATCTCATCTTCAATTTCGGAAGCCGAACGTTTCAATAAATCTTCGATGTCACGCATTTCCTTCCGGATGGCAGACAATTCTGACTGGCGATTTTCCAAAGCTTGACAGTCCTCTTCAATTCTCATTGAAAATTGATTCAGCTTTACTTCTTCATCTTCACTGTTCGCAGTAAGAGCTTGCAGTTTTTCATCAGCATTTTGGCGTTTTTCAGCCATAAGTAGTTTTCTGCCTTCCCAACGTTCCACTTCAGAGCTTGCTTCAACAAGCTCACCTTGGGCTTGCTCAATTGTTTGATCGATTGTTGACAAAAGCTTTCTAATTTCTGAAAGCTCCTCTTCCTTCGATAAAATCTTCGCCGCAAAATCTTGTTCGTTTTTACTATGAGTCTTCAATTCTTCCGTCAACTGAAGAAGGTCATTCGATAACCGTTGACCGTCTTGCCCTAATAATGCGATCTCAATATCTTTTAATTCTGCAGACATACTTAAAAAATCGGAAGCTGCGGAGGCTTGCATCTTAAGCGGCTCCAATCGATCATCCAATTCCCTTAAAATATCAAGTACACGGTTCAAATTGTCGTCAGTCTCAAAAAGCTTATGTTCCGCTTTCTTTTTCCGCTGCTTATACTTCAAAACACCAGCAGCTTCCTCAAAAATTGTACGGCGGTCTTCCGCCCGGCTGTTTAAAATTTCATCGACCCGGCCTTGGGAAATGATTGAAAAAGCTTCCTTTCCTAAACCAGAATCCATGAACAAATCGGTTATGTCTTTAAGTCTACAAGACTGTTTATTCAATAAGTATTCACTGTCACCCGAACGAAACACTCTCCGGGTGACGCTAATTTCACTAAAATCGATCGGAATTCTGCTGTCGCTGTTATCCAAGATCAAAGTTACTTCTGCATAGTTAAGCGGCTTTCTCGATTCACTTCCAGCAAAGATGACATCTTCCATCTTAGAGCCCCGCAAAGATTTAGCTGATTGCTCACCTAATACCCAACGGATGGCATCAGTTACATTACTTTTGCCACTGCCATTCGGTCCGACAACTGCCGTAACACCCGGAACAAAATCGATTCCAATCCGATCGGCAAATGATTTAAAACCGACAATTTCTAATCGCTTCAGGAACAAACTTACCCCTCCTGACTTTTACTCTGCTGTTTAATCTCTTTGATGGCCGTTTGGGCTGCATGTTGTTCCGCTTCTTTTTTAGATTTTCCATGGCCGTTTCCAAGCTCTTTACCATCCAATAACACTCGGGAAACAAACGTCCGACTATGTGCCGGCCCGCTTTCCTCAACTATTTCATAAGTCAGTGAACCATTGTTCCCTTGTTGGATTAACTCCTGCAATTGGCTTTTATAATCCATCACATGCGAAAAAGCACCCGTTTCTACTTTCGGATATACTACCTTCTCCAAAAATGAAATCACTGCCTCAAGCCCATGTTCCAAATATAATGCACCGATATAGGATTCAAACACATCGGCTAATAAGGCCGGTCTTGTTCTTCCTCCAGTCAACTCTTCACCTTTCCCTAAAAGGACATACTCACCAAAGTTCAATTCATTGGCAAAAATAACAAGTGATGGCTCACAGACGATCGCTGCACGCAATTTTGTCATTTCACCTTCACTCATAGAAGAGTACCTCTGGAACAAGTATTTGGACACTGCAAGTTCAAGTACAGCATCCCCTAAAAATTCAAGGCGTTCATTATCCGTAAAGAGTTTCCGCCGATGCTCATTCACATAAGATGAATGGGTAAAAGCCTGATATAACAAATCGATATGTTCAAATTGGACTCCCATCTTACTTTGGAATTCAATAAATTTTTTACGGACTGATTCGGGATATTGTTCTTTCCCGGGTCCATTTCCTTTTCGCTTAACATTCATGGACGATTCTGCCTTTCGATAGTTTCTTCACTATAGTTTACCCTTTCTTTAGCCGCACTGCAAAACGGAAAAAGAGACGCTCCCTCCTTTTTTATAAAGGGGAGTGTCTCTATTGTCGAATTAGTTCACTTTACCTTCGATATAATTGACTGCATCACCGACTGTTGCAATCTTTTCTGCATCCTCATCGGAAATTTCCATGTCGAATTCATCTTCCAATTCCATGACGAGTTCAACTACATCAAGAGAATCTGCTCCAAGATCATCACGGAATGATGCTTCCATTTTCACGTCGCCTTCTTCAACACCAAGACGGTCGACCACTACTTTCGTTACACGTTCAAATACTGTTGCCACTATTGTCACCTCCCCTCAAGGGTCTATATTAAGTAAATTACATGACCATTCCACCGTCAATATGAAGTGTTTGTCCGGTCATATAATCTGAATCCGAAGAAGAGAGGAATAATACCGCTTTTGCTACGTCTTCAGGGTTACCAAGCTTACTTAAAGGTATCTGCGATAACATTTGACTTTTAATGTCTTCCGGTAATTCATCTGTCATTTCTGTTGTAATGAAGCCTGGAGCCACAGCATTGACATTAATATTTCTGCTTGCCAATTCTTTTGCAGAAGTCTTTGTTAGACCGATGACTCCAGCTTTAGCAGCCACGTAGTTAGCTTGCCCCGCATTTCCCGCCACGCCTACGATTGAAGAAATGTTGATGATTTTGCCTGAACGCTGCTTCATCATTTGTCTTGTCACAGCTTTTGTACAGAGGAAGACGCCTTTCAAGTTCGTATTGATGACATCGTCCCATTCATCTTCTTTCATACGCATAATAAGGTTATCACGTGTAATTCCAGCATTATTCACTAAGATATCTACTGAACCGTAATGGGACAAAGCCTCTCCAACCATCGCTTGTACACTTTCGGAGCTGGATACATTTGCTTGAATGGCAATCGCCTCGCCGCCATTTTGACGGATCAATTCCACTACTTCTTCGGCTTTTGCTTGGCTACCGCTATAGTTGACGACTACTTTTGCCCCTTCTTCAGCCAACATTATCGCGATGGAACGGCCGATACCTCTTGAACCGCCTGTCACAATGGCAGTTTTACCGTTAAGTTTCCCCATTAATCCCACTCCTTTGACGTCTCAATGACGGCATTTAACGTTTCCATATCATATACAGGATAGATTTTAGCCGCTCGGTCTACCTTCTTTACTAAGCCACTCAATACCTTTCCAGGCCCAGCTTCAATAAATGTGTCCACCCCTAAATCTATAAGCTTCCTAACCGTATCTTCCCATAAAACAGGTGAATACAACTGTTCGACTAATAGGGGTTTGATTTCCTTGGCTGAAACAACAGGCTCTGCAGTCACGTTTGAGATCACGGGAACAGTGGCATTCTGCATATCAATCGAGCTTAACACATCATCAAGACGACCAGAAGCGGGACGCATCAGTTCTGAATGGAAAGGACCACTGACTACAAGTGGAATCGCCCGTTTTGCACCAGCATTCTTTGCGGCTTCACATGCTTTCTCGACACCGGCTTTCGTTCCTGAAATAACGATTTGGCCCGGGCAGTTTAAATTGGCAAGTTGAACTAAATCACCGCCTGAACTAATCTCATCTGTTACATTTTTTAACGCTTCACTTTCCAATCCCAAAATGGCTGCCATAGCACCTTCGCCAGCAGGAACAGCATCATTCATATAAAGTCCACGCTTATGAACCGCTGTAACAGCGTCTTCAAAACTCATCACACCCGAAGCTACTAAGGCACTATATTCACCAAGACTATGTCCGGCAGTATAGTTAGCTTGAATTCCATTCTCATTCAACAATTCTGTAATCATAGCGCTTACGGTCAAAAGAGCCGGCTGTGCATGATAGGTTAATGTTAACTCCTCTTGAGGTCCGTTGGTCATTAAGTTTGAAAGAGAGATGCCTAGTAACTCATCCGCCTTATTAAAGTAACGCTCCTTAAGTTGCGGATACGAATTTAATAGATCCACACCCATTCCGACTGACTGTGCTCCTTGTCCAGGAAACAGAAAAGCAATCTTTGTCATTCTACTTTCTCCCTTCAATGGTTTCTCGAATAGTCCCGATGACATCGTGCTGAACCATCGTTCGTGCTTGTCTAATTGCGTTCATGACTGCATTTGCATCTGATGAACCATGTGCCTTGATAACAGGTGCTTTCAAGCCGAACAATCCAGCTCCGCCATACTCAGAGTAATCGAGCATACCCTTCAGTGACTTTAGTTCTTTTTTCATCATGACTGCAGAAACCTTTGTTAGTGGAGTAGCCATAAAAGCTCCTTTTAACAATTTGAAAATGGCACTCGCTGTACCCTCGATTGACTTCAATACCATATTGCCTGTGAAACCGTCTGTTACAACAACGTCTGCTACACCGTCCAATAAATCGCGTGCCTCTACGTTGCCGATAAAGTTAACAGGTGCATCTTGCAGAAGTTCAAAAGCCGCTTTCGTCAATTCGTTACCTTTTTTGTCTTCCGTTCCAATGTTCAAAAGTCCCACACGAGGACGATTGATTCCACGTACCTTTTCAGCATAGACGCTGCCCATGATGGCAAATTGTAAGAGATGCTCCGGTTTGGCATCTGCATTTGCTCCTAAATCAAGCATAACAAAACCTTTTCCATCGACTGTCGGTAACGTTGGCGCTAAAGCAGGCCGTTCAACGCCTTCGATTCTTCCGACAACAAAAAGTCCAGCAGCCATTAAGGCACCTGTGTTCCCTGCTGATACACATGCATCCGCTTGCGCATTCTTTACAGCTTCCGCCATTTTTACCATGGAAGAATCTTTTTTGCGCCTGATTGCGCGAACCGGCTCGTCTTCCCCTTCTATTACTTCCGAGCAATGATGAATAGTGAGTCGGGGATGCTCTTTTAAAAAAGGAGTCATTTTTTCCTGATCACCATAAAGATCAATATGTATATCTTCGAATTGTTCTAATGCCGAAAATGCGCCCTTGATCATTTCCTCCGGAGCATGATCGCCGCCCATCGCATCTAATGCAATCCGCATCTTAATCACCTAAGCTTTCTTCTTTAGTTCTGTACATTTCAAAGTGTCCTGTTAAGACAACTTCGTTTTCAACTGTACAGGTAACGTCTACAAAAGTTCGTCTTTTCAATTCTTCTTTCTTTGTTACAATAGCTTTTGCAATTACCCGATCACCTGAGTGGACTGGCTTCTTAAAAGAAATGGAGGAATTGACAGTCAACGCGAGTTCATCATCAATCACCGCAACCGCTAATGAGTTGGCCTGCGCAAAAAGATGGTGTCCCCTGGCAATGCCATTTCGTTGGAAAACATGCTCTTCCTTCACGTCAAAAACAGAGACAGCTCTACGATCAAGTTCAATATCTACAATATCACCAATAACCTCATCAATCGGCAAGGAACGGACTTCATTTTCCAAAGATTGAGAGGCAACGAGTTTAATACGTTCACGAAGTTCTGGAATCGATAATTCAAGTCGATCAAGACGGACCGTCTGGACACTCACGCCAAACTCCCTGGCCAAGTCATCATCCGTCACGAATGGGTTCGCTTCAATCATTTCAGCCAATAAACGCTGGCGTTCTTTCTTAGATCGTCTCATCATTTCACACCGCCCGAATTAGCACTTGGTACTAATATCAGTATATAAATACTAAAAAAAGAATGCAAGGACAGATTAGCCTTTGCATTCTTTTTCTCAATCAATGCGTTCACTGCTAAGAGCACCAGACTCATTTAATTGTTCTCGGAGACAAGCAGTCTCTTCGTCCCGCCAGAAATCATCGGAAGCAAGCAGCTTCTCTGCGTCATTCCTGGCAGTTTCGAGCGCTCTATAATCATGTACCAAATCCGCCATTTTAAATTCAGGTAAACCACTTTGTTTTGTACCGAAGAAATCACCAGGCCCACGAAGTTCCAAATCCTTCTCTGCGAGGACGAAACCATCATTCGTCTCCGTCATGGAAATCATACGTTCTTTTCCTTCTTCCGTCTTCGGATCGGCCAATAGAATACAGTATGATTGGTGTTCACTTCGTCCAACCCTTCCCCTTAACTGGTGGAGCTGCGCAAGTCCAAAACGCTCAGCGTCATAAATGACCATGAATGTGGCATTTGGTACGTTTACTCCAACTTCCACGACGGTTGTAGAAACTAATATTTGAATTCGCCCCTCACTGAATTCCCGCATGACACGATCTTTTTCATCCGAATGCAAGCGCCCATGCATAAGTCCGACTTCATATTTTCTACTGAAGTGTGTGGCGAGTTGTTCATAAACATCAACGGCATTTTGAACATCCAACTTCTCGGATTCCTCAATGAGTGGGCATATGACGTAAGCTTGCCTTCCCTTCTCCAATTCCTTTTCAAGTTGGTTTAAGACAGGATGGAGAGACTCTTTTTTCACCCATTGGGTTTCGATTTTTTTACGCCCTGCAGGCAATTCATCCAAAGTGGAGACATCCATTTCCCCAAAGGCAGTTATAGCTAAAGTACGGGGAATCGGTGTTGCAGTCATGAATAATACATTGGGATTTTCACCTTTATCCCGCAATATCCTTCTTTGTTCAACACCGAAACGATGCTGTTCATCTGTTATGACCAGTCCCAACTGCTTGAATTCAACGTCTGGCTGAATAAGGGCATGGGTGCCGATTAGTAAATCGATTTCCCCATCTCTTAGTTTCTCCAACAGGATTCTCCGTGTTTTCCCTTTAACGGAGCCTGATAACAAAGCAATATTAACACCAAATGGAACCAGCCATTCAGCAAGAGAAGCAGCATGCTGTTCGGCCAGAATTTCCGTGGGAGCCATAAGAGCTCCTTGATAACCACCTGTTATCACTGCATATAAAGCAAGTGCCGCTACAACAGTTTTCCCTGAACCAACATCTCCCTGTAAGAGACGGTTCATACGGACGGGTTCTTTTAACTCCTTACACAGCTCATTAACCACCCGCTTTTGGGCGTTGGTCAATTCATACGGCAAGGAAGAAATAAGTTTCCGCAGCTCCTGTACATCATAATGAATCGGTAAGCCGCCTTCGTTTTCTTTTCTTACTTTCTTCATGGCTTGCATTTTCAATTGAAAGTTCAACAGTTCCTCGTAAACAAACCGTCTTCTTGCTTGTTTGAAGTGTTCGGCATTCTTCGGGAAATGTACGCCTTCGAGCGCCTCCTGTATAGAGATTAAGCGATACCCTTCACGTAAGTATGTAGGGAGGCAATCTTGAAGAGAGTCCTGTAGAAGATCCAAAGCTTGTCTCATATACTTCCTGAACGTTTTTTGATGAATTAGACCTTTTAAACTATACACGGGCTCAAAGTCGGCATGGTCCATTTTCGGTCCATTCGTAAAGGAACTAACATTGATCACCTGGCGTCCGCGGTCCCATTTACCGGTCAATGTGACGACCATACCGGCAGAAAGTCTATTTTTCAAATATGCCTGATTAAAGAATACTGCCTTAATGAGGTGTCTGCCGGTCAGTACATGGACTTGTAAGCGCGATTTATTTTTCCCCAAAAAAAGAACGGAAGGTTCACTTTCGACCCTTCCTTCAATGGTGACTCGTTCATTATGTGGTGTTTCAGTCAAATCCTTTAGTCGAAAATCTTCATGCCGATATGGGAATGTCATGATTAAATCATATAGAGAAATGATCCCCAGTTCAGACAGAACTTCCTCCGTCTCCTTCCCGATGCCCTTCAGGATTGAGACAGACTCCGTGTTCATCGTTGTCATTGCTTAATTGCTCCGCCAAAGATTTTAGATTCCAGCCATCTTCCAGTCGGTGTATTTGCCAAACCGCCTTGGGCAGTCTCTTTAAATGCGCTCGGCATTCTCTCACCGATTTCATACATCGCAGAAATAACTTCGTCCGTCGGGATTCTGCTGGTCACACCAGCCAGAGCCATATCTGCTGCAACAAGAGCATTGGAAGCACCCATTGCATTTCGTTTAACACAAGGAACCTCCACTAATCCGGCAACCGGATCACAAACGAGTCCGAGCATATTTTTCAATGTAATCGCAAAGGCTTCGGAGCATTGTTGCGGTGACCCACCTGCCATCTCCACAATAGCGGCAGCAGCCATGGCAGCAGCGGAACCAACCTCTGCCTGACAGCCTCCTGCAGCTCCGGAAATGGATGCATTATTAGCGACGACAAAGCCAAATGCTCCAGAAGTAAACAAGTACCGGATCATTTGTTCACGGGTCGGGTTGAGCTTGTTCTTTACAGCAAACAAAGTCCCTGGCACTACTCCAGCTGACCCAGCAGTCGGGGTAGCACAAATTGTTCCCATTGCAGCATTCACTTCATTTGTCGCAACTGCCTTGCTGACAGCGTCCAACATGAGCTCACCTGACAATGTGTTGCCCTTGTTCATATAGTTTTGTATTAAGACAGCATCTCCTCCCGTTAAGCCGGAAACGGAGTTCACGCCTTTCAATCCTCTTTCCACTGCCTGTTCCATGACCGTCAGATTATTGTCCATCTGCGCCATGATTTCTTCTCTACTGCGCTTCGTCACAAGGCTCTCTTGTTCTAACATAATTTCTGATATTAATTTATTTTGAGAAACGGCGAGTTCCACTAATTCTTTTACACTACGAAATAAGATAGTCATATAAGGACCTCCTGTTTAGTCCACGATTCTGGTCACTTGTGTAATATGCGGAAGAGCAGATATTTCTAACATGATCTTTTCATCCACATCTGAATCCATCTCAATAACCATTAATGCCATTTCACCGACCGCTTTTCTTGAAACTTCCATTCTGCCGATGTTGATATCATAATCGGCAAGGCTTGTGGCAACCTTTGCGATACTGCCCGGCCGATCTTCATGAAGAACAAGGATGGCTGGATGTTGACCGGTCAAACGAAGAGGAAAACCATTGATTTCAGTCATTTCAATTTTTCCTCCGCCAATAGAAATTCCCGTTATCTCCATGACACCTTCGTCATCCCCGATGACAAGCTTTGCGGTATTCGGATGATCTGCATGTGCATCTTCCGGAATGAATTCAAACTCCAGGCCGACTCTTTCGGCTTCTTCAAATGACGTTTTGATACGTTCATCAAACGTGTCGTAGTCAAGAAGACCTCCAATAATGGCTACATCCGTCCCATGTCCCTTATATGTTTCAGCGAAAGATCCATATAGATGGATTTTGGCCCACTTTGGCTGGCGGCCAAACAATTCTCGGGCCAATCTGCCAATACGGGCTGCACCTGCGGTATGTGAGGATGATGGTCCGATCATTACCGGACCGATTATATCAAAAACAGATTTGAACTTCATGCCCAAACCCCCTTGTAATTATAAGTTACTATTAGTCTATTCTAACACGTCACACACTGAATAGACACAAATATCGAATTATATGAAAGCGCTTTCTGACTCAATTGAGAAAAAAGCGCATGTTGTGACATACGCTTTTCCCTCGATGTTATTCTACTGAGATGATATACGGGTACAACGGTTGTTTTCCATTGTATGTTTCTACTTCAACATCGGGGTATTGTTCTTCAATGAAAGCTGCAAATTCATCTGCATCTTCCTGTGTTACATGTTCTCCGAAAAGTAAGGAAACGATTTCTGATTCTTCGTCAATTAGCAGTTGTATTAGTGTCTTAGTGACTTCTTCCAAGGAAGAATCGGAGCTGACAATTTTCCCTTCTGCCAAAGCCATGTAATCATCTTTTTTAATGTCTACACCATCAATGGAAGTATCACGTACCGCAAATGTTACTTGACCTGTCTTGACGTGTTCAAAAGCACTTACCATTTTGTTCTTGTTTTCTTCCACAGCTATTTCAGGGTTAAAAGCAAGAATGGCAGCCATTCCTTGTGGAACCGTCTTAGTTGGTACTACAGCAGCCTCGATGTCCAATACTTCCGCAGCTTGTTCTGCTGCCATGATGATGTTTTTGTTATTCGGCAAGATCAACACTTTTTCAGCACCGATCTCTTCCACTGCTTTCACAATATCTTCAGTAGAAGGGTTCATCGTTTGACCACCCTCGATGACATAAGAAGCGCCGAAGCTTTTTAGCAAGTCAGCAATGCCTTCCCCCATAGCAACTGTTACTACAGCATAGGGTACCTTCTTTGCCGTTTCTGTTTGTTCTTTCTTGTAGCCTTCACCGACAATTTCAGTATGCTGTTGTCGCATATTTTCAATTTTAATTTTTATAAGACTTCCATATTTTTGTCCGTAGTTTAAAACTTCTCCAGGTTCTTCTGAATGAATATGGACTTTAGCTATTTCATCGTCAGAAATAACCAGCAAGGAATCACCATAATGACTCAAATCTTCACGAAATTTCGATTCATCAAACGGATGTACAGAAGTTTTTTCCCCTTCAAAACGGACCATGAACTCCGTACAATAGCCGAATTCGATTTCAGAAGTATCCATGAAACCTTGAACCATGTGGTGTTCAGCACTGACGAGATCGTCCATCGAAGTATCTGCTGCATTGATTTCAGGAAGCTCTTCTCCCTTCAAGCTGGAGAGGAATCCTTCATACACAAATACTAAACCTTGACCACCACTATCTACTACTCCCACTTCCTTTAATACGGGGAGTAAATCAGGCGTCCTTTTTAAGGATGCTTTTGCTTCCTTTACAATTTCGCTCATGACTTCAAGGATATCTTCTGTTCCCTTTGATACTTCGACCGCTTTACGGGCCGAATCCTTCGCCACGGTAAGGATTGTACCTTCAACTGGTTTCATCACTGCCTTATAAGCAGTTTCAACACCAAACTGGAATGCATCGGCGAATGATTCCGCATTTAGTTCATCACGGTTTTCTACAAATTTTCCGAAACCACGGAAAATTTGGGATAAAATGACCCCGGAATTTCCACGCGCTCCCATAAGCAACCCTTTGGACAAAGCTTGAGCAGTTTTGCCTAAGTGTTGTTGTGTATGAGACTGCACCTCTTTAGCACCAGATGTCATAGATAAGTTCATGTTGGTCCCCGTATCACCATCCGGCACTGGGAAAACGTTCAGTGCATCGACGTATTGGGCATTCCTCTGTAAATTATGTGCTCCCATACGGACCATTTCGGCGAATTTTATACCGTCTAAAGACTTCATGAAAAAGGTTCCTCCTCTTACAGGTTCGTCACTCGGACACCCTGTACGTAAATATTAACGGATTTCACGTCCATCCCAAGTGTTTTAGTGGTTGTATAACGGACCTTTGATTGCACTTGGTAGGCTACTTCCGAGATTTTTGTACCATAACTGATTATGACGTACATATCGATATGTAAATCATTTCCGATTTGACGCACGATGACGCCTTTCGTAAAGTTTTCTTTTCTAAGGATATCCGTCAATCCATCTCGGATCTGATGTTTAGAGGCCATGCCAACAATCCCGTAACACTCAATTGCTGCTCCGCCTGCAATTTGTGCGATTGTCTCATTAGATATATCAATATTCCCAAACTCATTTTTCAATTCGATTGACATAATGATGCCTCCTTAAAGTCCAATTTGACTATAGCAATTGTACTACAATCCTCGTAATTGTTAAAGAAAGCGTCCGTTTCTATGAATAGTGTAAAGGATTTATTCTTGAAAGTACATAGAAATTAAGTTGCAATGGATGTTGGATTATGATAAATTATTATGGTATGTGAAATATATTCGAACTGAAAAAGATCTATTTCAGCTTCTTTGTGAGGAGGGGAAACAACAATGCCAAAACAATGTGTAATCACTGGACGTAAAGCTCGTTCCGGCAACGCTCGTTCCCACGCGATGAACGCCAACAAACGTACTTGGGGCGCAAACCTTCAAAAGGTCCGCATTCTTGTAGACGGCAAGCCTAAGCGTGTATGGGTTTCTGCAAGAGCGTTGAAATCTGGAAAAGTAGAACGCGTGTAATATAATCAAAAAATAGCGCTGTACCGATCATTTCCTATGTAGGATGGGATCGGTACAGCGCTTTTGATTTTTCAAAGAATATCAAGTAAATCCCATTTGATTCCTCAAAACAATAGCTCCTCTATACAAAGCGAGCAAAAAATAATGCCGGGCATGATCAGCCTGGCATTTTTTCTTTTCTTCCTTTTGGACCTTCTTCTTTTTGGAATACTGAAATGCATTTTCTCGCAAAACTGCTAACCATCTTCGGCAGCCTGAATGTATACACGCGCATCGATTCACTCCCTTTTTAAACGTCGGTACCTCTTATCACCAAACATATGCCTGAAGAGAATGAGATAGTACAGACATCAGAAGCGAATTCATTACTTGTAAATTTGGTCATGCCCTGCTTAATACACTCATGTTCGATTTCATACTTAAATCCCCGTAGCGTTACGTCTTCCACAACCTCACCAAAAGAGAAAAAAGAAATATATTTATAGGAATTACTTGTCAACTGATGGACTCCAGGGAATAGGAAGTGCATTTCATTTCCCTGATCACGGATTAGAACTTCCATCCTGGGGAACCGTTTCTGGACCCGTAGCATTAGATGGAGAGCCGAGAGAAAGTGATCGATACGCCCCCCGGTTACGCCTGTAAGTATCAGCTTTTCAGGCTTATATTCCACTGCATGGCGAACGGCTGCTTCCGTGTCGGTTTCATCCTTCTCAACAGGGAGTTTCTCAATAGATGATACTCGTTCACGTAAAGTTGTCCATTCTTTCTGATTTACTGAATCGAAATCCCCAACAATATGGTCAGGGGTGATCCCTTTCGTCAACAAGTGAATGGAACCTCGATCAGCACCGATGTATATAAGATTCCCCTTCTCTTTATGAGGCTTGAAATTCATGAGAAGTTCCTCAGGACCACCTGCACAGATCACGACAACTGTCATTTCGAAATGGCCTGCTCCCCTGCACTGCGAATTCCCTGTAATGCCACTGCACGGTTATCCTGGTTGTAAATGGCAGAGCCAGCAACAAAAATTGTCGCCCCAGCCTCCACACAAGGAACTATGGTCTCTTCATTAATGCCGCCATCAATCTCAATTTCAACACTCAATCCTTTTTCTTTTATGGATTCAGAAAGTTGACGAATTTTAGGGACCACAGAATTAATGAATTTCTGTCCTCCGAATCCAGGATTCACAGTCATAAGAAGAACCATATCCACATCTTCTAATACATGCTGGATCGATTCGACTGGTGTATGTGGATTTAATACAACCCCTGCTTTAACGCCAAATGATTTGATCAATTGGATCGAACGATGTAGGTGGCGGGAAGCTTCAACATGAACAGTTATGTAATCTGCCCCCGCTTTCGCGAATGCTTCGATATATTGATCAGGATTTTCAATCATCAAATGTACATCGAGCGGTAATTGAGTTACCGGACGTAACGCCTCTACAATTAGAGGGCCAATGGTAATGTTAGGGACAAAATGTCCGTCCATGACATCGACATGGATTAGATCAGCTCCAGCGGCTTCCACTTCCCTTACTTCTTCACCTAATTTCGAGAAGTCTGCTGATAGGATGGATGGTGCAATTTTAATCATTACTCATACCTCGGCTTTCGGTCCATAATTTCTTGCAGAAACTGAAGATAATTCTCGTAACGTGACTTAGCTACTTCACCATTTTCCACTGCAGTTTTCACTGCACATTTAGGTTCCTTTACGTGAAGGCACCCACGGAATTTACATGCTTGGGAAAGTCGATCGAATTCGATGAAATTCGCAGACAGGTCTTCTTTGTCGATATGGTCAAAATCGAGAGAGCTGAAACCCGGAGTGTCTGCAATCAACCCTCCTGCCACTTCCACAAGTTCAACATGACGAGTTGTATGTTTACCCCTTCCGAGAGCTTCCGAAATTTCACCTGTTTTTAAATTCAAATCAGGAACCAACATATTTAACAATGAGGATTTCCCTACTCCCGACTGTCCGGCTAACACACTGATCTTACCGGATAGATGTGGGCCTAATTTGTCAATGATTCCATCATCTTCGCGGCTTGTTGAAATCACTGTATAACCAATTGATTCGTAATAGGCAATCATTTCTCTATACAATTCATCTTGCTCTGTCATTAAGTCATTTTTTGTAATACAAATAATAGGTTCTATATGATGAGATTCTATGACTACTAAGAAGCGGTCAAGTAGATGTGGGCTGAACTCAGGCTCTTTAGCCGAAAAAACTAATAAAGCTAAGTCAACATTTGAGACGGGAGGGCGGACAAGTTCATTTTTTCGTTCATGAATGATAGTTATGACACCTTCATTCTCCCCGGCTTTTTCATAATCTACATAGTCGCCGACAAGAGGTGAAATTCCACGATTCCGGAATACGCCCCTTCCCTTGCATGGAAGTAGATTCTGTCCGTCATAAACATAGTAAAATCCGCTGATTGCTTTTCTTATTTGGGCTTGGGGCATCCAATTCCTCCTTCAGGATAAGTTTACAAATAGGTCTCTACCACTTTTACATCATCATAACACGAAACAGTTGGAGGAGCATTCCCCCAACTGTTCCGGTCATTCGAGCTCTTCGTATGAAATTACTTTTTCTTCAATTATTTTTTCATCTCGGACAATTCGATAGTAAGCGTCTTGACCCGGAGCAATTTCCATTTTAATCGTGTACTTTGTATCCTCAGTAATCATCAGTTCTTCTACAGGCTCAACATCACGATTTTTATTGTCATTGATGGAAATGAGGACATGCTGTGCAACCCCTTCTTGTTCTGGCTCGTAGGGGATTGTAATCTCTTTCGAATAAAACTTGATTGGTTCTTCTACTGGTCCTTTGGAGATCACTACTTCTACTGTAGAACCCACTTCAATCTCGGTTCCTGCTTTCGGCTTTTGATCCATCACTTGGCCAGCAGGGATAGTATCGGAATTCTTTTCGTCTACTTTAATAATAGAATAACCAAAAGTTTTAGCATATTCTTCAACTTTGCTTTCCGTCAATCCAATCAAATCAATCAGAGGTCTAGTCTCTTTCCCTAAGCTGACTGTAAACGTGATTTCAGTATCCTCAGGAACTACTTCAGAGCCTCCTCTTGGATTTTGATCAATAATAGTGTCTACTGGTTGATCGGAGTATCTTTTCTCGGTACGAATATTAGCGAAATTCAAGGAATCTAATAGGGTAGTAATTTGACTAATATCCTTGCCCCTATAGTCCTCCAGTGTGATCGTCTCTTTACCGGTACTTACGTATAGTGAAATCTCAGTTCCTTCATCTCGCATTTTGCCGGCCTCAGGAACAGTCCTTATAATATAATTTTCTTCTATCTCATCAGACGGTTGCTCCGTCTTGTCGCCTATGGTAAAACCGGCGGCTGTTAGTGTTTCCTTCGCTTCTTCAATTTCCAAGCCGGAAACATCCGGAACTTCAATTTTTTGTGGTCCAAACAATCCTGGGAATGCGATTACCGTTACCACACCTGTCAGCAGAAGGGCGAAAATGATTCCGACAATCCATGGCCACTTTTTCCTTTTCTTTTTAACAGGTTCGGGTACAGGTTCATTTTTGACAACAGGATCGATTTTCTTCGTTTCCTGAATCTGTCCAAAATCGACAGGTTCCTTAATGACTGGTATCGCTTTTGTTGCAAATTCATCATCCGCAGGTATTAAGAATTTCGGCTCATTGCGCCTCTCCGGCAATAATACAGTATTTAAATCATCCAACATATCATCCGCAGAGCGGTATCGATGCAAAGGATCCTTTGCTGTAGCTTTTAGAACGATATTCTCCAAACTTTGAGGAATGGATGGATTCTTTTCCCTGACGGATGGTGTCTCTGTTTGAAGATGCTTCAGAGCGATTGAGACAGCTGATTCTCCCGAAAAAGGAAGCTCACCGGTCAACAACTCATATAGTACGATTCCTAATGCGTAAATATCCGACTTTTTCGTTGCTGTTCCGCCTCTTGCTTGCTCAGGAGACAAGTAATGAACAGTTCCTAATACTGAATTCGTTTGCGTGAATGATGTTGCGCTTAGTGCCATTGCAATTCCAAAGTCAGTCACCTTGGCCATTCCTTGTTCATCCAATAGAATGTTCTGGGGCTTAATATCACGGTGAATGATTTGGTTTTGATGGGCATGCGCAATTGCTGACGTTAGCTGTTTCATGATGGCAACCGAACGTTCTGGAGAGATTGGTGCACGTTCCATTATATACTGTTTCAATGTTTGACCTTTTACATACTCCATTACAATATAATGAAGATTCTCTTCTTCACCAACATCGTAAATACTAACAATATTAGGGTGTGCCAAACTTGTCGCTGAGAGTGCTTCTCTTTGGAATCTTCTATGAAGCTCCTGTTCGTCGGCAAAGTCATAACGGAGAACTTTAATCGCGACATCCCTGTCCAATATCATGTCATGGGCCAGGTAGACGTTTGACATTCCACCGCCGCCAATCATCTCAAGCACTTTATATCTACCGCTAATACGTTTACCTATCAACATCTTGCTGCACCTCCCCGGACATTTCCGACATGATGATTAAGGAGATGTTATCTTCTCCCCCTCGATCATTCGCTTGGCGGATGAGTTCATCGCCGGCCGCTTCCAGATTCTCTGCTTTTTCAAGGACTGTCAAAATTTCATTTCCTGACAACTTATTTGACAATCCATCGGAACATAAGAGGAGGACGGAATGCTCGTCCACCGGAAACTCTATGAAATCAGGGGTTATCGCCTTTTCGGATCCAATCGCTTTTAAGATTAAATTCTTTTGAGGGTGATGTTCTGCCTGTTCCTGACTGATTTCCCCACTTTCCACCAACGCGTTCACATAGGAATGATCTTTAGTCACTTGTTCGATAGAACCATCAGAGATCAAGTAAACTCTACTATCGCCTACATGGCAAATTAGGCAATAGTCATTATAGAGTAAAGTTGCATCCAGTGTTGTTCCCATTCCTTTGCAAGATGGGTTTTCTATTGCAGATTGATAAATGTGCTGATTAATCTCAAGAACCGCCTCATGTAGCCATTCCTTCCTGAATTCCCGATTTCTGAAATCAGGCTCAGATACAACCGCTTTGAAGGAATCAGCGAGTTGCTCGACAAGGATACTGCTCGCTACATCTCCAGCATTATGACCGCCCATACCATCTGCGATGACCGCTAAAGTAACCTCATCAGAATGCTTATAGACCTCTGCACGATCCTCGTTTACTGAACGTTTTTTTCCAACATCACTTCTGATCACAAACCTCATACATTCATCCCCTCATATCCATCGTTCCCAAATGAAACAATTTTCCTAAGTCAAAGGAAACCTTCTTTTTCTACTCTTATTGCTTCTCAAAAGCGGCTACAAAAAAACCATCACTGCCAAAGTCTTGGGGCAACACTTGAATCATCCCTTTTTGTGGGAATAGAGGAGACAACTCATCTACCGCTTGCATATCCGGATGCTTCTCCATAAATTGACTGGAAACCTCCCGATTTTCAGTAGGTTCTACCGTGCAAGTACTGTAAACTAATATTCCTCCGGGCTTCAATAATGTATAGGCCTCATCTAGTAAATCCAATTGGATTTTTTGAAGACTTTTCGCATCTTGTTCAGTTTTTGTGTACTTAATATCAGGTTTTCTTCTGATAACCCCTAAACCGCTGCATGGGGCATCGACCAAAATCCGGTCAAATGACTCCGTTTTAAACTGCTCACCTGCTTTACGACCATCAGCAGTCTCTGCTTGAATGATTGAAAGACCTAATCGCTCAGCATTTTCACGAATCAATTTAACTTTGTGTTCATGCAAATCGAGAGAAATGATTTCACCCTTATTTTCCATCTTCTCCGCAATATGCGTCGATTTACCGCCTGGTGCAGCACACATGTCAAGGACCCGCATACCCGGTTCCACCTTTAACGCATGGGCCGGAAACATCGAGCTTTCGTCCTGGATCGTGATCAAACCTTCTTTAAAAGCAGTTGTCCTGACAGCTTGTCCATTCGTTACGTAAAGACACTCAGGTACTGTCTCGCTCCGTTCGACTTTCAGGCCATCCTCTTCAAGTTTTTCTACGACGGATTCAATAGTTGTTTTAAAAGTATTAACGCGTACAGTTTGGACTGGGGCACGGTTATTTTCAAAAGCCATTTCTCGTGTTTTTTCAAATCCATACTCTTTTATCCAATCTTTAATCATCCAAAGAGGATGACTCGTTTCAATAGCGAGACGCTCTATTGGATCTGCGATGTCGTCTAAAGAACGAACGCCCTGTCTCTGAATGGAACGCAATACTCCATTTACCATGGAGGATATTCCTTTATGGCCTCTCCGTTTTGCAATTTCTACAGCCTCGTTCACAACTGCATGGGCCGGTACTCTCGACAAATAAAGGAGTTGGTATAATGAAATTCTCAATAACTGTTTCACCCAATCCTCGATTTTCCCACGTAAAAACGGCTTCAAATAATAATCCAAAGTCATTTTGTGTTGCAGAGTTCCATAGGTGATCTCTGTGAGAAGGGAGCGGTCTTTCGGATTAATTCCATGCTTTTCTATCGTATTATGAAGTAACAAGTTACTATATGCCTGATTTTTTTCGACAGCCATCAAAATAGAAAGAGCAGCTTCCCGTACGTTGCCATTTCCTCTTGTCGAGTTTTTACTCATTCATATCTGTCTCCGATCTGAATTTTGGATCCCGCTCCGTTTAAAAAATCGGATACGGCGATACGTTTTTTGCCTGCAGGTTGGATATCAGTCAGACCAATTGCCAGCTGGTCTCCCGTTTTGACAACAATCCGGTCCTTTGTTAATCCGATAATTTCTCCAGGTTCTCCGGACTTATTCGTTTCTTCCGGTTCTCCCCACCAAACTTTGACCGTTTGTCCATCGAACAAAGTATAGGCAACTGGCCAAGGGTGAAGTCCTCTAATTTGGTTATAGATTTGCTTACCACCATTCGTCCAATCGATCCGTTCTTGTTCTCTGGAAATATTCCAAGCGTATGTAACCTTCGTTTCATCTTGTGGAATCCGCGGATTTACTCCATTTAAGACATCAGGCAGCGTTTCTTTTAATAACTTCGAACCTGCATCGCTCAACTTTTCAAACATACTGCCTGTATGATCCGTCACATCGATCGGAACTTCAACTTGGGAAATGATATCACCTGCATCCAACTTTTCTGCCATATACATGATCGTGACGCCGGTTTTATCCTTTCCGTCCATGATTGCTTGATGAATCGGAGCACCTCCGCGATATTCCGGAAGAAGCGAAGCATGGACATTTAAGCTTCCAAGACGTGGAGAGTCCAAAATTTCTTTCGGCAACAGTTGACCAAAGGCAGCTGTGATGATCAAATCTGGATTCGAATGAATGATTTCTTCCATCTCAGGTGAGCCTTTCAGCTTTTCCGGTTGCAAAACAGGCAAGCCGAGTCGCAATGCTTCTTCTTTTACTGGCGTAGGCGTTAGTACTCTTTTTCGACCTACGGGCCTGTCCGGTTGAGTGACTACATAAGATATTGTATGCCCTTCTTCATGAAGCATTCGAAGAATCGGCACAGAGAAAGAAGGGGTGCCCATAAATACGATGTTCGTCATTCCGTCTCCTCCTGTTCTTCATCAACTTCAAGTTCGGAAGGATCCACAATACGAAGTATTTTCGAATCGAAAAGAATACCATCCAAATGATCAATTTCGTGCAATATAGCGCGTGCTTCATAGTCCTCCGCCTCTAATTCATACCAAGAACCATCCCGTTCTTGTGCCTTGATGCGAATGAAGTACGGTCGTTCAACTTCACCATAGAGACCAGGTATGCTAAGACACCCTTCTATATCAACTGATTCTCCTTCAGTACCTGTTACTTCAGGATTAATCATTTCAATCGGATCTTCGCCCTCACCTAAATCGACGATCGCCACTCGCAGTGGGACGCCGACTTGTGGAGCCGCAATGCCGACTCCGTCAGCATCAAGCATTGTTTCGTACAAATCATCAAGCAAAACGGTCAATTCTTCATCGAAGGCTGTTACCGGTTTGCATACTTCTTCTAATATTGTTGCGGGTTTTACTACTATCTGTCTTATTGCCATGTGGTGCCCCCATTTCTGCTCACATGATGGTGGATGGGTCCATGTCGATCGTCATGTAAAGGCCTGTTTTGAGCCATTCTGTCCTATACATCTTGATGAGCTGCTGTAAAGTTTCGGTCAAACCAATTTCTTTTTTGTATTTTATCAAACATTGATATCGATATCTATTGTTCACGCGGCTGATGGCTGCAGCTGTTGGTCCGATAACAGCAGATTGGTCGGATAATCGTTGTCGCAGCCATTCCACCGTTTTTCCTGCATACTCGGAGACTTTCATTAAATCCTCATGAGAGAACTGAATGAGAGTTAAATAATAGAACGGTGGATATTCATACTGTTTTCTCGCCATCATTTCTTGCCGGTAAAAAGGTTCGTATGAGTGGTTCTTTGCATGTTGAATGGCATAATGCTCAGGTGAATACGTTTGAATAAACACTTCGCCGGGTTTATCATGGCGCCCAGCCCTGCCGCTAACTTGTGTTAGTAACTGGAAGGTCTTTTCCGCAGCCCTAAAATCAGAAAGATTTAAAGTTGTATCTGCAGTTAAAACACCAACAAGTGTTATGTTCGGAAAATCGAGCCCTTTTGCAATCATTTGCGTTCCTAACAAGATATCCGCTTTCCCATCTCCAAAATCCTTTAAGATTGCCTCGTGTGCACCTTTTTGACGGGTAGTATCGACATCCATCCTTAATACCCGAGCTCCCGGAAACAACTTGGAGACTTCTTCCTCCACTTTTTGAGTTCCGGTACCGAAAAAACGTATATGTTCACTACTGCACTCCGGACAGTTAGTCGGAACATGCTCCTCATGGCCACAATAATGACATCTCAATACTTCGGATGCCCGGTGGTATGTCAAGGAAATATCGCAATTCGGACATTGGACAGTTGTACCACAATCACGGCAAAGAACGAAAGACGAATATCCACGCTTATTCAGGAACAAAACAATTTGTTCTTTCCGTTCAAGCCTTTTTCTGACGGCATCCGCGAGATCAACAGAGAACATGGAACGGTTCCCATTCTTCAATTCATCTCTCATATCAACTACATGCACTGCCGGAAGAGGATGATGGTTTGCCCGCTCCTTCATCGTTAAGAGCCTATAAACCCCTTTAGATGCACGTGCATAAGATTCCAAAGAGGGAGTAGCGCTCCCCAAAATAACGGGACACGAATAGTATTGACTCCTCCAAATGGCAATATCCCTTGCATGATAGCGAGGCGTATCGTCTTGTTTATAAGTGGACTCATGTTCCTCATCCAAAATGATTACACCCAAATTCGTAAAGGGTGCAAAAATGGCAGAGCGAGCACCGACTACCACTTTTACTTCTCCACGTTGGATCTTCCGCCACTCATCATATTTCTCACCTGCTGATAAACCACTATGCATGACAGCTACCAAATCACCAAAACGGGATTTGAATCTAGAGTTCATCTGCGGAGTTAAGGAGATTTCAGGAACTAATACTATGGCCTCTTTTCCACGGCTGATGACATCTTGGATCATTTGCAAATAAATTTCAGTCTTGCCACTTCCGGTTACACCATGCAAAAGAAACGTAGCCGGTTGATCCTTTTCTTTCATTAATGCATCCATCACTTTTGCTTGCTCTTCTGTAACTTGGAAAGGAACCGAATGATCACCTAAGTCAACTATGTTGGGATCTCGGTACACTTCTTCCATTGAAGTGATAGCGGCCCCTTTCTCGATAACTGCGTTTAAAACTGCAGGCTGCACCCCGGTCGATTCAAGGACGTATTTAGCCGAGAGTATCTCTCCTGCATGTCCTATCATCCAATCCATTAGCTCTTTTTGCTTTTTTGCCTGTGGGGATAGTAAAGATAATAATTTACTAATTTCCGTTTCAGACTGAATCGTTAATATTCTTTCTTTTTTTACTGACGTCTTCTGTTTGACGATGGTCTCAACTTCTATAATTCCTTCTTCGCTATACTTCTTTAAGATGGATAGTAGTTTCATAGATGTTACATCGTGTAGTGGAATGGCTTCCCTTTTTTCAAACAAGGCCTGTGCTTCTGAATCGACCAAACGGCTGCGGTCTTTTAATCGGATCACCCGTTCATACTTCGCTTTTAATGCAGAAGGGAGCATAGCGAAAAGTGCATCAATTTCAAAACAGAGCACATGGTTTTTCATCCAGTCTGCCATTTCAAGCATTTCCTTCGTCAATACAGGTGTTATATCTAAGATTTCTTCGATTTGTTTTAATTTTACGATGTTCAAATCAGATTCATCTTTAATTTCGGTAATAAAACCCAGCAACTTCCGGTTTCCAAAAGGAACTTTTACGCGAACACCCGGTTCAACAATATCTTCCATTTCTTTTGGGACGACATAGTCAAACGGTTTGTCAATCGGATAGGCTGCAATATCGACAATCACTTCAGCGATCAATGCGTATCACCTGTTTCCCACTCCATTATCGTCAAGAGAAGTTCTTTACTCAATTCCTTTTTCGGTAGGACTGGAAATTCTTTTTCGAAGTCATTGCCGATTAATGTGACGATGTTAGTATCAGTGCCAAAGCCGGCATTCGCTTCCGTTACATCATTGGCAATGATATAGTCTGCATTTTTTCTGACAAGCTTGTCCTTCGCATACTGGATGACATCATTTGTTTCTGCCGCAAATCCGATGAGAAGCTGTTGCTTTTTCATAGCTCCCAGTGTCTGAAGTATATCAGTGGTCTTTGTTAGCTCAATTGTCAGTTCTTCCGACTTTTTCTTCATTTTACTTGGGAGGATCATTTTCGGTTTATAGTCAGCAACTGCTGCCGTTTTTATGACTATGTCCGCATCTTCGAAATGACGCAAAACCGTATTTAGCATTTCCTCGCTACTTTCAACAAAAATCGCATTAACTTCAGTAGGAACAGGAAGACTTACCGGACCCGAAATTAAGATCGTTTCAGCTCCTAATGAAGCAGCCGCCTCCGCCATTGCATAGCCCATTTTCCCACTTGAAAAATTCGTTATATAACGGACCGGATCGATCCGTTCCCGTGTAGGACCAGCCGTTACAATCACTTTTTTACCTTTTAGCGGCAAAGGTTTTTGCGAAAAGTGCTCCTGTAACAAACTGACGATTTTTTCTGGTTCCTCCAGACGTCCTTTACCAATATAACCGCATGCTAAAAAACCCTCTGAAGGTTCAATGAATCGGTAACCGTCAGAGAAAAGCTGGCTGATATTACGCTTAACTGAAGGGTGGTCATACATATGAACGTTCATTGCGGGCGCTACCCAGATGGTTGCCTTTGATGCAAGCAAAGTTGTCGTCAACATATCGTCTGCAATTCCATTGGCAAGCTTACCGATCGTATTTGCTGTCGCTGGTGCTACAATAATTAAATCCGCCCAATCTGCCAAATCGATATGCGCAATGACCGATGAATCCTTTTCATCGAATGTATCAGTATAAACATCGTTTCTTGAAAGTACTTGGAAACTTAATGGTGTCACAAATTTAGTTGCTGATTCTGTCATTATCACCTTTACATTTGCTCCTGCTTGAGAAAGTTTGCTGACAAGAGCAACTGCCTTATATACAGCAATCCCGCCTGATACACCGACCAAAATATTTTTACCTGTTAGCACAACAGTCGTCATCCTTTCATTTGCCTTAAGGCTAAACAGTTCCAATATAAAACAAATAACTCCCATAGAAAAATCAGGATTTTCTAAGGGAGTTTTCAGCATCTATTTATTAAACTTCATCCTCGTAAACAATGGAGGCGTCTTGTTCCTTTGTCGTCAGTGCACCTGCTGCAACTTCCTCTAAAGCCTTACCTACATATTTATGCGAGACATACGAGTCAAGCTTTACCGTTCCTGTTTCCTGTAATTGACGCGCTCTTTTTGATGCAAGGCTAACTAAAGTATATTTCGAGTCAATTTTACTTTTTAATGAGTCCACTGATGGATATAACATAAATCATTCTCCCTCCAACATTCGTAAATACCTTTTTTCGACGCGCTCACGCCTGCAGTGCTCGGCTGTCACAATGGCATTAATCCGATCGCATGCAAGCTGTACTTCGTCATTTTCAACTACGAAATCATAAAGATTCATCATTTCGAGTTCAAGCCGGGCAGTCTGGATACGTGAAGCAATGACTTCATCCGTTTCCGTCCCACGACCGACAAGACGCTGCTCCAATTCCGACAAGCTTGGAGGAGCCAAAAAGATGAATAAACCATCCTTTACTTTCTCCCTTACTTGCGCAGCACCTTGAACCTCAATTTCAAGGAATACATCCCTACCTGCATCGAGTGTTTCATTCACATAATCCAGTGGGGTTCCGTAATAGTTCCCTACATATTCTGCGTATTCCAGTAACTTGCCTTCCGCGATCATCTGTTCAAACTCTTCACGGCTTTTGAAAAAGTAATCCGCTCCATCGACTTCTCCTTCCCTTGGGGCCCTTGTAGTCGTGGAAATGGAGTATTCATAGTTCGTATTCGGCTGCGAAAATAGTTCTTTCCGCACGGTTCCTTTACCGACACCGGACGGGCCGGATAAGACAATCAGCAGTCCGCGTTCTCTTCTCATGCTATCCCTCAACAATCTTTTCGTTCAATTTCAAGTAGAATCAAGTCTCTTGTCCCTTAGACAGATTCCCTGTATTTTCTACAGAACATTATATCATATTACTTTTGGATTGACTCTTTAATTTAATTTCTATGGGAAAGTTGCCTCCTTTTCTTTTTCAGCGTCGCATCTTCTCCGCTAATCCCTAAGTCACCTTTTTAAAGCTGCATATACTACACTATCTTTCAAGAAAAGGTGGTGTTCTGTATGTACGGAGGATTCGGTTGTGGATACCCAGGTTACGGTTACGGCTATGGTTTCGGCGGTGGGCGTGCATTCGCTTTAATCGTTGTCTTGTTCATTCTATTGATCATTATTGGCGCAAGCTATGTACGATAATCCCCTATAATGCCGGTTAACCGGTCCCCTCACCGAGAGCGCATCACGCGCTCTTTCTTTTTGCCATTCCTTATCTTCTCCTGAAAAAGATGATAAGATAAGAGGAAAAGCTTGAAAGAGGATTACATAATGGCATTTGATGGATTATTTACAATCGCAATGACAAAAGAACTTCAACAATTAGTTTCGGGAAGGATTTCGAAAATCCATCAACCGAACTCACTTGAAATCGTTATGCATATAAGGGCAAGCGGATCTAATCATAAAGTTTTGTTTTCAATCCACCCTTCTTATGCGAGGGTTCAACTAACTGGGGAGACAATTGAAAACCCTTCGGAACCGCCTATGTTCTGCATGTTTTTAAGGAAACATTTAGAGGGAGGATTCATTTCTTCAATCAGACAGCTCGGTACTGACCGTGTAATTGTGTTTGAAGTGCTCTCGAAAAATGAAATTGGCGATGATATCCGACGAGAGCTGCATATGGAAATCATGGGGCGCCACAGTAATCTACTTTTGGTGGATCCGGATCGTGAGATTATATTAGACAGCCTCAAACATCTACCACCATCAGTAAATAGCTACCGTACGATATTACCGGGCCAAAAATATATAGCCCCTCCTCCACAGGACAAACTGAATCCGATTGAAGCAAAGGATGACCAGTTGACAGCTATTTTAAACAGCGCTCAGGAGCCAAAAGAAATCGTACAATCCATATCGGGTTTTTCTCCTCTTCATGCCAATGAGTTGCTCTTCCGAATGAAAGAAGACAATCCGCTGTCAGTTTACCGTCATTATATGAAGGAATTTCAGTGGGAAGCTTCTCCTGAATATGTGGAAGATGAGAAAGGGAAAGTACATTTCTCAGCAAGTGCCCTCACCCATTTAAGTGGAACAAAAACCCGCTACGCCTCCCTTGGTGAATTACTGGACCGTGTCTTTTTTGCACGTGCTGAAAGAGACCGGGTCAAACAACAGGCCGGGGATTTGGAGCGTTGGCTGCAAAATGAAATTGATAAGTTGAAATTGAAGATGAAAAAGCTTCAACGTGATCGGGAGCAAGCCGAACAGTTGGACCAATACCAATTATATGGCGAGTTGTTGATGGCTAATCTTCATGCATTTAAAAAAGGGGCGAAAGAAGCAGAGGTAGTGAACTATTATTCTGAAATAGGGGAGACAATACGGATACCTCTTGATGTTCGGAAAACTCCAGTGGAAAATGCCCAAAAATATTATAGCCGATACAATAAGGCTAAAACCGCACTCAAGATGACAGAGGAGCAGTTAGCTAAAACAGTTGAAGACATCGAGTATTTCGAAATGCTTCAGCAACAAGTCAATCAGGCCTCACCTTCAGATATTGAAGAAATCCGGGAAGAGCTGGCGGAACTTGGATTCATGAAAGCCCGTACGTTGAAGAAAAAGAAGAAAGATACGAAGCCAGTTCCAGAGAAATATGTTTCATCCACAGGGTTACCAATTTCTGTCGGTAAGAACAATAAACAGAATGATTATTTAACATTCAAGATTGCCGCAAGAACAGATACATGGCTCCATACGAAAGACATCCCGGGCTCTCATGTGGTGATTCATCATCCTGATCCGGATGAGGAGACCATTTTGGAGGCAGCACATCTTTCCGCTTATTTTAGTAAAGCGAGGGAATCCTCTTCTGTGCCTGTGGACTATACTTTAATCCGTCATGTGAAAAAGCCGAACGGCTCCAAACCAGGCTTTGTCATTTACTTTGAACAGCAAACGGTATATGTCACACCTGACGAAGAACTGGTTAGACGCTTAAGGAAATAAAATTTTTAAATTTCTTCTCTATATAAAATAGTATAAAAAAATCAGCAGTGCCCGCCACTTCGCTTTCCGTGGGCTTGGGCCAACAGGAGGTTGGTCACAAAGGAGTTGCCAAATAGCTACCTGAATCTGCTCCCCAGCAATTTTGCGACGAGCGAAGCGGTGGAGCAGCCAGGACGCGGCGCAATTAGCCTTTGTACTTTAACTTAGCCTTTGTTCATTCAACAGTCGTTACTGTGGGTTCTCAAGGCTCACGCTTTTCCCGCAGGAGTCGGCGCCTGCACTTCAAGCAATAGTCGCTAAACAGGGATTTATATAACCTTTCTAAAGGATTACATTTCAAATAGACGTTAACGAGTTTCTCTTTTTTCCGCTTTTTTAATTCTACCTACAAACTGAAAGCTCGCGGTTTGCCCGCGAGCTTTTTATAATTCGCCGTTCTTTAGTTTACTGTGCCATTCTGTCAGTTCTTCAATTTCTGTTTCAGATATGGAGCCGTTCTCTTTGGCGGCTTGCATTAATGCAGCGAAGTTAGACAGGCTATAGTAAGTTAGATCAGCTTCCATAAATGCTTCAGTTGCACTGTTCAATCCGTACGTGAAGATCGACACAACCCCTAATACTTCACATCCAGCATCCCTCAAAGCATTTGCAGCGGTTATGCTGCTACCGCCTTTAGAAATCAAGTCTTCCACTACTACTACCTTGTCACCTTCTGAAATCTTTCCTTCAATCTGATTTCCACGGCCATGCTCTTTCGGTTTCGACCGGACGTATACCATTGGGAGTTCTAATAGATCACTGACCCATGCAGCATGGGGAATTCCTGCTGTAGCTGTTCCTGCAATCACTTCCACTTCCGGGAAATTCTTTCGGATCAACTCGGTTAATCCTTCCGCTATTTCCTTTCGGATTACAGGCTCGGACATCGTTAGCCGATTATCACAATAAATAGGTGATTGTATTCCCGATGCCCATGTGAATGGTTCTTTTGGGCTTAATTTGACCGCTCCCGTCTCAAGTAAAGCCTGCGCAATTCTCTTTTGCATTTTCATTCGAAACCAGCCTCCCACCAATTTTTTATATCGAAATAAGTCGCAACCGGATCTGCAGAATTTGTTATTGCACGCCCTACTACGATATGTGTAGAACCTGACTTTCTCGCTACTGCTGGTGTAGCTACACGCTGTTGGTCATGATTCTTCCCACCATCAAGCCTTATTCCAGGTGTTACTTTTAAGAAAGCATCCCCACAGGATTCACGGATGACAGCTGCTTCCTGAACAGAACAAACCACTCCATCCATTCCTGCTGTTTTTGCTAATTCAGCGTAATTCAAAACGCTTTCCTTTAGAGTACGCTCAATGAGTTGTTCTGTTTTCATTTGTTCTTCACTCGTTGAAGTTAATTGGGTGACTGCAATAATCTTAGGTCTTTTTTGTCCAGCTAAAGTTCCAGCCTCTAATCCTTCTATAGCTGCCTGCATCATTGCTTCTCCGCCAGCGGCATGGACATTCACCATATCAGCCCCAATTCTGGCTAACCCTCTCATCGCTGAGCCTACTGTATTTGGAATGTCATGCAGTTTCAAGTCAAGAAAGACATCATGTCCCAATTCCTTTAACTTATAAACAATCGACGGTCCTTCCTGTAAATAGAGTTCCATTCCCACCTTAACGAAAAGGGATTCATTGAAAACGTTTAAAAATCCAATCGTTTCTTCTTCTGATGGAAAGTCAAGTGCGATAATCGGGCTGTTTTTCATCATCGATGACTCCTTCCTACTAATTCTGAAATGTGATCTATTCCCAATTCGTCAAGCTTTGCAGGAAGTTGTTCAATGATCGTGGGACATATGAATGGATCCACAAAGTTTGCGGTTCCAATGGCTACAGCACTCGCTCCTGCAGATAAGAAGTCGATCACATCGTCTACTTCGGTAATGCCACCCATTCCGATAATCGGAATGGAAACGTGTTTACTAACTTCGTAGACCATCCTGATAGCTACTGGTTTGATCGCAGGACCGGATAACCCGCCAGTTCCATTTGCTATTACCGGACGGCCAGTTTTCGTATCGAGCCGCATCCCTACTAAAGTATTAATCATAGAAATTCCATCCGCTCCCCCTTCCTCGACCGCCTTCGCAATTGAAACGATATCGGTTACATTGGGAGATAGTTTTACATATACGGGTACAGCGGAAACGGCTTTTACGGCCGCGGTCAATTCCTTCGCAACGACTGGATCAGTACCAAATGTGATTCCGCCCAATTTCACATTCGGACAGGAGATATTCAATTCAAGTGCTTTTACATTCGGCGATTTTGAAATCTTTTCGGCAACCTCTACATAGTCTTCGGTCAACGTCCCCGCTACATTGGCAATAATCGGTACATTATATTGCTCTAACCAGGTAAGTTCTTCCGAAATCACTTTTTCAAGTCCGGGGTTTTGAAGGCCAATTGCATTTAGCATCCCGGAGGATGTTTCTGCGACCCGTGGCGTCGGGTTTCCTAATCGCGTTTCTACAGTAGTTGCCTTGATCATTATCGAGCCTAAAACGGAAAGATCATATAACTTGGCGAACTCTTTCCCGAAACCGAAACAACCGCTTGCCGGCATAATTGGATTTTTCAATGATAACCCTGGCAATTCAATATTTAACCGGTTCATAGTTCAACAACCCCCGCCTTGAAGACCGGACCGTCGGAACAAACCTTTACATAGTCCCGGCCATCCACCTGATTATTGGTCTTGCATACACATGCAAAGCAAGCCCCGATTCCGCACCCCATTCGTTCTTCAAATGAAAGAAAGCCTTCTATACCGGCTAACTTCGAGGAAACGGCTTTTAGCATGGGCATCGGTCCACATGCATAGTAGTGGCTGATCTCTTTGGGCAGCTGATCGATAATATGGGTGACAAAACCTTTTTCTCCTGCTGTTCCGTCTACGGTAGCTATATATGTCTCACCAAGCGCATTGAATTCTTCTTCGTAGAACATAACATCTGAGGACTGGAAGCCTAAGATATGGATTGGTTCCACCCCTACTTCCCTTAATTGTTTTGATAACTCATAAAGAGGGGGTACTCCTATTCCTCCTCCAATCAGGAAGACTTTTTCGCCTTCAATATTCACAGGGAAACCATTACCGAGAGGACCTAATACATCGACCACATCACCCGGCGTTTTTGTAGAAAGGATGGATGTACCCTTCCCCTCGGCACGGTATATGATTGTAAATTCCCCTTTGTCTTTATTAATCGACGAAATACTGATCGGCCGTCGAAGCAAAGGCTCAAAACCACCGCTTACGCGTATATGGACAAACTGTCCCGGCGTCCCCATTAAAGAGACGAGTTCGCCGGCCAGTGTCATTTCGAAAATATTCGTTGCCAATGCTTTCTGCTTGATGACCGTCATCTGTTCCTGTCGGATCATGCATGCACCCCCAAAGCGGGCATTGCTTCTGTTGAGAATGTCATGGATTCCAATACTCGGAGAACCGCTTCTGCTGTATCCAATGATGTTAAGCATGGAATCCCGTTTTCGACCGACTCACGACGAATTCTGAAGCCGTCACGTTCTGGCTGTTTGCCCTTCGTCAACGTATTGATGACGAGTTGTGCCTCGCCCTTTTGGATAACATCTAATAGTGTCTGTCCTTCAGAACCGATTTTCCCAACTACTTTTACCGGTATTCCTTCGTTCTTCAATACGGTTGCTGTTCCTTCTGTTGCTAAAATCTGATAACCGATTTCAGTAAAGCGTGCAGCCAGAGTGGCGGCTTCGGCTTTATCTTTGTCTGAGATGGTCATTAATACAGACCCATACTCTCTGATTTTCATGCCAGAAGCGATTAACCCTTTATATAATGCTTTTTCAAGTGTAGTATCTTTGCCCATCACTTCACCTGTCGATTTCATTTCCGGCCCTAACGTAATATCAACTCGCCGTAATTTTGCGAAACTGAATACTGGTACTTTAACGTAAACGCCAGGTATATTCGGTTTGAGTCCTGTACCATAACCCATTTCCGGAATCTTATATCCTAAAATAGCTTTTGTTGCAAGATTCGCCATCGGAATATTCGTGATTTTACTTAAGAATGGAACCGTCCTGCTTGAACGGGGATTTACTTCTATGACGAAGACCTCATCGTCCGAGATGACAAATTGTATATTTAACAATCCAATAATGTTCAGCCCTTTTGCCAATCGTTCTGTATAGTCGGCAAGTGTTTGAATATGTTTCGCGTTAAGACTTTGAGGAGGATAAACAGCGATGGAATCACCGGAGTGTACGCCTGCTCGTTCGATATGCTCCATAATCCCCGGAATTATTACATGTTCGCCATCACTGATTGCATCCACTTCTATTTCCATCCCTGTCAAATACCGATCGACTAACACAGGATGTTCATGAGAGGCTTCCACCGCAAACTCCATATAATGTCTAAGTTCCGCCTCATTGTAGACAATTTCCATTGCACGCCCGCCTAATACATAGGATGGACGTACAAGTACTGGGTAACTGATTTCCTCTGCAATTTGCACGGCTTCTTCAACAGAAACGGCTGTCTTCCCTTTTGGCTGAGGAATGCCGATTTCTTGAAGAGCGCGTTCAAACTTGTCACGGTTCTCCGCGCGGTCCAAGTCTTCCAAGCTCGTTCCTAAGATTTTGACACCTCGTTGGGCAAGTCCTTCAGCTAAGTTGATTGCTGTTTGGCCGCCAAACTGTACGATGATCCCTTTCGGCTTTTCTAAATCGATAATATGCATCACATCTTCAATGACCAGTGGCTCGAAATACAATTTATCCGAGATGGAGAAATCCGTTGAAACCGTTTCTGGGTTGTTGTTAATAATAATCGCTTCATAACCTGCTTCTTTTATTGCCCAGACAGAATGGACTGTTGCATAGTCAAACTCAACGCCTTGACCAATCCGTATCGGACCGGAACCGAGCACGACAATGCTCTCCCGCCCACTCTTGACTGATTCGTTTTCTTCTTCATAAGTTCCATAGAAATATGGCGTCTCGGATTCAAACTCTGCAGCACAAGTGTCTACCATCTTATAAACTGGCAAAAGTCCGTTTTCTTTCCGCCAATTATAAACTTCAACTTCTGTCATATTCCAAAGAGCGGCAATCTTCACATCTGAGAAGCCCATACGTTTCGCTTTTTTCGCAATGACTACATTTAGCTTGTTCTCTTCAATCACCGTCTCGTATTTTACGATATTGTTCAGTTTGTTAAGGAAGAAGCGATCAATTTGACTCCATTCATGGATTTCATCAATCGAACTACCTCTTCGAAGTGCCTCCCCGATGAAGAACAATCGCTCATCTCCAGCCCTGCGAATCCGTTTCTCAATCCATTCGTCTGTCATGCCCCCTGCATTTTTCAGTTCAATATGCATGTGACCTGTTTCTAATGAGCGGACCGCTTTTAAAATCGCTTCTTCAAAATTCCGGCCAATGGCCATTACTTCGCCTGTCGCTTTCATTTGTGTTCCTAAGTTCCGTTTCGCTGATTCGAACTTATCAAATGGCCATCTCGGAATCTTCGCAACCACGTAGTCAAGTGCTGGTTCAAAGTGTGCGTAAGTTTTACCTGTGACCGGGTTCATCATCTCATCAAGCGTTAAGCCAACTGCAATTTTTGCAGCCAGCTTCGCAATCGGGTATCCCGTTGCTTTGGAAGCAAGTGCGGAAGATCGGCTTACTCGTGGGTTTACTTCAATAATGTAGTAATTGAAGCTGTCTGGATCGAGTGCAAGCTGAACGTTACAGCCACCCTCGATTTTCAGAGCACGGATGATTTTCAATGAAACATTGCGGAGCATCTGATATTCCCGATCTGATAATGTTTGGCTTGGCGCTACAACTATGGAATCTCCTGTATGAATCCCGACTGGGTCAAAGTTCTCCATATTACAGACAACAATTGCATGGTCCGCCGAATCACGCATCACTTCGTATTCGATTTCTTTATAGCCAGCAATCGATTTTTCAAGAAGACATTGACTTACCGGACTATACTTTAAGCCGCTCGCAACAATTTCAAGCAACTCTTCTTCGTCTTTGCATATTCCACCGCCTGTACCTCCTAATGTAAAGGCTGGACGAACAATGACTGGATAGCCGATTTCATTTGCAAATTCCACTGCTTCTTTCACGGAATGGACAATTTCGCTATCCGGTACTGGTTCATTCAATTCATTCATCAATGAACGGAAAAGTTCACGGTCTTCCGCTTTGTGGATCGCATCTAATTTTGTCCCTAAAATTTCGATATTCAGTTCGTCTAAAATGCCAGAGTTTTGGAGTTCAATCGCCATGTTCAATCCAGTTTGTCCGCCAAGCGTCGGCAATAGGGCATCCGGACGTTCTTTTCGAAGTATCCTGCTAACAAACTCAAGAGAGATAGGCTCTATATATACTTTGTCTGCAATTTCAGTGTCCGTCATGATGGTTGCCGGGTTTGAATTGATCAAAATTACGCGATAGCCTTCCTCTTTTAGGGCAAGGCAGGCTTGAGTACCGGCATAGTCGAATTCTGCTGCTTGACCGATGACGATCGGACCGGATCCGATCACTAAAATGGAGTTAATATCTGTACGTTTAGGCATGGTGAATCTCCTTTCGGCTCTGTTGTTGAATCATGTCAATAAAGTCATCGAATAAGAAATTGGAGTCTTCAGGTCCTGGTGAAGCCTCAGGATGATACTGAGCAGAGAACGCTAAGTGTTTCTTGTGGCGTAAACCTTCTACTGTGCCGTCATTGAGTGCAATTTCCGTCACCTCAAGATCAGTGCCTTTGAGTGATTCAGGATCTACTGAATATCCATGGTTTTGTGAAGTTAAAAATGTCTTTCCTGTCACTAAGCTTTTAACCGGATGATTTCCGCCGCGATGTCCGAATTTCAACTTAAACGTGTTCCCGCCACAGGCTAAGGCAAGCAACTGATGACCAAGACAAATACCGAATACCGGTACTTTTCCCAACACGCCGTTTAAAAGTTCGATTGCTTCAGGAACATCTTTTGGATCCCCTGGTCCATTTGAAAGCATGATACCGTCAGGGTTAAGCGAGAGTACCTCATTTGCAGTTGCATTATACGGAACGACGACCACGTCGCAATCTCTTCGATTCAGTTCCCGTAAGATTCCATGTTTCATGCCAAAGTCGACTAACACAACACGTTTCCCTCTACCAGGACTTGCATAGGAACGTTTAATGGAAACGGAGGCAACTTGATCAGTAGGTAGGTCTGTGCTTGATAGTTCTGCTAAAACAGTCGCCTTGTCTAAGTCGGCACCGGCTTCAGTGAAGTAACCTTTGATCGTTCCGTAATTTCGGATCTCTCGGGTTAATCTTCGAGTGTCCACTTCTGAAATCCCTGGAATTCCTTTTTGTATTAAGAACTCGTTAAGTGAACGCTCACTTCTGAAGTTAGAAGGTTCTTCGGCTAATTCTCTTATTACCAAGCCTTTTGCAGCCGGCTCAATCGATTCAAAATCATCCCGGTTTATACCGTAGTTCCCAATCAGAGGATATGTCATCGTGACAAGCTGTCCACAGTAAGATGGATCAGAAAGGACTTCTTGGTAGCCAGTCATTCCTGTATTGAATACGACCTCTCCAACGGAAGCTTTTTCTGCGCCAAAAGCCACCCCTTCATAAATAGAGCCATTTTCCAATACTAAGTATCTCTTCTTCATGCCTGTTCCTCCTGCCATACTATATTACCTCCAAATAGCGTCATGATCGGCCAGCCTTTACAATCCCAGCCTGCAAATGGAGTGTTTTCTCCTTTTGAAAGGAAATCTTTTGGATTGATTGGTCTTTGTTTTGTCAGGTCAATCAATACAATATCAGCTTCTGCACCAGTCTCCAGTTTCCCATAAGGCATACCGAATACTTCAGCGGGTCGGATCGTCATCCAATCAGTCAGTTGCTTGAGTGTCCATTTTCCTTTTTCGACAAAATGTGTGTAAAGAAGAGGGAACGCAGTTTCAAAACCGACAATTCCGAATGGAGCAGGTTTCATGCCGTTTGATTTTTCTTCCTTTGTATGTGGTGCATGATCGGTTGCTATACAGTCCAACGTACCGTCTTGCAATCCCTCTCTTAGAGCTCTAAGATCTTCGGCCCCACGAAGAGGTGGATTCATTTTGTAATTTGCATCATCTACAGGAATGTCGTCTTCACAAAGCAGCAAATGGTGAGGGCTAACTTCTGCAGTTACTTTTATGCCGGCTCTTTTTGCGTCTCGGATTACTCTGACTGACTCCTTCGTGCTGACATGGCAGACGTGGTAGTGAGCACCTGCAGCTTCCGCTAAAAGTACATCACGTGCAATATGAACCGATTCCGCAATCGAGGGAATCCCTGGCAATCCAAGTTCGTGATTACGTTTTCCTTCATGCATGACACCGTTATAAATGAGAGAATTATCTTCACAATGTGCAACGATTGGCATATTGATCTCCGCTGCGTCCTTCATTGCCTCATACATCATTCCCGCTTCTTGAATTCCGACTCCATCATCAGTAAAAGCGAATGCTCCGTGCGCTTTCAATTCCGCTAAGTTTGTGCGTTCCTTCCCCGCTTCACGGATAGTAATGGAAGCATACGGAAGGACACGGATTAATGCATTCTCCTCTATTAATCTGTTCACTATTTGAATGTTCTCTTTTGTGTCAGGAACTGGCTTTGTGTTCGGCATCGCGCAAATTGTTGTATATCCTCCCCTTGCAGCAGCCCTTGTACCTGATTCAATCGTTTCCTTCCGCTCACCGCCCGGCTCACGTAGATGTACATGGACATCTATGAATCCCGATGATGCGAAAGCTCCATTACCTTCAATCAGTTCTTCACCTGCATGTTCAATCGTTTCTCCGATTTCAGCAATCTTTCCATCTATGATTCGAATGTTCGAGTTGATAAGCGCGCCCTCTTCATTCAAGATGTTGATATTTTTCAAGAACTTATCCATCATTTCTCTCTCCCTTTCAAAACAGTTTCTAAGATTGCCATGCGGACAAACACACCATTATGCATTTGTTTGAAAATCCTGGACCGATCGCATTCAACCAACTCATCAGCAATTTCGACCCCTCTGTTGATCGGGGCAGGATGCATGATAATGGCATCTTTTTTCATCATTTTTTCCCGTTTTAACGTGAGACCATATTTTTCGTGATATTCCTCTTTTGAAAAAGAACCATCATTCCCATGCCGTTCGTGTTGAACTCTTAGAAGCATGACGACATCACTGGATGGAAGAATTTCTTCCCATGAGGAAACAGTTTCAAATTCGCCTTTCCATTCTAAAGGGCTTAAATAATGGACATTTGCACCTAACATTTTCAGAGCATCTGCATTCGAGCGAGCAACACGACTGTGTGCGATATCCCCTGCAATCGTAATGGTAAGTCCTTCAAACCTTCCGAATTCCTGTCTGATCGTGTAAAGGTCCAACATGGATTGTGATGGATGCTGCCCAGCTCCGTCCCCGCCGTTAATAACGGAGATTCCGACGCCATTCAATAATTCGTTGTAATACTCTTCTGCTTCGTGGCGGATGACTAATGCATCCACGCCGATGGCTTCAAGCGTTTTAACTGTGTCAATTAATGTTTCGCCTTTGACCGTACTGGATGTTGCAGCTTCAAAGGGTAAGACATGGAGGTTCAGTTTGCGTTCAGCCATTTCAAAACTCATCTTCGTTCTGGTGCTTGGTTCAAAAAATAAGTTTGAAACGGTATACGTCTCTTTTAGATTTGGTTTTGCTCCGCTTTCAAATTCTGCAGCCCGATCCAAAATCCGGATGATGTCTTCTGTGGATAAATTCTTCATGGACAAAACGTGTCTCATTCTGATCCTCCTCCTATTTTTCAGCAAAAGAAAAGCCTTCCTGACAGTCTGGAAGGCTTTGAGAGCGTAAAAGGGCGGTAAGAGGATATTCGGATCCCTCAACTCTTTTACTCACTCACCTTTGACTGCCTCACGGGACAATTCTTAAAAGGTGTTCAATTATTCTTCTGTTTCTTCTACTTTCGGTCTTCCGGGAAGTACTAAGTTTAGAACCACCCCAACAATTGCTGCAAGTGCCATTCCTTGAATACTAAAGGTTTCTGAGAAGTTAATCGCAGCTCCGCCGATTCCGATAATCAGAATGACCGATGCAATGACAAGATTTCGTTTATCGTCAAAGTCTATTTGACTCTCAACCAACATCCGAAGACCTGAAGACGCAATAATACCGAATAACATGATGGATATACCACCGAGTACAGCTGTCGGAATCGTTTCGATGAACGCCATTATATCGCCAAGGAAGGCAATCAGAATGGCTGCAATTGCTGCACCAAATATGACATACACACTGTATACACGTGTAATTGCAAGTACACCGATGTTTTCTCCGTATGTTGTTTTTGGGGGACCACCGACCAAGGAGCTGATAAACGTTCCAAGTCCATCTCCTAATAAGGAACGGTGCAAGCCGGGCTCTTTTATAAAGTTTCTGTCCACGATTTTTCCTAATACTAATTGGTGTCCAATATGTTCGGATATCGTGACAATTGATATTGGTACCATTGCTAACAACAAAGTGGATGTTATTTTAAATTCGTAATCTATACCTGGAATCAGGAACTCCGGTACTGCCAAAAAACTGGCTTCATGAATTGGTGTGTAGTCGACAATGCCGACTAAAGCTGAGTAGATGTATCCTACAATAATCCCCATCAAAACCGGCATCAAACTGATAATGCCTCTGAAAAAGATGGTACAGATAATTGCTGTAGCTAATGTCACGATGGCTGCAGAGAAATGGATTAGGCTATATTCCTTCACACCATCAACCGTGATATTCATGGCCATATCTACAGCTGTTCCAGCTAGTCCTAAACCGATGACGATGATCACAGGTGCAACAACAATCGGAGGCATGATTTTCATGATCCATTTATAGCCGCTCTTCCAGATGATCAGTGAGACAATGGCATAGACAAGTGATACAAACATGGCACCAATCATCGCACTTCCAATACCGCCTGCAGTAGTTGCAACTATTATCGGCGAGATGAAAGCGAATGATGAGCCCAAGTATGCTGGAACCTGGAATCGAGTAACAAGCAGAAAAATAATTGTTGCTATTCCACTCGTCAATAATGCGATTGCCGGGCTGAGCCCTACGAGCGTCGGCACTAAAATTGTTGAGCCGAACATGGCAAACATGTGTTGTAAGCTCAATGTAATGAGATGACCTGTTTTCGGTTTATCTTTAATATCTAACACAGCATTCGACATTTACAATTCCCTCTTTCTATTCGTGGATGGTTACACTTTCAGCATCGTCAACTTCCTTCAAGTTCACTACAATCCGTTCTACATTAGAGGTCGGAATGTTCTTGCCGACAAAGTCTGCACGGATCGGAAGTTCTCGATGTCCGCGGTCAACCAATACAGCCAACTGGATTTGTGCCGGTCTCCCAAGGTCCATTACAGCGTCCATGGCAGCTCTGACAGTCCGTCCTGTAAAAAGGACATCATCGACTAAGACAATCTTCTGCCCTTCTACTGTGTACGTAATATCAACTTGTTGGACTAACGGCTCCTTATTCACCGTTTTCTCTGTCAGGTCATCACGGTATAAAGTGATATCCAATTCCCCTGTCCTGATCGGCTTCCCTTCAATCTTCTCAATCTTTTCAGCAAGCCTTCTTGCAAGGAAAGCCCCTCTTGTTTTAATACCGACCAGTATGCACTCATCAATTCCTTTGTTTTTTTCGATGATTTCATGTGCAATCCGGGTCAAAGCCCGATTGACCGCCTGCTCGTCCAAAATATTAGCTTTCTCCAAAACGAATCCTCCTTCATTTCTGTACCTTATAATATCCGGAACATCAAAAAACCTCCTGAACAGTCGAGTTCAGGAGGTTGTACGTACAATAATTCAATGCATGGCCGAATGTATCCGCAGACACACTTCACCCATACGTTCCGTTTACCTTCCCAGCCTCTCTGGACTGTCTTTAAAGGTACTGCTATTCAATTCATTGAACTAAGTATAGTTCTATTGCAAATAGAATGTCAATGACTTCTTCTAACTTTTTCGATCAATTCCGCTAAATCATCCGGTAGCGGCGCTTCAAATTCCAGGTATTCTCCAGTACGTGGATGCGTAAAGCCTAACACTCCTGCATGCAATGCTTGTCCTGGGAATTCCAAAGTTTTTTTCGGTCCGTATTTTGGATCCCCTGCAAGTGGATGTCCGATGTATTTCATATGAACTCTTATTTGATGGGTACGACCAGTTTCAAGTTTGCATTTAATCAGCGTAAAATCACGGCCGAATCTTTCAACGACAGTAAAATGGGTAACAGCATGTTTCCCCTTATCAACAATGGCCATACTTTGTCGGTCTTTTTGATCACGGCCGATTGGCGCGTCGATCGTACCGTTGTCGTGCGGAATAGTCCCATGTACTAAAGCGGTATATACTCTCGTCACAGTTTTTTTCACAAGCTGATCCACTAATGATTCATGGGCTAAATCATTTTTTGCCACCATCAATAATCCGGACGTATCCTTGTCGATACGATGGACAATACCTGGACGCATCACACCGTTTATTCCCGATAGGTCCTTCACTTGATACATCAACCCGTTAACCAGAGTTCCGTTTAAATGACCTGGAGCAGGATGAACCACCATTCCTCTTGGTTTGTTGACGACTAAAACATCCTGATCTTCATATACAATTTCCAAGTCGAGATTTTCTGCCTCAATCTTATATTCTTCAGGTTCAGGCGGCATAACTGTAATGATGTCGCCAACCTTCGTTTTATAATTTGTTTTTACAGGATTTCCGTTTACTAAAACGAGACCATCCTTAACCCATGCCTGAATTTGTGTACGCGACCATTCCTCTTCAAGAGAAGCCACCGCTTTGTCGATGCGCTCGCCTGCTTGCTCTGTTACCTCAAATGTGAAGTCTTCCATTATTCCACCTATTTCTTCTGCAATTTTTCTTCAAATAAAATATAAATGATCATCATAATGACGCCAATAGTAAGGGCAGCATCCGCAACATTGAAAATCGGAAAGTCATAATTAACCACCGGTATTAAAATATCGACAAAATCGACCACTTCTCCACGTAAAAGTCGGTCAATGAAGTTTCCGACTGCTCCACCCAACAGAACCATCAAGCTGACTTTCAACAAAGGCTGATCTTTTCCATGAGTGTGAAAATAATAGAGGATACCGACTACGACAGCTGCTGTGACAATATAAAACAGCCACATTTGCCCTTCTAACATCCCCCATGCAGCGCCTTTGTTCCGATGAGATAATAACGCTATGTATGGCTCAACGATCGAAACCCGTTCTCCAATTTCCATCTGTTGGACGACCAGCCACTTCGTCCACTGATCAAGTATTACAATGATAGCCGCAATTCCGTAGTAAATAAACACGATGTTTCCCCCGTCTACTCATAATCTTTCCCATTTTACCATAATCCCTGCAAAAAACGAAAAAGCCACTCTTTTAACAACAAAATTAACTTGAATACGTAAAATTAGGGAAAAGCAAAAGAACCTCCTACACTTGCCGAAGCAAGTGAGTAGGTTCTTTTTGCTCTATGTGAAAAGGAAAAGAATTCCCTTCACTTATTCGTATTCGTTTGTTACAACAGTTGCACAACGTTCACACAATGACGGATGGTCTGGATTCTTTCCGACTGTTTCCGAAATTGTCCAACAGCGCTCACATTTCTCACCATTTGCAGGTTCAACCAAGACTGCTGAAGTATCAAGCTGAAGTGCTTGTTCTGGTGCTTCATCTTTTGTTCCAGCGACTTCAAATTGGGAAACGATCATCAATTGTGCAAAGTCGATATTTCCTGATTCAATGAGTTCACGAAGAGCGGAATCTACGTAAACAGTCACTTTGGCTTCAAGTGATTTACCGATTGTTTTCGCATTACGCGCTTCTTCCAATGCCTTCAGTACGTCATCACGGAAATCCATGATGACTGTCCATTTCTTACGAAGTTCCTCAAAAACAGGAAGAGTGAATACTTCCGGCATATCCGTCAACTGGATACTCTCCGCTTTCTCATGTTCCAAATAGCCCCATAGTTCATCTGTTGTATGTGGGATGATAGGCGTCATCACTTGTGCTAAAGAAATTAGAGTATCGTACATAACGGTCTGCATCGCACGACGATGTGGATGGTTTTTCCCTTCAATGTACACAACATCTTTTGCAATATCCAAGTAGAACGAACTTAATTCGACCGAACAGAAATTATTGACTGCATGATAAACACCTTGGAAATCATATTTTTCATACGCTTTGAGAGCAGTATCAACGACTTCCTGTAATTTCATGACCATAAACTGATCGATTTCTCGCAAATTCTCAAATGAAACCCGATCTGTTTCCGGATTAAAATCTGACACGTTTCCGTGCAGGAAGCGGAAAGTATTCCGGATTTTCCGATAAACTTCAGAAACTTGTTTGAAGTTCGAATCAGATACGCGAACATCAGCCGTATAGTCAACAGATGAGACCCATAGTCGAAGGATATCTGCACCATATTGGTTCATGATTTTAGAAGGCTCAATGATATTACCGATGGACTTACTCATTTTACGGCCTTCGCCGTCAAGAGTAAAACCATGACTAAGAATTCCTTTATACGGAGCAAAACCAAACATGGCAACACTTGTTGTCAAAGAAGAGTTGAACCAACCGCGATATTGATCGGAACCTTCCAGATATAAATCTGCAGGGAACACTAAATCATCACGTTCAACTAACGCACCTTGATGGGAAGAACCGGAGTCGAACCATACATCCATGATATCTGTCTCTTTTCTAAAGATACCATTCGGGCTTCCCGGATGTGTAAACCCTTCAGGCAATAAATCCTTCGCTTCACGTTCAAACCAAATATTGGAGCCATGCTCACGGAAAAGTTTTGACACATGTTCGATTGTTTCGTCTGTAATGATTGGCTCATCATTTTCAGTATAGAATACTGGAATTGGCACGCCCCATACACGTTGACGTGAGATACACCAGTCTCCTCGGTCACGTACCATGTTGAACAAGCGAGTCTCGCCCCAATGAGGTGTGAACTTTGTATTACGGATCGCTTCAAGAAGTTCATCACGGAATGCATCGATGGATGCAAACCATTGAGCAGTTGCACGGTAAATAATCGGTTTCTTCGTTCTCCAGTCATGTGGATAGGAGTGAGTGAAGAAAGTCAGCTTCTCTAAAGCACCTGCCTCATTTAGTGCTTCCGTGATGGCTTTATTTGCATCGTCATAGAAGAGCCCTTCAAATCCTGGTGCTTCTGCAGTCATGATTCCGCGGTCATCAACAGGACTTAATACATCAAGACCATATTGCTGACCGATATAGAAGTCGTCTTCCCCGTGGCCAGGAGCAGTATGCACACAGCCTGTGCCCGCTTCAAGTGTAACGTGTTCGCCTAACATAACTAAGGAATCACGGTCGTATAAAGGATGAAGTGCTACAACACGGTCCAATTCAGATCCCTTTACAAGCCGGTCAACTTCATAGGATTCCCATTCCAATTCTTTCGCTACATGCTCAAGAAGATCCTTAGCTACAACAAATCGGTCTTCACCAACTTTTACAACTGCATAATCGAATTCAGGATGCACAGAAATCCCTAAGTTTGCCGGAATCGTCCATGGAGTTGTTGTCCAGATGATAATCTTTTCTCCAGCGTTTAAAGCACCTTTTCCGTCCTTCACTTCAAAGCTGACATAAATCGAAGGCGAGCGCTTATCTTTGTACTCGATTTCTGCTTCAGCAAGTGCCGATTCGCTTGAAGGAGACCAGTAAACAGGCTTAAGTCCTTTATAAATATAGCCTTTCTTAGCCATTGCACCAAAAACTTGGATTTGTCTTGCTTCAAACTCAGGTTTTAACGTGACATAAGGATTTTCCCAATTCCCTCTTACTCCAAGCCGTCGGAATTGAGAGCGCTGATTGTCGATTTGTTCCCAAGCATACGATTCACACAACTTACGGAATTCTGCTACAGACATTTCCTTCCGTTTGACACCTTTGTTCGTCAATGCTTGCTCAATCGGCAAACCATGTGTGTCCCAACCAGGAACATAAGGAGCATGATAGCCGATCATTGAACGGTGTCTCATGATCATGTCTTTCAACACTTTGTTCAGCGCATGCCCCATATGGAGGTCACCATTGGCGTATGGTGGTCCATCATGTAGTACGAAAAATGGACGGTCTTTTGTCCGTTCAAGAACTTTCTCGTTAATATCCATTTCATTCCACTTTTCTTGCATTTCCGGCTCACGTGCAGGAAGGTTTCCACGCATTGGAAAATCAGTTTTCGGCATGAGCAACGTATCTTTGTAATTCATCTGAACTCCTCCAATATATTTTCGTAATGGTCCAAGCAAATAAAAAAAGCCCCCCATCCCTGAAAAAGGGACGAGAAGCTCTACTCGCGGTACCACCCTAATTGCGACACAAATGCCGCCACTTAGAACACCGTAACGTGGTGTGAATACGGGATTGCCTACTTTGTTCTGCAATCCAGCTCCGGAGTGATTTTCGTATTGCCTGCTTCCGTCCGGGCTTTCACCATCCCCGGCTCGCTACTTCTCTGCAAGTGCAAACTACTGTCTCCATCTGCGCAATTTCAATATGTTGACATTATAAGAAATACTCCTCAATACGTCAAGGGGTGGAACTTACTCTCCACTTTTTTCGATTCGTTCCAACTCTGTTACATCGACTTCGTACTCCATCAGATGATCCCAGTCGTCAGTTTGAATAAGATCAAGTTGTGCTTCAATCAGCATTTTAAAGCGATTCCGGAATACTTTGGATTGCTTTTTAAGTTCTTCGATTTCCATAGCAATCTTCCGTGCTTTCGATAACGATTCATTGACAATGCGATCTGCATTTTTTTCGGCTTCGCGGACAATCAGTTTCGCTTCTTTCTGTGAATTTCGGCGAACCTCTTCCGCAGCTTCCTGTGCAACAAGTATAGATTTTTGAAGAGTTTCTTCAATTGACGTGAAATGAGTAACTCGATCATTTGTATTTCGAAGGCGCTCTTCTAACTCTTTCTTCTCTTTAATGAGAATTTCAAAGTCCTTGATAATTTGATCAAGGAACTCATTTACTTCATCCTCATCATAGCCACGAAAACCTCGGCTAAATTCTTTGTTATGTATATCAAGGGGTGTTAAAGGCATTATAACCATCTCTCCTTAATCTTAAATCGGTTTTCTTTCAATCTATTATAACGCTCAAATTAGTTCTTGACAGTAGTAATCTACATTTTTCCACCTTTTTTCGCAAAAATCATTCTATTCTACCGATTTGCAGACGAATTTTGTCCTTCTTTGTTCGTCCCTCAATCATGAAGATTTTCATCCTGCCGTAACCACGGACGGATAAAAGATCGGATTCTTGCAATTCAAATGCAGGTTGTTCCCGTACTGTCCAGTTCACTTTGACTCGACCACCGTGGATGAGCATAGACGCTTTTTGCCTCGAAATATTCAATACGGAGGATAAGACGGTATCCAACCTCATGGAACTGATTATATGGAGTTCCTCAAGCCACTCATCTTCATAAGGGATCAAGGATCCCGATTCCGATACTTCGTTCAGGTGCACTTTCGCTTTTCCAATAGTAGTTAAATTCGCCTGAACATAATCAGCCATCTCAGAATTGATGGTAAATTGGATACGTTCTTCATCCAAACGGATATCACCGAATTTAGAACGGTCCACTCCGATAGACATAAGAGCACCTAACACGTCCCGATGCTCGAGTGAAAGAAATTTAGAAGGATACGTTATTTCAAAAGCGGTCACTGAAAAATCCTCTTGTGTAGGCTCGAAGTACGGTGGATGAATATACATCCTCATCCTTTCCGCCTCTTCAAATTTGCCATACGCTGAAGTATCAATCTCTTGTGCCGCTCCAACAATAGATTGGACGATGAACCGTTGGCGCGGATCCAGGAAATCCGTTAATTTCGGCGAATACCGGTCCTCAGTTTCCCGGACCCAGCCCGCAACGAGTTCTATGAAAGGCTGTTCATCTTTACGAAAATGCTGGAATAGTGTTTCCATGACGTCTCCTTCAATGATGCATTCTGGTTGAGTACTAAAAAAACCCCACCGTCGTGAGGTTGTTCTTTTTTCTCAAAGGATTAGAATAATAAGACCCTTAAACCATTCAAGGCCAAATTCAAGACCAATAAAGCTACAATTGGTGAAATGTCAATCATTCCAAGTGGCGGAATGAACTTACGGAAAAAGCCTAAATACGGTTCGCAAATTTTTTCTAAGAAACGACCGAAGCTAGTATCTCTTGAACTTGGAATCCAAGACATCAAGATATAAATGATGAGTAAAAATGAATACGCACTTACTAAATAATTGGCCGCCACAAAAATATAATACTGAATCAACCCATACACCTCAATTATCAAATATCATCATAATAGTAATCAGAAATTGCCCCATCAACTTCCACATTATCTGGTACACATAGGAAAATATCAGTTCCGACACGTTGAATATCTCCTCCGAGAGCATAAACGGTACCGCTTAGGAAATCAATAATCCGGAAGCCTTGGTCTTTTTCAATTCGCTGCAGATTAACAACGACTGCACGCTTATTCTTAAGATGTTCTGCAATATCCTGCGCTTCAGCGTAAACGCGAGGTTCAATCAATATGACCTTCGACGCCTTATGAGCAGCTTGCAGGCTCACAACTGTTGGAGAAGGCATTTCTTGGTTCACCCTTCTTTCTTTCACAGATTTACGTGCCGGTGCTTGCTGCTGGACCGTCTGTTGACGTTGGACCGGTACATCTTCTTCTTCTTCCTCAAGATAAAAGAAATTTTTGATCTTGTTTTTCATGCTCATCGTGATTCCCCACTTTCATCTCCGACTAATGCTGTTCCGATTCGTACGAAAGTTGCTCCCTCTTCTACCGCAATTACATAGTCATTCGACATACCCATGGAGCATTCAGTGCAAGGTGCATGAACCAAATTCAGTGCAGCCACATCTTCTTGCAGAGATTTCAATTCTCTGAACACCGAACGGAGAACGGATTCGTTTTCGGTATTAGGAGCCATCGTCATTAATCCAACGATTCTGATCTTGTCGAATTCCTCTAAACTTTGTATGAAAGATATGACCTCATCAGGTGCAAGTCCATGCTTAGAATCCTCTCCTGATACATTAACCTGTACAAAACAATCCACTTTTCGTGTTGCCCGTTTCTGGATTTCTTTTGCCAAACTTATACGATCTAAAGAATGAAGGTAATCGATTTGATCGATCACCTCTTTAACTTTACGGCTTTGTAAGCTTCCGATAAAGTGCCATTTAACTGAATCAATATCATCAGATTTCAATTTCAGGCCATCCGGGCGGTTCTCTCCCAAATTCATTAGACCCGCGTCAACCGCCTCTTTCGTCCGTCCGACTGACACGGCTTTCGTGACGGCAATTATAGTAACACTATTTGGATTTCTGTCCGTTCGTGCACAGGCTTCTTCTATTCTCTTCGTAATTTGTTCTAAATTATATTTGATTTCTACCATATTAACCCAACTTTTCAAAGCTATCTTCTCTCATTGTACCAAGCATAGCCAAGATTTTCAATGTAAAGTCAATGCTTGCTATATTGGTCTTTCACAAGAATTACATCTTTTCCAATAACAATAATATCTTCAATTTTTATTTTCACAAATTCTTTATCGCCACCAGAGAATAATCGCAGTTTGCTGCTATCCGAAATTAGGAGAGCTTCGATCCTCCCTTCTTTAACGTTTACAACAGTATCCTGCACGTAACCTAAGAATCTGCCTTTCCCGGCTTCTATGATTTCTCTCTTCTGCAAATCGGTGAATCTCATCTTCTATTCCTCCTTTCTTCATCTTATGAAATAAAAATAAGAAAAACGCACAGGCTATAAAAACCTGGCGTTTTTCTGGTCATGTTCAGTCAATTATTTTTTATTTCTTCTTGTACCATATTGTTTTGAATAATACTGATGGCATGTTTTTCAAGCCGGGAAATTTGTGCTTGTGAAATACCCAACTCTCGAGCAATTTCAGTTTGGGTTTCACCGTAATAATAGCGTTTGGATAGAATTGTCTGTTGCCTTTCATCCAGTTTCGTCAATGTTTCTTTTACAGATACATACGTGACCCACCGTTCTTCTGAAACCATATCATCTTGTAGTTGGTCCATCATGTACACTGGATCTCCACTGTCGTGATGAATCGGTTCATGAAGGGATAATGGATCTTGAATTGCATCTAAAGCAAACAAAATATCTTCAGCAGGAATTTCGGTCAATTCTGCCAGGTTCGCTAACGTCGGTTCTTTCAAATTCTCTTGTATATATTGTTCTTTAGCTTTCATCGCTTTATATGCGATATCCCGTAGTGATCTGGAAACGCGTACTGGATGGTGGTCTCGTAAATGCCGCCGGATTTCACCGATAATCATCGGTACGGCGTATGTTGAGAAACGGACGTTATGTTTCAGGTCAAAATTATCAATGGATTTAATAAGGCCGATACAACCGACCTGGAACAGATCGTCAGCCTGCTCCCCCCTGTAAGCGAAACGTTGGACAATACTTAAAACGAGCCTCAAATTTCCCATTACAAGTTCTTCTTTCGCACTGAGATCGCCGCTTTGCAAACGGACAAATGTTGCTCTCATGACTTCATTCGACAGGACTGGCAAAGTAGAAGTATCAATTCCGCATATTTCAACTTTAGTTCTTGTCATATTCTCCTCCGAACTTGTGACTGACTGACTGTAATGTACAGTTTGTCCCCAGTCCGGAAGAATATGCGATGGTGGAATCTCCAATTTCACCCATCATGTGATCGGATGATTCAGCACCTCACGCAAATCATGTATGATCTTTTTCTCAAGTCTTGAAATATAGGATTGCGAAATACCAAGATGGTCTGCTACTTCTTTTTGAGTCATTTCTTCTTTTCCATTTAGACCGAAACGGCATTCCATAATGTATCTTTCTCTTTCTTCCAATTGATGAATGGCATAAAACATATGTTGTTTTTCTATTTTCCTCTCAACATCTTCCGTAATAATATCCTCATCCGTTCCTAAAATGTCCGAAAGGAGAAGCTCATTACCATCAGCATCTGAATTCAATGGTTCATCGAATGACACTTCGGATTTCATTCGGCTTGTTTTTCTTAAATGCATCAGGATTTCGTTTTCAATACATCTTGAAGCATAAGTAGCAAGTTTGATTTTCTTATCTGTGTTAAACGTTTCAATCGCTTTGATAAGTCCGATTGTTCCAATACTAATAAGATCTTCAATATGTGTACCGGTATTCTCAAATCTTCTGGCAATATAGACGACTAATCGCAAGTTTTTTTCAATAAGTGTATCCCGCGCTGCCGGATCTCCAGCCATAAAGGCTTCGATCGCCTTTGCTTCTTCCTCCCTTGTCAGGGGCGTCGGTAATGATTCATGGCCTCCTATGTAGTAGGTGCCGCTTTTCTTGATGGAAGAGAAGATCAGTGATAGCCATCGTAATAGTTCATGAAACATCAGCTTTTCCCCTTTCATTTTTGAATGTGGTCATAGCAGAGACATGGAGGATTGCATCCGCTCCCTTTGGAAACTTTGTATTCTGTTTCGTTAATACAACGTAACCGGGCATTAAATAGTGGCCATTCTCATTCCCCAAAAACCAATTCTCGTATCGGAATGCAATCGCCCACGTCTCTTTTTTCTGGATCGTTGACAGCCGGATGAGACGGATGATTGATCGGTATCTTTCCGGAAACTGGGAGAGTCGAGTCGGATCACCTGCTTCCCACGCCAACAAACTTCTGATTAGTTCCTCATCCATTGCATGCTTGACCGCTTCAAATGCAACAAAATGGACCGGTTTTCCTGAAAGTGGTTCAGTGCATGTGTTACCCGTATCGATGAATACCGTGAGAGGGATATTTTTGCCGAACACCTCTACTTCAGATGAGTGTGTAAGTTGAACATTCATGGCATTCACTTTCCCATCCATCCACTTTGACTGAAAAAAATGAAGACCTGCATAACAAATGATACAAGCGATCATGACAAAGTAATAAGAGGACGCGGCTGAAAGTATCGGTTGCAATGCAGTTAATAAGCCCCCGGCAAATAATGCTGCTATCGCCGTAACAGAAGCTCCTCTTTTCCACTCCATGATTCTCCAGCCAAATGCCCACGCTGTCATGAATACGAAAGATAGCAGGACTACAATGATGGCATCACCTAATACTGTAACAATGGTGCCGCCAATAAGAGAACTGACCAGAAGCCGTTTGAACGATATGCGATACATGCAAATTTTATTGGTAAATGAAAGCATAGAGAAGTTGAACAGGGTATTGATCGCGATCATGACTTCCGCATACATGTCGACTGCCTCCTTACGGAAACGATAACATATGCTTTTTAAAGAATTTGTCAAAGGGAGGCGACAGAGGGGTAAAAGTTATCGACAAAAAGTTGATTACTAAAATGCATTATGCTTAATCAGGCTTGTTTTCACTTATTACCATATGTTTTGCAAGGCGCATTTCAGAACAATTCCACGAAATTTGTTTTTAACGACAAAAAGACCGCCTCAAAAAGGGATAGTCACAGATTGTTGTCAAAGTAAAACCTTTGTGGAGATTGATGTATTAGAAAATCAGCAGTGTCTGCCACTTCGCTTTCCGTGAGCTTGGCTTCGGGCCAACAGGATGTTGGTCACAAAGGCGTTGCCGCAGGACGCGGCGTATTTAGCCTTTGTTCATTCACCTATCGTTCCTGCGGGGTCTTCAGCTCAAGCTATTCCCACAGGACATTGCAATAGCTTCCTCGAATAGACACCGCACGAAGGAAATGCGAAGCATTTTCGAGGAGTCTTCGTTGCGGACACTACTTGTTATACAACATCGAACAAGGGATTGTACTAAATTTCTATTTATCAATATTGAATCCAATCAATATAAAATGTTTAATAAACACTTTTGAATTAGTTTTTGAATTACTATCTTCTTTAGCTATAGATAAGAAGCGGAAGGCGGCGACTCCTGCGGGACAGCGAGACAGTCCAAGACCCCGCAAGGCGAATATAGGATGGGATGCTAAGTGCGCCGCATCGTGCGGCAACGCATCCATAACCGACATCCTGTCAGTCCGAGGCTTGGCGCGAGCCCGCGGAAAGCGTCCGCCTGGAGCGATTGCTCCAGGTTCAATAATATAAGTTTTGTTTTTCCTTAAATAAAAAAATGGAGACCGCCTCTATATAGAGACGGTCTCCTTATATCTTTCTTATCTTCTACGTTGTCGATTGCGGAGGAATGTTGGAATGTCAAGTGTATCCTCCTGCGACTGAGCATGTTGGCGCTCCTGCTGTTGATAAGATGGCTGTTGTTGTTGTTGCGGTTGGTGATGCTGATGAGGCTGTTCTTCTCTCCTCTGTTCGCGTTGAACAGGTTGCTGTGCTTGTTGGCGAGATGCCCCAATGCCGCCGCGTGTCGGACGGGTAGCGGTTAACTGTTCTTCAGTGAAGCCTGTTGCAATAACAGTTACAACAATTTCGTCTTTTAGATTATCATTGATCACCGATCCAAAAATCATGTTCACGTCTTCATCCGAAGCGGATGCAACGATATCTGCCGCTTCTTGGACTTCATAAAGGCTCAAATTAGAACCACCAGTAATATTCATCAAGACACCTTTAGCACCATCGATTGAAGTTTCGAGCAATGGGCTAGAAATTGCTTTCTTCGCAGCTTCTGCTGCACGGTTCTCCCCAGACGAAACACCAATCCCCATTAGAGCAGACCCTTTGTTAGACATGATGGTCTTAACATCGGCAAAGTCGAGGTTGATCAATCCAGGTACGGCGATCAAATCCGAAATCCCTTGAACACCTTGACGTAACACATTATCCGCTTCACGGAATGCTTCAAGCATTGGTGTGTTTTTGTCGACAATTTCCAATAGACGATCGTTAGGAATAACGATGAGTGTATCAACCGATTCTTTCATTGCTGAAATTCCACCGATTGCTTGTGTTTGCCTTTTACGACCTTCAAAAGTAAATGGACGAGTGACAACACCAACTGTTAAGGCACCAATATCTCGTGCTATTTGAGCAATGACAGGTGCAGCGCCAGTACCTGTACCGCCTCCCATTCCGGCAGTTACGAATACCATATCGGCGCCACGAAGCGCCTCTTCAATCTGTTCTTTACTCTCTTCAGCAGCTTTTCTACCTACTTCAGGGTTTGCCCCTGCTCCTAATCCGCGAGTAAGTTTAGCACCGATTTGGAGCTTCACTTCCGCCTTAGAAAGGTTTAATGCTTGAGCATCTGTATTTACTGCAATGAATTCAACGCCAGCTACGCCGTGCTCGATCATTCGGTTAACAGCATTGTTTCCGCCACCACCGACGCCGATCACTTTGATAATCGCGAGCTGTTCGACATTTGTATCAAATTCCAACATCATTTTTTCCTCCTCATCCTTGTCGGTTCCACCGGAATCTTCTAATCTACTATCCTTTTATTCAAAGAATTTATCGAAGAACTTTTTAGCCTTATCCATCACACCTTCGCGGTCCTGCTGATTCTTGGACTGCGTTTTCGGCTTTTTCGACGCTGAAGCGGCTGCAACCGGTATCGGTTCCAATGCTTGTCCACTATCCTTGCCAAAGAACTCGTCCTGCGCATGTGCATAACGGATCAGACCAGTCGAAGTTGCATATTGCGGTTCTCTGACACCGATATAATCAGGTGTATACAATCTTACCCTAGTTTGCAGGATATGTCTAGCAAGTGGGGCGATCCCCTCAAGTTTAGATGAGCCGCCAGTCAATACTACCCCACCTGGAATGTCTTGAATCCCCATCCGGTAAAACTCGTCCAAGATAAGTTCAAACAACTCTTCTAAACGGACACCGATGATTTCCGATATGTATCGTTGACTGTATTGTTCTTTCGTATCCACTCCGATCACCGGCACTTCAAACAATTCATCATCAGAAGCGTCATCATAGAAGGCATGTCCAAATTGATGTTTAATCTTTTCTGCCTGCTCAGTTGTGGTCTTTAATACGATGGAAAGATCTTTTGTTATGTGGTCCCCTCCAACAGGGATCACGGCTGTTTTTGTCATATGTCCTTCTTCAAAGACGGCTATCGTTGTTGAACCACCACCGATATCGATAAACGCAGTTCCATGATTTTTCTCGTCGTCCGACAATGCGAAATAACCTGCCGCCAATGGCTGCAAGTAAATTTCACGGACTTCAAGTCCGGCACGTTCAACACATCGGAGAATATTATGGAGGATTGTCTTAGAAGTCGTGACCATCAATCCGTCCATTTCCAAGCGAATACCAATCATGCCCCGAGGGTCTTTAATCTCGTCCAAATGATCAACGATAAACTGCTTCGGCACTAAGTTGACGAGCTCCCTCTCTGGAGGAATGGACATTACTTGAGCGGAATTGATGACCCGATCGAGGTCGTCATCGGTAATTTCACGATTCTCACTGTTAACGGCAACGACGCCCTTCACTTGTTGAAGCAGCACCTGATTTGCCGGAATACCTAATACTACATCGCGAATCGACATGCCGATCATTCTCTCGGCTTGATCCACTGCTTTTTTTATAGACTGCACAGTTGCATCGATATCGACGATGGCCCCTTTTCGGATGCCATTGGACTTTACATTCCCGACACCGATTACATGCAATGTATCATCATTCATCTCACCGATTAAAACTTTTACGGAGGACGATCCTATATCAAGAGAAACATATAATTCATTTTGACTCAACTCATGGCACCTCCTTCAAAACTATCCTTAATCACCATTCTATTGCATTCTTACTGCGTTGTCTAAGCAATTTCGTCATGTTTTGTAAATTTCCCTCTATTCGACTACTTTTGAGGAATTTCCAATTTATCTTTTTTCCGCTCATCCCACTTTGAAAGCAGAATTCGGCGGATTACGGCAATATTTTGGAACAGCCGGACACCGAACGCAAATATTGCGGCCAGGTATAAGTCGATTCCCAAATGGACACCGAGGAAAGCCAGTCCAGCTGCAAGCGCTATATTAAAGAAAAAACCTGATACGAACACTTTGTCATCGTAGACGTTTTGCAAATGAGCCCGGATACCCCCGAATAATGTGTCCAATGCAGCAAGTACCGCAATTGAGAGATAATTCTCATATTCAGAAGGGATTTTCACATCTGTCATTAACCCGAAAGTTAGTCCCAATATTAATCCTAAAAGTGGTAGCCACATACCATTACTCCTTTTCCGCCTCTGACAAGTACTTATTATCAATCGGCTGGTCATACGCTGGAATTGTCATTTTACTAACGGGATCTTTAATCTCAAGCGATAGATTGTCGATGAAGAAATCATCTCCTATGTTCGAAGCGTGCAATGCATTATAAACTTGCCTTGCTTCTTCCATCGTACTTGTTCCAATTCTGATTTCAAATGGAGGGGTCTTAATTGGCAAGCCATTAACTGTCGTTTCTCCATTTATATCGCGAATTGGACTTAGAAGTGTTAGCCTTTTACCGTCAACCCCGATTGCTTGGCTTCCAAACCTGTTAATCTCATTGATCAGCCGTGTAAGTAATTCTGGTGAAATAATGGAAATACCATTACCAAGCGCCATGCTTTCGATCGATGGTTTAACAACCAAGGTCAAGCCTGGTCCATTGAAATCTGTTAACCCTGCATATTCCCTTAGCTCCATAACTGTTTCACGTAGTGCTTGTTCAGGACTTTCAGACTGGATGTTCTCGTACTTAATAAGTGTATCATTTGCAGAACGGATTTCCTTTAACAGCTCTGAGTGGAGTTGCATTTCCTTCGACAGCTCCTGGCGGATTTCCCAGACGTCACGGGTATCACGGGATTCAGGCGTTTGAATCGTGTTGTATTGAATGGACACCATAAGCCCGATGATGATTAAGATGACCGTAAACCGGAGCTGTACGCGATTCATGCCAATTCTCCTTTCTGTTTTAAGAGCCCTCTGTATGCATAGGGGACATTCGGATCGAATTACTTTCTTCTAATGTCACCACAATATTATCATGGATCAGCTGATCGAAGACCCCCCCTTTCAGCTGGATAGCCGGAAGGAGAACATCAGTATCACCAATGGCTTCAATCGTGAAAGGAGCTGGATACTGATTAGTTCCGATTGTGATGACAGGGCCTGTACATTTGATATAAGTACTTTCGTCTATTCTTTGCCCGTTGACGGCAATCGCCTGTGCGCCTGAAATTCTCAATTCATGGATCACCTTGAAAATATGGCTTTCATGGACGATGTATTCGTTTGGATTCATAGTAGCGGGATCGTATTCCGCATCTTCGAGCTTCACTTTGAGACCTTCACCTTTGGCAGGCACACTCCCAAGTAATAAGCGGAGATCCTTAGCCTCTTCTGCAAGTTTCGAATAGCTTTCTTCACCTTCGGAAAATGATTTCTCATATTCCCTGATTTGCTCCCGCTTGGCCGTCAGCTCCTCGGTCAATTCTTTATTCCTTTCCATTTGTTTGATCAGCTCATCCCGATATTTGCCTTCGTGTTCAGCAACAGAATTTCCGGCTAACGATTCACGTGGATCATTTTTAGAAAGACTATAGGAATAACTGAGGATAAACCCTAAAATCAGAAAAACGGCTGCAAGAATGATCCCGCCCCCGACTTTGCCATTATTCTTCATTTTCTTGTTGTTCCTCATTAACTTCAGCCTCCTCTCCTTCCACTAAATCCTCATCAGGAAGATCAGGACCGTATACTTCCTGATACGGACTGAAAAAGGAACCCACTTCTAAATCTATAACACCATATTGACCCGTTGGAATTTGAGTCACTATTGATGGGTAGTACTTCATTTTTTCAGACAATGATGGAATTAGCGCTCTAACTTCGTTCCCATCATTCATGAATATTTGTAGTGAAAATTGATCCTGCTTATTTGGCGTATATCGAATCTGAGAAATTAATGGAAGAATATCACTCGGCATATCCTGCAATTCCTTGGTCATTCTCTTCAGGATATGCTGCTCAGAAAAACCGCTAAGAATTGGTGCGTCTAATATCATATCCTTTTGTTTCTGAGGAAAAGTTGTCCCATTTTCTAATAGGTGCATATATTCCCCATCTTTTTCAATGAAAGCAAGTCGATCCCATTCTTTTATTGAAATGGAAATTTCATTGATCCAACCACGTTTTACAGTCGCTTCCTTGACTTCGTTACTTGACATAAGAGTTTTCTCGATTGCACCAGCCCGGAATCCCCACATGGACATTCCGTTTTCCAATCCACTTTTTTCTATGTACGCTTCATTACTATTCAGTGATGCACCATCAACATGAATACGGGAGATATGGCTAAAATCCGATTGGAAATACAAGAGACCTGTTAGCGTGAATAGGAAAATGAAAATGAGTAGAAAGAATTTTCGGTTCGTCCGTTTTTTTCTTCTCTCCCGCAAAGTAGGGATCCGTTCTTCAATATCAATAATCTTATCCAAGAAATAGGCCTCCTTTCCAATCAGTTTTTCTTATGGGTTGAAAAATTCAGTATGATGCCTACGCAAATCCAAGCAGCGAGGAGCGACGAGCCGCCGTAACTGATGAAGGGCAATGTAACACCCGTTACAGGTAATAGACCGATAACTACACCTACATTTAAAAAAGTCTGAAACCCGATCATACTAATAATGCTGACTATCATGAAGAACGCCAACTGAGAGCCTGCCCTTGCAGCAAGTCCGAAACCGGACATGATCATTATGAAGAATAAGAAAAGAACAGCGCTAGCACCAATGAATCCGATTTCCTCTGCAATAATAGAAAAAATGAAATCATTCTGTGGTTCCGGAAGATATAAGTACTTTTGGCGACTATAGCCGTATCCGTGACCAAAGAGTCCAGCAGGACCAATGGCCATCAACGATTGAATCCCTTGAAAACCAGTTCCAAGAGGATCACTCCATGGATCTAAATACGCTTTTATACGATCCAAACGATATGGGGCTGATGCAATTAAGGCAGTTAAAGCACCAACTCCTAAAAATGCCAATAAGACAAAGAATTTCATTGGATATCCAGCAATCAGCAGTAAAATGAAAGCCGATACCACTAAAATGACCGCTGAGCCGAAATCCGGCTGCAGCATTATGAGTCCCGCTGGGAGGAGTATCAGGATGAAATGAAGATAATTGAATATCTTCCCTCTTTGCGGAACCACACTCAATTTACAAGAAAGTTTAGCAAGTAATGCGATTTTAGCAAATTCAGCCGGCTGGAGGTTAATCGGTCCGAGTGCTATCCAACTTTGAGAACCGTTCCTTACTACCCCGATACCAGGAATCAGTACAGCAACGAGCAGCAATAGTGACAGTATGTAGATCACATTCCAAAACTTTTCGTTTCGAATGAGCTCGGATTTCGTAATTGCATAAGCAAGCGTACCTGCAATTGCCAAATAGATTGCTTGCTTCAATAGGAATGGGGCTGAATTGCCGTAATGGACTTGCCCCCAATAAGTACCTGCTGAATAGACAAAACTTAGTCCTACTAATGACAATAGCACGACGGAGGACAGAAACGTCCACTTCAATTTTTGATCCAGTACGTGCATCCTTTCGGTGTAAAATTTATGGACCATGGAAGGGTCCTAAAATCATTAAATCTTCATAACGGCTCGGATAAATTCATCACCGCGCATTTCAAAATTCGGATATTGATCCCAACTTGCACAAGCTGGTGAAAGGAGAATGACATCCCCTTCTTCTGAAATAGCAACCGCCTTTTCTACAATATCATCCATTCCATCCGCTTTCATGATGTCTGTGATTCCACATGACCTTCCAAACTCTTCCAAGCGATCAGCTGTTTCACCAAAAACAACCATCCCTTTTACATCATTCATATTGCCACGCATCTCTTCAAATGAGTGTCCTCGATCCAAACCGCCACATAACAAAATTGTTGGCTGCCTGAACGCTTCGAGTGCACTTTTTGTCGCTAACGTATTCGTTGCTTTGGAATCATTATAAAATTTTCTTTTGTTCCATTCCCTTACGTATTGGGTTCGATGCCTAACACCAGTGAAGGACGATAGAACGTGGACAATAGTTTCCACAGTACAACCGGATAAAAGTGCTGCAGCAGTCGCACAAAGTATATTTTCCAAGTTGTGTTTACCTGGAAGTGCAATGATCGAACGTTTCAGCAAAGCCTCTCCTTGCCAATACACCATCTCTTCGTCCGCGCTAATTCCTACATCAGTCTTTCCAGATACAGAAAACGGAATTTTTTTTGCAACGGACTTCTCAGCATAGGAACACACGATTTCTTGTTCGGAATTGTAGATTAACCAATCATCACTAGTCTGATTAGACGTAATTTTAAATTTCGCTTCACCGTAGGCATCAAAATCTCCGTGATAATCCAGATGTGCTTCATAGAGATTTGTCCAAATGGCAATAGTAGGTCTGAACTTTTGAGTTCCCATCAACTGAAATGAAGAAAGCTCTGTGACAATCACTTGATCAGCTTCCGCTTTTTCCGCAACAGAACATGCAACTGTCCCAATATTTCCTGCAATCAGCGGTCTCTTCCCTCCAATATTGAGAAGATGATAGAGGAGAGTCGTTGTCGTTGTTTTACCATTTGAACCAGTAATTCCGATAAACGGTGCCTCACTGATCAAATATGCAAGCTCTACTTCGGTAAAAACAGGAATTCCTCTATGGATTGCATCTTCTACAATCGGGTTATCATAACGGATTCCAGGGTTCTTAATCACGTATTCAAACCCTTCGTCCAATATATGTTCCGGATGATACCCACAAATTACAGTAATACCTTCACTTAGAAGGAATTGGGCATCCGGGCTGTCTTCAAATGGCTGCCGGTCATTGACGGTAACGAAGGCGCCTAACTTATGTAGGAGCTGGGCAGCTGCTACTCCACTTTTCGCCAAGCCCAAGATTAGTACCTTTTTCTGTTGAAAATCGGTAATCTCCTTCAATTAGAACACCTCCCATAACACCGCTGATAAAGCGGCAAGTAAAGCAATACCCCAAAACGTTAAAACAATTCTCCACTCCGACCAACCCACTAATTCAAAATGATGATGGATTGGGCTCATCTTAAAGATCCGTTTACCCGTTGTCTTGAAACTGATGACTTGTAGGATTACCGACAGGGTTTCAATAACGAATATGACACCAATAAGCAGTAGAGTGAATTCCTGTTTCATGAGAACAGAAAGCATGGCAAGCACTCCACCGAGTGCAAGGGAACCAGTATCCCCCATGAACACTTTTGCAGGGTTAATGTTAAACAAGAGGAAGCCTAATAACGCACCCGTGACTGCAAAAGCAAATACAGCCAAGTCGTTTTGACCGTAGATTAATGCCAATACCCCAAATGCTGCAAATGAAATAGATGACGTCCCTCCAACAAGACCGTCCAGCCCATCGGAAAGATTAACGGCGTTTGAAAAGCCCACTAACCAGAAAATGAGGAACGCAATGTAGAGAATTCCCAGATCAAACGAAACATCAGTGAACGGCAAAGTAAGTGTTGTCTGGAATGGTCCTAATCTCAATAAGAAATAAGCAATGATTGAAATAACGATTTGCCCGATCAGTTTTTGAATAGAGGTTAGACCTAAGTTCCTTTTTAACACGACTTTTATAAAGTCATCGAGGAAACCGATAAGTCCAAATCCGACTAAAACGATTAGTAAGACCACCGTTTGGGTGGTAAGTAATTCAAAGTAATAAGAAAGGACCAACGTGGTCAGAATGATTGAAACGATGAAAATCACGCCGCCCATCGTTGGTGTACCTGCTTTTTTCTGGTGAGCTTCCGGTCCTTCTTCGCGTATGCTTTGCCCAAATTTCATCTTTCGCAAAACTGGGATCAGCAAAAATCCACCGATTATTGAAATAGCGAAGGAAGTCGAAAGAATCACGAGTGTAGTAGCGAGTGTCATAAGTAATCTCCTTTAAACCAATGAAGTTCATTTATTTCTTCAACTAAATTATGTATGTTAGTGGGAATGGTCATGTGCTTGATCCTCTTTTACTGGATCAGTTTCCCCCTCTTTGTTAGAAGGATTCCCTTCTTCTGTTTGTTTATCGGCTGTGTAGTCCGTATAAACATGGATTATATCAGTATCCCGAATTAATCCGCCCGCTCTCGGAAGCTGCGTTAATATCTGGTCACCGGAACCATGCCATTCAAGCTTGAATGGGTACATGAGTTTACCAATTTCGGACTTGGTCTTGCCAGTCAGATCAGGAACTCTATACGTTAACTGATCTCCCCACCGGTATTCTTTTTCGATTTGTCCTTCACGCGGCTCAATATTGAGTATGGGCTGAATATCCTCCAAAATGTTACCGACAATCGGTGCCGCGATGACTCCGCCGAACTGCATGGCATGCTTCGGATTGTCAACAGCTACATAGACAACAATTTGTGGATCATCTGCAGGAGCGAATCCTATAAATGATACAATATATTCTCCATCTTTGTATCGGCCATTTTCTGCCTTTTGTGCAGTACCAGTTTTTCCACCTACACGAAGTTCATCAACAAAGGCATTTCTTCCAGAACCGTTTGCCACTACTGACTCCAAGGCTTCTCGAACTTGTTTGGATGTCTCTTCACTAATTACCTGCCTCTTAAGCTCTGGCTCGAACTGCTCGATGACTTCACCAGTTTCAGAGTCCTTGATGGCTTTCACGATATATGGCCGGTATAATTTACCGCCATTCACAGCAGCAGCAACTGCCTGCACTTGTTGGATCGGTGTAACTGAAATCCCTTGGCCGAATGAGGTCGTCGCATGTTCGACCGGTCCATAATTTTCTGGAGAGAATAGAATTCCCTTCGCCTCCCCGGCAATATTGGAGCCGGTTTTTTCACCGAATCCGAAATCACGTATGTATTGGCTCAGCTTTTCCTCGCCTACACGCCTTCCCAACTCAATGAAACCCGGGTTGCAAGAGTTTTCTACCACTTCCAGGAACGACTGGTGGCCATGGCCTTCTCGTTTCCAACAACGTAATCTCGTATCTTCGACAATTGCATACCCCGGATCATAGAAATGGTCATTTTGTAAATCCACTTTCCCTTCCTCTAATGCAGCACTTAATGTAATGATCTTGAATGTAGATCCCGGTTCAAACGTCATCCAGACCGGTAAGTTCCGATTATAGATGGAAGGATCCACTTTCGAGTAATTAGAAGGATGGAATGTCGGAGTAGAAGCCAATGCTAAGATTTGGCCAGTTTTGACATCCATTGCGATGGCAAGCGCCTGATCTGCTTCATATTGAAGGGTTGCCTGTTTAAGTTCCCTTTCTACAACCCGTTGAACGTCAAGATCAATGGTCAATTCAACCGTCGATCCCTGTTTCCCCTTCTTCCAGCCATCCTCTACGTGTGGGAGCGGTATCTGTTTCGCATCCGTGAATAGCCTGATAATATCTTCTTTACCTTTTAACTGTTTTTCATATTGATATTCAAGACCGGCCAAGCCTTGCATATCGTATCCTGTAAAACCTAAAGTCCTTGACAATAAATCTCCATAAGGGTAGTCACGAACATAGTCTACACCGGTGTAAATACCCGGAATATTCATTTGCTGAATTTCCATCGCCTGCTCATGAGTAATATTCTTGGCTTCAGGGGCTAATTTGACTAAATAGGTCCTTTGGGACATTTTCTTTACTAACCGCTCTTTCTCTACATCTATTACCGAGGCAAGTTGCTCCGCTACTTTCTCCACATTCTTATTTTGAGCGGGCATGAAATAGAGAGTAGGAGCAAGTTTGCTTCCGGCAATCACATTCCCATTCCGGTCTGTTATTTCACCCCTAAGGCCTGCGAAGGGGATTTCCCTGTCCCAATTTTCTTCCGCTTTTGCAGTCAGCCAATCGTGCCTGATGACTTGCACATGGAACAGTTTTCCGATCAGTGCTAAGAACAGAACGAATACACCGATCCATACAAGGCGCAGCCGTTTCTTTGTCTTATATTGAATATGCAGTACAATCCCACCTTATTGTTTTTAATTCAACGTATGATAAGGATTGTCTTACTATTCAAAACTAATCTTGGGGAAGGCTGTTTTCTTCATTTTCACTATTCATATTGTTATAAACCTCTGCAGGTGTTTGTAGTTTTAGGACGACCGGTGAGTTACCTGATGCTATATTACCTGCAGAAACACTCTGACTGTGGACAAACCCTTCACCAGACGTTTCGATCCGGAGTCCAGACATCTCTTTGAATATAAGCACATTCCGTTTTGACCATCCCGTGAAGTCAGGTAGTGTTGCTTGCCCTTCTGTTTTAAGGAATACACGTTGTCCCTTTAATATTTCAGTTTTTTTAGCTGGATACTGCTCAGTAATCTTCCCACCATCTCCAACAACGACCGGGACTAATCCGGTGTTTTTCAATTCCTGGATAACAGCTTGACTTTCTTTTCCTTCATAATCACCTAAAGAAGTTTTTTCCACTTTTATGTCACTTGAAGGCTCAATGCTTAAATATTTCAAACTATTCTCTGTAACAGAAGTGAAGATTTCAGCAACCGGCTGAGAACCGATTTCTGTTACTTTCAATTGCGGCTGCTGAACAGCGATATATACTAACAGCTCCGGGTCTTCAGCAGGAGCCATCCCTAAAAACGAATAGAGGAAGTCATTTTTGCCCCATAAATAATTCCCCGTTTTCGGATCAGGAATTTGTGCAGTACCTGTTTTACCCGCAACAGTATATCCATCGAGAGCAAAGCGTTTAGCTGTACCTTTTTCCGCAGTTACGGTAGAGGCCATGATTTTCCGCACTTCTTCCGCTGTTTTTGATGAGATGGGTTTCGCTTTTTCGGATGGTTCATTATCCTTAACAATCTCTTCTGTGTTTGGATCCACGATTTTATCAATGATATATGGCTCCATCATCTTTCCATCATTCGCAATGGCTGTGCCTGCTTGAATCATTTGAATCGGTGTTACGGTTGTTCCTTGACCGAATGAGGTAGTCAAGCGTTCACTTGGCCAGTTGTCCAAGATCGTCCCTGTCGCCTCATTTGGCAGGTCAATACCTGTTTTTCCACCAAATCCAAACTTACGGACATATTCGATGAAAGTTCTGTCTCCCAAATTCTCAAGCAAATACGCCATCGCAACATTTGAAGAACGCTGAAAGCCCTCCAAATAGGTAATACGCCCCCAACCGTTACCGCCGTTATGGTCCCGAATAGTCTGATCAAGTAACTTATACCTGCCTGACTGGTAAGTCGCTCCTGGATTCCATTTTCCTTCTTCAATGGCGGCAGCTAATGTGATGATTTTCATCGTAGAACCTGGTTCAATTGTATTTTCAACTGCATCATTGAGCCAGTTCGATGTCAATCCATCCAGTGTTTGAGGGTTAAAAGATGGCCGTTGACTCATTGCTAAAATCGCACCGGTCTTCGGATCTGCAACGATAGCCACCATTTTCGCCGGTTCATATTCTGTCTCAACCCGGTTCATCGCATCTTCCAGAAAGCTTTGGATTGTTTTATCCAGCGTTAAGTAAATGTCTTGGCCGTTTTGAGCAGGAGTTAATATTTGTTCCTTATTAGGAAGCAAATAACCCCATAAATCACTTTTGTAACTTAACTTCCCGTCTTTACCGGTTAATTCTTCATTATATGTGCGCTCAAGTCCCATTTTACCGTTTGTCGTGACTTTTCCTTCTTCATTTTCTTCTTTTAAAGCAAAACCGATCAAATGGGATGCAAACTTCCCGTTAGGATAAAGCCTTTTCAAATCCCGTTCAAATACGATTCCCGGTAGTCCTTCTTGCTGGATTTTCAGCATGGTATCATGACTGATATCCCGGCCAGCTTTTCCAAATTCCACTTGATATTTCCCATTCATCGACAGTCGTTCAAAAATTTCCTCTTCCGATAAAGGAATGTACTCGGCCAAAACTTGTGCAGTTTTTTCCGGGTCGACGACATGTCTTGGATGTTCTACATCATTTGTGGCCTGGGGACTTAAAATGGCAATCAGTCGGTAACTCAACGTATCTTTAGCGATTGTTTCGCCGCTCTGGTCGTAAATAACTCCTCTGCTTGCGCTAAGAGTAGTCTCACGCGAATATTTTTTATCTGCCAATGCAGCCAAAGCTTGTCCTTCCGCCTCACCAGTCGCTTGAATCAGAAACATTCTGACGAATAATACAAAAAAGAGCCCTCCATATAGCAAAAACATAAGAAAGGCTCCCCATTGAAAACGGAATTTCTTCTTCATTGTCCAGGCACTACCTTTACATTCTGCTTTTCAAACTCAAGACCAAGTTCTTTAGCCTTTTCCCAAATACGGTCGTATGTAGAAAGCTCGCTGACTTGAATGGACAAATCCGTATTCTCTTTTTTCGTTTCTTCAATCTTAGATTCAATTGCTTGAATATCCTTATTTGTCGCAGTGATTGTCGCCTGTGTATTTAACATCATAATGGCAAAACCCGCCACAATGGAAAAGAAGAAAATCATAAGCATATATTCGCCCTTAGTAAATATCTTCGGAGCGCGTTTCTTTTGTTTTCGTTTTGCCGGGACATGAGGTGTCACCGGTTGTGAAATCATTTCCTCACGGCGTCTAAGTGGTGCAGCCATTTTTCAGTTCCCCCTCATTCTCTTATTCTTTCCGCAATTCGCAGTTTAGCGGAACGAGCACGATTATTCATTTCGATTTCATCATCACTTGGAACGATCGGTTTTCTCGTTATCAACTTCAGCTTAGGTTCCATTCCTTCGGGTATAACGGGCAGACCCGGAGGTAACTCCGGAAGTGAAGACGCTTCTTTGAAGATTGTCTTGCACAGCCTGTCCTCTAATGAATGGAACGTAATAACACTGATCCGTCCCCCTACTTTCAAAAGGGTAAGGGCATCGGTCAATGAATCTTCAGCAGCGCCGAGTTCGTCGTTCACAGCAATCCGTATTGCCTGAAATATCCTTTTTGCCGGATGGCCGCCAGTTCTTCTTGCTGCAGCGGGTATCCCCTCTTTTATGAGATCGACTAATTCAAATGTAGTTTCGATCGCTTTCTTCTTCCGTGCCTCTTCAATTTTGCGGGCAACCTGCTTTGAGAATTTTTCCTCACCATACCTGTAAAAGATTCGGACGAGGTCACCATATTCCCACTTATTAACGACTTCAAACGCTGTTAAGTCTGAACTCGTATCCATTCTCATATCGAGAGGGGCATCGTAATTGTAGCTAAAGCCCCGCTCAGGAGTGTCCAGTTGGGGAGACGAAACACCTAAATCATAAAGGATACCGTCAACTTTCTGGATGCCAATAGCATGGAGTTCTTCTTTTATGTATCGGAAATTGGCGTGGACGAACGTAATTTTGTCCAAGTGTGGAGCGAGCCGCTCCTTCGCATGGGCTATTGCTGTTTCATCCTGATCAAAACAGATCAGCCGACCATCAGCACCAAGCTGGCTTACTAAGTATTCACTATGTCCAGCTCCACCTAATGTGCAATCGACATATACGCCATCAGGCCGGATGTCCAATCCGTCAACTGTTTCGTGAAGCAATACTGTTGTATGGTTGAACATTCGGTTTCTCCTCTTTCTTATGTTAAATATTAAAATCAATCATATTCTCTGCAATTTCGTTGAAAGAATCCTCAGAGTCATCGAAATATGTTTCCCAAGCCGATTTCGCCCAAATCTCGATTCTGCTGGAAACCCCTAACACAATACATTCTTTATCAACTTTTGCATAAGAGAGTAATGTGGTGGGAATATTGATCCGCCCTTGTTTGTCTAATTCCACCTCAGTGGCACCAGAGAAGAAGAATCGGGTGAATGCACGAGCATCCTTCTTTGTAACAGGGAGCTGTTTCAATTTTTCTTCGAGTTTCCGCCATTCATCCATAGGATAACCGAATAAGCAATTATCAAGACCGCGTGTTATAACAAAACAATCTCCTAAGTGCTCCCTAAATTTAGCCGGTATGATCAGTCGGCCTTTTGGGTCAACATTATGTTGATATTCACCCATGAACATGTACTTCACCCCACATTATGAAATAAATGTACCACATCCCCCCACTTTCCTCCACCAAAAATTCAAAAAAACTTTGGTTATTTCTCAAAATAAAACAATAGTACTTGTTGAGACAGATGTTCGGTTGCAAAACACCCACCTTCTATTTATAGACCTCCATCCCTTTCTTCCATTAAAGAGAGCGATAGATGTACTTTCCTATAAACAAAAAGCTCCCTTCATCTTAGGGAGCTTTCACTACTTGATACATTATTCAACAAAGGTGGAGAGGTGATTGATAATTGTTCCTCCGATAATTTAATTCATGTTCATTCTTGAATTATTTTTTCCATTGCTTTCCTGGCCAATATGAGAAACGACCCATCACTGTCAACAATGATGGAACCAACAGCGGTCGGACAATAAACGTATCGAGTAGAATACCCACTGCTGTTATGACACCGAACTGAACTAATAATTGAATTGGTAATGTCGTTAACACCGCAAACGTTCCTGCCAATATTAAGCCCGCCGAGGTAATGACTGCTCCAGTTGAAGCTATTCCACCAATAATTGCTTCTTTATGGCTTAGACCCTTCTTTCGATTTTTCCAAATGTCTGAAATCATAAAGATATTATAGTCATTTCCAAGCGCAACAATAAAGACGAATGAATATAACGGAATAGAACTTCCGATGGAATCATGCCCCAATAGTCCTGACAATATAAGCCAACCGAGTCCCAGTGCTGCGAAAAAAGAGACAATTACTGTAGCCATTAACTGAATTGAAGTAAGTATGGCTCGCAGATAAATTAGAAGAACAGCAAAAATGATCAAGATCATAACTGGCTGAATCCGCTTTTCATCCCCTAACTGGATTTCTTTTGTATCTAATTGTGCACTTGTTTCTCCTCCGAGCCAGTAATTATGTTGCGGCATGTCAGCAGCTGATAAGATGTCTTTCAAGTCTTCTTTCATTACCTCCAGATCATCCATCGCTTCATTTGAGTATGGGTTTTTACTAAGTTCCACTTCATATAGATGGATCTCAGCATTGTTCTCTCCCATACGTCGATCGTCAACTTTTGATACATAGGGTAAGTTTTCTAACATCGGTTTTAAATCAGTATCATTTCCATGCGAATTTACTAACACATGAACAGGCGCCAATTGGCCAGCAGTGAAATTTTCTTCAATTAAGGCAAAACCCTCACGGGAGGGCATTTCTTCAGGAAATGAAGATAGCAAGTCATAATTATATTTGATAGTTGTTGAAGTAATGGCCAAACCGATCAAAATTACACTTGTAATACTAATGATGATCCAAGGGTGTCTTGTAACGATAGCCCCCACTTTTTTCATATAACGGTGATTTTCTTTCGGTTTTTTCAACTTCCCGTTTTTTCCTATCGTATACTCATTTCCAACTGAAAGTGGGCGAGGAATGAACGGCCAAAAGGCACCTCTTCCGATTACGGCCAGTATTGCTGGGAGCAAGGTCAAAACTGCGGCACTCGTTATTAATACACCAAAACTAAAAGGAATCGCAAACCGTTGAAATGCTCCGAATTCCGCTAAACTCAGGGTTGCTAAACCAACCACTACCGTTAATGCGCTGATAATGATTGCACCCGCCGATTCAGAAATAGCACGATTAATGGCGTCGTATTTATTTTCCACAACGTCCAGTAAGTCACGATAACGAGTAATTAAAAATAAACAATAATCAGTTCCTGCCCCGAAGAGCAAAACGATCATAATTGAAACAGCTTGTGCATCTTTATCTATCCAACCAAACTCCGCCATAGCCCCAAGTAGCGGGCTAATCACAAGAAATGCTATGGATACGACGATAATAGGAAGGATTGCCAGGATTGGCGATCGGTATATAAGAAGTAAAATAACTAAAATGATGAATACGGTGGCAGCCATTAACTTAAAGTCTGCCGATTTAAATAAGTCTGTAGCATCCACAGCAATTCCAACAGGACCAGAGAATCTGGCAATAAGATTTCCTTCATCTGTGTTCAAAGTAAAAGGATCTTCCCCAATCAGCTGTTTTGTCATCTCACTGATTTTTTCAAGCTCTTCTTTCAAGACCTCTGTATTTGTTGCTTCGTCAAAGAAAACAGGCGTGACGATTGAATGACCATTTACCGAACTATTTTCCATTAACATTTGAGGTGGCAAGGATGCAAATGGGGGCAAAGCTACTTGACCATTTAGAGGTTTATCTTCCAATTCTGCATACAGTTTTTGAATCACTGCAATATCATCAATCGTTAATCCTGACTCCTTATACCATACGATTAGTAGAGGGATTCCAGAATCACTCGGGAATTCGCCTTCCATTATTTGATCAGCCTGACGGGACATCACTTCTTCTGGCAAGTCGTCGCCACCAAAGTTTTCGATTGAGTTTATTTGAGGAAATAATCCGCCTAAAAGTACGACTAATGCCATACAAAGAATTATGGTTATCCATCGTGAACGCTTGCCCGCCACCATACTTCCCCATTTATTGAATGGTTGTATTTTCATCCTTATACCTCTCTTCATTTTATTAGGAATACTACATTCCTTTTTCGAGCTAAACAGTGCGATCATACTTGTACGTCAGACCATAAAAATACAATCATCCCGGCTTCAGCCTACATTTTTCTGATCTTTTTTCATTCCAATCCCCTTAACTTTTGACAAACATTATACAACGACTATACTTTAATTATTGTTACACTTACTCCTAATGTCGATCATGCATAAATGGAATATGTATCTTTAATCTTATTATACAAACATTATACAAGTGTTGTACACTTATTACCAACACTTTATAATATTTTTTTAGATTTCATTTAACTTTTCGTAAATTAGCAAGGAAATTGAGGCGAATACTGATGTTTAATGATCATGAACGTTCCTATACAATACAACAAGTGTCTGAAATGACGGGGTTATCCAAACAAGTAATAAGAAAGTGGGAAGATCGATATGGAATCATACGTCCAGATCGTTTAGAGAATGGTTATCGCGTGTATTCACAGGATGAGGTCAAACTGTTAAAAGACATTACTTCGTTTGTAAATGCAGGCTATACCATTAAACAAGCTGCACAAATGGCACAAAATCAAACTATTTCTAACCGAACACCGATAGAAAGCGATTTTACAACATATATAAATTCCTTAGAGGAAGCTGGTCAGCAACTGGATGATATCAAACTGTTGCAATTACTTCAGCAAGCTCAATATACCTATGGAATGGAATTGCTGATTCAAGACATTTTGTTGCCATTTTTAAAACGAATTGGGCAACTATGGTGCGACCATAGATGGGGAGAATTTCAAGAGGCCGTTAGTAGCCAAACAATCCGTGATTATTTAGCCCAAGCACGACGTTCTATAATTGTTTCCGAGCACGCACCACTCGTCGTAGGTAGTTGCCTTCCGAGGGAACAACACGAAATACCGATGCAAATTTTGCTTTTACAATTTAGAATTCGTGGATACCGAACTTTAATGATCGGACCTTCTCCCGCTACTACCGCTATCCAATCTACTGTGGAAAGGACGAACCCTGAAATTGTATTACTGACAGCTACGACTTCATTTCCATTTAACGATGGAGGGGTATTTCTGAAGGACTTAGATGATTTCGCTTCAAAACACCGGCAAACTAAATTTTTCATTGGTGGAACAGCAGCGAGAGAACAACTAAACCTTATGAACTTGTCATCTATTCAGTTTGCTGACAATATTGATCGCGTTCTAACATCAGCTTCAAGCTAAGAAATTCAATCTCTTTTTTATATTTATTGCTTTCTGTTTAAGTAAATTTACTAAGACAAAAAAACAGCCTCACCAAAAGTGGTGAGGCTGCCCTGTTTAAAGATAAACAATATGGTGACTGCCGTCACAACGGTAGTCGAGCTTAAGTAAATCGTTGATAAGATCCGGACCGTATTGATTTAAATACATGTACGGATTGTATTTGCGCTCTTGCAAACCACCCTCAGGCAGCAAATGATTCATTAATGTCTCATAGCGTCTCAATTGGACATCGTGACGTATTAATGTACTCTCTTCAAGTTTCCCCTTTAAATAAGCAAGTTGACTTAAATGAAAAGACACATTCTTGTCGATCAACTGTTGAGTCAGCAAACCATTCACTTTCGCTGCATCTTTGATCTGCTCATATTTTTCCAATATTAACTGTTGCGTCTCATTTAAGAGTGTCTCGGTTTGAGAATCTGAAACACTTGTTAGGAATTCTTCCCTTTTAACTGAAACACTCCCCTGGAAGACGTCCTCTACCGACATCTTTTCTTCCTTCAACAGTTGTTCCACCTGACGATCCACTAACGTAATCGAAAAACGCGGCGCTACAATCGGCATTTCGATTCCCATTACCTCGAACGCTTCCTTTAGCAATCCCCAATACGCAATTTCTCCCTGTCCCCCAACAAAAGTCAAGACGGGAAATACCAGATCCTGCATGATCGGGCGCGTCACTACATTATTGCTTAATAATTGCGGCGATGTTTTCGCAATGGACATTAATTCACTTTTTGTAAAGTGGAGACCTAATGTTTCGTTTACAAAATCACCATCCACTCTTTTTAACAAGGCGCGTTCGCCATTTTGCAAATAGAAAAGATGAGCGGCATCTTGTGAAACACCAACAGGTTGTCCATATCCAGCCTGTTCCATAATCGCTTCTTTTGCAAAAACCGCTTCTGCAATCTCCTCGGACCTGTCTATTAGTTTTTCGAAGAAGCTGCTCTCATAAGTACGCAACGGTCCATATGCAGCATCGATTAATAACAACCCTTCGTTTTGGAAGAGGCTATTCATCAAACGGGCAAAGAAGTCTGTGAACGTAGTACTAACAGATAAAACTTCCTTAACTTCTGCTAATAACGATTCTGTATGGATTGTTTCGCCAAATTGACGAAATACTTCATCTACAAAATCCATAACCTCATTTTGGTCAAGTGCAGTTTCAGCTGCCATGGACTTTTGCATGTACGGAATAGGAACGGCATGCTTTCTCAACTTCCCGGAACTGATGGTATATGTATGATTGATTTCATCCAAGTCATGATCTTCACCGGCAATCCAGAAAATCGGTATAACCGGAACTCCCGTCATAGCCCTATACTTTTTAGCCATAATTACAATCGAAATCACTTTATGAACCGAATATAGTGGACCGGTTAAAAGACCTGCTTGTTGCCCACCGATTACAACCACGGCATTCTCTTTCAACTCGTCGAGATGTTTGCGTGCCTTTTTTGAAATTCCAAGTGGTTCCATATAGCTTTCTATAACAGCTGTCAGTTCTTCCCTGCGAACCGGGTGTGATTGCAAATATTTTAACCGCTTATCTATAGACGCCCCATGGACATCGTGATGAAAGAATTCGTTAGCCTGTCCTGCTCCTGTCAAATAATCCGAGAGGAGACGGCTCATATTAGGCATTTTGCTCGTTTCTGATTTCACTGTTGCATCCCTCTTCTACCTAAATCTTCTCCATAGAGTATAGCATTGCAAATGTGGCTATGAAACAGTTTAGCTCATATAGTGCAGAATGAATTGCACTGCTCCTGCAATGAATGCCCCTACGTATAAAACATTGAGTATTAAAAACAAAGAACGCCATATCTTCCGTAACAGTGGAATGACAAGGACTTCTTTTTGTGTTTTCCATTCAAAAATAGTGAAAATCATTCCAATTAGCAGGGCACTAATGATAAGGTAACTAAAAATATTCAATGTCCAAAAAACATAAACGACAGCAGGTACCGACCAAAATAAGATTAACGTGGTTACATCTGCTGCAATCCCAAATGCATCCATTTTTTTCTTCCGGAAAAGCAAATACAGAAGAACATAAAAAAGAATGAATAAAACAATCGGGAAAGCGATGAGGAATGAAACGATTCCCGTTGATATCTCACCCATTTAAGCTGTCTCCTTCCTCAATGGCCTTAATCAGAGAATGAAGAACGCGTATGGAAGGGAGTTGCATGTTTCTCTGCTGAGCCATTCGGAGTAATGCTCCAGTAATGGCATCAGCCTCTGTTTTCCTTCCTGCCAATCGATCCGACAACATAGAAGACCGGTTTTCGGCAGTCCGTTCACATAGATTCAGGACATCTTCGAAAGTAACACTATCACTCATTTCAGGAAAAACAGTGATAATCTCACCATATAAGGTTTCTAAAAGCTGTAAACTTTCAGACTTTAGAAGTGCTCCATTTTCAACTTGTAGTATAGCAGTAAGCGGATTGACCAATGAATTGAGAATTGCTTTTCGAAGAAGCATTTTCTCTGCATTTTCCTCAATCTTAATGGGAAAATCCACCGAATCCGCTTTAAGAAGATGCTTGTATTTAGACCAGTCCCCACGGAACATGGCAAGACGTAGCAATCCTGACCCTGTATGTTGTACAGTATGGTCGTCAATTTTAAAAGCACCGTGTTCGACCGACCCAAACGCAATATTCTGATGCGGTATCTCCGATGCATATTCAAGATGGGCCAAACCATTCTGAACGAAGAGCAGCGGTGTGTGAACATCTATTTTGGAGAGTAGTGAGTTTAAACCCTTTAAATCATATGATTTTACAGCGATTATGTATAATTGATCGTTTATGGCCTGATCCACGTTAGTAGATGCAAATAATGGAAATAGTGATTTTTCCTCTCCTCTAATTAAAGTCAAACCAAAATGGCTGATTGAATCGGCCTGTTCCTGCCTTCGTGTAACTAATTGAACTTGCATGCCTGCATCCGTTAAATAAGCAGACAGAAGCATGCCGATAGCACCTGCCCCAATGACTTTTAGCATGACCTTCCCCCTATATCAAACTGAACAATCTAAAGAAAAAAGCCCACCAATTTGGCAGACCTTTTTCACTTTTATTAAATTATACAGGATAAACCGGATGTTTTCGATGCACCTCTTGAATTTCTTTCGTGCTGTAGTAACTTAAGCGCAACGATAATTCCTTCCGTAAATCTCCAGGAGCTACTATCTCGTCAACAATCATTTCAGATGCAAGTTTGTATATATCGATTTGCTCCTTATATTCCTGATGTTTTTCTAACACAAACGCCATGCGTTCTTTCGGATCTTCAATCGCTTCAATTTTGTTGGAATATACTGCGTTAACAGCAGCCTCAGGTCCCATAACAGCGATTTGGGCCGTTGGAAGTGCAATGCATACATCCGGTTCAAAAGCTGGACCAGCCATCGCATAGAGTCCTGCTCCGTATGCTTTTCGGACGACCACAGAAATCTTCGGAACAGTTGCAGAACTCATTGCAGCAATCAGTTTAGCACCATGACGAATAATTCCAGCCCGCTCTACTTTCGTTCCAATCATGAATCCTGGTACATCAGCCAAAAAGAGAAGTGGAATCGAAAACGCGTCACAAAGTTGGATGAATTTAGCTGCTTTATCAGCTGAATCCACGAACAGAACGCCGCCTTTCACTTTTGGCTGATTAGCGATAATGCCTACTGGCTGTCCGTCAATCCGCGCAATTCCAGTGATGAGTTCTGGAGCAAACAATTTCTTCACGTCATAGAAGCTTCCTTCATCAATTAGTGCATCTATCGCTTCATACATATCGAATGGCGCATTCTGATTTTCCGGGATAATGTCTTTTAGTTCCCTGCCTGCTTTCGGTAAAGCAGGTGACTTAATCGGTGGTTTTTCCTCAAAGTTTAATGGGAAATAAGAAAGGAATCGTTTTGCTTCTTCAATTGCATCCTGTTCAGTTTGAACTAATACATCCCCACACCCACTGACCGTACAGTGCATGCGGGCACCGCCCATCTCCTCGAGTGATACCTTCTCCCCAATCACTTTTTCTGCCATTCGTGGTGAACCCAAATACATAGAGGCATTTCCCTCAACCATGATGACAACATCACAAAATGCAGGAATGTAAGCACCTCCTGCAGCGGAAGGACCGAAAAGAAGACAGATTTGAGGAATGAAACCTGAAAGCTTTACTTGGTTATGAAAAATCCTTCCCGCTCCCCGGCGGTTAGGGAACATATCCAGCTGATCCGTAATCCTAGCGCCAGCTGAATCCACCAAATATAGCATTGGAACACGATTTTTTTCCGCAATTTCCTGGATTCTAATAATTTTCTCAACAGTTCTGGAACCCCATGAACCTGCCTTTACTGTCGAGTCATTCGCCATAACGCAGACTGTACGGCCATCAATTTTCCCCATTGCTGTTACAACACCGTCAGCTGGCAGATCACCTGCTTCCGAATTGGCAAATCTACCATCTTCCAAATACTCCCCATTATCGAAAAGGAGCTCCAGTCTTTCACGGACAAACATCTTATTTTGCTCTTTCAATTTTTCATGATATTTCGGATGACCACCAGCAAAAATCTCTTTCAATTTTTGTTCCAGACGATCATGATATCCTGTAGTAGTAGTCAATGTGGGACCCCCCTTTGTGTATTCTCTTATGCTTCGAATGAAATGACTGCGTCTCCCTCGTTTACAAAATCCCCTTCGGCTACTAACACTTCAGACACTTTCCCATTAAACTCTGCATCAACCGGTATTTCCATTTTCATGGATTCCAAAACAATAACCGTTTGACCAGCCGACACTTCTTCCCCTGCGCTTACCATTACTTTAAAAACTGTACCTGCCATAGTTGAATTCAATGTTTTCATATTAAAGAACCCCTTTCTTTGATTGCTGCCATTTCCCGATCACATCGGTTGCATAATCCCCGTTTTTAAATTCCTCTGATTCGACAAATTCCCGGAAGAACGGAACGTTTGTCTTAACCCCTTCGATGGATGCATCTTTAAAGAACTCTTTTGATTTATTAATTGCTTCTTCACGACTTTCGCCATGGATGATCACTTTGGCAATCATCGGATCATAAAAAGGTGTCACTTGATTCCCTTCTTCGTATCCACTATCGATACGGGCATGCTGGCCATCCCAATGAATCAATGTGATTTTCCCTGGGGAAGGCATGAACTTTTCTGGATCCTCTGCATAGATCCGGTATTCAATTGCATGACCTTTTAGTGGAATCTCGTTTTGTTCCTTAATAGGCAGTTCCTCACCTGAAGCAATTCGTATTTGCCATTCAACGAGATCCAAGTTCGTAACAGCCTCTGTAACAGGATGTTCGACTTGTAGACGTGTGTTCATTTCTAAGAAGTAGAATGTCTCGTCCTGGTCAACAATAAATTCCACCGTTCCGGCATTCGTATATTTCACTGCCTTTGCAGCTTTCACTGCAGCTTCGAATAATCCATTTCTTGCTTGATCAGACAAAGCTGGTGAAGGTGATTCTTCAATCACTTTCTGATTCCGACGTTGTACAGAACAATTTCTCTCAAACAAGTGAACAATATTTCCCGAATGATCTCCAAAGATTTGAACCTCTACATGCCTGGCTCCGACAACAAATTTTTCAATAAACACCAAATCACTGCCGAAATATGCTTTCGCTCGATTTTTGACAGATTCAAATTGCTGAACGAGCGCTTGCTCAGTTTCACAGCGAATCATTCCTACACCGCCACCGCCAGCACTAGCCTTCAACATGACTGGATATCCGATTTTCTTTGCAGCTTCCACTGCATCACCTAATGTGTCAATCCCGTCATCAGTTCCTGGTACGACCGGTACATCTGCGGTTATCATCGTTTTTCGTGAAGCGATTTTATCCCCCATTAAACGAATTGTATCAGCATTAGGACCGATAAATACCAAATTAGCCTCTTCGACCTTTTTCGCAAAATCCCCATTCTCAGATAGCAGGCCGTAACCCGGGTGGATTGCATCCGCCCCTTCACGGACGGCCAATTCGATTAGTTCCTCTCCCTTTAAATAGGACTGCTGAACGGGTCCCTTTCCAATTAGGAAAGCAAAATCCGCTTCCTTCACAAATGGAAGCTCTGCATCGGCTTCAGAGTATACTGCGATCGTTTGAATCCCCATGTACTTGCAAGTCCTAATAATCCTGCGTGCAATTTCGCCACGGTTCGCTATCAATACTTTTTTCAATCAAATTCCCCCAATTGCCTTAAACTATGAAACTCCCATCTATCTTAGTCTATACGAAACATGAAACCGTTTTCAACTATTGGATAATTGAAAACAAAAAAGGAGTTCAATCTCTAACAATTGAACCCCTACCTTCATCAATCCTTCCTGCTGGTCAATTCGAATCCCTTCGACAACCAAGATAGCAATCGGTGATGATCTTGGGAAAGCTTTTCATAATCCCTTTTTAATTTCAAATGTGCTTCCGAAAGTTGGTCATAGCTCGTAATGGCCATTTTCAAATGTGATCGGACATGATTTTCCGGTTTACGCTTCGCTTCATCAAGCTCCGCTTTATAAATTTCCCTCAAGTTTTTATTCCATCTGAATCCACATGCTTGCTTCGTTCTACCAAGTTTACGTGCAGCCTCTTCAAAGCCGAATAGTTGGGTCTTACCTTCACGGACACATTGGAGGACTGTTTCAGCTAATACTAAATCATCCTCTTTTGTCCAGTTATCCTTCCGTTTCTTGACCGTCACTCTATCACCCCGCCGTTTTTTAATAATATATGCGGAATACATTGAAATAGAAGCGTTATAGGAGGTCAAAAAACATATTATTCTAAACTTCGTTCACTTCTTTTTAGATAGAAAATTTTGCACAGCCTGTTCATGCACTTCACTTTCCCAAAGAATGGCGCAACGTCTTACTTCTTTTTCGATCCGTTCTCTCAATTCAGATTGTTGCCATTTACGGATCGCTATTTCTTTGTATGCCCGATGGACGGAAGGATCAACAGACTCCATTCGTTGAATGAATTGGGTGAAGGCACCCCAATGATCATTAGAATAGACATCTGATGCCCATCCGATCTGAAGAAGTTCCTTTGAATCCAAAGGCGTTGCTTCACTTAAAAATTTTAACATCCTGTCAGTATGACTAAACTTTTCGATTAAATAAGTTCCCCCACCCCAACCACTCGTAATTCCTAAAGAGCCTTGAATGAATCCGCATTTTGCTTCAGACGAAACAATCCGGTAATCACAGGCGGTCGCAATCTCACAACCACCGCCTACTGCACTTCCATTTACTAATGCAATGACCGGTATAGGCAATGTGGCAATTCGATAAAGGATGTCAGCCATTCGACTTAACATAGAATAAGCTTCCTCTTCCGTTTTCAAAGAATGAAATTCAGATAAGTCTCCCCCTGAACAGAAAGACTTGTCCCCTTCTCCAGAAATCACCAGATAACGAATGGATGAATTCATCACAATTTCAACTGCTCTTTCTAAGCCATCCATCACTTCAAAATTAATGGCATTTCTCTTTTCTGGACGATTGATGACAAACTTCAATATTCCTTGATCGTTTGTTAACACATAAGACATAAGAGACATCCCCTCTTTGAAGAAACTAGTTAATATGTATATAGAAAAAGGCTATCAAGAGCCATGGTCTCTTGATAGCCTTTCAGGAACAAATACTGAATTATTTGCTCACTACTTCTTTTCCTTTGTATTGACCGCAAGATTTACATACGCGGTGAGCCAATTTCATTTCACCACAGTTTGGACATGCAACCATGCCAGGCACTTGTAGTTTGAAATGCGTACGGCGTTTTCTTTTAACAGTTTTAGAAGTTCTTCTAAATGGTACAGCCATTGGTGACACCTCCTAACAGAGCTATTCCTCGGATTGATCAAAATACTTGGCCAAATCAGCCAGTCTTGGATCCACTTTTGGTTTTTCATTTTTCATCTTTTCAGCAAATGCCTCTTCTGTCGAAAAGGACCAACCGTTGCCTTCTTCATGTTCAGGAGCGTTTTCGTCCTCATTAAACACTTGCATCGGGACTTCCAATAACACCATTTCTTCGAAAACCGGTGTCGGATCGATGATTTCACCACTTACAGCATGGACCTCATCTGCCTTTTCAGCTAAGTCATCCCAGCTGAACTGTTCATCCGATTCTACGGAGAATGGGTATTCTACGTCCTCCCATGTTCTGGCATCCGGAAGGGTCATTGTACCGGAAAGCTTAAAATGACAGGTCATTGATCGGGCTCCGATTGTACAGAACCCTTGTACTTGGACAGGAGAGATTGCCCGTATTTCCGGGTTTCTCTTTGTTACGTCATCCAAAAGGACTTGTTCATCTATTTGCATGCCGTTTGCCCTATATTTTTGCAATTGCTGAAGGGACCATTTCATGTCTATCACCTCAAGACAACAAAGTTGATTATATAATGAGCTAAGAAGGATGTCAAGATATTTTCTTGTCACCAAAATGCTGACCACGTATAATTCTAAATACAACGTTTTGATCGGGGAGAATTATTATGAAAGCTACTGGGATTATCACAGAACACAATCCGTTCCACAATGGACATAAACATCATATCAATGAATCACGAAAAAAGACAAATGCGGATGTCATCATCTCTGTCATGAGCGGTAATTTCCTCCAAAGAGGAGAACCGTCATTTGTAGACAAGTGGACACGTACTAAAATGGCTCTTCAAGGCGGTGCAGATCTTGTTATAGAACTTCCTTATGTGTATGCTACTGCCCAAGCCTCTGATTTCGCAAAAGGTGCAATCACCTTATTAGATGCATTATTCTGTGATGCATTTTGCTTCGGCAGTGAAGTTGGTGACATCCAGCCATTCTTGAGAACGCACCATCTTCTAAGTCAAGAAGCAAAACGATATAACAATTATATAAAAGAAGAAATCGCCACCGGCATCAGCTACCCTAAAGCGTTAAATATGGCTTACGAAAGGTTGACTGACGGACAAACTGGTCCATTTGCAGACTTGTCCAGACCAAATAACATATTAGGATATCATTACGTGGAATCAGCTAAACAAATTAATTCTTCCATGATTCCGCAAACGATTCAGCGTATCCAGGCAGGATATCATGATGATATCAATGACCAACTGACAATTGCAAGTGCAACCGGAATTCGAAAGTCCTTCTTTGAAAAGGGGGATCTTTCAGATGTCCGGCAGTTCCTTCCTAAAAATTCAGTACAAGAATTGATAACATTCAACGAGAAATATGATTTCGCCAGTTGGGAAAGTTTCTGGCCGCTCCTACGATTTACCATTTTGCGTTATTCACCCGAAGAATTACGAAAATTTTCCGAAGTTACGGAAGGAATCGAATACTTGATCCACAGAGCGGCCAAAACCGCAAACAGTTATTTGGATTTTATGGAAAAAGTGAAATCTAAACGTTTTACGTGGACAAGAATACAGCGAATGCTAACCCATATCTACACGAATTTCACATGGGAAGAACTACGGTCTTTTGAATCTCCAACCTACATCCGGCTGTTAGGAATGAATGCTACCGGAAAAGAATACTTGAATTCAGTCAAAAAAGAATTGAAGCTTCCGCTAATCAGCCGAGTAGCGTCATCACAAGATCCTATGCTACAGATCGATATCCGTGCGACAGACGTCTATTTTTCAGGTCTTCTAAATGGAGCTGAACGAATCGGAAGTGAGTATCGGACGCCTCCGATTGTTATTTAGATTTCCCCTTTGGTTCCAATTCATCCAAATAGTTTAGCGCGTCATCAACTGTTTTTACGGGCACGATGATCATATCTGTGCCTATTTTTTCTGCCGTTTTTACTGCTTCTTCATAATTCGATAGGATATCGGGGTTCCTTTTTTTCACTTCCTCTGACAATTCATCGTCTGGAGCAAAGAAAATTTCAATGCCTGCGCGATCGGCAGCCATTATTTTATAATTGATTCCCCCGATTCTTCCTACTTCACCATTCGTGTGCATTTCACCTGTACCAGCAATTTTATATCCTTTTGTCAGGTCTTCATCCAACAGCTGATTCATGATTTCCAATGTGAACATTAATCCGGCGGATGGACCTCCGATATCAGCGGTATTAATAGAAACTGAAGGCTTTGTTTCGATATTCCGATCTTCTGTAAATTCAATTCCCAGTCCAGCACGTTCAGTTCCAGGTATGGTTTTTAGCGTAATCGTTTCCGTTCGAACTGTGCCTTCACTTTCCACCTGCAACGAAACGGTATCGCCTACTTCCTTTTCACCTAAATAACCGATTAGTTCTTCCATCTTTTGAAACGGCTGCCCGTCAATCGATACAATTTTATCTCCTGCGAGCAAACTGCCATCAGCAGCTCCATCTGGCAACACATTTACAACATAAACTCCGTCATACGTAATAGTAAACGGTTTTCCTGCCCTACTGAAGGCAACGTAAAGAGCGTTGAATTGTGAGCCGGACATCAGTTGCAGCTGCCTGAAATCATACTCCCTGTCGTCTTCATTCGGTCGTCTAATCTGTTGCGGTTTCACTATTTCCTGGTCATCCGCAACACTAGCCCATAAATAGGAGATTGGGGTGGCGTCTGCAATTGCAACCGTCATAAGGCTCATGGATCCTTGATCATCCCGATCCCCTCCCTCTACCGAAATGATAGGGGATAAATCGTAAGCTCCGCCAGGCTTTTGTATGTATAAATTTAGTGGATAAAAAGCAAGTAATGATACAGCCGCTGTCAATAAAATCAATAAAGAGATCCTTTTGAATTGCATAGGTCCCCATCACCTCCGTTGATAGCCTGTTCCTATGTTGCATATACATTAGTGTAGCATTCGGAAAATTCATTGACAAAGCATTTTAGAATTACATCCAACAATGAACGCTTCCTCATAACTGGAATTGGTGGGATCAAATTGACGACATTTACATTATGGTTCATATGGGGCATGATATTCCTCTTATTATTCCAACCGGGAATTGCGCATGATGGCGCAGATTTTGGCTTAGAACTTTTCGGTGAAGCGCTGTTGCCTTATTTACTTCCTTATCTCATCTTGACTCAATGGCTAATACGGCTGCCCAAAAAAGAACGTAATGAAGGACGTGCCTGGCTATACACTAAAACCTATGCCATTAGCGCGTTCGGAGGGTTTCCGACTGGAGCAGCTGCCATTGCCTACCTTACTAAATCAGGGACATTATCCCGAAAAGACAGTAGTCTCTTGCTTGCCGTCTGTCACTCGCCCAGTCCGATGTTTTTGATAGGCTTTGTCGGCGTCGAATTATTGGGCAAGCCTTTTGAGGGATGGAAACTACTAGCCATTATCCATTTGGTCAATTTAATTTTATTGATTTTCGTTTATTTTAAAGGCGGACATGTCACCAACAACTCCAAGAAACGCGCACAAGAAACGCAATTTAAGAGCCCATCCCCATTGAGTGACAGTTTAAAGGAAAGTTCTAATATAATCCTACTGGTTGCGACAACAGTCATTTTCTTTGCAACCATCAGCACTGTTTTATCTTCATTAATCGCCAACTTCATGGGACCGGCAGCAGATTACTATGCACTTGGGATTTTTTCTGCACTTGAAATGACGACTGCCCTTCAAATTGCAAAAGATCTATTTGAACAAGCTTCTCTATTCCCATATATCATTGCAGCTATTTTGTCTCTAAACGGGTTAAGTATCCACCTTCAAGTGTTGGTGATTGCTAAAAGTGCTAAAATCCCAATTCGCCCTTATATCTTTTTAAGGTTTCTCCATGTATTGATCGTTCCATTCATTTACTCTTTGCTTCAATGAACTTCTTATTGGATAATAAAAAACCCCGGAAATTTCCCGGGGCTTCTGCTTTTATTCTTCTTTGAATTTTCCCTTTAAAGATTCCGCTACTTGTGGAGGGACGAGTTGATCTATGTCTCCACCGTATTTCGCCACTTCTTTGACGATGCTGGAGCTAAGGAAAGAATATTTTGTGTTTGTCATAATGAAAAATGTTTCAATTTCTTCATTCAAGTGTCGGTTCATCGAGGTTAGTTGCATTTCATATTCAAAATCAGAAACTGCTCGGAGACCTCTGACAATTGCTGTAGCATTTGCTTCTTTTGCATAATCGACGAGAAGCCCGGAAAACGAATCGACTTTCACGTTTGGAATCGTCGCAGTGACTTGTCTGATTAAATCTTCCCGTTCCTCTACTGTGAACAATGGTTTTTTGGCAGAATTGTTAAGAACGGCTACGCGGACCTCACCAAAAACATGTGCTGCTCTTTTAATAATATCTAAATGACCATTTGTCATTGGATCGAAGCTGCCTGGAACTACTGCAATTTTAGACAACGTAATCTACCTCCCCTATTTCTCTCTGCTATATATGGAAATTGCGGTACTCCCATATACTTCATGTCTGCTGCGGGAAAATTCACCATATGTACCTGGCAGCTCAACAGCTGGATCGTGTTCGCAAACAATAAGTCCATTTTCATTCATCAATCCCCCACCCACCAAATCTGAGATGAGTTCGTATTGCTCTGCTTTTTTATACGGTGGGTCTAAAAAAAGAAGGTCAATCTTTAGGTCGCGTTTCAATAGTGCTTTTACCGCCCTCTTTGCTTCAGTACGGAACACTTCTGCCGAGTCCTCAAATCTACATTTTTTCAAATTCTGGATAATCGTTGAATAGGCATTCGCGTCTTTTTCAATGATAATGGCCAATTCGCAACCCCTGCTTAACGCTTCAATTGCAAGTCCGCCGCTGCCTCCAAAAAGGTCTACAACCGTGCCACCATCAAAATATGGACCAATCATATTAAAAATGGATTCTTTCACTTTATCCGATGTAGGTCGCGTATTCATGCCTGAAACAGCTTTTAACGGCATTCCCTTCCGATTGCCTGAAATGACTCTCATTCGTCATTCACCTAACCTCTCCGGCTTAAAAACCGTCCATTCGTTCAATGCTAATCTTTTCGGCATCCTTCTTTACATCTAATAAGAAAAGAAGGATCAGCCATTTTTCTTCAATGTAGTATTGTCCCGCAATTTTAATCATCGGTTCCGTTGGTGCATCATAACGTCGCTCATTTAAAACATAGAACGGTTCATCCACAGGAAAGCGGAAGGAGCGTTGGCCGTTATCTATGTATAGGCCATGTTCTCCCTCACTCAGTGAAAAGTCTAACGCATCCATAAGTGGCGAGAGTGAATAAAACACTCGCTGATCTTTTCGGATGACATCCACATTCAACGGCTTCCCATCAAACTGTACTTGGCGCGACTCATCAAGAACAAGAGGGAAAAAGGGTCTATTTGAAACATTCCGTTCAAAATAGGAGACTGGTCCTTTAAGAACTTCACTAAGAAGCGAATCTAAAAGTGCTGCGTTCAATTCTTCATCCGTGTGATTCCAAAAATTGTTCAAGTAGATTTTTCTCTGTTCTTCAGAAAGCTTATTAATTTCAACTGTAATTGCCTTAGCGCGGCTGTTGCCTTCCATTTGATCCGTCATAAGATTTGCCATTACTGATAGTAATATAGCGTCTTTGTTATTCAATCTGAACGATGATTGAATAGTGGCAATCGCCAAATCACGTTTAATAATTTCTTCATTCCCTTGACGGATGAATAATACTCGGTTAGTACCGACTGGTCTTTCAGCGCTGATAATGAGATCGGTATGTTTTTCAAAAGCAACAGAATCCAACGTCTTCTTCATGAAATCTGATGGCATTTCTTTACTATAAAACGAAACGTTTTCGCTTTTATATGTCATAGATAACTGCTTTTGTTGCCAATACAATTCTTTTACCTCCCCCTCACCTGCAAAAAGGAAGTAGTCGACAAAGGACAGTTTTTGCTGACCGATCATCGGTAGGCCGGTCAACCAGGTTCCTCCAGTCTTTTGCCGGTCAGTTAAATGTAGAACTGTTTGGTCAACCTCTCCACCATGGATGGATGCAAAGGGGATTGAACGAAGGAAGTAACCCCCGTTATGCTCAAAGGGGATTTCATACGAAACGGACAGCTCCTTTTCCTCCCCTTCAGATATAGTGGAAAAGTCCGGAGACAGCCGTTCGCAGTTCGTTCCTGAAACACAAGCGGCTTGTCCACTATCAGAAGGCCATAGAATAGATAGACTGTTTTTTGGCAAGCCACTGAGGTGCTGAATCACCTTTAATTTCCCATCCTGTAAAGTGATGTCTATTTCTTGGTTATATGTAAAATTAATCGGCCGTTCTGCTTTCTCTACAGAAAATGCCTCATACTGGAAAGTTAATAGGATGATCAGCGTAAAGAAGAGCAAAGAACTTATGCTTAATGCGAATTTCAAGATGGACACCCCGTGCCATGTTATGATATGTATCAACCAGACGTTAATTGAACTTTAGAAAGGTTGTATAACTATGATTCAGCGTTTTATCGAGCTCGGTGAAGGATATGGTGATGTATTCGAACTCTGCGAACTTATGCAAACCAACCAGTCAAGGATTTACCGAACATTCCTATTCACTACCGAGATTAACGGCAAGAAAATGCATTCAGCTGCACTTGCTTTAAAAAGTGTGGGAGATAGCAAGTTCATGCCGATCTACTTATGCCGTGAAGGAATACCTGAATCATCCAAGAGAGTTGAAATTTTCATAGAAGCTTCCAAAAAAGCCGGTATAAATCCAGTTCAAGTTGAGGTTAAACCTTCAAAAACTTTTGCAGAAAAAGATTTATACTTCCATTATTTGACTGGGGTTCTACGTTTAAACCATCTCTTACCGCAAATGAGTTAAAGTTTTAAAGACCGACTTTATAATCGTATTCCTTCGCCTTATCTGGCTTTGCATTTTCAAATTCAGTTTTCAAGAATGGACGATAAGATTCGACAGCGTCCTTTACAAAGGATAACTTTTTTATTTTCTCCAGGACAGTTTCAGTCTGATCGCGATTGCAGTAAATGACTACGTACTTCATACGGCGGGAGATATAATGCACATGCCCGTATTTCCGAAGAGATTTCGCTTGTTTTAAATGGTGCAAGAAAACGATGATTCCCTGTCTTTCAATCATTTCAATCCCCCTCTTTTCTACCATTTAGAATACCATAGGGCAGAATTTCCCTGCAACCGGCATATAGCTGACAGTTTTTCGACTTTCTTCTATAATAGAAATAGATGCATGCGTAAGAGGAGGATCCAAATGGGGAAAAAAACAAAGGTGGCACTTACAATAGCAGCTGCGGGAGTTGCTGCATGGGCAGGTTCCAAGGCTGTAGCAAAACCACAAGTGCGTCCTGAAAAAGAAGCGTTGCAATACGGTCATCCAATCGTTTTGGCGCATCGCGGAGGAAGCCATTTGGCTCCCGAAAACACGATGGCAGCATTCAAAAAAGCTGCAGAACTTGGTGTACACGGCTTTGAGATTGATATACGATTGACGAAAGACGAAGAAATCATTGTATTCCATGATGATACATTGAATCGGACGACTGACGGAACTGGAAGAGTGGCGGATTTTACGCTAAGGGAACTTAAAAAACTCGATTTTGGTTATCGGTTCATCGATTTGGATGGAGAACTCTCTTATCGTGGCCAGGGAGAAACTGTAGTCACGTTAAAAGAGCTGTTGAATGAATTTCCACAAATGCTGGTCAATATCGATATTAAGGATTCTCCTGATACATACGAAGGAAGCTTAACACCTTCAAAATTATGGAGGCTGATTGAAGAACTAGGAGCTGAAAACCGGGTAGTCGTGACAAGCTTCTACGATGAGCAAACGGACCGCTTCAACTTGTATGCCCAGAACAACGTGGCATTAGGGGCAGGTGAAAATGAAGTACGTAAAGCTTTTGCTTCCTATAGCAGCCAATTTGGCCATTTGTATAAACCACGAGCAGACGTATTTCAAATCCCCCCGAAGCATAGTGTTTTTTCACTTGATAGTGAAGGTTTCATCAAATTCCTCGCCGGCTTGAATATCCCTGTCCATTATTGGACAATCAATGATCAATCAACGATGGAAAAGCTTTTGAAGGCTGGAGCCAAGGGGATTGTTACAGACAGACCAGACATAGCTATGGAACTAATGAGTGAATATCAATAAGCAAAGAAACAAAAAGAATCTGCTTCTCAAGAAGGTCTTGAGAGGCAGATTCTTTTAATATGGTCAATTTCGATGGCGATTTGAATACTAAGCGGAGCAGGAACAAGAGCCACCTGAACCGCATCCTCCACCACATGAAGAAGATGTTGAAAAAAATGGATTACTGACAGGTACCATGACTGAGTCAGAAACTGTCTTTCCTACTAAAAGGCTTACCTCGTCCAGAAGATCTTGAAGCTCATTTTCTGCAACTTTCAAATTCGCAACCTTTTCGTTTAGATCGAGATTACGTTTTTGGACGCGCACGTCCTTCATGATTTTATTATAATCCGGATGATATCGTCCGAAACGCTGTACATCCTCATAATGCTCTTTCATTTGTTGGAAAAGGCGGATGTCTTCGACTAACGATTGGTCGGAATAGACTGCATGATAGGCTTCATGGTATTGAAGTGCCTGTTCAGAAGCTAAAATCATACTGCATAAGTCTTCGGCCTGATCAATGATGCGAGTCCATGTATCGGTCATCATCATGGTTAATCCCTCCAATCTGCTATAATCATAACAGATTTTAGGAAAATCGAACACCACATTTACTCACTCACTGTTTTTTCCTCGTCCATTTCTTCAAAACATTTAGCAGCTATTTCGTAGTCTGAGAAGTGAATCGTTTCTTTTGCAAAAGTCTGGGTCTTTTCATGCCCTTTTCCTGCAATCAACACAAAATCTCCTCTCCTTGCCTCACTCAAAGCCTGTTTAATCGCTTTCTCCCGATCAGGTTCAATAAGATACCTCGTCGTATCTTCCCCAATACCAGATAGTATGTCGTGGATAATTGATTGAGGATCTTCGGAACGGGGGTTATCAGAAGTGATCCAAACAATGGAGGAGTAAAATGCTGCAATCTCTCCCATCTCTGGCCGTTTCCCTGGATCCCGGTCGCCTCCACAGCCAAAAACCGTAAGAATCCTACCTCTGCAAATGAGTGCAAGGGATTTGAGAACAGCCTGTAAGGCATCAGGGGTATGGGCATAGTCTATATACACATGTACTCCATTTGCACCTCTGATTTCCTGTAATCGGCCTTCCGGTAATTTTAACACTTTTATATGTTTGCTGATTTCTTGCAGTCCAAACCCTAAGTGCTCCAACGCACTAATGGCAGCGACAGCATTCAGTGCATTATGGACTCCGCTTACCGGTAATTCAAAGAAAGTTGAAAATCCCTCGTGTTGAACGATCATCTCTGTTAAAGACTGATCAGACTTTAACAACTCGATTGTATAATCATTTTCAAGGTTTTGACCAAATGACATGACAGGTTTATCTGTTTTACGGATGATGGAAGCACAGAAATCATCATCCCCATTGACGATCACTTCAGAAGCAAGATGTGCGAGCCGCTCCTTTGCCTTCTTATATTTTAGTCTGCTGCCGTGCTCAGCGTAATGATCGTTACCCAAATTCAAAAAGAGGCCAAGATCAATCTTACAATGGTCAAGGCGAAGCTGAGAGAGTCCTAAAGAAGAAGCTTCCATAACAATATGCGTAATACCAAGATCTCGGCAATAACGCAATGTACGATGAAGGTAAACAGGAGGTAATGTCGTCATCGCGGGCAGTGGAAGATTATGATTGATCCCGTCAATAACGAGGCCAAGAGTCCCGATTACTGCTGATTTAACACCCATACTTCGTAATAATTGGTCGATGAAGTGTGTCACCGTTGTCTTTCCATTTGTACCTGTCACGGCAATGACTGTTAAATCCTCTGAAGGATTGCCTTCAAATCGGGCACATGCATGGGAGAGAAACTGAAGACAGTCCGCTACAAAGACATAGGCCACTTGATCCTTTTGCTTTAAATCCGTCATTCTGTCAGTAACAATGCATACTGCTCCTCTTTCAATCGCCTCATCTATAAAACCAAGTCCATCCGATTTCTTCCCTTCCCTTGCCACGAACATATAACCTGGCTGGACTTCGTCAGACCGTTCCGTAATGCCTTTTACTTCAACTCGGACAGATCCGCCTTTTACTAAACAAGGCCAATCTTTTAATAGCTCCGTTAACGCGAGCATTCCTTTCTCCTTCCCGAACATTTTGGAAATCAGCGAATACATTACTATCAAGTACACTTCATCGTATGAAAATACTTTCCGAAATGTCACGAAGAAAGTTGGGGAATGAATGATCGTTCAAAAGTTTGGCGGTGTAGCAACCCGGAATAAGGAAATGCGCGAATTATGTATCCATCACATTAAAAGAGGCATCGAACAACACGGGAAAGTGGTAGCCGTCGTCTCCGCCATGGGGAGAAAGGGTGAGCCTTACTCAACGGATAGCCTTCTTTCTATAACTAAAAGTTTTTGTACTTCACCGGAAGCTTCAGACTTAGTCGCAGCTTGTGGTGAACTTATATCTTCCGCCGTCATGTCAGCAGAGCTTCACGCTGCTGGAATTACAAATGAGATTGCGTATGGACATCGAACAGGAATCTTTACCGATTCAAATTTTACAGACGCAGACCTGCTCCGTGTCGATGCAAGGAAATTGAAAGAACTATTCAATGAGGTGGATTGTGTGGTTGTACCAGGCTATCAAGGAGTAACACTTGATCAAAAATTCACTACGCTTGGCAGAGGCGGAAGTGATTTGACGGCAGTAGTCCTCTGTTCTGTCTTGAATGGAAAGTTTGTGGAATTTTACAAAGATGTTCCTGGTGTCATGACAGAAGATCCTAAGTTCACGAAAGATGTTAAAAAAATCGATGGACTGAATTATGAGCAGTTTTCCGATATGTTAAAAATGGGCAGTACCATCATTCAGAAAAAAGCAGCAGATTTCGCTGAAGTATACAAAATTCCGCTGCATATCAGAAGTGTTTACAATGAAGAAACCGGGACGTGGATCCCGGCAAAAACAGAAGCATAATTATTTTGTTTCACTTATGATCGGCTCCCGCTCCAGAAAGTTCTGGGTATAATACTTGCCGAAAACCCCGACACCTACATGTGTAAAGCTTTCCTTCATCATCACTTCACGGTGATCCTCTGAGTTGGCCCAGCCATGAACCGCTTCTGCAGCGTCCACATAATTGGAGGCTATATTTTCTCCGGCAGCGTCGTAGACGATACCTGAAACTGTTAGCCGTTCCTCCAAGTCTCCGTATTTCGGGGACTCGTGAGAGAAGAAGTTCTGTTTTGCCATGTCGGCACTATGCAGCCTTGCAGCCACATCAGCAGCCTTATCACTTTTGAGGACTGACAGACCGTGTTTTAACCGAAATAAGTTCGTGAGATCAAAGAGCTGACGCTCATTTGCCAGGTCAATTGCCGGCTGCAGTTCAGAAGACGGGGTTTCTGCAGACATTAATTGTCCTTTATATGTCATATCGTATGGTTTATGCAACACTAATGGCTCAGGAGAAATGAACCTGACAGCTTCTAACGTTTCATCCACTTCATCGACGTAAAGTTGTGCGTACACACCCTCATAGGCTACCAACATCCGATTATCCATATCATCATCATTTAAGGTGAAGACATAAATGTTCGAACCGATGGGCACAGTGATCTCAGGGATCAGAATTGTGGTACGGTAAATGTCATCAAGGGATTCACCAATTTTAAATGGCATGACGTCTAAGCTTTCTCCACCTGCATAAATCTGATTGACTTCACCGTTTTTTATGCCTGCCATCATGAAAGTGGAATACGCAGTATTATAGATCCACCATTCATATCCATATGCAGAAGGCTCAATCCGATTCGGTTCTCCCGCCAACTTAATCAGTTCGGAGGCAGCCTTCCCCACAAGGATGGACAAGCCCTCTTCAGGACGAGGGGGATTTTCTCCTTGGATCGGTGTTGAATTGTTCATCGGCAAAGCTTGGCCCGGAGAAGATGGAGCTTCGAGCACTTTGTTTTCTTTAATCGACTGATCTGTGCAGAAAGCCACCAAAAGTAGGGCGGCCAATATGATTAGTACTCTTAGAAAAATCCTCATAGGTCGTTCCCGCCTTTCGTAGCTATTTTTGTTATTATAACAATGGTCCCTTAATTGACACAACGTTGTCATTGCAAGTCCCGCAAAATTGCTCTATGATAATATGGTATAGATATGGGTAATCGACAGTTAAGGAGGACTTGATCATGTACTTTGAAAACAGCGGCATTGAAAATACTGTAGCTGAGCAAAAATTACTTACAGAAATCATGGCAAAACACGGATTCGTTTTTGCCGAGCAATATGACTATGAAAGAGCGACTTTCGACAAGAAAATCATCCTCAAAGAAGGAACTTACTACTTACGTATATTTGGAGCGGCCATTGAAGGCGACGTTGGTGTTGGAAATGCCATTATCCAATTGAAAAAGCCTGTTTTAGGGAAACACTACTACCCACATGGAGTAGAATATGGTGATGACGAGAATTTCCCAAATCATTTAGTGAAAGCTTCAGTAAACGATTTAATAGCATTGAAGGAAGATCTTAAACCATTTGAAATCCATGCCTAAGCCAATATTAAAAAATCCGTCTGTTAATTGACAGAGGGATTTTTTTAATGGTAAAAGTTGCTTTCCACCGTTCAAAAAAGCAATTCTTGGTAATACTGTCCTTTAGATAAGGAGAGATAGGAATGGCCAAATGGGTAACAAAACGCAATATCATTATTCTAAGCTCCATCATTTTATTTGCTTTATTTTTGCTATTCATTCTTCCTATTTCAATTCCCATTGTATTGGCCCTGTTTGTTGCTTTTTTGATGGAGCCTTTAGTAGAAGTAACGATGAAAAGATATAAGCTTACAAGAAAGATTAGTGTCATTGTATTATTCTCTCTATTTTTAGCCATAATAAGTATGTTTTTCTACTTTGCTATTACACAGATGATAGGAAAGATTATTCAACTTACTAAAACTGCTCCTGATTATTTCAATAAACTCACTGGTGTATGGATTGATATTCAGAACACACTTTTCAACTTTACGGAAGGATTACCGATAGAGATTGTGGAGTCTATTCAAAGTGAGCTTGATCGCTTACTGATCAGTATACGAGACTCCCTATTGGCTATTCTCGACTATGAAACTGTCACATCCCTACTGACGAGCATACCTAATTTATTCATAAGTTTCATATTCTTTCTGATTGCCCTCTTCTTATTTATGCTCGAATTAAATGAACTGAAAAAGATGTTTTTCCGTCATCTGACAACAGAAACTGCTGAGAAGATGAGATTTATGATCACTCGGTTGAATAAGGTCATATTTGGTTTTTTAAAGGCTCAATTATTGGTCAGTTTAATCATTCTTTCCGTTACATTAGTAGGATTGTTCTTCATTACACCGAAATATGCCATTGTCATGTCCTTTATCATTATATTGATCGATGTACTGCCGATTTTAGGGTCCACCATGGTGTTAGCACCGTGGGCAGCCTATCAATTCATTAGCGGCGATGCAGCATTCGGTACAAAGTTAGCGATATTAGCAATTATACTTTCCCTCATAAGGAGAGTAATCGAGCCAAAAGTTATGGGATCCCATATCGGGTTATCTCCTTTGGCTACCCTCATTTCCATGTTTATCGGCTTAAAACTATTTGGCCTAATCGGTCTCTTTCTCGGTCCATTTGTAGTTATAGTATTCACAACCGCTCGTGAAGCCGGCATTATTAAAATGAATTTCAGAGTATGAAAAAAAGAATGATTCCCAAACGGGGATCATTCTTTTTGTCTTATTAATTAATATCCTAAAATTGCCCGGAATACAGATGTGGTTTCTCCACCATGATAAAACACATAAAGGAGTAAATAAACAGCTACTCCCGTTATGGCAGTGAAGAACCAAATGATACTGGTAATTGGTCCAATCTTACGATGACGTGTTAAATTATTTTTGTATCCAGCCCAAATCGTAACGAGACCGAAAACCGCTCCAGTTGTAGCCAAAATAATATGGAACACTAAGAAAATCGTATAATAGATTTTTATATCATCCGGTCCGCCAAAGGATGTATTGCCGATAAAAATTGTACGTGACATATAAATGATGAAAAAGATTAAAGCCGCAATTGCCGCAGCAAACATCGTTTTCTTATGCGCCTCAATTTTTCGCTTGGAAACTAAAATCCATCCAATTGCTACAAGAACTGCGCTAAGTACGATAAAAAAAGTGCTGATTGTCGGTAATATAGGTAAACTTGTCATACGTCTTCTCCTTTTCCCCCTAATGCATCAAATATGACGGCTATTGGCGGCTAATCTTTGTCTTTCTACTATTGTTTTTTGTGTAATTTCATCTGCATTCATTTTCTCGCTTCGATACCAAGCGATAAAGAAATTAAAGAGGAATACTCCATAGATAATTTCCTGTAGTACTTTCATGATGACTCCACCCATTTGTTGATCGTAAAGGGCGGGTACATTCGTAAAAACTTCTGGTGGTATCGGAGGTATATTGGCAAGAGTTGAAGCAGGTACACATAACGCCATCGCTTTTAACCATGCCTCTCCGCTCGTATATGTTTCATACATAGGTGCGTCAGCAAAGATGATTAACGCACAAGCAGGGGTTATTAATACAGCACTTGCAATGATGAAGAGCATTTTCCTTAAACCATCAAGTTGATGATTAGGATCCTTGCTAAGGACCGGCATCCACATAAGTACTGCAGACGTAAATAGAATGAACGTGTAAACTGCATGTAGTAATACACTGTACTTAATGGTGTCGTGAACAAGCGGAATATGATAGAAAGAAAACAATGCAGTGAAAATAATTAGAGATAGAATCGGATTTGTGAAAATCCTTAAAAACTTATCTATAAACGGTTTTTTCACTACTGCATTCCAAAGCCAACCCGGTACTCCACCTAACAAAAGCGGAGGTACTAATAATAGTAAAAAGGCCATTTGCACCATATGGAAAGTAAACATAATATGACCCATTAAATCGACAGGCGACCCTTTTACAATGTATAAAACAATGATTCCCGAAACAAACGATATCGCTTCCCGGCGTTGCAACGGCTGGCTACCTTCGAATTTATGCTGCCATTTAACGGTAATCAAAAAATATAGTAACACGATGAGAACCATTGTTACAAAATACCAAGGGCTCCATAGTGCTTGAAAACCAAAGATACTGATCGACATGGATGAATCTCTCCTTTATAGCATCAGTACCTATATTATAAAGGCGTTAAGACTATTGAGCAATGAATGAACTATGACAATCCTGTGTTATTGAAGCATTCATCACAAAAATGTGAACAAAGAAAAAGGTTGCCCTGAAGCCATCTAAGGACTTCAGGACAACCTTTATATTTTTACCACCAAACGATCGATACCATTGCCAAGACAGTTAAGAAGGCAATCAGCATACCCGTGTACATAAAGAACGCAGGAAGTTCATGGCCTTTATGTTTCATGTGCATGAAGTAGTACAACTGTAAAATTACCTGCACACCAGCCAATAGTAAGATGATTGGCTTAATGAAGTTTTTGTCAAAACCAGCAAGGACAGTAGTGAAAGAAACTAATGTGAAGAAGATCATCATTGCAAACATAGTCAACTGATTGCGCATGTCTTCATTAGAGCGGCGTCTGCTTAGTTCAAACTCTTCTTTCGACTTTTCATGAATATGAACATCATGTGCCATCGTTTATTAGCCCACCTTTCCCATCAAGTAAACGACTGTAAAGATGAAGACCCATACAACATCGATGAAGTGCCAATACAACGAGAATGTATAGTATTTTGTCGCATTATATAAATTCAATCCACGTTTTCTGTTTCTAAGGATCAATAAAGTGATCCAGACAAGACCGACAACAACGTGAAGTCCGTGTGTTCCGACAAGAGCAAAGAAAGCGGAACTGAATGCACTATGGCCAAAAGTGAAGCCGAGATGTGCATAGTGATTGAACTCATAGATTTCAAAGCCAAGGAATCCAAGACCTAAAATAGCTGTAATCGCCATCCAGATTTGCATGCCTTTGAAGTTGTAATTCTTCATGTGATGAATTGCATAGACACTTGTTAAGGACGAAGTTAAAAGGAGCATCGTCATGACGAAAACAAGCGGCAATTCAAATAGTTCTTCGGCATAGAACTGTGGATCTGTGACGCCTTTATTTTTCAAAGCAAGGTACGTTGCAAATAAACTTGCGAATAGTACAGTTTCCCCGCCAAGGAATAGCCAGAAACCGACGAACTTGTTTTTCGCTTCCATTGTCGCCGTCTCCGGATGATCCGGCCAAGTTTGTGGGGTGTATTTAGTATTCAAATCCATTTATTTGCGCCCCCCTTCTTCTTTTAATACTTCTTCTTTCGTTACGTAATAACCAAGGTCGTCCTTCAACGAACGTGTAGCCATAGATAAGAAAGTAATGGCAAGACCAGTGATTAACACTACTAATCCCCAAGCATGTTCAGTTCGGTACATTGCACCAAAAGCTGCAACAAAGAGACCGAATGACATAATTAATGGAATAATTGAGTTATTTGGCATATGAATATCGCCAAGAGGCTCAGCAGGTGTGAAGCCTTTCATATTACCTTCTTGCTTTTCAATCCAATACGTATCCAAGCCACGTACAAGTGGTGTTTGAGCAAAGTTGTAGAATGGAGGTGGAGACGGAATTGCCCACTCGAGAGTACGGCCGTCTTCCCAAGGATCATTCCCCACACGTACATTTTTAACGGAAGTCACAATCACGTTGATGACTGCAACAATTACACCAATCGCCATGAATATAGCTCCGATTGAACTGATCAGGTTCATCAAATTCCAACCTTGGTCGCCCATGTAAGTGAATACACGACGAGGCATTCCAAGAAGTCCAAGGAAATGCTGGATAAAGAATGTTAAATGGAATCCGATTAAAAAGAACCAGAACGTAATCTTACCTAATGTTTCACTTAACATCGTACCGAACATTTTTGGCCAGTAGAAATGAAGTCCGGCAAAAATCGCAAATACGACACCACCAACGATTACGTAGTGGAAGTGGGCAACGATGAAGTAAGAATCGTGCAATTGATAGTCAAGTGGTGCAGCTGCCTGCATGACACCTGTTACACCCCCCATGACGAATGAAGGGATAAAGGCTAATGCCCAAAGCATCGGTACAGTAACTCGAATGCTACCGCCCCATATTGTTAACAACCAGTTAAAGATTTTAACGCCTGTCGGTACGGCAATTGCCATTGTTGCAACCGCGAAAATAGCGTTAGCTGTTGGTCCAAGACCTACTGTGAACATATGGTGAGCCCAAACCATGAATCCTAAGAATCCGATCAGGACAGTCGCGAATACCATCGCAGAATATCCGAAGAGACGCTTACGAGCAAATACCGGGAAGATTTCGGAGAAAATACCGAAAGCCGGCAAGATCAAGATATAAACTTCCGGGTGTCCGAAAATCCAGAATAAATGCTCCCAGATGATTGTGTTACCACCCATAGCATGGTCGAAGAAATTACCCCCGAACATACGGTCAAATGTTAGGAAGAAAATCCCTACTGTCAATGGAGGGAACGCGAATAAAATTAACGCAGAAGCAACAAAAGTTGTCCATGTAAACAATGGCATACGCATATAAGTCATACCAGGCGCACGCATGTTAATGATTGTTACAAGGAAGTTAATCCCCGCAATCAGTGTACCAGCACCCGCGATTTGAAGACCTAACGCATAGAAATCAATACCATGGCCTTCAGAAGTAATCGCTAGTGAAGTATAAGAAGTCCATCCAGCATCAGGTGCTCCGCCAAGGAACCATGAAAGGTTCAAGAATACTCCACCGAAGAAGAATAGCCAGAATCCTAAAGAGTTCAAGAACGGAAACGCAACGTCACGCGCACCAATCTGTAATGGAACAACAGCGTTCATATACGCGAAAAGTATCGGCATCGCTGCCAAGAAAATCATGGTTGTACCATGCATTGTGATAATTTCATTAAACAGGCCTGCGCTCACGAAATCGTTATTCGGTTGAGCCAGCTGGATACGAATCATCATCGCTTCAATACCGCCCACGGCGAAGAAGAAACCTCCGCCAATGAGGTAAAGAATCGCGATTTTCTTATGGTCCACTGTTGTTAAGTAGTCCCAAAGAGTCGCACCAAAGCCTCTTTTTTGTGCATGTGAACTCACAGCTTTTACCTCCCTTTAATTTCTGCCGTTTATTGCTCGACAGATAATCCCATTAAATACTCAGCAAGTGCATCAAGTTCTTCATTCGAGAGTTTGCTTTCGAATGCTGGCATAACATTGCCTGGTTTGTATTTTTGTGGGTTTTTGATCCAGTTTTTCAAATTTTCTTCATCATGCTCTAAGAAACCACCGATCCGGTTACGGTCGCCGAAAGTAGCTAAGTTAGGTCCTACGGCATTAGCAGGTCCTGCTCCGGAAACTGCGTGACATCCGATACAGCTTGCATTGAACACATCTTGACCAGCTTGTGCAGTTGCTGAAGCTGGGGTTGCAGGTTCAGCAGTTTTTTGCATTGCCGCTACCCAATTATCGAAGTCTCCACGATTCATAGACTTAACTTTGAAGTCCATCAAAGCATGGGATGGTCCGCAAAGCTCAGCACACTTACCGTAGAACACACCATCTTTAAGTCCTTCTGATTCCTTATCGAAAGTCAAGTAGAACTTGTTGAGGTTATCAACGTTCGTATCCATCTTACCGCCTACTGCAGGAATCCAGAAGGAGTGTTTAACATCGCCCGCTTTAAGATTGAAGTACACTTTTTCATCTGTCGGCACTACAAGCTCTTGCGAAGTGACAATACCCAAGTCAGGATATTCAAATTCCCACCAGTATAATTTAGCCGTAACATTGACAACCAAATTTTGTGCATTTCCTTCTTCATCCTTCATTTCCGCACCTGCTACATCACCTTGTTTATATGTGTAGTAGACTGTTGGAACTGCAAGGATCAATAGAAGAATGATCGGAATAACTGTCCAAATCATTTCAAGTGTATGATTGCCTTCGACTTGTTTAGGAATATGATTTTCCCCTAATTTCGAACGGCGGAACTTTAGTAGTGCAAGAATATAGATTACAACAACGACTACAATGACCAAGACCATGATCGATGTAGATAATACCAGCAAATTGAATTGCTCTTGGCCAGTTTCCCCTGCTGGTCTTAACGTGGAAAGGTATTCTTCGCCACAGCCAGTCAAAAAGACTGTTAGAGCTGCCAGCAGTGAAAACAGCCGCCACTTTTTAAGCCCTTTCATCATTGGTTAATCAAACCTCTCTTTCATAGTTGTTTACGGGTCGCATTAGGACAATATGTCCTTTTATATGAATCCTATCGAGTAGAAAGAATCCCGTGTCTCAATGTTAACTGAAAATCGAGAATATAATCATGGAAACGAACAGAATGGTCATGTAATTCAAGGAGTAGATGAACATTTTCGTCGCCCATTTCAAATCATTCCCGGTTTTGAATCCTCTAATGCCGAAATAGAGCCAACCGACATTTAATAGTGTAGCAAGAATGATGAACCATATTCCCAAACCGCTTAATAGGAACGGTAGGGGGAACAGTAAAAGTATCCACGCAATAATCGATTTCTTAGTGCGGGCAAATCCTTTTACAACTGGAAGCATAGGTATCCCGGCAGCTCGGTATTCCTCCGTCCTTCTCATGGCCAATGCATAGAAATGCGGTGGTTGCCATGCGAACATAATGAGGAATAGTGCAAGTGCACCCGCACCTAAGGTTGGCTCAACAGCTGCCCATCCGATCAGTGGAGGAATAGCACCAGAAATGCTTCCTACAATCGTATTTCCAACATGCCTTCTCTTGGACCACATAGAGTAAAGAACAACATAGCTCAATATTCCGGCGATTCCCCATAGTCCTGCTGAAGTTGTAGCAGAGAATAGTAAAACCTCACCGATCACCATAAAGGAAATTGACAGGATTAGTACAGAAGAAGGTTTGAATCTTCCTGTAACGGTCGGTCGTGATTTCGTTCTGGACATGACCGGGTCAATATCTCTGTCTATGTAGTTATTCATTGCTGCAGAACCCGCTATAATCAATGCTGTTCCAGCAATTGTATAGAACAGTAAGTCCAATTCAAACAGGAAATTCCGATTTGAAAATTGAAATGCGAGCCAAAGCCCTGTAAACGTTGTCACCAAGTTCGAATTCACAATTCCGATTTTGATGAGTGCTAGAAAATCTTTCAGAAATGAAGAAGTTTCTATGGAATCAGCTGATTGTGCCATTGTCCGTCCGTTCGACATGAAATCCCTCCTTTCTTCTTCACATAAATCCTACCCTTTACTATAACGAAAAAATGGTCACAATGCTATATTTAAACCGTTTTCCGAAAATAAAGACCGCTTGTTGCACATTACTCGGCATATCTATAGTAAAGCATTTTGTGATTTCTTTTGTGAAGGGAAAGAGTCTTTTTTATGAACAATTTGTGAAAAGGTTTCCCTCATGGATGAAGTTCGGTTCTTAGCCGTTGTTTTTTGTAAATTCTTTCGCTATTATCAGGGAAGCGGACACATTGTTGTCTATATTCACTTTAAAGTAGGTGGCCTTTCATGCAACAAAGTAAATACTTGAAATGGTTTGCTGTTGCGGCGACGATCGGCATGCTGTTGATCCTCTTGGGAGGAGCACTCGTGACGAAAACGGACAGCGGGATGGGCTGCGGCCGTCATTGGCCTGGTTGTAATGGCCAATTAATTCCTGATGAAATAACGAAAGAAGTAATCATCGAATTTTCCCATAGATTAGTGACTGGTACAGTCGGCATCCTTATTTTAGTACTGAGTGTTTGGTCTTGGCGCGCAATTGGACATATCCGTGAAACAAAATTTCTTTCATTCATGGCGCTTTTCTTCCTGATACTGCAAGCGCTCATAGGAGCTGCACAAGTTCTTTGGGGCCAAGGAGACTTCATTTTGGCTCTCCATTTCGGAATTTCGCTCATTTCATTTGCGTCGGTTCTTCTTCTCACTTTGCTCGTTTTCGAAGTGGATCGTAAATTTGACACAGAGCGGATGATAATCGGGAAAAAGCTTAAATGGCATACAATTGGTGTAACTCTTTATTCTTACATCGTCATTTATACAGGTGCACTTGTACGACATACAAATTCCAGTCTTGTCTGCCGGGATTGGCCAATGTGCCGTAATGGTGACTTCGGGCTCCCATCTAATCTATATGAATGGGTACAAATGGGACACCGTACTGCAGCTGCTCTGATATTCGTTTGGATTGCGTATATCGCTTATCACTCTTATAAAAATTACAAGGACCAACGAGTCATTTACTGGGGTTGGATTATTGCTTTCATCTTAGTGTCACTCCAAGTTACCTCCGGTGCTGTAGTCGTCCTAAGCAGACTGAATTTAATGATCGCTTTACTACATTCTCTATTCATTTCCCTATTATTCGGACTACTATGCTATATGATTTTACTCATTTCCAGAGGCCGGACACGAAAAGAAGAGAAAAAATCCGCACAAAGAATATTTGAGTAGCATTTAGTGCTAAATAATAAAACGACCAGCGAAAAATATCTTTCGCTGGTCGTTTTATTTTGTTATCTTCCACTCATTCTTTTTCCATCACGACCAACAAGTCTCCCGATGAAATGCCATCACCAGCGGAAACATGGATAGCTTTTACTGTCCCAGCATACGGTGCTTGAACAGTCGTCTCCATCTTCATCGCTTCTGTGATTAATAGCTGCTCACCCTTCTTCACAGATACTCCATCTTCTACAACTACCTTCAACACAGTGCCTGGCATCGTTGCTCCGATATGTCCGACATTGGAAGGGTCGGCTTTCATTCGGGAAGATACGTCTGTCTCTACCGTCATGTCTTGAATGACTATTTCACGTGGTTGACCATTCAGTTCGAAATATATGACTCTTGTTCCATCTTTTTGCGGTTCCCCGATTGACATAAGCTTGATGATTAACGTCTTCCCTTTTTCAATCTCTACATCGATTTCTTCACCAAGGCGCATACCATGAAGGAACGTTAAAGTATCCAATACTGATACATTGCCAAATTGGTTGTGAGTTGCCACGTACTCTTCAAACACTTTTGGATAAAGCGCAAACGCAAGTGCTTCTTTGTCTGTAGCCGGATGTTTTAAACGTTCAGTCAATTGCTCTTTCAACTGATTGAAATCCACAGGCTCAAGCAATTCTCCTGGTCTCACCTTAATCGGTTTGCGGTCTTTTAAGATGACCTGTTGAAGATCCTCCGGGAACCCACCATAAGGCTGACCGATATAGCCTTCGAAGAATTCAATGACAGAATCAGGGAAATCAATGGATGGACCCCTTGAAAGGATGTTTTCTTCATTCAAATCGTTTTGGACCATGAAGAGAGCCATATCCCCCACTACTTTAGAGGAAGGAGTTACTTTAACAATATCTCCGAATAAAAGGTTCACACGGGAATACATATCTTTCACTTCTTCCCAGCGAGGTCCCAAGCCTACTGCCTTCGCTTGTTGCTGAAGATTACTGTATTGACCGCCTGGCATTTCATGAACATAAATTTCTGAGTGTGGACTGTTCATGCCGCTTTCAAAATCACGATAGTACTTTCTTACATCTTCCCAATAATGGGATAGCTGCTCAAGTGCATCGATGTTTGCGCTAAGTTCTCGGTTTTTACTACTTATTGCATAGTGCAATGTGCTTGCACTCGGCTGTGACGTCAATCCTGACATCGCCCCCAATGCTGTATCGACAATATCTACTCCGGCATCGATTGCCCGTGAGTAGACGAAGACACCATTTCCGCTCGTGTCATGTGTATGCAAATGAATCGGTAAGTCGACCGTATCCTTTAATTCTGAAATAAGGCGGTATGCCGCTTCCGGCTTAAGAAGTCCAGCCATATCTTTGATGGCTAAAATATGTGCACCTGAATTTTCTAACTCTTTTGCCATGTCTTTATAATATTGGACTGTATATTTATCACGTGATGGATCTAAAATGTCTCCTGTATAGCAAATTGCGGCTTCTGCGATTTTACCCGATTGCCTTGCTGCATCAATCGCCACTTCCATGCCTTTAATCCAATTCAGACTATCGAATATACGGAATACATCGATTCCAGCATTTGCGGAAGTCTTAATGAATTCCCGGATGACATTATCCGGATAGTTTTTATAACCCACCGCATTTGCTCCGCGTACAAGCATTTGGAACATGACATTCGGGATCATTTTCCGCATATCCTCTAAGCGATTCCAAGGATCTTCCTTCAAGAAACGGTAGGCAACGTCGAAGGTTGCACCTCCCCACATTTCCAATGAGAATAGATCTGGCATCAACCGGGCTGTCTCACGGGAAATCCCTTTAATATCATACGTTCTTAAACGGGTAGCCAATAATGATTGATGGGCGTCACGGAACGTCGTATCTGTTAACAAAACATTATTCTGCTGTTTGATCCATTCCACTACCCCCTCAGGTCCAGACTGTTCTAAAATCTGTTTTGTACCTGACTTCGGAGGGGATTTTAAATCGACTGCCGGCTTTCGAGGCGGATTCATGAACGGCTTTTGTTTCTGTTCGATTCCCGGGAATCCATTTACTGTTACATTACCGATATAATTCAATAATTTCGTACCGCGGTCCTTCCGTTTCGGGAAGTGGAAAAGTTCAGGAGTATGGTCAATAAAACCAGTATCAAAACTGCCCGTTATGAAATTCGGATGCTTAACGACATTCTCCAAGAATGGAATATTCGTTTTAATTCCACGGATCCGGAGTTCCTGCAGATTCCGACGCATCTTTGCAGCAGCTTCCTCGAATGTATGGCCCCAAGTAGAAACTTTAACCAACAAGGAATCATAGTAAGGGGTTATGACGGCACCTTGGAATCCGTTCCCGGCATCGAGACGCACGCCAAATCCACCACCGGACCTATATACCATCAGTTTACCGGCATCAGGCATGAAGTCATTCAATGGATCTTCTGTCGTTACACGGGATTGGATTGCATGGCCAAAGATACGTATCTCTTCTTGCTCTGGAATGCCGATGATTTCACTGTGAAGGTCCTCGCCGTCCGCAATGTGAATTTGGGCGTGAACAATATCAATTCCTGTAATCATTTCTGTAATGGTATGCTCTACCTGGATACGTGGATTAACTTCAATAAAATAAAAATCATCTCCGGCAACTAAAAATTCGACTGTTCCTGCATTTATGTATCCTACATTTTTCATCAATTTTACAGCCGATTCACAAATTCGTTTCCGCAGGTCGTCTGATAGTGCAGTAGATGGAGCAATCTCCACCACTTTTTGATGTCTCCGCTGAATAGAACAATCACGTTCGTATAAGTGAACGATATTTCCATGTTGGTCGCCTAAGATTTGTACCTCGATATGTTTCGGTTGGATAATACATTTTTCCACGTACACTTCATCCGAACCGAATGCAGCTTTCGCCTCAGATTTTGCCCGTTCGTATGCTGACGCCAATTCCTCTTCCGAGTTCACGATCCGCATACCTCTTCCTCCACCGCCGAGAGAGGCTTTGATCATTAAAGGATACCCGTTATGACTGACGAACTCGCGAATTTCTTCTAATGAAGGGACAGGTCCGTCACTACCTGGAATGACGGGAATACCAGCTCGTTCAGCTTGTTGGCGTGCTTTAACTTTATCTCCGAACATATCGAGATGTTCTGAAGTGGGACCGATGAAGATAATCCCTTCTTCTTCGCACCGTTTAGCAAATTCCACGTTTTCCGAAAGGAATCCATAACCCGGATGGATGGCATCTGCACCACAATCTTTTGCTATTTCAATAATGCCCTCAATATCTAAATAAGCGTCAATCGGCTTTTTCCCCTCACCGACCAAATATGCTTCATCTGCTTTATACCGGTGGAAGGAACCCCGATCTTCCTTTGAATAAATGGCAACCGTCCGCAAATCCAATTCTGTACATGCACGAAACACACGTATTGCAATTTCCCCACGGTTTGCTACAAGAATTTTAGTGATTGTTTTCACGCCATTTCTCCCCTTTTCGCCCTATTTACTGTTTTCGTATCTTACAAACATCGACACATTCATAAGGATCCCCACTGCAAATGATAACAAGATGACAGATGTCCCTCCGTAGCTGATGAACGGTAGTGGAACACCAGTAAGTGGAATCAATCCTGTTAATCCACCTAAATTGACGAACGTCTGGAACCCGATCATACTTCCGAAACCGGCTGCAATCATCCTTCCTTGCGGATCTTTGGAAGCTAATGCAATATACATTGCCCGCAGCACGATAAAACCAAGCCCCCCAATCACTATGGCTACACCCAATAGTCCCAGTTCTTCCGCAATAATAGCCATGATGAAGTCTGTTTGGGGTTCAGGAAGATAGCCTAATTTTTGGATAGATTGTCCAAGACCAAGTCCTGTTAATCCGCCGGAACCGATGGCAATATACCCATTTACTACTTGAAACCCTAAATCCTGAGCGTGTTCAAACGGATTCAGGAAAGCCTCCAGCCGTCCTAATCTTCTTTCAGTAAGAATCTTATCGTGGAATAAATAGAGGAATGGGGATATTGCAGCCATGATGGCAAATAACACTCCGCTCATTTTGGCGAATGTACGGAACTTTATTCCACTGGCAGCCATAACAGAGATGGCCGTAAAGAAAATGATTATGGATGTACCAATATCCGTCTCCAACATAATACTGAACAGTGCGAGTACCAGCACCGCCAATGGGGGCCCTATAGAATAGTTGATATTGTCAATCATACCCTTATCATATTTGTTTGCAAACACAGCTGCAAAGTAGAGAACAATGATGATTTTCGCCACTTCAGATGGTTGAAGATTAGCGAAACCCAAATGAATCCAGCTCTTTGCCCCGCCTGCATCATACCCGATAATATGAACTGCAAATAGTAGAGCGAACATGACGACCAACATTGAGATCATCATACCTTTCCGCTTATAGTGCTTGTACGGTATGATGGCTCCAATGAGGAATGCCGGAACTGCTAAGGTTAAGTTAAGAATTTGTTTCCGGTAAAAATGGTCTGGTTCAAACCCATACCGTTCAACTGCCCAAACCATACTGGCTGAGTAAATCATTACTAGCCCAAATAAACATAATAAGATATACGTGATTAATAATGGATAGTCCATATTTTTAGCAAATCGCTTCAAGTAATGATTCATGGAGAAACCTCATTTTCAATAAAGATATTTCTTCAAATAACAAAAAACTCAAACCCTTTGACGTGTTTGAGTTTTGAATTTATTTCTTTGTATACGCATCATGAAGGATGGAAAGTTCTTTTTCAAGAGAGTGTAGGATTTCCTTTCCGACTTCTCGCTCAATCAGCCCGAGTTTTGTAGCGAAATCAATTTCGCGTGATAACCCGAACATTTGAGTATCAAGCACTTCCTCATACAATGGACATTGTGGCATCGTCAAATGGTCCATTTGAACTTTAATCAGCTGTGCAATTTTTTCAGCATCCGCTATTAGAAGTTGGAGTGCCTTCTCCTGATACGTTTCGTGCAAATTTATATCCATGAGGACGCCCCCATCAGCTAATATTTCAACTCTATTTATCCATCTACTTTTTCGAAAGAAGACAAAAATCTATAACAACTAAATTTTATCTTTTAGAAGGCAAAATTGCAAGTGTCTATACGACTACAGTACACTTCTTCAACATATTCCTTTTTTAGACACAATTGCGTTATACTAAATAAGAGCAGAAAGCATTGGAGGTTTTAACTATGGAATTCATCATACCCATTAAAGGTGCTGTGAATTATAAAATAACTTTAGATTCAAGTGTTTGGATCTTTGACGATCGAAGAATCGATCTGAATACGTATTTCAATACGGAACGGAATGAATTGGACGAGGATCTCGAGTACACTAAAGTGACGTCTGCCCACTGGTCTCGCGAAATTATGGAAGGTGCCACATTCCCTCCTACTTTAAAATCAGAGAAAAAGTTTGAAAAAACGAAGATGATGACCGGAACTTTCGGAATTCATCTAAAGCATTTCATTAAAAATTCAGAACCGCATCCTGACGCAAGCGAACTTGTTTTCGAAAGTGAAGCAGGAGATGTCTTTTCAATTCCATTTGAGGAAGTCGATAAAATCATCCTAAAGTTCAGCCAAGAAGGGAAGCCGTTGAAAGAAGATGGCCCTATTCATGTTCTGCTTGAAGATGGCTCCAACTATGAGTCTCCTTACAAAAACATTTCCGCTATTCGGATTCAATAGGAGGACAATACATGAAAGTCAAATGTGTCCTATGCGACCGACTTGAAGAACTGAACGAAGATACTTCAATGGCCAAGAGGTTAAAAAACCGTCCGATTCACACGTATATGTGTGAGGAATGTACAAAAAGGATTGCTGACCGGACATGCGAACGGATTGCAACCGGAAACTTCAAATTCTATCGAAGCTCTTCAAAAATTGAAAAGGACTTTTAAGAACCAATATATTCTTTAAGAAAATTAGCTGTTTATAAACCAGCAGTGCCCGCCACTTCGCTTTCCGTGGGCTTGGGCCAACAGGAGGTTGGTCACAAAGGCGTTGCCGCAGGACGCGGCGCATTTAGCCTTTGTTCAACTCCTCGTCACTATGTTCCTGCGGGGTCTTCAGCTCAAGCTATTCCCACAGGAGTCTTCGTGGCGGGCACTGCTTGTTAAAAAGGCTGAACAAGGGAGTCACTAATTTCCTATCCTACCCTTTTTGATTCCTACTAACTAACATGTCATAGTATCTTTTGAAACAGTTCTTATGGTTACAATCTATTTGAGAAACATCAAGAGTGGAAGGCGGCGACTCCAGCGGGACAGCGAGACAGTCCGAGACCCCGCAGGCGCAAGGGGAAGGGATGCTAAGTGCGCCGCATCGTGCGGCAACGCATCCATAACCGACATCCTATCGGTCGAGGCTTGGCGCGAGCCCGCGGAAAGCGTCCGCCTGGAGCGATTGCTCCAGTTTAATTTATATATTGTATTTACAGTTATTAAAATAAATAATATGTAAAACGGAGACGCATCAATATGAGCGTCTCCGTTTTGTTTTACTATGAAGTTGCATTTTGTTTCTTTTCGTTTCTTAGACGGATCTTGTAAATGATCAGTATGAGCGCTGCTACGATTAAACCTTCGATGATTGGCAAGAAAAATGCCAAGAAGGTTAAAATGAGGCAGCCAACGAAAAGGAAGATGAAAATGACCAAGTTTTGTGATCTTTTCAGACTTTTGGCGAATCCGAGCTTATAAACCAATGCCGACAATAGAAGGGTTATGATGAAAACTACATAACCTGCACTATCATAAGATGGCATTGATTCGTAAATAAACCTGGCAATCGGAGACATCTTCCCGAACACCATTTGCTGTTCATCCAATCCATTTCACCCTTTCAGATTCAAACTCAAGAATCTGCTAATTTTTTCTTTTTAGCCATACGTTCCCGTTCGTTCTTATCCAAAATCTTCTTACGAAGACGGATTGATTCGGGTGTCACTTCGCAGTACTCATCATCATTCAAATATTCAAGCGCTTCTTCAAGTGTCATGATCCGCGGCTTTTTAAGTGTTGAAGTTTGCTCTTTGTTCGCGGATCGGATGTTGTTGGCTGCCTTGACCTTCGTAATATTGACGGTTAAGTCATTATCACGTGTATGTTCACCAACAATCATTCCTTCATAGATTTCAGTTCCCGGCTCAACAAAGATTGTACCGCGATCCTCTACCTGCATGATTCCATAGGAAGAAGCTGCGCCAGTTTCCATCGATACTAATACACCTTTACTCCGTCCGCCAACTCGGCCATGAGCCATCGGTTTATAGCTTTCAAAGGTATGGTTTAAAATTCCGTAACCACGTGTAAGTGTCATGAATTCAGTCGAGTAACCAATTAGTCCACGTGCAGGTACGAGGAAGATCAAACGGACTTGTCCACTTCCGTTATTAACCATATCCAGCATTTCACCTTTACGTTCCCCCATCGATTCAATGATAGAACCTACATTTTCTTCAGGAACATCGATTTGGACACGCTCAACCGGTTCACAACGTACACCATCAATCTCTTTAACGATAACTTCCGGTTTTGATACTTGCAACTCGAAACCTTCACGGCGCATATTTTCAATCAAAATTGACAAATGAAGTTCACCACGACCAGAAACGACCCAAGCATCCGGTGATTCAGTCGGATCTACTCGGAGAGAAACATCCGTTTGAAGTTGAGCGTTTAAACGCTCTTCGATTTTACGTGATGTCACCCATTTACCTTCTCTTCCAGCAAACGGACTATTATTTACAAGGAATGTCATTTGTAACGTCGGTTCATCAATATGCAATACAGGTAACGGATCTTGGTGATCGACCGGGCAAACAGTTTCCCCTACGTTAATATCTTCCATTCCCGAAACGGCTACAAGATCTCCTGCATATGCTTCTTCAATTTCTACTTTTTTCAAGCCGAAAAATCCGAACAATTTCGTTACACGGAAATTCTTAACAGAACCATCGAGTTTCATAAGCGCAACGCTTTGACCTACTTTAATCGTTCCTCGGAACACACGGCCAATCCCGATTCTTCCAACATACTCGTTGTAGTCTAATAGCGCGACTTGGAACTGAAGAGGTTCTTCACGATTATCAACTGGTGCCGGAATATGTTCAACGATTGCATCGTACAGCACCTGCATGTTCTCTTCTTGGTCAGCGGGATCATCAGAAAGACTCGCAGTTCCATTGATTCCAGATGCGTAGATTACAGGGAATTCAAGCTGTTCATCGTTCGCTTCAAGTTCAATGAAGAGTTCAAGCACTTCATCTACCACTTCTGCCGGACGTGCAAAATCACGGTCAATCTTATTTACAACAACAATCGGTTGCAAGTTTTGTTCAAGAGCCTTTTTCAATACAAATCGAGTTTGAGGCATCGTTCCTTCATAAGCATCAACGACGAGTACAACACCATCAACCATTTTCATGATCCGTTCTACTTCTCCACCGAAATCGGCGTGTCCTGGTGTATCTAAAATATTAATACGCGTATCTTTATACTGAATAGCTGTATTCTTTGCTAAGATAGTAATTCCACGTTCACGTTCAATATCACCAGAGTCCATTGCCCGTTCTTCGACATGCTCATTCGATCTAAATGTACCGGATTGTTTTAACAATTGATCCACCAAAGTCGTTTTCCCATGGTCAACGTGGGCGATGATTGCAATATTACGTATATCTTGACGCTCGTTAGTCATAATTCCACTCCATTATTCTTTTTTCAAGTCCATAACTGTGTTATTATATCACAGGAAGTGTACTTGTATAGTATTTCGTTTTACATATTGGAGGCTCATAGCATGAAAAATTTAAAATGGGTTTTCGTCCTCTATTCTCTTGGCGCACTCATAACTATGATGTTAATCGGTGTGGCTGTAGGCATGAGAAGTATTCCGCTCATGGTTTTATTCCTCATATTACTTGGCGTAATAATGGGCTTTGGATTCAAAACCAAAAAGAAATTTCGCGAAGACGGGAAGCTATAGGCATAATGTACAAAAGAATCTGCAGATGTGCAGATTCTTTTTTTGTAGATCGTGTCACTTAGAAACAGGTGCGTGTTTAAGTCCGGTCTTTCAACCGAATAAAATCATGTAAGATTCGACCGTGTAAAGCAGGATTGGCAATGATGAATGTATCTTGTCCCAACAGATTTGCCGGCTTCCCTTCTAAGTTCGATGCGACCGCTCCGACTTCAGAAGCAATAATCATGCCACCTGCTATATCCCATGGCGCCAGTCTCATAGATATATAGGCATCTACTCTACCTGTTGCCACATAAGCAATTTCTATCGCAGCAGAACCGAATGAACGGGTTCCCCTGCACGTGTGGATAAGTTCTGCCATCTTTTCATGATCGACGTACCGATTTGGCGCTACCCAGCTGGCATTTACACCGATCACCGCTTCTTCTAAGTTAGCTTTACGAAGAGCTGGTATGCGTTCATCATTCAAATAGGCACCTTCCCCACGAAATGCGTTATAAAATTCATCTCTCATGACATCATATATATAGCCGAGCATTCCAATCCCATCCGAATAGATTCCAAGGGATATGGCGAAGTTTCTTTTTTGGTGGATGAAATTCATCGTCCCATCAATCGGATCAAGCATCCAGACAACGCCTTTCAAGGAGTTGACCTCATCTCCAAAACCCTCTTCTCCTAAAATGGAATGTCCAGGAAAGTCGCGTTTAATATGCGATATAAAAAATTGTTCAATTTCCCGGTCGATATTTGTCACCAAATCATTCGCATCTGCTTTCGTTTCAATATCGATATGTTGATAAAACGAAATACGAATTCGGTGCCCTGCTTCTTTAATCAAAGATTTAGCGTAACGATCGATTCTGCTCCAATCCACAGACAAAGCATGTCCACCTTTCAAAACCATTTCCTCTATTATAACAAAAAACCCCTCCGTTACATTCCAAATAACAGAACATAAGGAGGGCCTTTAGTGAGGAGGTCCAGTTTAGTTATTGAACGCATGGAGCTTCTCCAATTCGCTGTGAATTTCCGTCAGACGATTCTTGCTCTTAACTTGTTGTTTTTCATCTTCTTGTTGAATCGCTTCATGTAACGTTGCAAGCTCATAGTCCAATTCGAGATTCAACAAGTTGATATACTGCTTTTCAACATCTGCTTTGCGAATAATATGAACGACTTGTTTCATCTTCTACACCCCTTCTTTTAATCGGAATATTCCGACTGGTTGTTATACAGTATGTTGCTGAATTTTTAATTGCCACTTCTAATGACCTTGTTGCAAAGATTCTTCCCCGTTTTCTGTTAAAATAAACTTAAAAATGAAAGGTGTATGTGGACTTATGAAGTTTGAAGGCTTTTCCCAACAAGATTTTAACGTGTTTACCATACCTGGTCTCGACGGAAGAATGAAAGAGATTCAGGAGAGAATCCAGCCCAAATTCCAACAAATTGGAGAGGTGCTGGTCGATGATGTACAGATGATGAGCGGTAGTGAAATGTACTTACATATCGCAAAACATGCGAGGAGAACAGTGAATCCTCCTAAAGATACTTGGCTCGCCATCGCTGCCAATAAACGAGGTTATAAACAGCATCCCCATTTTCAAATTGGCTTATTCGATGATCGTGTATTCATCTGGCTTGCATACATTTACGAAGTGCCCGGGAAAGAACAAATTGCGAATTCGTTCCTGAAAAACAAGAAGGACCTTCAACGAATTATTCCAGACGACTATGTCATTTCCCAGGATCACTACAAAAAAGAAGCGGACAAGTTTTCCGAATTGGACTTAGAGAACGTACTACAAAGATTCCGTGATGTTAAAAAAGCGGAGTTATTAATTGGACGCCATTTATTCCCTGAGGATCCGATTCTTACGGATGGAGAACGCTTTGTAGAATTCGCCCGGGAAACATTCGAAACACTCATGCCGATTTATCAACTATCGTTCAAATAACATTAAGTTACGGCTCCTTCATATAGGGAGCCTTTTTTTAATTGACCCTTGATTATTTTCCAATCAATTGGCAATATGTAGGTGAGGTGGGTGACATGGTCGGTCTTAAAATATGGAAAAGTAAAGCTCTCAAAACCATCCTGCTAAGCCTTTTCACACTTTTATTCTTGGTTGTAGCCGTACTCGGAATCACGTTTTGGCTTCTGCTCTATTTGGATTCCAAAACATCAGATCAGATAGAGTATGATGATATCAGCATGCAAAAGGAAGAAGGAATCCAGATTCCTTCTTCCTTCTGAGATTATCCTCTAATGATTTCGCCATCTGATCCTTCCTTCGTACGTTTAACGATCGGATAACTGGCATAGCCGCTTTCCTCTTCAAACTCCCGGAAGAACTTTTTCTCTTCAGCAATGGAAGGGACAATTTCTTTGAACCGACGGTATTTGGCCATCATATCTTCCCTTTTGATGCCTTTTTCATAAGCTTTTTCGATTCCTTCGAAAAATACGACCACATCTACGATTTCCTGTGTGGACCAATCAGTCGAAAATGGATAAGAATAGTCCATTCAGAATCCTCCTTTTATTCAGTAATACCCCATCTTCTGCGGATTTGTTCCGCTTCAGCAACCATCCGTTCAACGAGTTCTTCTACGGTAGGTATATCATGGATCAGACCGGTCACTTGTCCTGCCCAACCGAACCCTTCAGACTCATTCCCCACATGGATATATTTCATATTCGCCTCGCCACTGATGTATTCTTTTAACGCTTCATATGTAGGCTGTTCTTGTTCAATCTCCACTATACGTCTTGTCCATGAATTGTCCAATGCCCTTGCAGGTGCACCTAAGGAACGTTTAATAACTATGGTATCATTCTCAGTGCTATTCAGAAGTGCTTGTTTATACGGTTCTGATGCGTGTACACATTCTTTTGTTGCGATGAAACGTGTACCCATTTCTATTCCTTCCGCTCCTAATGCTTGGGCAGCCATCCACCCACGGCCATCCCCTATCCCTCCGGAAGCGATGACAGGTATGGACACTGCATCGACAACTTGGGGAACAAGCACCATTGTGCCTACATCATCTCTACCTAAATGCCCGCCGCCTTCCTGCCCTACGACCATGACCGCATCAGCGCCTAAATCTTCCGCTTTTTTTGCTTGTCTCCGTGCTGCTACGAGGACCAATTTTTTAATTTCTGTTCCTTCCAGCTTTTTAAGAATAGGGGCGGGATTTCCTCCCGTCATTGTGACGACGGGCACTTTTTCATCTATCGCTACTTGCAGCATATCTTCATATGACCGACCATGTTGGCCGATCGCATAGTTCACGCCGAATGGCTTTGAAGTCATTGTTCTTATTTTTTGGATTTCCAATTTCAATGCTTCCGGCGAAGGTAGACTCATCGCGGTGATTTGACCTAATCCTCCAGCATTCGAAACGGCGGAAGCAAGTTCAGCATATGCAAGATGTGCGAGTCCCCCTTGAATAATTGGGTATTGTATATGTAAGAGGTCCGTTACTCTTGTTTGCCAATCCATATTTATTCCTCCTTCTTTGACTCACAATACTAAATTCGATATCTAACGAAAAAACCCTTTGTTTTTGTAGTCATGCATGGATGAAGGTGCTATAATTCACTTTGTTTTATTTGTTTTAATTTCAATGAGAGGTGGTACGTGAATTGTCCCAACTTGAAACCCCATTGTTTGATGTATTACTAAAACATCGAAACCGTCATCCGGTTCAGTTTCATATCCCTGGACATAAAAAGGGGAAAGGAATGGATCCGGCATTCCGAGAATTTGTCGGCGATAATGTTTTATCAATTGACCTGATTAATATTGCACCACTTGATGATCTCCATTCACCAAAAGGCGCGATTAAACACGCACAGGAATTGGCGGCAGAAGCCTTCGGTGCCGATTATACATTTTTCTCTGTACAAGGGACAAGCGGCGCAATCATGACGATGATCATGAGTGTAGTAGAACCGGGAGATAAAATCATCGTTCCCCGGAACGTCCACAAATCTGTCATGTCCGCTATTGTCTTTGCAGGAGCGATACCCGTATTCATACATCCTGAAGTGGATGAGGACCTTGGAATATCCCATGGCATTTCACCTGAAGCTGTTGAAAAGGCGCTTGACCGCTATCCTGATGCAAAAGCAGTTCTTGTCATCAACCCGACGTATTTCGGAATTGCCGCGGATTTGAAGCGCATTGTGGAAATATCTCACGAACGTGGTATTCCGGTAGTTGTGGATGAAGCGCATGGCGCTCACCTTCCATTTCACGACAAATTGCCGATTTCCGCTATGGAAGCCGGAGCAGATATGGCCGCTACATCCATTCATAAGTTAGGCGGCTCTATGACACAAAGTTCAGTCTTGAATATGAAGGAAGGGCTCGTATCACAGAAGCGTGTACAGTCAATCCTTTCGATGCTAACCACTACATCGACATCCTATCCACTTTTGGCTTCTTTGGATACAGCCCGCAGGCAGCTTGCTATTCATGGATATGATTTGATAGACCAATCGTTGCGGCTTGCTCAAGATGCCCGTAAACGAATTAACCAAATCCCACAACTTTGCTGTGTCGGCAGAGAAATCTTAAAAACTTCTGCCACCTATGATCTGGACCCGACGAAATTACTGATCAGCGTCAAAGATTTGGGAATTACAGGTCATCAAGCTGAAATATGGCTCCGTGAAAATGCGAATATCGAAGTAGAGCTATCTGACTTGTATAATATTCTCTGCCTCATAACATTCGGGGATACGAAGAAGGAAACGAATATCCTGATTAATGCTCTGCAACGAATGGCTAAAGCGTTTGATTCTGAAACAGCCATTCAGGATATCCATGTAACGCTACCGGAGATTCCTGCACTCGCTATGTCACCACGTGCTGCCTTCTACGCAGAAACAGAAGTCATTCCGATGGCAGAATCTGCTGGAAGAATTTCAGCTGAGTTCATCATGGTTTATCCACCAGGAATCCCTATTTTTATTCCCGGAGAAATCATTACGCAAGAGAACATCGATTATATCCATATGAATATTGAGGCTGGCTTGCCCGTGCAAGGACCAGAAGATGACACATTAAAGAATTTACATGTAATTAAAGAACAAAAACCGATTTGGTAATGAAAAAGCTGTCCAGTAGTAATAATCCTGCTGGACAGCTTTTATCATTTTTGTTCAATTCCTTTAATCGTTGCGGGATCAATCAGTTCATATCCAGAAGCCCTTAAGCCCTCTACAACCCCAGGTAAAGCTTCAGCAGTCCATTGACGATCATGCATCAAAAGAATAGCGCCATCTGTTAAATACGGCGTATGTACCATGATCTCGATCAAGGAAGCTGAATCCCGGTACTCCTTCTCCCAATCATAGCCATACGTCCAGTTCATCGCCAGCATATTTTCATCTTTAGCTAATTGACGGCTATAATCCGTATTCGCGCCAAAAGGTGCTCTGAAAAAGACGGGTCGCTCTCCAAGTATACTCTCAACCGTATCGTTCAATTTCACTATTTCAGTAGACTGTTCAGTTTCGTTCAATTGTTTCAAATTTGGGTGTGAATATGTATGATTGCCAATAGGAAAACCAAGATCATGGATCTGTTTTAGAACACTCTTCTCTTCTTCCGTGTCCAAGAAATGGCCATTCACGAAAAATATTGCAGGGGCATTCAGCTCTTTCAAAGTCTGTGCCATCTCCAGAGCATAACGATCTGGAGCATCATCAATTGTTAATAGTACAGCCTTTGGATTGGCATTTGAAATGGGCTTTAATGTCCAATTGGCTTCGCTAATTTCATAGAGAGGTTCTGGTTCAGCCGGTTCCTCTGTTTCTTCGGGCTCTTCTTCAATCCCTGGTTCATCTACCGGATTTTCGATTTCATCACTTACATCTTTGGAAACCTCAATCTTTTCAGGATTTTCCTCTACCGGTGTTTGTTCATTCACTTCATTGGCTGAACAAGCAGCAAGGACTAAACTTAAAGCCAATAAGCAACTAAGTTGTTTGTTTATCATGATGGATCGCACCCTTTCCCTGTCATTCTATCATGCAAGGAATCTATGAAACAACGAAGGATACATGAATACAGTAAAAATAAGAAGAAAGATTCATCGAATGACTCAGGTTCGATATGAATGGCTGGAAATAGTCCTTTGGCATAATGAGGTTCGGTTTCCTCAGGTCAAATTGGAGGTATTGCGGGAACTTCAGGTTATATTGCGGGAACTATGGTCTATAATGCGGAGATTACCTCGTGTATTGCGGAATAAATGGAGCAAATTGCGGTGCACAAATCTATGGACCCCATTAAAGTTTCCAATGCTTGCCCGTCATATTGCGGTTACTGCGTTCCATATTGCGGAATAAACGACTCCAATTGCGGGGCACTACACCTCTACAGAAACAAAAAAAGGTTCCGGAATTGAAATTGAAATCAATCCGGAACCTTTTCTTATAGCCTATTATTTTTTCAAGATATGGATTGGATGACCCATAACCACTTCTGCAGCTTCCATTGCAATCTCGCCCAATGTAGGGTGAGCATGGATTGTCATGGCAATATCTTCTACAGTCATTCCAGCTTCAATAGCTAAGCCAAGTTCAGCGATCATGTCAGATGCGCCTTGACCGACGATTTGAGCACCCAATAGCAAGCCATCTTCTTTTCTTGCTACTAATTTAACAAATCCGTCTGTAGCATTTAACGCCAATGCACGGCCGTTTGCGCCAAATGGGAACTTGTCAGCTTTCACATCATAGCCTTCTGCCTTCGCTTGCTCTTCGGATAGACCGACTGTAGCAAGTTCCGGATCAGTGAAGCAAACTGCAGGAATCGCCAAGTAGTCAACGACAGATGACATACCAGCAATCGCTTCTGCTGCAACTTTACCTTCGTAAGAAGCTTTGTGAGCCAATTGAGGACCCGCAACAACGTCACCAATTGCATAGATGTTCGGAATGTTTGTGCGGCATTGTTTATCCACTTCGATCAAACCACGTTCGCCAACTGTTACACCAACAGCGTCAAGACCCATTTCATCCGTATTTGGACGACGGCCTACAGTCACTAATACGTAGTCGGCTTCGACTTTCTTCTCTTCTCCGCCTGCTTCATAAGTGACTACCACACCTGTGTCAGATTCTTCTACGCCTTTAGCAGATGCATTTACAACCACTTCTACACCTTTTGCTTTCAGGCCTTTTTTAACGATTTGAGTCATTTGTTTTTCGAATCCAGCCAAGATATCCTTGCCGCCTTCGATGATTGTTACCTCAGACCCTAAGTTGGCAAAAGCAGTACCAAGCTCAGTTCCGATATAACCGCCGCCGATCAATACCAATTTCTTAGGTACTTCCGGCAAGTTCAATGCTCCAGTAGAGTTCAAGACACGTTTAGAGTATTTGAACGTAGGGATTTCTACAGGACGAGATCCTGAAGCAATAATTACATTTTTGAATTTGTAAGTTTGTGCTGAATTTTCATCCATAACACGTACAGTATTCGCATCAACGAAGTATGCTTCGCCACTTACAATTTCAACTTTGTTGCCTTTAAGCAAGGATTCTACTCCGCCAGTCAATTTTTTAACGACGCTGTTCTTGAATTCCTGTGCTTTTGAGAAATCGATTGTTACATCAGAAGCAGTGATCCCCATGACATCGGAATGTTTTGCCTGCTCAAAACGGTGCCCTACAGAAATAAGGGCCTTGGATGGGATACATCCGACGTTCAAGCAAACCCCACCAATATATTCTTTCTCAACAATTGTCACTTTTTGACCGGTTTGTGCAGCACGGATTGCCGCTACATAGCCTCCGGGACCTGAACCGATGACAAGAGTGTCTGTTTCAATCGGGAAATCTCCAACTACCATGATTTTACGCCTCCATTAATAAAAGTTCTGGATTGCCTAACAAACGCTTAATATGATTTAACGCATGTTGGGCAGTCGCACCATCGATCATCCGATGGTCAAAGCTCAATGATAATGCTAACACAGGAGCGGCTACAATTTCACCATTTTTCACGACAGGTTTTTCTGAAATTCGACCAATTCCCAAAATAGCAACTTCCGGATGGTTAATGACCGGGGTGAACCACTGGCCACCTGCAGAACCGATATTCGTGATTGAGCAAGAAGCCCCCTTCATTTCATTCGGAGCTAATTTGCCTTCACGTGCTTTTGTCGCGAGAGAATTAATTTCATCAGAAATTGAAAATACAGATTTGCGGTCTGCATGCTTGATCACAGGAACTAACAGCCCTTTTTCCGTATCTGCAGCAATTCCGATATTGTAATAATGTTTTTGAACAATTTCTCCTGCTTCATCGTCAAGGGAACGGTTCAAGTCAGGGAACTCACGCAGTGTGCTAACTAACGCCTTTACCACATATGGCAAGTACGTAAGCTTGATATTCTTTTCTGCTGCCATTTCCTTGAACTTTTTGCGATGCGCAACCAATTCTGTTACGTCTACTTCGTCCATCAATGTAACATGAGGAGCTGTATGTTTGGAATGAACCATCGCTTTTGCAATCGCTTTTCGGATTCCAGACATTTTTTCTCTTGTTTCTGGGAATTCGCCTTCAAATACTGGTACAGACGGTTTAGCAGACTTTTCTTCTACCGCTTCAGCTTGCTGAGCATTTTCGACTGATGCTTGATCTACTGCTTGTCCGCCGTTCTTGAATGCTTCAATATCTTCTTTCAATACGCGGCCATTTTTCCCTGAGCCCGTCACTTGACGGATATCTACTCCGGAATCACGAGCAAACTTACGTACTGAAGGCATTGCGATTACGCGCTGATCCGTCGGTTGATCAGAATTATCTTCTGGAACATTTCCAGCACCAGTTTTCTGATCTGTTTCCGCTTCAGGTACTGGTTTTTTATCGATTTCTTGACCGGATTCCATTGAAGATTGGACTTGAGCTTCTGTCTTGGATTCACCTTCAGAAGACCCGCCTTTGAATTGCATATCCTCGTAACCTGGCGCATCGATTCGGACAAGTACATCTCCAACAACAGCAACTGTCCCTTCACCGACTAATACTTCCTGTACAGTTCCTGTTACAGGCGATGGAATTTCAACTACTGCTTTGTCATTTTGAACTTCAAGAAGGACATCATCCTCAGAGATTTTGTCGCCTGGTTTTACAAACCATTTAACGATTTCCCCTTCGTGGATTCCTTCACCGATATCTGGTAAACGAAATTCGAATGCCACATTTTTCACCCTTTCTTTTTTCTAAATTAGAACGTCAACACTTTTTTAGCAGTTTCTACAATATCTTTTGAATTTGGAAGCCAAACTTCCTCAGCTTGTGAGAACGGATATACAGTATCCGGAGCCGTCACACGCAGTACTGGAGCTTCTAAGCTAAGAATTGCTCGTTCCATGATTTCGGTTACAACATTCGCTGCAATACCTGCTTGTTTTTGAGCTTCTTGAACAACAATTGCACGGCCAGTTTTTTCAACAGAACCGATGATTGTCTCAATGTCTAATGGTTGAACAGTTCGAAGGTCCACTACTTCAACAGAAAAGCCTTCCTTCTCTAATTCTTCTGCAGCTTTAATGCTATCATGCACCATTGCACCATAAGTGATAATCGACAAGTCTTTACCTTCACGTTTCACATCCGCTTTTCCTAATGGAATTGTGTATTCCTCTTCAGGCACATCTTGGCGGAATGAACGATACAGTTTCATATGCTCAAGGAAAATAACCGGATCATTATCTCGGATGGATGAAATTAAAAGTCCTTTTGCATCGTAAGGTGTTGAAGGAATAACCACTTTCAATCCAGGCTGAGAAGCTACGAGACCTTCCAAACTGTCTGCGTGCATCTCCGGAGTGTGTACCCCTCCGCCAAATGGAGAACGGATGGTAACTGGCATATTGAACACGCCGCCACTACGGTAACGCATACGTGCAAGTTGTCCACTGATTGAATCCATCACTTCATAGACAAATCCGAAAAATTGTATTTCAGGAACTGGACGGAAACCTTGGACCGATAAACCAACCGCAAGTCCGCCTATACCTGACTCTGCTAATGGAGTATCAAATACCCGGTTTACGCCAAATTCTTTTTGAAGCCCTTCCGTAGCACGGAAAACTCCTCCGTTTACGCCGACATCTTCACCGAAGACGAGGACGTTTTCATCATTTTTAAGCTCTGTTCGGAGAGCATCCGTAATGGCTTGAATCATCGTCATTTGTGCCATCGGTTACTTCGACTCCTTCGCTGTATAAATTTCTAATTGCTCTTTTAAATTTAATGGAAGTTCACTTTCATGCATGATGTTAATCAAATCAGTCACCTTTTGTTTAGGTGTAGCATCCGCTTTCTTAATCGCTTCCTTAATTTCCTCTTTTGCACGTTCGATTACTTCGTTTTCTTTCTCTTCGTTCCAGATTCCTTTGCCTTCCATGTATTTACGGAAACGAACGAGAGGGTCTTTCTTTTCCCATTCAGAATCTGTATCAGATGTACGATAACGAGTCGGGTCATCCCCTGCCATAGTATGTGGTCCAAAACGGTAACAGATCGTCTCAATCAGCGTTGGTCCTCCACCGTTTACAGCACGTTCCCTTGCATCTTTAGTAGCAGCATATACAGCAAGTGGATCCATACCATCAACTAATACTCCGGGAATTCCGGCAGCAACCGCTTTTTGAGCGATTGTTTTCGCCGATGTTTGAAGTTCACGCGGTGTCGAAATAGCGTATTGGTTATTTTGCACGAAGAAAATTGCCGGCACATTGAATGCACCTGCAAAGTTGATCCCTTCATAGAAATCACCTTGTGAAGAACCGCCGTCTCCTGTGTATGTGACTGCAACAGCTTTAGTACCACGCTTCTGAATACCGAGCGCTACTCCTGTTGCTTGGATATATTGTGCACCGATAATGATTTGCGGAGGCAGAACGTTCACGCCTTCCGGTATCTGGTTCCCGACGAAATGCCCGCGGGAGAACAAGAATGCTTGCCATAACGGCAAACCATGCCAAACGATTTGTGGAACATCACGATAACCCGGAAGAATGAAATCTTCTTTTTCCAAAGCGAAATGAGATGCCAATTGAGATGCTTCTTGTCCAGCTGTTGGTGCGTAGAATCCAAGACGACCTTGACGATTAAGTGAAATCGAACGTTGGTCAAGAATCCGCGTATAGACCATACGGCTCATCAATTCAACCAATTCTTCATCTGTTAGATCAGGAACCGCATCCGGATTTACGACTTCCCCTTCTTCATTTAAGATCTGGAACATTTCAAACTGTTCTTCGATCGTTTTGAGTACTTTTTCCGGATCAATCTGCTTAGTTTTTTTAGCAGCCATTTCTACACCTCTCCTTTGTTAACTGTATTAGGAATTTCAGTTGTATTCATTGATACAATTATTCTAAACACTCATCAGTATACGCCACTTTGAAAGCGTGGTCAATCAGGCTATCTCTATTGCATAAAGGTTGTCATCCAAGTGGGAAATTTCAAATAATTTAATTCTGTATTAATACAACAAAACATCTGTATCACTACAAAAATAATAGACGGTCTAGTTCCAGACCGTCTATCCTTTATTCATTCTTTTCCCCATTAAACTTTTCATACACTTCATTTTTTAAATCATTGAATATTTTTGTATGCTCATTAAATTGAGCAATCACTTTTTGTACTGCATCATTCTGAACATTTACTTCTTTTACCTTGTTCTGAAGTGCCGGCATCTCTGTCTGATTGTCCGCCAGCATCGCATAAAGCGATCGTTGCAGTTCTGATAGTTGTTCATATTGTTTTATGAATTCTTCATGCATGGAAAATCGTTCAGTCATCTCGGCTTTCATATCTTGAAGAATACCTTTTACGTCTTCTTCCTCTGCCTGTTCAATTACTCCATCTATTTCTTTGAACGTTTCCTCGGCTTGATTGATCGATTCTTCCTCAGCTGAAATAAGCTTCAAACGCTCTTCAAGAGAAGTCTCCATTTCACTGACTTTTGCGGACAACTCTTCTTTTTGCTCCTGCGTCAGTTCCATCATTTCCTTGAAGGAGGTTTGCTCATTTTTCTCCAGTTCACTTAGTTGCTCTTGCGCCGTCCTATACCCTTCCTCATCCTCATATACTTTCGACAAGACATCATTTAACGATGACTCTGTTGATGTGCCAAAACTGCAGCCCGAAAGTAGTAAGATGAATGAAAAAAGGCTGATGATGATGATTCTGTTCATGCCTGCATACCCTCCTATTTTCCCGTTCTACTATATCTTTTATAGATTACGATTTCAACAGAAACAAAAGTACTGCTTAGAAAGCCATATTTCATTTATACTATTAGTGGAATAAGTTTAGAAAGGAAGGGTCCAGATGATATTAATGGACGACATTGTACGAGAAGGACATCCCGTGTTGCGCCAAGTCGCAGCTGAAGTAGAGCTTCCTTTGTCAGCCGATGACCGCCAATTGGCTGAGGACATGTTAACATATTTAAAAAATAGTCAGGACGATGAAATTGCTGAAAAGTATGGTCTAAGAGGAGGCATCGGTTTAGCTGCTCCCCAAGTGAATGTCAGTAAGCGGATGTTTGCGTTGCATATGCCTGATGATGACGGCCAGTTTCTAAGTTTTGTTGCTCTAAACCCGAAAATTGTTAGCCATTCTGTAGAAAAAACGTATTTGTCGGGTGGCGAGGGTTGTCTATCGGTGGATCGGGAAGTTCCTGGATATGTACCTCGCTACAAACGCATTACTGTTAAATTCCATACCATTGAAGGCAATGAATTAAAGTTACGTCTAAAAGGACTTCCGGCCGTCGCATTTCAACATGAGCTCGACCATTTAAATGGGATAATGTTCTATGATCACATCAATCCCGTCAACCCCTTCTCAGAAATACCTGACGCTTCACCTCTTGAAACGAAATAAAATGTAAGACTGCCATGTCATCGCGACGTGGCAGTCTTTAATCGGTTAAACTTTAGATTAATTTCAATTCATGCATAGCTTTTGCAAGTCCGCCTGCATTTACATGTTCTGCAATATAATCTGCACGCTCTTTCACTTCTGGAAGAGCATTTCCCATTGCTACACCAATACCAGCAGCATCTAACATTTCTACGTCATTCAGCCCATCACCGAAAGCAATTGCATCATCCATGCTCATTCCTACTCTATCCAACAGTACTTGCATCCCTTTCGCTTTGGAACCACCTTCAGGCAATACATCACAAGAAACCGGGTGCCAGCGGACAAACTTCAAATGAGGGAATGATCGCTCATACTGTAACTGTTCCTCTGCTGTACAAAAAATGAGAGTTTGAAATACTGGATGATTCTCAAAATAAGTTTCATCTACTTCAGGATATGGAAACTTCAAGCTTGAAATTCCTGTCTCTACATCAGGATGCTCTTCTATAGAAGATACCATTTTCTTTTCGTCTAAATAGACAAGTGGATGAGACTGTTCTCCTGCAAATCTTGTAACTTCACCTAAATATTCTTTTTCGATTGCACCGGTATGGATGACCTCACCTTTCAAAACTACATACTGTCCATTGAAACAAACGTATGAATCAATTTCTAATTCCTTTAGAACCGGCTCGATCATGAATGGTGCCCTGCCTGTAGAAATGGCAACTAAATGTCCATTATGCTTAGCCTTCCAAATAGCCGTTTTAGCAGATTCCGGCAATGATTTATTAGTATCGTATAATGTTCCATCTACATCTATAAAAAGAATTTTTCCCATTTTTACATCCCTTCCTATAAAAGTTGCATACTATAAATGAAAGATATCGTTGATTCCGAGTGATTGTAAAATTTCCAAAAATATCTTTACGAAAGATTCAAAATACTATATAATGGATATAAGGAGTGATGTGCCATGATGAAACGTTGGAAAAAGAAACTATTGAAACGGCTCAATGGCATCCTCGGAAAGAAATCGATTGCGTGACTGTTAGCCTCCCAAGTATTGGGGGGCTTTTCTTTATTTTAAGACAACAGCGTGATAATATAAAGGATATGAGTTCAAACTTGAACGTGCAAAAGGAGCATAAGACATGATTTACAAAGTTTATTACCAAGAAAATGTACATGAAGTTCCAGTTCGCGAAAACACGAAAACTCTGTACATCGAAGCATCTTCCGAACGGGAAGTACGTCACAAGCTAAAAGATCGCCCATACAACATCGAGTATATCTCGCTGCTTGAGGGGAATCATTTAGAGTATGAGCAAGCAAGTCCAAACTATAAAGTGGAGAACATATAATCCATATGAAATTTGTAAAAAATGATCAAGCGGCCGTTTTCGCACTTGGCGGACTGGGTGAAATCGGCAAAAATACGTACGCTGTCCAATTTCAGGACGAGATTATCGTAATCGATGCAGGCATCAAATTTCCTGAAGATGATCTACTTGGCATCGATTATGTCATCCCGGATTATTCTTATTTGGTGAAAAATGCGGATAAGATTAAGGGACTTTTCATTACACATGGTCACGAAGACCATATCGGAGGTATTCCTTATCTCCTTAAACAAGTGAATATGCCTGTTTACGGTGGAAAACTTGCACTTGGGCTATTGCGCAATAAGCTTGAAGAACACGGGCTGCTTCGTCAGACGAAGATGACGGTTATTAATGAAGATGATGTCATCAAGTTCCGTAAAACTTCAGTCAGCTTTATCCGGACAACCCATAGTATTCCTGATTCCTATGCAGTTGTCGTCAAGACACCGCCTGGGAACATCGTCCATACAGGCGATTTCAAATTTGACTTCACTCCTGTCGGTGAACCGGCCAACTTAACAAAGATGGCTGAAATCGGAAAAGAAGGTGTACTGTGTCTTCTTTCTGATAGTACGAATGCTGAAGTTCCTAACTTTACGATGTCTGAACGTAAGGTCGGAGAAAGTATTGATGAAGTGTTCCGTAAAGTAGATGGACGGATCATCTTTGCAACATTCGCGTCTAACATTTATCGTGTTCAGCAAGTTACGGACGCAGCAGTGAAACACGGCAGAAAAATCGCCGTATTTGGACGCAGTATGGACAATGCCATTAATATCGGGCATGAACTGGGTTATATTAATGCACCGAAAGACACATTCATCGATGCCCAAACATTAAATAGACTTCCTGCTAACGAAGTCATGATTTTATGTACAGGAAGCCAAGGTGAACCGATGGCTGCCCTTTCAAGGATTGCTAACGGAACACATCGCCAGATCCAGATTCAACCTGGAGATACCGTCGTATTTTCTTCCAACCCGATTCCAGGAAATAATACGAGTGTAAACCGGATCATCAATCTTCTTTTCAGAGCGGGTGCAGAAGTGATTTATGGACCGTTGAACAACATCCATACTTCCGGACATGGTTCCCAAGAAGAACAAAAGCTGATGCTGCGGTTAATCAAACCTAAATACTTTATGCCAATACACGGTGAATACCGTATGTTGAAAATCCATACGCATCTTGCTGAAGATGTTGGAGTTCCAATTGAAAATTCATTCGTCATGGAAAATGGCGATGTCTTGGCTTTAAGTTCCAACGACGCTCAAGTTGCGGGCAGAGTCCCAGCAGGCGATGTTTACATCGATGGCAGCGGAATTGGTGATATCGGAAATATCGTATTACGAGATCGTCGGATTCTTTCTGAGGAAGGTCTTGTGATCGTTGTTGTCAGTGTTGACAAAGAAGCAAACAAAATTGTTTCAGGGCCGGACCTGATTTCACGAGGATTTGTCTATATGCGTGAATCAGGAATGATGATCAATGAAGCACAGCAAATGCTTAATAGACATTTGAAAAGTTCAGTCCAAGGTAAGGACACGCAATGGTCGGAACTCAAAAACGAGATTTCCGATGTGTTAGGACCATATTTGTTCGAAAAAACAAAACGTCGTCCAATGATCTTACCGATTGTGATGGAAGTATAAAACGTTTAAAGAACCCAATCCAGACTAATGGATTGGGTTCTTTTAGACTGTAGACAAACTTAATTGTTTGGAATCATGATGGGCCCGACAGCGAGACAGTCCGAGACCCCGCAGGCGAATAAAAGATGGGATGCTAAGTGCGCCGCATCGTGCGGCAACGCATCCATGACCGACATCCTATCGGCCTAAGCTTGGCGCGAGTCCGCGGAAAGCGTCCGCCTGAAGCTTAAATTTCTGTTTTACTCGATGACAAAAATAAAGGACTCACTCCTAATGGGATTGAGTCCTTTACAATTTTCATACGATAGGCACAACTAAAACAGTGAAATCAATGCAAAGCCTTTTTCTCGAAGCGAGTAATGTCGGCGTCTCCGCCAATTAGAATTAATAAATCATCAGATTTGATCTCTTCCTGGGCTTGTGGCGAAACAATGATTTGATCATCACGCTTAATCGCAACAATGTTCAAGCCATATTTAGCGCGCACATCCAAGTCTCCGAGTGTGTGCCCTGCTAAAATTTCATTTGCCCGGATTTCCGCAATGGAATGTTCGTCTGAAAGCTCGATAAAATCGAGAATCGTGTTTGACATGATACTTGTCGCGAGTCTCCTTGCCATATCCCGCTCCGGATGAATGACGTGGTCCGCCCCAATTTTTTTCAATACCTTTTCATGGTAGTCATTTTGAGCCTTCACCGTAATTTGTTTCACACCGATTTCTTTCAGCATGATGGTTGTCAAAATGCTCGATTGTATATCTTCCCCAATGGCCACAATGACATGCTCGAAATTCTGTAATCCTAAGGACTTTAATACATTATCATCTGTCGTATCGGCGATGACTGCTTGTGTGGCAATTGAGGCATAATCATCCACCCTTTCGGAAAACTTGTCTATTGCCAAAACATCGGCGCCTTGGTCAATCAATTCTTTTACTAAGCTTCCGCCAAAACGACCAAGCCCGATTACTACAAATTCCTTTTTCAACGCCAATACCCCCGTTCACACCGAATGGGGCTAGTTTATCACAAGTCTTCCACTTGTGAAAGCACCTTGTAGAGAGAAAATTTAACGCCTCGATTCTTCCAATAATCGTTTGATTCGCATCTCCAAAAGGTTCATGCCCCCGCCACCTGCTTGCACGTGCCGGAGTTTTCCATTGCGGTCGAATAAGTAATAAGCCGGAACAAACTGATTTCCAAACTGTTTCGTCAGATGTAAGTTATTATCCACAAAGACCGGCTGAGTCATCCCGTACTTTTTCACGGAACGTTCGATGTCCTGTAAGTCTTTGTCTCCTTTTGCTCTCGGCATATGAACGGCCACTACATTCATAGCGTTCCGATACTTATTCCGGAGTCGATTGAATTCCGGCATCACGTCAGTGCACAAATCGCAGCTGACGGACCAGAAATGGACGATGCATGGCTGATCCCCTATTAACTCTTTTGTAGTAACCGCCCCGTTCAGCCATAGGGTCTCTCCTATCAGTTCAGGTAATGATTGACGAAGTTTAATGGAATTTCCTCCTTCAATAAAAAAATCCCCGCTACTTATTGTATGCGGGGGACTGACTATGGAGAAAACAATTGTGCATGTTTAGACGTATGTATGCAGGGAAAACTGATAATATCCCTAAAACTGATCCGTCCATAATGGCCGAGGCGGACGTTTAGAACAATATTCGCAATCTTCATCCTCACAAGGTTCTTCACTCCACTGATTACATTCAGTACAGTATGTCGAATCATAGAGCTCACTGTAAACTAACGGTTCAAGACAATGGCTGCAGTGGTCAAACATCTCTGAATACTCGATGACCTTGCGATTTTGCAGCAAAAATACACCTTCCACCACTTTCTCCTTTAACGGAGAATCACTTTTTTTCCGGAATAACGGATTTAAGTACATATAAAGTTTTTTGGCCATTGCCTTCCCTCCTTTAGGGTCAATTTTACCATATTTGAACAAAAGAACAACGTCTCCTTGGAGGTTTTACAATGCTGAGAGCAGATTTAAAGCCAATGGTAATTAAAGAAGCGTACATGTCCTATATCCTTCCTTTTGCCTATCAACAAAAATACTTGCAAGAGTTAGGTGACTTGTTACAAAACAAAGGATATACCTTCTTTAATTTAGATAATAACCAATTAGAAGATGAATACTACGGTAATCAGGTTAAAGTATTAAACGAAGAGCTGGATCAATATTTTCTTCCTTACGTACAACAAAAGCTATTTCCGAAGAATTTTGATATGTATGGTTTCCATCGATTTTCAAAAAGAATCAGGAAATCATTCAAACTAGAAGTAAATGGATTCTCCTATCCATTTAAAGTAGAAAGTGTAGATGTCTTCTTTTGTCCATTTGGCATAGCCTTTCTTACGATGCGTACAGAACTAACGAGTAAAGAAAAAGAATTGTCGGATGTATTGAACTTTATGAATTACATGCGTGTAGCAGAACCCAAATTAAAGGAAGAAAAGGGCGCTACTATTGTGACAACAGAAGGTAAAAGCTATGAAAACGGCCATACTTTTCTGTTTGATTATTTATGCCCTGACATTAAAGACTATATTATCGATAATCAGAAGTTGCGCGGTTACTTCGGAAGTCTTCCTTATTTCGAGGATGAGCGCATGTTTGTTACTGGTTTCCTTTTCTCTGGAGACAACGAAGAATTAGACCCAACAAGCTTGTATCGGATGGGCCATCTTGACGGACGGGATCCTCAAGGGAAACCTTATCTCTCTACAACTAATAAGGACTATATTGACCGTTTCTATCAAGAACATATTCATGACCGGTGGGCACCGTATACCTACACGGTAACGACTGAACACGCCCATATCAAAGTTTCACGCAATCCGATTGAAGAGTCGGAGCGGCAGCTTTCTCAGTACATGGGCACCCATTACTATAATCTCATCCTTCATTACTTTTACCGGGTCATGCTCCTCCGCTTATCTTTTGAGTATAGTGATTTGGAGTGGAATAAGGATGAGGACTATATTAGAGATCTGATTGAACTCATTACGATCTTTTCTTCTCGTTATTATTTTGGGGAGGTAAGTGCCAGGACTGAAGGAAAAGAACTCTCTAAAATATTTTTAAGAACCTTTCATATCGATGATTTGTATGCAGAAGTGAAAGGCACGCTTCACGAGCTGTATCAGAACCAAGAAAATATTGCAGCTGAACGGCAAAATCAATTACTATTCATGCTCACTGTATTTACAGTCATCTCTGGAATTGTCGGCATGAATTTAGTCATTGAAGATTGGAAGGGGCAAACCGGCTGGTCGGCCATTCAAAACTATAACTTTATGGAATGGATTACTCTGTTAACCGCTGCTGTAGGGATTTTATTATCCATATCTCTCTTTGTCGTAACCATTGTTCGATGGCTCCGATTAAAGATTATTAAGAAACTTCATAAGCATTTCTAAAGGGCTACTTATGGCCCTTTTATTTTTCTTGCCGACTTCGAACGCATCGACTTTCTATTAAATTTATGTTTTTTTCTAAAAAGTCCTTGATTTATCTTTATCTTTTTGTATAATAAAAACCGCTAATAGTAAACTTAAAGTAAGGTAAAACTAAACTTTTCTTACTTGGAGTTTACAATAGATAAACTCTTAGAGGAGCTGTTTACATGCAAATCGGTAAAAAGATCAAAAAGCTCCGGCTAAAAAAAGGCCTTACACAAGAGGAGCTTGGCGAACGCACCGACTTGAGCAAAGGATACATATCGCAGCTTGAACGAGACTTGAACTCGCCTTCCATTGAAACACTCTTTTCCATACTGGAAGTATTGGGTTCTACTCCTAAAGACTTTTTCGATGAAGAAGAAGACGATCAGAAAGTGATTTACACAGAGGACGAAATGACCATTTTCGAGGATGAAGAAAAGCATTATAAGCTTCAATGGCTTGTACCGGAATCCAATGAAAAAGAAATGGAGCCGGTTTTCCTCACATTTGAAGATGAAGGAGAATTCAAGGAATTTGAGCCCTCCCTCTCAGAAACCTTTATTTACGTCTTAAAAGGAAGTGTTCGTCTGGACTTGGGCAAGCAGCACTTTATCGCTGAAGCTGGAGAGGCCATGTACTACGAAGCTTCTGACAATCACAAGCTATCCAATTCGCATCATGGTACAACAGAACTCATTATAGTCGCAACTCTATCCTATTTATGAAACAGGAGGTCAAAATGACTGCACAACCGATTATCCGTTTTGAAAACGTCACGAAAAAATACGATGACGAAACAACTGTATTAAAAAATGTTAGTTTTGAATTGGAACGCGGTAAGTTTTACACGCTATTAGGCCCATCTGGATGCGGTAAAACTACCATTCTACGACTAATTGCCGGATTCATCGAACCGACTGAAGGCAATATCTATTTCGATGGCCAAAAGATCAACCATGTTCCTGCGAATGATCGCCAAGTAAATACAGTGTTCCAGGACTATGCCCTGTTCCCTCACTTGAATGTTTATGAAAATATTGCATTCGGTCTTCGCACAAAGAAAGTGAAAAAGGACGAAATCGATAAACGTGTAAAAGAAGCGTTGAAATTCGTCAACTTGACTGGATTCGAAAATCGTGAAATCGCAGAAATGTCAGGTGGTCAAAGGCAACGTGTTGCGATTGCTCGTGCCATTATTAATGATCCTGAAATCGTTCTTTTAGATGAACCGCTATCTGCACTTGACTTGAAGCTTCGTACTGAAATGCAGTATGAACTTAGAGAGTTGCAGCAACGCCTTGGAAAAACTTTCATATTCGTCACGCACGACCAAGAAGAAGCGCTTGCGATGTCCGACGAAATTTTTGTGATCAATGAAGGTTCCATCCAACAATCCGGTACACCAATTGATATTTATGATGAGCCGATCAACCGTTTTGTGGCAGACTTCATCGGTGAATCGAATATCGTTCCTGGAGTCATGGTCGAAGATTATAAAGTTCAATTTGCCGGCAAGACATTTGAATGTGTCGACCAAGGGTTGAATCCTAATGAGAAAGTGGATATCGTCATCCGACCGGAAGACCTTGAAATCACTTCTATCGATTCCGGAAAAATGTCAGTTAAAGTAGATACACAATTATTCCGTGGTGTTCACTATGAGTTGTCCACTTATGACGAAGACGGCAATGAGTGGCTCGTCCATTCGACGAAAAAAGCAGATGTCGGTTCCAAAATCGGACTGGACTTTGATCCTGAAGCGATTCATGTTATGAGATTGAACGAAACTGAAGAAGAGTTCGACAAACGATTGGAATCTTACGGAGCAGGACGCCCATGAAGACGAACACGACACGCACCTTCTATCTCGTCCCATATTTAGCATGGATGGTCCTGTTCGTCGTCGCTCCTATTCTGTTAGTAGCTTACTATTCGTTTTTCGACATCAGCGGCCAGTTCACTTTGGATAACTACAAGAACTTCTTCACTTCGGTCTATTTGAAACTAACTCTTAGCTCGTTTTGGTACGCATTCTTAATCACACTCATTTCGCTGATCATTGCGTATCCGACGGCTTACTTGTTGACTAAGACAAAACATAAGCAATTATGGCTTCTATTAATTATCATTCCGTCTTGGATCAACCTTTTGCTCAAAACCTATTCCTTCATCGGAATTTTTGGCTTGTACGGGCCGATCAACGCTTTCCTTGATGCAATCGGAATCGGTTCAAAGCAAATTCTATTCACTGACTTCAGTTTCATTTTCGTGTCGGTGTATATCTTTATTCCGTTTATGATTTTGCCGATTTTCAATGCATTGGATAAATTGAATCCAGCTCTAATTGATGCATCACGTGACTTAGGTGCATCACCTTGGACAACGTTCCAAAAGGTCATTCTCCCATTAACGATGAACGGTGTGAAATCCGGGATTCAAGTTGTCTTTATCCCTGCCCTATCCCTCTTCATGATCACTCGTTTGATCGCTGGGAATAAAGTCATTACACTCGGTACAGCAATTGAACAACAGTTCCTCGTCACACAAAACTGGGGAATGGGTTCGACTATCGCCGTATTCTTAATCATTTTCATGGTTGTCATCATGATCATTACAAACCAACGAGACAAGGGGGCGTCCATTAATGGGAAGATTAAATAATCTATCAAAAATCTTTTTGGCGCTCATCTTTCTCATTTTATACGTGCCAATCTTTTACTTGATCTTTTATTCGTTCAATAGCAATGGAACGATGTCCAGCTTTGAAGGATTCACATTAGAGCACTATGTTGCGGTATTCCAAGATACACGGCTAATCATCATTCTGATTAATACAATTTTGGTTGCCCTACTATCAGGTCTTCTATCTACAATTTTAGGTGTATTGGGTGCCTTGGGAATCATTTATATCCGGAACAAAAGCATGCGAACTACATTGTTGTCCCTGAACAACGTGTTAATCGTAAGTCCGGATGTCATCATTGGGGCATCCTTCCTGATTTTATTTACAGCGGTCGGTGTGAAGCTTGGATTTGCTTCCGTACTAATTTCCCATATCGCATTTAGTGTACCGATCGTTGTATTGATGGTCTTACCGAAACTCCAAGAAATGAGTTCTTCACTTATCGATGCAGCTCGTGACTTAGGAGCTACGAACCGTGATATTTTGACAAGAGTTATATTGCCTTTCATCAAACCCGGAATTTATGCAGGTTTCCTATTGGCCCTTACATATTCCCTTGATGACTTTGCCGTAACTTTCTTTGTGACAGGAAACGGGTTCTCCACACTTTCAGTGGAAATCTATTCAATGGCACGTGCCGGAATCTCATTGACGGTCAATGCTCTATCAGGAATTATTTTTATAGTGACATTGATCTTGGTCATTGTGTATTACGCATTCAACCAACGCATTAAAAACCCTGTAGGAATGGGGGTTAAGAAATGAAAGACCTTATTAGATCGGTTATAGTAATTGCCGCTGTCTGTGCAGTTCTGTTCTATGTCAATTCGGAACTGAATAAAGGCTCAGGTAAAGCTGGCAGTAATGATACAATCACGGTTTACAACTGGGGCGAATACATCGATCCGGAATTGGTAGATCGGTTTGAAGAAGAGACAGGTATAAAGGTCATTTACGAAACATTCGATTCGAATGAAGCGATGATGACTAAAATTGAACAAGGCGGTACGTCATATGATGTCGCAATGCCTTCCGAGTATGCAATTGAGAAGATGAAGGAGAATGATCTTCTTATTCCGTTGGATTTATCAAAAATCCCAAATTTGGAGCATATCGATCCTTACTTCTTAGATCTTCCGTTTGACCCTGGCAATGAATATTCCATCCCTTATTTCTGGGGTACGGTTGGAATTGCCTATAACCCGACCTTGTTAGAAGAAGGGCAAACTTTTGAAAGCTGGGAAGATTTATGGGACCCTGCCTTAAAAGGACAGGTCATCATAGTTGACTCTGCACGTGAAGTCATTGGAATGGGTCTCAACAGTCTCGGATATTCCCTTAACTCTACAGATCCAGACGAGTTAAATGAGGCGTTCGATAAGCTGTCTACTTTGACGCCAAATGTAAAAGCGATCATTGGCGATGAAATCGTTGAAATGATGCGAAACGAAGAAGCTTCAATCGCTCTCACTTGGTCAGGTCAAGCGGCAGACATGATGTGGATCAATGAGGATATCACATTCTCTGTACCTAAGGAAGGATCGAATCTTTGGTTCGATAACATGATTATTCCGAGTACAGCTGCAAATGTTGAAGGCGCACATAAATTCATTAACTTCATGTTGGATCCTGAAGTGGCGGCACAAAATGCCGATTATGTGGGCTATTCAACTCCGAATAAATCGGCAATCGAGCTGATGGATCCTGAAGTAACAGGCGATGAGAGATTCTATCCGCCAGTAGAGCTGCGGGACCGGCTTGAAGTGTACAAAAACTTGGGTCCTGAAATGCTTGGTGTTTACAACGAATTGTTCTTGAATTTTAAAATGGAAATGAACTAATACTAATACCTGTTCCGCTTACCGTGGAACGGGTATTTTTTATGTCATGATTTCTGAATTCGTTTAAATGTAAGATTGGCTATAAAGTAACTAAAACATATCTGTATTTCGAGTATCGAAATGGATAAGCCATTACGTATATGATAGTATCTGTAATAGATTGCATGTAGAAAGTAGGGATTCCCACAGTGGCGGAACAGACAAACAAATTTGCCTTATTTGTACTGATGTTCAATATGTTCATCGCATTTTCCGGAATTGGACTGATCATACCGATCATGCCGAGTTATTTGGAAACTTTCGGAGCAGCTGGACAGGCACTCGGATTCCTTGTTGCCATTCTTTCATTCTCCCAATTCATCTTTTCACCGATTGCCGGAAATATATCCGACAAGCATGGAAGAAAACATCTTATCATCTTCGGATTAGTCATTTTCGGCCTCTCACAACTAATGTTCGGGATGGTTGACGAACTTTGGCTATTATTCGTTGCTCGCTTCTTTACAGGACTTGGTTCAGCATTCTTAGTGCCACCGACGATGGCTTTTGTAGCCGATGTAACAACCTATGAGGACCGGGGAAAAGGAATGAGCTATTTAGGTGCTGCAATCTCACTTGGCTTCATGGTCGGTCCTGGTATAGGCGGGTACTTATCTAATGTTAGTCTGCAGTTCCCTTTTTATATCGCTACTGCAGTAGCATTACTATCCGCGGTCATCTCCTTCTTCGCTTTGCCGAATATTAAACCTGCAGAACAAGCGGGAGCAATTGGAGCACCTAAAGTCCAAGAAAATATTTTGCAACAAATGAAAAGGTCCGTCCATACAACTTATTTTGTGTTGTTGATCGTAGTTTTCGTCTTTTCGTTCGGTTTGGCGAATTTCCAATCGACGATTACGTTGTATATGGATAAGCATTTCAACTATTCTCCTGGCACCATTTCAATTGTTTTGACATTTGGAGGACTGGCAGGAGTCATTGTCCAGACATTTTTTGTCAGCAGACTTTTCAAGATTTTTGGAGAAATTAAAATCATTCTTGTCAATTTAGTTGTGGCTGCCTTATCACTATTCGCTGTCCTTTTTGTTAATGAATTTTGGGCAATCCTAACCGTTTCAACAATTTTCACGACAGCTACCACATTGATCCGCCCAGCTGTCAATACACTCATTTCTAAATTTGCCGGGACTGAACAAGGTTTTGCAGCCGGTATGAATAACGCTTATATGAGTTTAGGAAATATGGTAGGACCAGCATTAGCCGGAGTCCTCTTCGATATCGACATGACATATCCCTATTATTTAGGTACTCTAATCCTGTTAATCAGCTTTTCTATTTCTTTCGTCTGGTATAAGCGAAAAGAAAAAGTAATAGCTGCCCTATAACAGCAAAAAGGAAATCCAAAGAGCGGCATGCTCTCGGATTTCCTTTTTTTATCTTTTCTTTTTCAATTTCAACAGTTGTTCTACATGTAATGTTTCTTGAACGGATTCCGGTTCTCTTTTTCTTTGTACTACTTGAGAAATCGTTCTAATATTCCTCCAACCAAATCTCCGGATTGTTATATCAACGAAGAATAATAGGAGTGAAGAAAATATGAGTGCCTTTTGGATACTTTGCCTTTCGGCACTTTCGTAAGGCAAGTTCCTAAAAGCCTGGGACGGTTCTTCAAGTACCTGCCCCCCAGTACGCTCGGAGATTTGGTTTAATAATCCTTCATCGGGCTGCTGGAGTCGATACTCGTCGCTATATGGAACCGATAGTCCTGCTTGATAAACCTCCTCAGATTCATTTGAAACCCTGAAGAATACAAGCCCAGGGTCGGTTTCCATGGTGACTCTTGTTTTACCTGGTGCAATCGGTTCAGCCATCACTTCGATTTCTTCTCCGCGTTCATTCACAACAGCAACATCCAAGAAGGAGGAATTACCTGAAGGGTCCTGTATAATGTAGGAACCATCATCGGATCTGCGGATATCGAATGGTATTTCATTAAACGATGGAAGTAATCGAGAGACTGCTGTATTCCATAAATCCGGCCATCTTTCCCAACGGGCGAAATCGCCACTCCATGCCCCTGGCGAATCAGAAGTATAGGCAATTGTACGACCAAGACCATACATCCATTCCGCCAAAACCGGGTCCTCCTGTTCACTTTCCATCACAACGGAAGCAGTCTGTTTAGCAGTGGTGGCTATATACGCATTCATTTGTGGAACCCCTTGGTCAAAAAGACTGGTCCATACAGGATCTCCACCGATAGCAGGATAGAACGGATTATCTTCAATGTATGTCCTTGAAATCATGACAGTTTCTCTTGAAAGTATTGCTGGAATTGTACTTTCATCTTGCACATCGTAATATCTCCCAGCACCAATTTCAGCAAGCATTTCCAGCAGATTTCGATCGGCATCCTGACCAATCGAAACTGTCGAAAGGGTTGTATTGTGCTCCAAACCTTCTTCTATCAAAGCCTGGTAATCATTTTGAGTAGCCGATTGCCCATCCGTCAGAAGAATGATGTGTTTTCGCTGCAACTTGAGGTCCTGCAAATTTTGGAATGCCATTTCCAAGCTCGAGTAAATTTCGGTTCCACCGCCAGCTGGGACTGATAGGATTTGATTGACCGCTTCTTCCTTGTCAGTCAGTTCACCTGTTTCAATGATTTCCCATGGCCGATCATCGAAAGCTATAAATCCTAAAGTGTCCCCATCTCGTAATAATTCAACAGAACGAGCAGCTGCTTCTTTGGCTAACTCGAGTTTACTACCCATCATACTTCCGGAACGGTCAAGCACGATGACTATCCCTAACGAAGGGAGCTGTTGTTTCCCCTTCACTTCCATCTCGACCGGAAGGAGCTTCTCAATCGGTGATTTAAAATAGCCCCCTAATCCGAAGCTGTTTTCTCCACCGACCATCATGAACCCGACTCCAAAGTTTTTGACAGCCTGTTCAATCACTCCCATCTTCTGTTCACCTACAAGATGACCCGGAACATTATCGAAGATGATCGCATCATAATCCAAGTAATTGGATAGATCATATGGAAGCATCTCTGCAGAAATCATATCTGTTTCCACAACCTGTGCGTCAATAATCCCTGGAATTGGGGATTGACGATCCTTCCCATGAACAACTAATAGCCTCGGGGAACTTTCCACTGTTGTCACGCTCGTCAATTTATTATTTTCTAAAAGCCCATCATCCGGTACGATTAACTGAACTTCATATTTAAGCAAGCCGTTGCCTGTAGATGCATGCCTGAATGAGTATGTATTCGTGCCGGGCTCAATTTTGACAGCTTGTTTCATTAGCAATTTGTCATTTTGAAGTAGTAGGAGCTCACCTTCCTTCTCGCTGGATGACTCCACTTCAACGATCAGCTGCTGTTGTTCACCCTCGAATGCAACGGGAGGTGTCTCAAAGGAAGTTATGGCCACATCTTCATTAACCGTTTGCTTAAGGGGAACCGTGTCTATTTGTATATTACCGCCTGCGAGCCTGAACAGTTCATCCGATACAGATCCTCTTGTCTCAAGGCCGTCTGATATCAAAACAATTCGAGTTGCCTTATTAGACTCTGCTACACTCGATGCCAACTGAAGAGCTTGTTCAATATTCGTGTCACCGGTTTCTCTTAATCCCGAAAAGATCGGTACTTCCTTCACCTCATCAGACAATTTGACCTCTGTCTGGAAGTTCCCTCCAAATGTATAAACCCCTACAGATTGATTGGCATTTTTACTATCCAGACTTTCTTCTATCCAGTCATAGATCCATTCATCATTTCCAGCCGCCGATGCAGATCGGTCAATAACAAACAAGATTTGTTCATCCTTCACTGGAAGAAGCAGGTAAGGTCCAGTAATTGCAAAAATTAATAATAAGATGGATAGAGCACGCAAGGCATAGGCAACAGCGTGTTCCCGACGGAAATGCTCTCTCCCTTTTCTCCAAGCCCATATAAAGTAAATCGCGAATGGGATACATAGTAGCAGCCATAACGGCTGATCAATTCGTAAATCCACGTCTTCTCTGCACCTCCCATTCTGCGGCCATTACAAGTAAAATCACCAACAGCAATATCGGTACGATTGAGCGGTTGACCGTTTCTTCGATTGATTCTCCTGAAGCGTCTCCGATTCTGAACGATGAACCAGGCAGCAGCTCTTTCTCCGATTGTTGGAGAGCGACTGAAAATCTTTTTTCTTCATCATCGGATCGGATCATGTATAGCCCTGGAGTTTCTGGAGCTTTAAATTTTCCACCATCTGAAATGGTCGAAATATGTTCCCCCGCTAATGAGTAGATATCCCACCCGTCATTTTCAGCGGTGGCAATTGCTAATGGCCGTTGTTCGTTCGGAGAAAACGTGCCGATATAATTTCCACCGGTCGATAATTCTTCTCTGGCGCTCCAGAGGAATAATGGAAATGATGGATGTAAGGGCCAGTCTGTCATTTGCACATCAGAAAGAACAGCAATATTCCCTTCAGGAGAAACTTGGATGAAGGGATGTTCTCCTACTGATGCAATCGTTTCATACCCTTCAAATGGAGGGTACAGTTCGCTTACATACACATCTTTCGGTAATGCAAAAGAAAATAATCCGTTCTCTGAAACGCTGATATCTCCACTGATTTCTGAACTGCTTTCATCATTCCTACCGATTAATAAGACATTTTGTCCATTAGTAAGAAGTTCCGTCTGATTGGTCACAATGATCGCTTCATCGCGTACCGAGCTAATCTGTTCGGTTGGAACTGTACTAACCGGAAAGTCCATTGCTTCGAAAGCTTTACGAACCAATTCATGAAGGCTGGCATCTACGAATACTTCCGATACATTTTGTTGAAGTAAAATACTCACTGTATTATCTTCCAAGTAGTCATCTTTAACATCGAGTACTGCCGTTAAGGCATCGACATCCGGTAATTCCTTAAATGAGTAGGTAACTGTTTCCCCGGGCGTAATCGTAAAATCCTGTTGGCTTACTACAGATTCCCCGTCCACTTCCTGAATGGCTACAGTCCCGACAGATTCTTCTTTGGAATTGTTAACAATCTGGACGATGGCAGAAATGCCTGACTCTGTCTTAGCTGCACCGAAACGATTAATTGACACGTTTGTGATTTCTGCTGGTCCACCTTTCACAACCCAATTGACCGATTCCTGCACCGGGAGATCCTGCCGATCTATTTGATCAGTAAATAGAAAGATAGTTGTTGTTTGATCGGAAAAAAGAGTTTGGGTAAAATCCAATGTTTTAGGCATCTGCTCATGTTCATATGTAACCTTTAACGATTGGATTGCCTTACGTATTACATTTTCATCCGTTTCATTTCTTAAAACGACTGTAGGCTGTTCACCTGTTGTAATAAGAGTGAGTGGTTTACCGGACAGTTGGAGCGTCAACTGCTCCATTTCTTCCTTATGTTGATCAAAAAGACTTTGATCCTCTCCAGCAAGCATAGAGGCGGAAGTATCGACGATCCAAATGATTTGTTCACCGGCAATCGCCTTTGTTTTGTAGTAAGGGTTTAGTAAAGCAAAAACAAAAAGTAGGAGCGCAAGCATCTGCAAGTAAAACAATGCGTTTCGCTGAAGATGTTGTAAATAAGGTGAAACCTTCGTTTCCTTCATCACTTCTTCCCAAAACAAAGTAGAGGAAACCGGTTTCTCCGTAAATTTTTTCCGAAAGAAATAATAAATCAGGACGGTTAACGGAAAAATCGCCGTCCATAAATATGCTAATTGTTCTATTCCCAAGACGGACACCTCAATGTACCCAATTTGCTCTCAATAGTTGATGGAACATGACATGCATAAGTCCATCGTTACTATTAACCGGCATAAGTCGAACTCCGTACCTCCTGCAAAGCGATTCGAGTTGAGCTTGATGCTTTTCTCTTTTTTCCCTGTATTCATCCAGCACCCTATGAGAAACGGTAACATTGACTTTCAGATCCGTTTCCATATCGATCATCCGAAGGTCTCCCCTATAATCGGGATCTATTTCTTCTTCTGTTTCTACCAGTAGAAGGCGAATATCTCCGGCATGCCGCGGCAGTCTTCTTAAAAATGGCTCCCAATTTTCAATCGGTTCCAGACCATCAGTAATGATAAATAAAACAGTCACATCTTTAGGTATGCGGAGAGCTGCGTGTTCTGCAAAAGAGCCGTGAAAGTTGGCAGACTGACGTGAAACATAATCGATATACGGTTTCTTATAAGTTGACCCCTTCCGACGGAAAAAGGAATCCCTACTTCCGTCGACGGCTGAAAACGTAAGCCGATCATCTTTATTCAATACAAGTAACCCCAGTGCAATGGCCAACTGTCTTGCGAACGTCCACTTCTGTTCGCCGCCCATAGATTTAGTCGAATCCAACAGGATATGTACACGCATTTCTTGTTCATCAAGAAACCGTTTGATGAAATGTTTTTCGGTCCTGGCAAAAACATTCCAATCGATTTGTCTTACATCATCCCCTACGTGATACTCGCGGAAATCGGAAAAGTCGAGAGACGATCCAAATCTTTTTGACCTATGTGATCCTTTATGATGGCCACGGAGCTTTGATTTTGTAGAAAGTGAAAGTCTGCTGATTTTTGCAGCCCAATCATCGGGAATGATGTTCATCATATTGTCTGTCCTTGCCTGATTTGAAGTAGGAGCTGATCAATGATTGTATCAGCAGTAATTCCGGTAGCTTCCCCTTCATAATTCAACAGAAGGCGGTGTCTTAAAACCGGTTTTGCTACTGTTTTGATGTCAGCAATCGATACGTGATAACGTCCAGCGAAAAGTGCTCTCGCTTTTGCCATACGGATCATACTTTGCAGACCGCGAGGACCACTACCGTATTGGACGAATTGTTTCACTTCCTCAATGGTATCTGCTTCAGGGTGAGTTGCTGCAACAAGGTCAACTGCATAAGTCAGCATATCATCTGCTATTAGAACTTCCTTGACCATTTGTTGTGCATCTAAAAGATCATGGGCATTCATCATTTTTTGAAGCTCAACAGTTGTTGAGCCTGTTGTTCGTTTCACAATCTCGGTCAATTCTTCCTTAGAAGGGTAAGGAACGATAATTTTACATAAAAAGCGGTCCATTTGAGCTTCCGGAAGTGGATATGTCCCTTCCATTTCAATCGGATTTTGAGTAGCTAAGACGAAAAACGGCTTTTGCATGTCTTTCGTATCCCCTAAAATTGTCACCGTCTTTTCGCCCATCGCTTCAAGTAAGGCACTCTGTGTTTTAGGGGTTGCACGGTTAATTTCATCCGCTAATACCATCTGATTGAAAATGGGTCCTTCTTGGAAGGTAAATTGTTGTCTACCGTTTTCAAGACGTTCAATTATACTCGTCCCGGTTATATCAGCCGGCATAAGATCAGGGGTAAATTGAATCCTTGAGAAGCTTAGATTCAATACTTCTGAAATGGTGCGGACTAACATGGTCTTTCCAAGTCCAGGCAACCCCTCCAGCAATGCATGCCCATCGGCTAAAATCGAATAGATCGTAAAATCGACAGCTTCATGCTGTCCGACGATGAAACGACCGATTTCCTTTCGTATGGAATGTAGTCGTTCACTCATTTCCGTAAATTGTTCAGGTGTATATGACATAATGGCACTCCATTTCTATTGGGATTGAATATCCGAAAAGTAGTCAGAGACGATCCGCTGTAATTCCGGCGGTAGTTGTAGTCGTTCAGAACTTTGGATGTATGAATCTTTGTAGGAACCGATCACTTCTTCATAAGGTCTGACAGTTCCTTTTGCCATCGGAACTTGGCCCTTCTGCTCTCCTGCAGCATTGCCTTCCCCCATTTTCCCAGGGTCTACCTCTGTATTGCCGGTTCCTCCAATTCTATCAGGCACAGAGAGTAAATTCCGTCCGCCCGAACCTTTCCCGCCTTGAGAACCTCCTTGACCTCCTTGAGAACCTCCTTGTCCTTGGCCCTGTCCTTGGCCTTGACCTTGGCCCTGTCCCTGTCCTTGGCCTTGTCCCTGACCTTGGCCCTGTCCTTGACCTTGTCCTTGTCCTTGGCCTTGTCCTTGGCCCTGTCCCTGACCTTGACCTTGTCCCTGACCTTGTCCTTGGCCTTGGCCCTGACCTTGACCCTGCTTGGAATTGCCGTCTTTCCCTTCCCCGTTTCCTTCTTTGTCACCATCACCACTGCCTGATGAACCGGAATTCCCCGCAGATGCTGATTGGATCGGAAAGTCAACAGGTTTCCCCAACTTACTTAAGGCGGTTTGAGTTAATCCCGCCTGTTGTGCAAGGGCAGCTGTCATGTCCATCAATTCTTTAAGTTCTTGTTCCTCAGTTGAAGTTAGTCCTCCCTCTCCTTCTTTTTCGGCAAGGGACTGCTTCTTCAATAAGTTTTGCTCCTGCAGCTTCAATTCCTTCTGTTTTTTTACAACTTCACGTAAAGCTTCATTAGCAGTTTCAGTTTTTTCAAGTTCGGCTAAAAGTTCCTCTACATTTTTTTTCAAAGACTCAGGTGTCTCTTTCTTCACTAACTTTTTAACTTCTCTTTTCATTTCTTCAACAATTTCATTTTCCTTCTCGATCTCTTGAGCCTCCAACTGTGTGGCTGCCGGGAAAATGAATAGAATTCCTACTACGGCCAAAGAAAGTGCCAAACCGATTAGAGGCTTAGCTAAAAAGACATTCTTTTTTCTGCGCTTGAATAATTCATATGCAGCCTGAATTTTTTCCACAGTCTTCTTCAGTAAGGGCTGGACCAACATAGAATCCGATTCTTTAAATGACAAAGCACTGATCAACAGATTATCCGGAAGATAAGGATCGAGCGCTCTAATCGCTTCTCTATTGGAAGGTCGTTTGAAGAGCTTCCAAAGCAGTACAATGAAACAGACAAGTAACGCGGCAGCCGTTGCCCAGTTCAAATAGTAAGGAAGTACAAATAGACGAGAACCCAAAAGCACAATTGCTGCTGTCAGAACCCCAAAGAATAGAGCATTTTGAATTGATCTCGCAAAATGGACCGCGGACAAACTGGCTCTTACCTTCTTGACATATGTTATTAGTTGTTCTCGACTACTCATCGGTACTCCTCCTTATTTTTTTCGTTTCATATTAACACGTAGTTTCTTTACAGCTATAAATATGGCGACGACAGTTAGTAACGTATAAAAAATTAAATATCCTGCCCAAATTGGGAAATCAATATTTGTCATATCAGAAAACGCTTGATTCATATCAGGTTGGAGAAACGTTAGGATCAATACAACAGGGTTAATACTTGCCCAGAAATGAGCTAATATCTCCGGCTGCTGCGGACCTCCTGGCATGCCCATTGCGTATCGGCTAATTTCAGATGCAATTAAGAAAAAGAATCCTGTTACTCCTGCAAAAAATATCATCATTCCGTAAGTTGCTATCATCGATACGATCGTTTTACGAATCAATGTCGAAAACATGATTCCAATGCTTCCGATGGCAATCATAGTCAATACCGAGAAAGCTAAAATTAGTCCTAACTGACTTGGTGAAATTCCACCAAAAAGGAAAACTAAACTATATATCGGCAATCCTGCCAACAGCAGATGGAACAGGAATGCAATCGACGAAGTGAGCTTTCCGGCGATTATTTGAAACGAGCTTTGGGACGTTGTCAACAAAATATTAAGTGTTTGTTTTTCCCGTTCCGTACTGATTGCCCCAGCTGTTAATCCAGGTGTAATGAAAAGGATCAATCCAAGCTGTATAAAGGAAAGCATAGAAAACAGAAGGAAACTTTGTTCTGGTCTGAAAAACTCCGAATCTGAAAGTGTGGTTGTCAAGAAGATATACCCGAACACGAAAATGCTCATGGCTATCAAGTAAAAGAGGATTCCTGTAAAGCTTTTCATCGAACGGAACCGCAGTTTAATTTCTTTCACTAAAACTGGGTTGTTTAAATTCATTTTCATGCCGGATCCGCTCCTTTCGTAATCTCCATGAATACATCTTCCAGATCTGTTTCTGTTTCGGAGAAGGATGATATTCTCAACTCTTCAACCGCACGTTTTAATAGTGCGATTTGGTCTTCCTCAGAACCCCGATAAGTAAAGAGAACCACTTTTTTATCTTCATCATACTCAACATTAGCAGCAAAAGGATCTTCTTCAAAGAATCGTAGTGCCATGTCCGGAAGACCTTTAGTCTTAACGGTAATTTGGCGTTCACCTTTTAACTGGGCCTGAATCTCATGTACTGAACCGTGGGCTATCAAATTCCCGCCATCAATCACTCCGATTTCGTCACACATTTCAGCAAGCTCCGGAAGGATATGGGATGAAATGAGAATGGTTTTGCCCATTGTTTTCAATTGCCGCAATATATCTCTCATTTCAACCCTGGCACGCGGGTCCAAACCAGAAGCAGGTTCATCTAAAATAAGAACTTTTGGGTCATGAATGAGACATCTTGCCAAGCATAGCCTTTGCTTCATTCCCCTTGATAATAAGTCTACGTAGTCATAGCGTTTATGGGAAAGGTTAACTAACTCCAACAATTTTGGAATTAATTCCTTCCTTTTTTCCGCAGGAATACCATAACTCGCTCCGTAAAAATCAAGATATTCATCCGCTTTCAGTTGATCATACACTCCAAAGAAATCAGGCATATAACCAATTTGCTTCCTAACTTCCTCAGGTTGTGTCAAAACACTTTTACCGTTAATGGAAGCGTCACCTGCTGTCGGCTGAAGTAGTGTAGCCAAAATGGAGAATGTCGTTGATTTTCCGGCACCATTGGCACCTACAAATCCGAATACGGTCCCTTCACTAATCGAAAGATCCAAGCTATTTAATGCATAGAACGAACCATACTTTTTGGTTATTCCTTTAATTTCAATCATTGTACCGCCCCCTTCAAACGGACTTCCGGCAGTTTCGTATACTGGTCACCGTTAGCCATGTCCTTATGGATGAGGAGCTCAATTTGTCCATCAGCCGTTATATAATCTTGCACATTGTCTTTAATGGTATGTCTCTTGCCTTGCAGAACTTCCTCAAACTCATTCGTTTTCACGTTTTTAACCTGAACGGTAATAGAGGAATTGGAAGATGTATTAACCACTTGCAATTCTGTCCAACTCACTCCTTGGAGCGGCATATTTTCAGGCACGTTCCACTTCATGGAATAGTCACCTTGCTCAAGATACCATTCCAATCGGCTTACATCCATGGGCTCGAAATATCCACCTGAATTGGCAGCGGTCAATTCATGATCCAACGATGTTGCAGGAAGGATGAAGTCCCCGGACATGATGGTCTCCGGCTTAAATGTCTGTAAGATCACATTTACGGCTGACATATCTACCCGTTGCCCTTCGAGTTCGACTGGAATAATGGCATCCTCTGTATAAGCCACAATTGCTGGCTCATTTGAAGCCCCCACAAAGGCTGCTGACATTCGAATGGCACTATTTTTCCTTGCTTCTGTCAGTTCATCAGCTTTTAAAGGGCCCATATTATTGTAAGAGTTCATGGCATATCCAGTTCCAGCCGGAGGCATGATGGCACTACCTAATTTCTCATTTACATTTAGAGTGGCATTAGGCGCCAAATCGCCAAGTTCTATGAACTTTGAACCCGCCCAAATCGAAACTTCTTTTAATGAAAAAGGAAAACCATTCGTAATTGTTCCTTTTACAGTTTCATTTTCAACCGTCAAGTCAACCGCTAACTTCCCGGCATCTTCTATGAATGATTGACCAAGAATCGAATTGACCGACCAATATCCGACATTACGAAGTGTCAAGGTAGATTGATTAGCACTTGGTTCAAGTACAGCTTTTTGGAATGAACCCCCATCAGACATCATTTGGAATCCGGATTGCAACGATGCTGTCATATTCGTTTCCTTTGGTGCAACGAAGGAAAATTCACCGCTCTTATTTGATAATAGAGACTCCATATAATAACCGGAGAGACTCCCATCTTCGTTAACCTCTAACAAACTTGTCTGTTGAATTTGTGGCTTCACGAGTCGATCCTTAGCTCCATAAGCGAATATCGCTATGGATGTGATAATTGATATAACTGGAATGATCCACCAGGCATGTTCCCTTTTATCTTTCCGTTTCAATAATAAATACATAAGCGGACCGACTATCAAAATATACAATACGATGACTCCCACGATCACTGGGGTGTTAATTTTAAATGATTGGAACAGTTCGTTAACATTTCCGACTTCCCAAACCATTGACTCTTTTATACTTTGCCCATGCATATAATTGGTGTTTGTCATCGGCTTGCTTACTTTCTTCAATAATTCTGATAAGAAGTTTGCATACCCCGGCTGTGTAGATAGCGGTTCATCTCCGATAGAAAATGCGGTCTGCAAAATCAAGCCATTTCCTACTGATTTGGAGGCTGCAATCACGGAGCCTGGTCCGGTTAAAATTGAATTACTCCCTTCAGTTGCTTCAGCTTCAAAAACTGAAACCGGCTCATTGAATTTTGAGCCATTTGAATGTTCAGTGAAAAATTCGGGAGCAATCGTAATTCGTTCTGTACTTAGCTTAAGGGGCAAGTGGCTACCTAACAGCCCCATTTCAGCCACTGTATTTTCGGAAGCACCAATGACTGCAATCCCGCCATTTTGAACCCATCCCAAAATGGCTGCTTGTTGTTCTTCACTTAAATCACTTAATACATACTCATCAATAATCATATAATCAGCGGCTGCCCATGCTTCCTGGTCCGAAGGGAAAATGAAATCTTTCCTTTGACCTAAATGGATGATTTGCTTACCAGCCCCGAACGGTCCTGATTGGACATTCACATTCGTGATTGCCTTTACGCGGTCTGCACTATTCGATAAGGTGACAATAAAATTCGTCATCTGATCGAACATATTGATTTTCAAGCTTTTGTTCCCTTTGTAATCCAGTGATTTGCCGTTTTCCCAACCACCTTCATAGAAGTGAAACATTTTAAAGTTACTTGAATTGTACATATATTGATCGGAGAAGCCCGAAAGTGTCAATTCCAAGGTCTTCGTTTCGCCAGACCCGATTTCAACCGGAAGTACTAAGGCTGCCCCTGTAGCATATGTTTCCGAATAATCAATCACTAAATCTCCGGAAAATGCGTCACCACTATTCGTGACGGTTATCGTCAAGGGAAGACCGTGTCCATGTTTCACTTTATTGTCAAACCCTCCGGTGGCACTTATTTCAAGTTTTGGTTCCGCTGCTGCCTGTGCTGCTGGTAGTACGCAAAAAATAAAAGCAATAATCGGTAAGATCAGCAGCTTTTGGATTTTATGCATGTAAATCCCCCTTTTCTCTCTATTGATTAGTACGTTTAAATAATCTAATAGTTCCTATAATACTAAAAAAACATGGCGGTATGTCGCCATGTTAGAGATTTAACTATTCAATATCGTTTATGAAAAGCTAAGAAATGACTTTATTTGACCTTTTTTGCATGTTCTTTTACTAACTCTACGAAGGCTTCCACCTGTCGTAATTCGAAGGTAGCTTCGTATCCAATGAGCCAAGTATCCCTTGTCAACTCGAATTCGGCTTGATCATTTGTTAATGGTACTTTATTGACATTTTCAAAGCCATTTAACGTAATTGACGGAAGAATGGCATAGCCGATTCCATTCATGGCCATCTGTTTACATGTTTCAATCTGATCCACCGTAATTTGCCTTTTCGGATTGGATGAAAAATGGCGTTGCCACCATTGCTGAATCTCCTGATAGTAGTTCGAATCACTTTTGAATTGTATGAATGGGCGGTCAGTGGATAGCACTTCATCTACAGAAGTGATCTCCTTGTCCACTAAGTACAGATTATCCCGAAAAAGATGCATTTTCGGCCCTTTCCAATCAATTTGTCCACGGACAATACCAATATGTGCTTCCCCATCATATAACGCTCTGACAATCTCCGAACTCCACCCGGTGATCAGTGACAATTTGGCATCCGGGTATTGCGTGATGAAATCTTTCAATACTTGAGGCAGCCAGTTTTGTCCCACGATTGAAGCACATGCAATTTTCAATGTACCATGTACTTTTGAGGACAGCGCTTGGATTGTTTCAAAGATTTCCTCTCGCTTTTGCAGAATATCAGAAGCGAATTGAATGGCCAATTCACCAGCAGGAGTTGGTGTAAGACCTTTTTGGGAACGAATGAACAGTTGAGCCCCCCACTCTTTTTCAATGGACTGAAGCCGCTGAGAAAGTGCAGGTTGGGATAGGAATAGCCGTTCGGCAGCCTTTCTCATATTACGTTCTTCAGCTAATACTTTTAGAATTTGGGCTTCACTCGTCATAGTTCTTCTCCTTTGAACCTCAAGAATAGACAAAAAGGTCCCAAATGAGACCTTTTTGTTTGGATTTTCAATTCACTGAATATATAAACCTCTTTAACTGTTTTAATATGACTCTCCTCGTTAAAATGCCTACAAACATTCCCTCATCATCAGTAACACAAAGGAATGCGTGATTAATGAGCAAGTCTAAACCTTTTTGGAATCGATCATGAATTTTGATGACTGGGAAATCCTTTTGCATAATGTCGTCGACCTTCAAATCAGTCAGTTTCTCATATTCAATGTGTTCCAAACCTAATATGGATTCTGTAATCATCCGGGAGCTGAGTAACCCCTTTAATCGATACTGGGAATCTAAAACAGGAATGGATGAATATCCAGTTTTCGTCAGTACGAGCAATGCATGCTCGGCACTATTGCCTACCTGGACATGAGCAACTTTCTCAGAAGAAATAATGAATTCTTCAATTGGCGTATGCAAGAAATCTTTGTTGTTCACCGAAATCATCTTTTCTACTCCTTTGTCCGTTCTCTTAAAGTCAGAACAGCAACTCTCTTCCATCATATCATAAAAACGGGAAAGGTTTTGGGGGAACGCACAAAAAAAAGCAGCCATCCACTAAAAAGTGTAGACGACTGCATAATAGAAAATCAATATTCCCGAAAATACGGCGGCTAAGATATATGCCCAAATAATAGGATTCAGTGTGAAAGGATGGTCATGTACTTTTTGTGAAATGCCTTTATCCAAAACTTGAGCTTTCTGCTGTTGTTTTGTCACTGAAACCGATGAAAAGTACGATATCAGAACGATTCCAATGATGACTATAAGAAGCGGCCATAACCAAATTGACATACAAAACTTCCTCCTCGTTCCGTTTCCATTAATATGTCCGAAATCGTGGAGCTTACTCGATTAAAAAGGGAATTTATTAAGCCATTGTCCTCCATCTAAGGTAACAATTTCTCCATTCATATAAGCCGCTTTTTCGGACATGATAAAGGATGCCAAATCTGCAATTTCTTCAGGAGTACCCAGTCTGCCAAGTGGAACGGATGCTAATGTTCGTTTTGCTGCATCTTCTGATTCCCAAAGTTTAGATGCGCCTCCAGTCCGTTCAATTGGACCTGGCGCAATACCATTGACTCGAATACCATATTGACTTCCCCATTCAATTGCAAGTGTTCGAGTAAGCGACATGACTCCTGCTTTCGCCGCAGCGGAATGGATGACTCCAGCACCAGCATTCCAAGCATACGTAGCCAACATATTAAGGATGGCTCCCTTTGAACCTTTCTCGATCCAATAGTTACCAACCGCTTGTGAACAGTAAAAAGTGCCATTTAACACGATATCAATAACGGCTTTCCAACCGTTAGGCGATAGTTTTTCGGCATGTACTATAAAATTCCCGGCAGCATTATTGACCAGTCCATCAACAGAACCAAAAGTTTCTTCAGTAAAACGAACCATTTCCTTTGCCATTTCGGGATCACGTACATCCATTTGAAAAACAGACATATTTTCTCCGACTTCCTCTTTGGCCTTATTCAGTTTGTCCAAATCACGGCCGGTGATGACTACTTTGGCACCTTCTTCTATAAATTTCTTTGCCATATGGAAACCCATTCCGCTTGAACCACCGGTAACAATTATTGTTTTACCTGTAAGCAACAATTCAACCACCCCTTTAATGAATGAATATTCACTCATATTATAGCATTTGAATGGCAATTAAAGTAGCCATATAAAAAAAGTTGCCCACAATGACTTGGACAGCTTAACTTTTTGACAAAAAATAGATAAAACTGGAGTAACGCTCCACGCGGGCGCTTTCCGCGGGCGATCCGTGAGCCTCCTCGACTACGTCTGCGGGGTCTCACCTGGCTCGTTTTTCCCTCAGGAGTGCGCCGCGTCCTGGCTGCTCCACCGCTTCGCTTGTCGCAAAATTGCTGGGGAGCAGATTCCGGTAGCTATTTGGCAACGCCTTCGTGACCAACATCCTGTTTGCCTGAAGCGAAGCCCACGGAAAACGAAGTATCCGGAAATGCGGGTGAAACATCAATATTATTTATAAATGAATTTGAGCTGTCCAATGACGACTTGGACAGCTCAATTTTTCAGTTCATATAATTTTCCACGATTTCATGAATTGGAATGGGTCTGCTGAAAAAATAGCCTTGTGCCTTTTGGCAATTCACTCCTTTAAGGAAGTCGACTTCTTGATTCTTTTCGACACCTTCTGCAACTACCTCAAGTCCCAAATTATGCGCCAATTGGATAATCGTTTTAGCAATGGCTGCATTTTTTTCATCTAATTCGATATCGCGTATAAATGTTTGATCGATTTTAATAATATCAATCGGATACCGTTTTAAATAGCTTAACGAGGAATAGCCCGTTCCAAAATCATCAATCGATATGACAACACCTATATTCTTTAACTCTTTTAGAATATTCAACGTTTCACTTGTGTTCGTCATCGCACTTTCAGTTATTTCAACCTCTAATGAAGAAGAGTGAATTCCGTACTTCTTGAGCATGTCTCCCACTTTTTTAGCAAAGCACTCAGTTTTGAACTGTTTCGGTGAAATATTGACCGCAATCCTCACTTGTCTAAAGCCTTTATTCTGCCAATCACGTAGTTGCTTACAGACCTGCTCCAATACCCAATCACCAATTTGTAGAATGAGACCCGACTCTTCTGCAATTGGTATAAAGTTTGCTGGAGAAACAAATCCAAAAGTAGGATTATTCCATCGAAGTAATGCTTCAAAGCTGTTGATCTGATTCGATCTTAAATCAACTTGCGGCTGGTAAAAAACTACTAATTCATTTAATTCGATTGCCCTTCTGAGATGTGATTCCAATAATGCGTCATTGGCAAAAGAGGAATTCATCTCTTCCTTAAAGAAACGATAGCCTGCTCTTCCTCGCTCTTTTACGTAATGAACCGCATGATCCGCTTTTCTAAGTAAGGAATCCAAATCGTTTCCATCTGCTGGATAAACAGCCATTCCAATTGAGGCGGATATAAAGTACTCTTGGTGATTTATATAAAACGGCTTATTCAATTCACGAAGAATATGTTTTGCAAAATCTTCTGCTTTTGTCGAATTCCTATGAAGGACAAATACAAACTCATCTCCGCTGTGGCGGTATAGCCGCCCTGTTTGAGATGTGAAGTTCGAGAGGCGCTCTGCAATTCTACGTAATAATTCATCCCCGGAGTTATATCCAAGTGATTCATTAATCAACTTGAATCGATCTAAGTCAACGTAAAGAATCGTCAAATCCTCTGATGTCATTTCAGATATCTTCATATCTTCCTTTAAATGTTCCTTTAGAGCCCGTCGATTCCATAATCCAGTCAAATGATCATGATAAGACAAGTAAAAAAGCTTCTCCTTATTTTCAACATGATCAGATGTATCCCGGATTATTAAATGGAGACTATCAATTATGCCATTTACCGATACGGGAATTGCTTTCATATAAACAGGTAAATATTCACCATTATGATGCTGGAAGGAACAATCATCTAATTGGATGGATTCGCCTTCAAAGCCCCTTTGGATAAAGTATTGGAAATTATGCTGCCAACGTTCTCCAACCAATTGAAAGACTGATAACACCTTCCACTCTTCTTTACGATAACCAAAAGCCTTACATGCCGACGGGTTGGCAAAAAGGACTTCCCCTGCCGTATTAACGGTAATTAGAGGATCCAAATTATTATTTAATATTGAGCTATATCGTTCTTGAGTCGATAATAGATGTTTGTGCTCTTTTTCTGATTCCGTTTCATCCTGTAGAGAGACACAAATAAGTTCATGGTTAGTCTTCTCTTTAAATAATCGAATCTGATAGTGGCGAGATTGGTTTCGAATATGGAAGTTCGCTTTTCCTGTATAATGATCTTTCCCTGCAAGCTTAGTGATGCAGCGGAATAGAACAGCCCATACTTCGGTTCCAAAATACGATAAGGCATTAGTGTATGAACCCATTGTACCGAAAGTGGAGATTCCCAACTCGTTTGCATACGCAACTTCATACTTATGCTCTTTCCCTTTTCTTAATAGGAACATGAGCTCATAAGGGTTCTGATCCATGAGAACTTGTGGATGCCATTCATTTCCTTGATGATTCTCTGGTGTTTGCTTCATGTTTTCCTCCACCTTAACGTACAACCGTCTCATTACCATACATTTTTAATTGTAGTGGGTTTCCATCTAATTGAATACTCATTTCTTTAAAATAAGTGAAAATAGTCGGTTTATATCGAAAAATCTTGAAAGTATGTTTAGTCATTTATGCCTATACTTTATACAATTTTATATTTTTTCTTATTTCATTTAAACATAAAGACCTATATTTTTTCAACACCTGCTTCAACCTACTATCAATTCTCCTTTTATTTCTTCCAGCTTCTATACAAAATCGCCCAACATTGGTATGATTATTTTAATTGAACTCTCTGATTTTTTAAAAAGGAAGGCGAAAGGCGGGATTCCATGACACATGACTTTTCAAATGATTTATTAGCGACAGCTATTTATACAGTCAACCGGCATGCTAAGACTGCGCCTGACAACAAAAAGCTCTATGAGTTAAAACGCATTGCCTTGGAAAAAATGATCGATTCAGGAAAAGCTTCCAAAGTAGGACTCCACTTTGTTAAAAATCCCCGTTTCAGCAAACAGCAATCATCCGTTTTAGTTAAATGCGCTGATTTCTATTTCCATACTCTTCCCAAGAAAGAAGACTTCCAAAAACTCCCTCATTTAGGGGAACTGGATGAAAACTATAGAAACCCACAAAAAAGGATGAGTTTAAATTTTGCAAAACAGGTTTTGACTGATTATGTCGGAGTCAATCAAATTATGCTACTAAAGAAAGAACAGAAAAGCCGTACCCGCTACAAAAAGTCCAGTTACAAACGGAACACTCGCTTCTATACAACGAAAACTTCTTATTTTGAATAAAAAGAGACCGGTCCCATTAGAGGCCGGTCTCTGTTAGTTATCGTTCTAATACGTGGTTTAATAACTTCACATAATCCATGAGGAGCATCATGCCCTCTTCAAATTTCACTACACCTGTAAGCGGGAGGTGATCACCTTCGTAAAGATCGGTTGGCTCCTCAATAACACTTAAAGAAATACGATGGATTTGTAGAACATCGTCAACATGGAATACGACGTTTCTTCCTTCAACAGACGCTACGATGAACTTTTGAAGCAATTCATCATTTCCGCCACCTAATAAGGAACGAAAATCTATTACGGGGTAGACTTCACCGCGTAATTGGATAATCCCTTCTACGTATGGGTGGGATTGAGGGATTTTAGTTACGGACATCGGCTGGATGATTTCATTTACCATCTCGATTGGCAGGCCAAATCGGTTGCCGCCGACGATATATTCAATCAGTTCAAGTACACGCTCTTCATTCTCCATGAAACTTCCCCCTAATCCATATAATAACGGATTAATGCATGAATTCCTTTTTCCTTATATCCATCTTCCGCCAATTGATCATAAATTTCTTTAGCAAGCTTCAAACCTGGGAGTTCTAATCCCATTTGTTCAGCTTCCATTAATGCAATTCTCATATCTTTTAAGAAATGTTTAATATAAAAGCCCGGTTCAAGATCGCCCTGCAAAATTCTTTTAGGATAATTTGACAATGACCACGAACCCGCAGCACCGGAAGAAATCGATTTTAAGACTGTTTCCAAATCCAAGCCTGCTTTCTTAGCATAGACAAGAGCTTCACAAACCCCTATCATATTCGTGGAAATGGCAATCTGATTACTCATTTTTGTGTGTTGACCGGCACCTGCTTTACCTTGGTAGACGATATTTCCACCAAATAAGCTAAACACTGGAAGCAAGCGGTCGAACACTTCTTTTTCTCCGCCGCACATAATGGATAATGTTCCGTTCTTTGCCCCTACATCCCCTCCTGAAACCGGCGCATCAATAGAATGCATATCGAGGGCAGCGGCCTGCTCCGCAATACGGATTGCCAATGTGGGTTCAGATGTCGTCATGTCAACGACTATTTGCCCTTTTTCAGCAATAGTAAAAATCCCATGTTCACCAAAATAGACCTCTTCTACATCTGAAGGATAGCCTACCATAGTAAAGACGACTTCAGCATTTTTTGCAGCATCGGAAGGATGATCTGCCCACACTGCCCCCTCTTCCAACAAATCAGCTGCTTTTTCTTTAGTTCTCGAATAAACCGTGAGCTTGTGACCAGCCTTTAGGAGATGTCGGACAATACTTTTCCCCATAACTCCTGTACCGATAAATCCGATCGATAGTGATTTTTCCATTCAGGGTCACCTGCTTTCCTATGTATAGAACTATTGTATCAAAGCGGGGGATGAAAACCATAAAAAGGACAAAAAAATAGGACAGATCCTAACGGAACCTGTCCTCAAAAGGGGGAAATGAGAATGTTGCTGTGTTCAATCATAATATAGCCTTTCTATTCAATCGTTAAACATCTTTTTCAAAAAATTTTTTGTTTATTTTCAGTAGTTGTTCCAAAAACCATATGCCATCCTGTTCAGCTATCGTTCCGGCACCATATCGAACGGAGTCATAAACCTCGAAGAATCGTGGCTCTGCTTCCCACTCCATCCGTTTAAACCATTCCCTCACCGTCTCCTCCCGGTTCCGATGAAAACCAGCTTGGGCAGCTTCAGTCTCAAACTTAATGAAGGCTTCCCTGACAATATGAGAATCCATTGAGTAAAGCCATTTCTCCCCTACATCTTCTCCGACATGATCTATTTTTCCTCTCTCCACTTCAAATGGTAGAGATTCTACTTTTTCAAACTCAATTCTATTCTTCATCATCCGATAAATGATCAAAGCAAAGATAACAATTGCAACTCCGATGATGATCGGCAGCCATGGGAAATTTGCTTCAGAACCGGTAGGAATATCATAGGGTTGCCGCTGTTCTGACACCGTCTCAGCTGGAGGGGTTTCACTTTCCCTTGGTTTTCTTGCTGCGATCAAGCCTTTAAGCCAGGCAATCGGTTTCTCCATAAGAGATCCGATGAACGGCAAAAAGAGGTAAAGAACTTTTAAGACCACCCACTCGATTCCATCCCGAATCATCGACCCGAAATTCCGAATAAATAAGTAAGCAATAACACCAGTACCTGTCACCACTGAAAACAGCTTCACAACATCAGCCGAAAATTGTTTGACCCTTTCTGCTTTTAGCCATTGTTCAAACAGCCTTGTACCAATTGAAATAATGACCATAACAATCAAAAGCACGGTTAATAATGACAACTCGTAAGTTAAACCGAACATGGTCAAAGCAACAGCCATGATCGAATAAAGGACTGAAATCTTTGCTATAAATGGTAAGTCATAAACCCCTTCAAGCTGAATAGAGCCGAATCGATCTTGCAAGCGCCAGATCGAAATAGTGGATAGTACAAGATAAATGACTATCGAACCTTCGAGAATAAGAATTGACGTTAGAAACAAACATGTTAACATGACTGCCGAACCAGTATTGTAAGGTTTTTTCCGATATAACAATGTTGCAGTAATGGCAATTAGCAGGAACGAAGTAAATGCTACAAATGGCAATGGAATATTGGTTTCACCATAGAAAAATACTAAGGGCAAGGTAAAGTAAAACATGTCCTGAATAAATTTTCCGGGAGATACAACTTGGATTAAACGGACGCTTGCCGAATTCGCCATTCTGCTCCCCCCTTTACTTCAGTTCCTTCCAAGTGAAGCTTCGTCTCATTACGCCATTCATTCAAAATAGGTGTAAACGATCGGACATCATGAGTCATTACAACCGACATTACCGGGAGACCTTCCCTTACTTGCAACGATTTCAGCATATGACTAAAAGGCATCGTCATATCATTTTGTGAGATACTGGCTAACAAATCCATTACCCGTTGTCTTTGTATGCCTCCATCTCCTGTCGGCAAATAGAGGAAAGGAGATTTGCCGTACGTACGGATATTAATCGCAAGAGAATATGGAATCCCGTTCCGATAGCAATATTCCGCATACGACGCGAGCCTTTCCATTTTCTCCTCCAAATCTGGAATTATTGAATAGCGATTTTGAGCATTTAAAACGAATAATACAGATTGATTGGATACCTTTGTAAATACCTTTGTTTGGAGCGATTGCATACGAGCTGTCGCTTTCCAATGAATGTGCTGGAACTGATCAGTCGGCAAATAATCACGTGTACCCACCGGCAAATACGGATCATCGAAAACAGAATGTTTATCATCATAGTGTCCTGGCTTTAGCGAAGCCGGTTTCCAAGGATCTGTTATCACATGAATCGGAGGATACACGATATGTTCTTTCATCAAATATTTACTATATTGCATACGGAGACTTCCCTCACTAAAAGGGTGAGGAATCTCCACTTCTAATTTCTTGATTTTTGACAGTCCCCTCTTCACCCCTTCTACAGGGATACGAAGAACTGCTTTTTCTTTTCGTCCAATCATAAATGGAACAGTGACCTCGTAAAGTGCGGAATGATTTTCTCTACTCTCCATTCCGCTTGGCATTACAGCGTCTTGGAAAGTGATGGTCACGTTTGCGTTCCAAATAGGCAGTCCTGTATTGGTGAACACTATTTCCCAATAAGATGCAGTACCGGAAATCGTTCTTTTCCGAACCCTTGAATTGTCAAAGCTTAATCCTTTTCCCATCCGTTTAAAATAATAGTGCTGAAGTCCAATGACACCTGCTAACATAGAGAGAACTGCCGCAGCCTCATACTGCATTAAGAAAATTGCGATAATAGCAAATAAAACTAAAGGGGACAGAAGCTTTTCAAACGCTTTGCCCCCTCCTTCGTCTCGGATCCACTCATTCATTTCATCACAGCCTCTACCGGAGCTGGCACGGATGAAACAATCTCTTCCATCACTTCGCCTACTTCGCGCGTTAACATGCCTTCAGGTGTCAAAACAATCCGGTGTCCTGCAATATGTGGAAGTACAGCTTTCACATCATCAGGATTCGTAAAATTACGTCCTTCTAAGAAAGACATCCCCTGCGCAGCCTGTAAGATGGCAAGTGCTGCCCGCGAGCTAAGTCCGATTTCAATTGAATGATGCTCTCTCGTCGCTCGGACAATATGTACAATATATGCTTGAATATCCTCATGAACAGCAATCTCTTTCACTTCTTTGGACCACCGCATGACATCTTCCAACGAAACAATTGAATCCGCCATCACCTTGCCAGGGTTTTTACCAAAATCAGCTAATATTTTCTTTTCCTCATCTAAGTCAGGATAGCCAATTTCAATTCTGAATAAGAAGCGATCGAGCTGGGCTGCAGGAAGAGGGAAAGTCCCTTGTTGGGATTCCACTGGATTTTGAGTGGCAATAACCATAAAGGGGTTAGGAAGTTTGACCGTTTCCCCATCAATTGTCACTTGTTTTTCTTCCATCGCTTCAAGTAGACTGGATTGGGTTCTCGGAGTTGCACGGTTTATTTCATCAGCTAAAAGGATATTCGTATGTATTGGTCCTATTCGTAGAACAAAATCCTGATCCCGCGGGTTGAAAAAACGGATACCCGTCACATCCGAAGGTAGGACATCCGGTGTAAACTGCATCCGTCTAAATTGCCCCGCTATAGCTCCTGCAAATGATTTAGCCATTAATGTTTTACCCGAACCGGGCACACTTTCTAAAAGCACATGACCTTGCTGAATCATTGCGATGATCATCAAATCGAATTCACTTTTCCTTCCAATTACAGAACGTTCCAATTCTGACCTAAGCGCATCCAGTTTTCTCATCATTTCCTCCAGTTGCTCCGATTATTTCCGCAGCTTATATTTTTTCTGTGTCTGCTTTAATCTGGTGCTAAGATTATACATATTCAATAAATGGTCCAACTGCTTGCTTAAACGGATTGTTTCTGCATTTGAAATTCCTTTTTCGAGAGCGGTCTCGATCATTTCTGCACGAGTATCTTCTATATCTTTCAATAAAGTGCCTTTCAACTGCAGACCTCCGTTCCATATGAATTTCCTGAAATCCTATTATACACGATTTTCCACTTTATAGAATCATTAACTTGACGACATTTTCCGACATTTCTTTCAAGTTTCAGACAAAACTTTCAATTTTTTCGCCAAATCCCCAAAGTAATCCTTTGTGAATTTAATCCTTTCAATCCAACAATGATCATCTTTCTCCTCCATTTATTATACAAATATTTATTTATATATGATTAAGAAGTTATTCCCGAATTATTTCACGAATACATTGGAAAATTTCCAAAAAAGGCTTTACTACCTTTCGATATTAAGGCAAACTGTATTGTATTAGTTTGTAAAGGAGTTATTATTCTATGAAAATTGCAGAAATCGGGAATATTATTGAATTCAAAGACGGTTTGCAAGGTATTGTTGAAAAAGTCAATGAGAACTCGGTTATCGTAGACTTAACATATATGGAAAACTTCGAGCAATTGGAGCTTGAAGAAAAAACCGTTGTGAATCATAAACGCTATAAAATCTTATATAGCAATGAAGACTAATTCCATGTCACTCCTTATCATATGAAACCAAAACAGTACATCATCGTCTAACTATTTGTAGAGGAGGAACTACCATGAATTTAAAATGGACATCACTATCTATTCTATTAGCATCCGCATTGTTTTTAGCGGCATGTACTTCCGATGAAGATAACACCAAACAAAAAGAGGATTCCACAACTGAACAACAGCAACCTTCTGAGCAAACAGATGGAGAGCAAAAAGAAGATGATTCTACTGAAACAATTGACGAGCCAGTCGATGACGATTCCAGTGAAGAACCGGCATTGCGTGAAGACGAAGCTTCATTGACTTATACGCTTAACGGAGAGCAAAAAGAAGAAATCGGTTATTTAACTGAGAGCGATCAGCAAAACTACTCATTATATAAATTGGATGGCTATGAACTGACGGGTGAAGAGCCAAATAAAGACGCTCTATATGCAACTGAAAATGATTCTGTGTTCATGCGGATTGAAACAATTTCTACGGATGATGCTGATTATGAAGTCATACTGAAGAATATGATGGAGACGATGGCGGCCATCTCAATTGATGAAGAGCCTGTGACAATCACTGAAGAAGGAAAACTACCTGCAGGCGAAGGAATTAAAAATGCAGTCGGTTATGAAGTTCCGAAAGAAATTGGTACAATTTCCGGTTATGTATTCGAGCGCGGCGACCTAATTGTACGCCTCACTATTTTTGACCGGAATGATGCTAACTTGACTGATGCCTTATTGAAAATGGGCGAAACAGTAAACGTAAAATAATCACTATACAAAAAAGGAGATTCCTTGCCGAAACCGGCATTGGAATCTCCTTTTCTTAACTGTTTTTAAGATAAATCCTTAATTGAAAGCCCTAATTTCTTAAGAATTTCAGATGCTTGTTTTTTTTCCTCGTTTGAAAGTACATCCATTAAGCTGTGAATATTTTGTTCGTGCTCTGGGAACAGCTTGTCCATTAACTCTTTACCGTCCTCCGAAATCTCCGCAAACGTTACCCGGCGGTCTGTCGGACAACTTACCCGGCGAATAAGACCTCGTTTTTCCAACTTGTCAATGACATACGTAATAGAACCGCTCGCCAAGAGGATCTTATTTCCAATTTTCTGCAAGGGCTGGTTGCCTTTGTGATAAAGAAGTTCCAGCACAGCAAATTCTGTCGGATTTAATCCATTTTCTTGAAAGAAGGAATTTGCCTGTTCATGTAAAACTTTGGTTGCTCTTGACAGGACAACAAATAACCGTAATGATTCATTCTCTTTTTCTATCGACATATCTCTTCATCCTTCACCCGAAACTGTTATTACTTGACATTATATCGGGAAATCAGAAGCTTTGTCAAAAGCACCTTAAATGAAATCCGTCATTAGGACAAAATTCCATCCACACATTGGTCATCAAATGTTTCCTCTTTTTGATTCAGAGGAAGAAGGATATAAAAAGTGGTTCCCTCTCCAAGTTTACTACTCACTTGAATAGTTCCTCCATGTTCCTCTACAGTTTTCAAAACAAACGGCAGACCAAGTCCGGTTCCTTGAACTTTTGTCGTAAAGAAAGGAAGGAAAATCTGTTCAATCTGATGTTCGGTTAAGCCTATTCCCTCATCAATGATCGAGATTTTCAATAGATCCGGATTCTCTAATTCTGTTTTTATTCCAACTTGTCCACCTTCATCAGATACCTCAATTGCATTTTTAATAAGATTAATCAACACTTGCTTCATCCGATTCGGTTCCATCAGAATCTGGTCGTATTCAGAAGTTATATCAAAGTGGATTAATAAGTTCTTCATTACTGCCTGCGGTTGCATGATATTAACAACGTCCATAATGATTTCGTGGATTGAAACAAGGACCTTGTCCATTTTCAGAGGCTTTGATAAGATGAGGAACTCATTCAAAATGGAATCCATCCGGTTTAACTCTTGGTCAATCACTGCTAAGTAGGATTTCCCTTCCTCGTTCGTTGACAGTTTAAGCAACTCGGTAAATCCTTTTAGGGACGTCATGGGGTTTCTAATTTCATGGGCAATACTTGCGGCTAACTGACCTAACGTAGAAAGTGAGTTATTATGTTCAATTTGAAACTTCATCATTTCCTTCTCAGTTTCATCTCTAATAATAGTGATATAGAGGTGTTTCTTGTCGTACCTGGATGTAGTGAAGTGGTAGTAATTTTCTTCCACCTCATGCCCTACATTACATTTGAAAACGGTTTGCGAGAATCCCACATCTTTTGCTTGTAAAATATAGTCATTTACCTTGTCTCGTTCTTCCGGGAATAAATCAAATAAAATGGAAATCCCTTTTCCTATCAAACTATTCTTTTGAATACCCAAAAAGTCACATGCTCGATCATTCGCATCGACGATCACACCATTTTCATCATTAAGAATAATACCTGTTAACGTCGTATTGAAAATCCGTATAAAACGCGAATCAAAAAGATTGATTTGCGAAAGGACTTCCGGAATTGTCATTGTGAAGTCGAATCGAACAATCAGTAAATCGGTTGAAGACTGGTAAGTTGAACGGGCTTTCAGTGAAGTGGATTTTCCACTTTTCAATGTAAACTTGACTTCGCTTGAAGACTGCCCCTCTTTTTTTGACTGTTCTACAAAAGCAGACCAAGTCTTATGTGATTCCTTTTCTAATAAGAGCAGGAAATCATACCCCGTTTCTAATCCCAATATTTGTTTTGCAGCTTTATTGACATGTTGGATTCTCGTTCCATCTATAATGGCAACGGGTTCTTTGGCCTCATTGAACAACAAGTTAAAACCCGAAAATAGGTCATAATCTTCCAAAATGGCTCGCACCTCCTCACTCTTTTACTACAAAATATGAGACAAGTCCGTACATTATGCAGATAAAATAATTTCCTTATTAATAGAGATTATTCCATAATGTACCTGTCGAATGAATAGTCCTTTCGGTTTATATTGTCCCATTTGCACACCACTGGTAAGATTAATAATGAAAAGGAGACAAATAAATGAACACAATCTTAGCTACTTTAAATGCAAAATATATTCACGCCAATTTAGCCATTCGTTATTTGCGTGCATATGCACGACCTGAATTCGACCCTGAAATTGCTGAATACACAATCAAAGATCCAGCCATCAACATTGTTGCCGATTTGTATAGTAAAAAGCCCGATGTTGTCGGTTTCAGCTGCTATATTTGGAACATAGAAGAAACTGTGACAGTGATCCGTTTGTTGAAAAAAGTAAGCCCTTCAACAAAAATCATCCTCGGCGGTCCCGAAGTTACATACGATGCAGGATATTGGCTAAAACGATTACCAGAAGTCGATGTCATTGTTATGGGAGAAGGGGAAGCAGTTTACAAGGACCTGCTTCATGTCTATGCAGGGAATAAATCTTTGGAAAGCGTACCTGGAATTGCATATATATTAGAAGGAAAGTTAAAAGTACATGCGGGAGGACCAAAACTGGATTTGAAGGAACTACCTTCTCCCTTCCGTTTCGAAGAAGATATTCCGGAATTAGGAAAACGAATCCTCTATATCGAAACAAGCCGTGGCTGCCCGTTCAATTGCCAATTTTGCCTCTCTTCCATCGAGGTCGGCGTCCGTTACTTCAACAGAGAACGAATTAAGGAAGATATCCGTTATTTAATGGCGAATGGGGCACGGACAATCAAGTTTGTCGATCGGACCTTCAATATTAGCCGTAGCTATGCGATGGAAATGTTTCAATTCCTCATTGACGAACATGTACCGGGGACGGTGTTCCAGTTTGAAATAACAGGTGATATCATGCGACCGGAAGTCATCCAGTTCTTGAACGAAAATGCGCCAGCCGGACTATTCCGTTTTGAAATCGGAGTTCAATCGACAAATGATTTAACAAACGAATTAGTTAAGCGAAGACAAAATTTTGAGAAGTTATCCCGTACTGTCCGAATGGTAAAAGAAGGCGGCAAGATTGCCCAACATCTTGACTTGATCGCAGGATTGCCTGAGGAGGATTATGACTCGTTCCGTAACACATTTAATGATGTATTCGTCCTTCGTCCGGAAGAACTTCAATTGGGATTCTTGAAGTTACTTCGTGGAACTGGTCTTCGCCTGCAGGCAGAACAATATGGATATGTGTATGTCGACAGAGCGCCTTACGAAATCTTTTCAAACAATGTACTGAACTTCGATGATATGCTTCGCATTAAACAAACGGAAGACGTGTTGGAGAAATATTGGAATGCTCATCGAATGGACCGGACAGTCGAGTATTTAGTTTCAGTCGTTTTCCCTTCCCCGTTCGATTTCTTCCAAGAGTTCGGTACTTATTGGGAAGAGATTGGTTGGTCGCGGATTGGTCATCAGCTGGAGGACTTATTTAAACGGTTAGAGCAATTCCTACTACATGATGGACGTGCGAATATGAAAATCGTGAGAAGTCTTATGAAGCTGGACTACTTATCAAGTCATAAATTCCAGCCCCGTAAACCATGGTGGGAAAAAGAGATGACCAAAGAGGACCAATCGGCTATTTATCGTCGCTTACTTGAGGAACCGACTATAGCCGGGGAAAGATTTGTTGAATGGGAGCTGAATGAACGGACTCTCTATAAACAAACGTATCTGATCCCTATTGCATTGGATCTCGAATCTTACGAGGATGGGTTGATCGAGGAAAGCGAAGGCTATCTGTTAACTCTCTTCCAAAACGGCCAAGAGCCTGAATTCCTGTTCCTCCAGAAGGAAACAGTTTGATACTCCCATTTGTTAAGGCTGAGCCATAATTCGGCTCAGCTTTTCAGCTTGCTGACAATAAACTCTTTTCTAAATCTTGCTTTCCGTTTCTGCGCACGCTTTCCGCGGGGCAGGGCTTGAGCCTCCTCGTTCGCTTCGCTGCCTGTGGGGTCTCAAGGCTCACGCTCTTCCCGCAGGAGTCGGCGCCTACACTTCAAGCAATAGATGCCGCTAAACAAAAGGATTACATGTCAAATAGACATTAACGAATATCTTTTTTTCCGCAAGGTTGTTTGTGATATAGTTGGAATATCCAGTTACGAAACAGCTTGGACTGCTTCGTAATCAAATAGGATTCCATGTTGGATAAGGTGTAGATGTCCGGTAATGGTTTAATACATCAATATTCATTAGAAATTTAGTCGAAAAGGCTGAGCCCACAAATGTGGCTCAGCCTTTTCTTTGTATTATCCGATAATCACGCGTTCTTTTGGATAGGAGATATTCGTTTTGTTGTTCCGTCCACCTAAAGTGTATAAGAACGATATCAGACCGACACGTCCGACGAACATTAGGATCATGATAACAAATTTCCCGAAATTAGATAGATCTCCTGTAATTCCGAGCGACATTCCACATGTTCCAAATGCTGAAGTGATTTCAAAAACGATAGCAGTGACAGGAATAGCCGGTTCGGATATAAGCAACAGAATCGTGGCGATGATAACCATGAACACTGCAAGAATGATAACCGCATAGGAGCGATACACATCAATCAGCTTGACTTCCCTGTTAAAGACTTGGATAACATCCTTCCCTCTCGCAAAATTAATCAAAAACAAGATCGCAATCGCAAATGTCGTGGTCCTGATCCCTCCGCCGACTGAGCTTGGGGAGGCACCTATGAACATTAGGAAACTTACGAACACTTCCGTCGCTTCACTGAATTGGGTTACATCAAATGTCGTAAGTCCTGCAGAACGCGAAGAAACAGAATGGAATAACGCTGTGAAGAATCTTTCGTGCCAAGTCATTCCTTTAAAAGAGTGGAAACTTTCCAATAACAAAATGAAAAATGTACCAACTGCAAGCAAAATCCCGAATGTGACAGTCGTAATCTTGGTAAACAAAGAAAAACGGAAATTCGGAACTCTGTTAGATAAAAACGACTTTACTTCTATAAGAACAGGGAAGCCAATGGCACCTAATATGATTAAAATAATCGTGATAAATTGGACGAAATAATCATTATGATACATCAAAAGGGAATTCCCAGTAATATCGAGCCCGGCATTTGTAGTTGCCGAGACAGACATAAACAATCCTTGAAGAAACGCATCGTAAAACGATTCGTAGTCTTTCAGCATGTATAATGTGAAAATCAATCCACCAATCAATTCAATCAACAAAATTATTTTAATAACTTCTTTAATCAGTGAAACGGCACCTGACATATTGTACTGATTGTGGTCCACCATAATCAGTTGGCGTTCACGTAAACCGATTTTCTTTCGGACGAGTAGCCAGAAAAATGTACCGATTGACATGATGCCGATTCCACCTAATTGAAGGATGATGATGATCATCCAGATCCCGTATTCTGTGTAAGTATCGGCGAGGCTGATTGTTGTTAAGCCAGTAACACTAACTGCGCTGACCGCTGTGAAGAGAGTATCTATCGCCTCTACCTTCACACCTTCCTTATGAACACCAGGTAGGCTTAGCAAAATGAAAGAGATCGTTATTGCTACAAAATAATAGAAAACGATCAACTGTGCGGGCGTATATCTTCGTAAATTATCTAATTTAAAAGTTTTTCTCATTTTCTATTTTTCCTTTCAAATTCGAAAGAGATTATTCCCCTATTTTAGACAAACCTGTTTGAAAAATAAAGCCTGCGTTGCAAAGTAGTCGAATCGGAAGAAAAAGAAAATATCTGCAAATGAGGCACACGCGGGCGTTTAGCACGTGAATCCATCATAGCAGATATTTCGTAGAAGAATATCATTCATCTTTTTCTTCGTAATCTTCTTTTTTTCATTTGCCTTTGTCTTTACTATTGCCTTGGCCATTTCCGTTGCTATTTCCGTTGCCGTTGCCGTTGCTATTTCCATTTCCATTTCCGTTGCCGCTTCCTTTTCCGTTGCCGCCATTACTTCCACTACCATTGCCCTTTTCGGAGTCAGGGCTGTTGTTTTTATCCTTTGATTCTTCTTTTTTTTCATTATCTTTATCCGTATCTTGATCTTTCTTATTTTGATTTTGATTTTGATTTTGATTTTGATTTTGTTTCATTTCATTTTCAGGTTGTTTTTTCGAATTAGGATTCTTACCTTTATTATTTCCTGAATTACTTTCATTTTTGTTATCATTTTTTTGATTATTCGATTTCTCCGGTGAATTTGAATTTTGACCATTTTTATTTTTCTCTTGTCCAGAGTTTACATCCGGTTTCTTATTTTGATCATGTTTAGTTTTTTTCTGTTCAGGTTTCTTTGTAGTCAAGTGTTGTTGAATCGCCAAACCTTTTTCATTTGCTTCATTACGGTCTTTTTCTGTCGCCTCAAAAACAGTAACTGCTTTTCCATAAAGCTTGGCCTCCACTTCCGAGATCGCTTGCTCAATCTCTTCCTTAGAGTTGCTGTTTGTTGCTTTTTTGGTGTATACGGTAGTAATGGAAACCAATTCACTCTGATTGTCATCAGTCAAAATTAGATTTTCAATTACTTCCTTAACAGGTTTACCTTTATATAAGCTGGTTTCAAATTCTATATCTTTTCCATTAAGGGTACGAACATCGACAACCTGACCGTTTTCATCAACACCGAACTCCACTGTCTCGCTTCCACCTACTTGCACATATGCATATACCGATTGGGAAGGATTTAACACCGTTGCAAACAAAAGAACAAACATAGCTGCTGCTGCAATGATGGGGAAGACAGTGCGCTTTATAGAACGTTTCTTAGATGCTGCTACAAATTCATGGAAGTCAGCTTCTTCACCGACAAGCACATTTGCATCCATGGGAATGCCACGCATGAATTGTCCGTCAGACGTCAAAAAAACACAGTATTCTTTTTTGATTTCACAAACAATTCCTTTTTTAGACATTCTACATCCGCCCTTTTAAATATTCCTTTAGCACCTCAAAGTCGCTTCCCAATAGGAGAACCAGCGCCAATATGTATTTCCTTTGCCGCTCGATTGTTTTCCTTGAAACTTCGACTAACTCTTCTAATTCTTTAATCGGCAGCCTCTTTTTCTCTATGACATACTGATTAAATTCTTCAGTTCCGGCAATAATTTCAGCAATCTCAATAGCCGTTTGGCGTGCATCGGCATGTTTAGGTGATACAGATACCAATTCCTCAAATGATAACCCGTAACTTTCTAACAGTTCTCCGTACCGTTGCATTTCCTCTCTTCGATCAGATGCTCTCTGTTCCTCTGTAAAATGTTCAATCGAGGAAGAATGCTCAAATTTGGTCAATAGATCCGGTTCATCTGAATCAGAGTCAGCCATACCAAAACTTACTTCTTTCACGCGCACTTCTTTACGGATATGGTCAATTAGTTTTCGTTTGATCAGCAAATGTGCAAATGTCAGAAAAGAGGCATTTCTATCATTTTTATATTTAACAATCGCTTCGTGGAAAGCGAGTAGAGCAATACTATATTCATCATCTTGGTCAGTTATATATTTTTTACAGACTAGTGAAGCGGTCTTTTTTACGAAAGGGGTGTAGGAGACGAGAATAGCGTCAACAGCCTTCTCGCTCCCGTTTTGAGCTTCTACCACCGTTTCCTCTATGCTTGTATCACTATTATTATTCCTTTTAAAAAATCCGTAAATGGTTGACAAAAGCAACTAATCTCACCCCCGTTACAATAGAATAACTGTAATTGATTGTAAACGGTATGAGATTAATTGAAAAGGATTATCGTCGTTCGGTTACGTTCAGTGATCGCCGTTTCCTTCAGGATTTTCCACTGGTTCGCTGTCGTTTTCGTCTGATGCACTCTGGTCATCTTCATCTTTATCATCATCTTTGTCACGTTTCTTTTTTTTCTTTTTTTTATCTTCTTTTTTTTCCTTTTCATCTTCTTTTTTTGCCTTTTTATTTTCTTTTGCAGCTTCTTTTTCAGCATTCTCTTTGGATTTTCCAGCCTCTTCCTTGGCTTTTTCCTCCTCTTCTGCAGAAACTTCTACAGGGGAGTCTTCAGTTGCAGCAGCTACTTTATTTTCCTCTTTATCATCAGTTGCTTGTTTTTTTGAGGCAGTTGCTACTTTTTTTGTTTTATATTTTGCTTTTTGTTTTGCTGCTAAAGCTTTTTTTCTTTTCTCAGCAGCCAGTATTTTAGCTCGCTGCTCCTTTAACTCTTGTTCCTTTTCCCATTTTGCAATAGCCAAATCTATGTTCCGTTGAAGGATCATGCTAGCTCGCGGGTTATTCACTTGTTCCAGTGCCATGGATAAAGCAAATATATTATTTGCAGTATATCCACTTGGAATAAAAGGAATTTCTGATAATGATTGTTCAACTCCCTTTGGAGAAGGTGCTGAAATTTCATTCATATTGATCGTTTTCACCGTTCCTTGCGCAAACGCAAAATTCGCTGCGGAAAAGCATAAAGATAGTGCAATTACATACATTCCGGCTTTTTTCAATTGCCGCTTCATGCGATCACCTCTTCATTGAGTAATTTTATATACTCTCTTATACCCTTCGTTACAGAAATTTAATTTATGGGGGTAAAAAGAAATTAAAAAAGAGTTGAATTTAATATATTTGTCTTTTTAAACACAAAAAAGACCATCCCATGGGACGGTCTTTGGTCAATTATTGTTAAGATTCTTCTTTTTTACTTTTTATAACGCCTAATATATATCCACTTGCTGCGATAATAATCAATATGCCGTAGAAGGTAATTTCCCAACCAACTGAATGAGGGAAATGCGGATCGATGATCCCAACATTTTTATGTGCTAACGTAAGGACGGCAAGCTTCACACCTACCCAACCGACAATAAGAAATGCCGCTGTTTCCAGTGAAGGATATTTCTCAAGAAGCTTCACAAACCAAGTTGCAGCGAAACGCATAATGACTAAACCGATTAAACCACCTAATAACATAACGATGAATTGCCCACCATTAATGCCGCCGATATGGAAGTTTCCAAGTTCAGGCAAAGTCACAGCAAGAGCAACTGCCGCTAACATGGAGTCGATTGCAAATGCGATATCCGCAACTTCTACCTTAACAACTGTCATCCAGAAACCGGATTGTTTTTTAGGCTCCTTAATTTCATGTTCTTCACCTTTGTGTTTCCTCTGATCATATATATGTTTAATAGAGATATATAAAAGATAAGCTGCTCCCAGTGCTTGAATCTGCCAAATGTTAACCAAGAACGTAATGAGGAACAATGCGGTGAAACGAAATACGAAAGCACCTGCCAAACCGTAGAATAATGCTTTTTTCTGTTGTTCTCGTGGCAAGTGTTTAACCATGACCGCCATTACAACTGCGTTGTCAGCGGCTAATAACCCTTCCAAGACGATTAAGATCAATAAGACCCAACCGTATTCCAATAATATTGCTTCCATGTTGTAATTCCTCCTAAAGTCAAAAATAAAAAGACCTCTGCCTTAAAATAAGGCAAAGGTCTCGCTAAGCACATGTTTGACGGAACGGTACCGTAAACGTAGAGCTATCATAACCGATGGCGTTCAGCCATGTAATGACGATTATGAAATAGGTTTCCCTAAAGCTACTCCCCTTTGACATGATGTCAAAAGTTATTATTCAATTCCTTTAATAATAATATACTACAAAAGTCTTTAAAGTAAACTGATAGCTACTTGATCTCGATAAAAAATTCCTTCTTATTCCTATTTGCTGTATAAAACTGAATCATCGGCCGCATCGTTGAAAGAAAATCCGCACACTCAATTCCGCTGTCTTTGAGAAGTCGCTCAGCATTTGAGGTGTCGAAATTTGCATTCCAAGTCAAGTAGTCAAGCGTCTCCTGCTCGACTCCGAGCAAGGAGCGGATCGATTTTACTGAAAGTCCTGCTCTTGCCATTTTCAAAGGGATCCTCCCAGTCGGCGGCTTGCCAGTCAAACCAAAAACCATAGCCCGGTAAACCTCTTCTACAGGATACGGGCGTGGGTCTGTTAAATGGACGGTGTGGTTCTCAGCGTCCTCTAAATAACACAGATAGATCGATGCATTCACGATATAATCCACTGGAACTACATTGATGGTTGAATATGAACGTCCGACGTACGGAATGATCGGCAACTTTCTTAATCGGTCAATCATTATAAGGAAAAAATAAGGGCCATCAAATTTAATGGTTTCCCCAGTGACTGAGTCTCCTCTTACAATTCCCGGCCTTATTATCGTAATCGGCAATTCCCCTTTTAACTCTTCCACTAATAATTCTGCTTCAAATTTCGTTTCTTCGTAATGGTTTTTGAATGACTTAGGACGGATTAATTCATCTTCCCGTAATACTCCGTCTCTCCGTCCAGCAACATAAGCTGTACTGAAATACATATATCGCTTTAACTTAGGCAATTGACGAACGAATGCATTAACCGTTTCCGTACCTGTCACATTCACTTTTTTTGCAACATCTTGAGGGACAGCTAAATCGTATATCGCTGCCAAATGCCAGACAAACTCCACTTCATCTTTTAATCGCTGAGCGGTTTGCTGATCTAATCCAAGGTCCGGTTGCGTAATATCCCCGACAACTAGTTCAATTCTGAAACTTCCACCGACTTCGATTAACAGCTCTTCCATTCTCCGCTCGGCCTTCTCCCATTCTGTTTGTAGTACTAAAGCAAAAATTTTCTCTTCCCCTCTGTTCAGAAGCTGTTTTACGATTCTGGATGTGAGAAACCCGGGAAAACCTGTTACGAAAACTGCCATCTTCCATCCCCCTTTATTTAACAAAATTATAGCAAACAACGAGGCAGAATATTTAGGGATTTCAACAAAAAACCTCCACGAACATCGTTTTAGTCCGTAGAGGCAAATCATGAGGAATATTAATTTTCTTCTAAATCCAAACGGTTTTTCTTGAATAGTTTCGAAAGGATTTCATACACAATCGGTACGACGACTAATGTTAAGAGTGTTGAAGATAAGAGACCACCAATTACCGTAACAGCTAAGTCACGGGAAATGAGTCCTCCTCCACCTCCTGTGCCAAGAGCCATCGGAATCATTGCCCCAATCGTCGCAATAGCAGTCATTAGAATAGGGCGAAGTCTTGTAGCGCCAGCTTCCAAAATTGCTTCACGCATTGGCATGCCAGCCCGCTCCATTCGGATAATCCGATCCACCAATACGATGGCATTTGTAACAACGATACCGATAAGCATGAGAAGTCCCATCATAACCGATACGGAGATCGTTTGGTCAGTCAACCAAAGTCCAACCCATGAACCGATTACTGTAAATGGCAGTGAGAACAGGATGGCAAACGGTGCAAGACCTTCTCCAAATGTTACGACCAAGATGAAATACACAATGGCGATGGCAGCAAGCATTGCAACTCCAAGCTTAGTAAAGGTTTCTTGCATATCTGCAGCAACACCGTCTACACCTGCAGTTACACCTTTCGGAATATCTAATTCCTTCACTTTTTCATCGGCTTCTGCCGTAGCCTTAGAAATGTCATCTTCTAAAATTTCTGCAGAGACACTTGCATAATATTTCCCTTCGGAACGTGCTAAAGAATTTAACGTTGTTCCTTCTTCCACTTCAACGATATCTCCAATCGTTAACGTTTGACCGGTCATCGTTTGAATTGGTGTGTTTAACACATCATCAATCGATTCAGCTGCAGCTTTTACATTCCTCTGAACAATCACTTCAATTTCTTGTCCATCATGCTCAACAGTGGTTAATACTTCTTTTTTACCTGTATCCGTTAATGCCATCACAATCTGACCGGTTGTCAAACCATATTGAATTACATTCGCTTGATCGACCTTCAACACATGTTCGACATATGGATCCTCAGCATCAGAAGATACCTCTCCAAGAGTATCCACTTCCTCTAACGTCTTCGCGTACATGTGCACTGCTGCCTGAAGATCTTCTAAGTCTTCCGAATACAAAGTATAGCTCACTTCATTTGAACCCATACCCATAGTGAAGTCCTGGTTCTTCCATTCGCCCTCATGATCGAGTGCAGCTAATTCCTCCAGGATTTCATCTTTAGCTTCGAGAAAACGTTTATCCGATACATCGTCGTTAAAGATAACATACATAAGCGCTCCGCTTGAACCCATCATCATCGTCGCCGCATCTGCAGAAGCACTGTCAGTAATTGATAATTGAACAATATCAATCTCTTTCTGATAGTCCTCGAGCAACAATTTCTCTGCATCTTCAATACTTTCTTCCGTTGCATCCGGCAGTTCGCCTGCAGCCGGTGTATACGTAATGTACATCACCTTTTCGACGGAAGAACCCATGAACGAGAAACCAATGAGCGGTGTTAACGCAAGAGCACCTGCTAATAAGACCACTGCAATAAGAGACGTAACGATTTTATGATTTAATGCCTTGTCAAGAACTCCACGGTACCATAATGCTAATTTGCCAACTTCCTTATGATGTCCTTCCTTCTTCTCTCCATAAAGTTTCTTACGGAATAAGGTATGGGATAGCGCTGGAACAATCGTAATCGCCACAAGCAGTGAAGAAATCAGAGCAAATGACATCGTTAACGCAAATGGCATGAATAATTCTCCCACCATACCGCCAACAAAAATTAGCGGGGCAAAAACGGCAATCGTAACCAACGTAGAAGAAAGGATCGGTTTGAACATCTCAATCGTCGCTTCACGAATTAACGCACGACCAGTAAGTTTTTCATTCTCCAAATGCAATCGTCGGTATATATTTTCTACAACAACAATTGAATCGTCGATGACACGGCCGATTGCAACTGTTATTGCACCCAATGTCATAATGTTTAAAGTAATATCCAACCAGTTTAAGAGTAAGAACGCCATAAACACCGAAACTGGAATAGAAATGATTGATATGATTGTAGATTTGAAATCTCTTAAGAACAACAGGATAATCAGAATGGCAATACCGCCGCCGAATAATGCTTTTTCAACCATAGTGAAAACAGATTCCTCAATCGGTTCACCTTGGTCCAAAGTAATATCAACAATCAGTCCATCTATGTCTTTCTCTAAATCGGTCATTAACGCTTTAACAGCATTGACCACTTCAACTGTATTAGCCTCTTGGCCTTTAACAATCTGTATCGCAATTGCATCTTCACCGTTTGTTCGTGAAATGGATTGAACGTTCCCGACAGTTTCAATAGTCGCAATTTCACCTAAAGTGGTTACACCTGTTTTAGTAGGGATGATCAAGTCTTTCAATTCATCGACAGTCGTTAACTTACCATCTATAGAAACCGCTTGCTCTCCATCTTTGAATTCATATAATCCTAAAGAGAGGCTCATGTCCTGAGCGTTGATCATTTGCTTAACATTATCTTCTGTAAGACCGAGCTCTTCCATTTTTTCTTTATTGTACGTAAACTGGACTTCATTGACGTGCTGTCCAGAAACTGTTGCTGAGGCTACACCATCGATCTTTTCGATTTCAGGAAGCACTAATGTCTCAACCGTTTCGGTCAATTCCACAATGTCCTCTTGTGAACTTGAAACTGCCAATGCTACAACCGGCATCATATTCATACTGATGGCCATGATTGTAGGTTCTTCAACTTCTTCAGGCAATCCAACATTGTCAACAACCGATTCCAATTGGCGTTTCTTTTCATCCATATCTACGCCATATTCATATTCGATCTGAAGTTGTGAAATATTCGATGAAGAGGTCGAATAAACAGCTTTTACATCCTCTAACCCTTCAACAGCCTTTTCCAGTGGAATGGATACATCTTCCATTACCTGTTCCGGTGTGGCTCCAGGATATACCCCCATCACAATGAGATATGGAATTGATATATCTGGTATGGACTCCATTTTCATACGAGTCCCGGAATAAATTCCGGAAACCGTAATGATAATAGTCAGTAACCATACGGCCATTTTATTTTTCAGGACGAAATTGACTAATCCCTTCACTATTGCACCCGCCTTAATTTGACTTTATCTATACAAGTTCTTATAATAATGACCAGCCGGTCAAAAGTCAATGTGTAAACTAGGAGAGTCACAGAATGGTTAAAAAACAACTGATCATGGAAAAAGCTTTAGAACTATTCGCAGAGCAAGGCTTTGAAGCCACTTCCATTCAACAGATCACTGATCGATGTGGAATATCTAAAGGTGCCTTTTACTTATCCTTCAAGTCAAAAGATGAGCTGATTTTAGCGCTGATTGACCACTTTACTCATGAGTTTTTGGGAGAGATTGAACAAGCGGTCAGTTCTTCTGTTCCTTCCGATCAATTAGTGTATCGTTACCTCAAAAAGTCCTTAGGGTACTTCCAAAAGTATTCAAATTTCGCTCACACTTTTATGAAAGAATATCAAACGACCATGAGTGAAGGCATCTTTGAAAAAATGCTCTTTTATGAACGGATTTTTAATCGGATCACTTATGAAATTGTGTTGCGACAATTCCCGGATATTAAAGAGAACGAAGCGCTTGAAATGGTCTTTCTCATTCAAACCTTTTCACAGCGCTACAGTCACTTGTTCCTGAAAAAGATGGCTTCTCCTATTGACTTAGATTTGTTATGCCGGTCAATTGTAGAAAAGTTAACCATCCTGGCCGAACATTCGACCATAAAATATTTCTCACCTGATTGGATCGACTGGGAAACAGAGCCAAAAGAAGCTTGGTCGACAGAAGAATTGTTAAAGAGCATGGAAGAAAAAATGGAGTTATTAGACGAGGGAATTCTTAAAGAATCGCTTCAACTTTTATACAATCATTTATTGACACCTACACTATCACCAGCACTAATAAGTGGACTTCTATTAAATCTAAAGAATGATGCAAAGACCAAATGGATTTCAGAACTTTATAGGATGACCCGACCATAAAGAAACCCCCGTGAATGCCATAGTGAGGCACAAACGGGGGGTTTTTATTGGTCATCTTGTTTTTTTCGCCGATCAAACAAACTGTAAACAATCGGAACAATATAGAGTGTCAAGAAGGTTGAACTGACCAACCCGCCAATGACAACGATCCCCATTGGCTGATTAATCTCTGTTCCTTCGCCGAGTCCCAAAGCAATCGGGATGAGCCCTAAAATAGTCGTCAAAGCTGTCATAAGAATTGGTCTGACACGATCTCTTGTGGACACTACGATAGCGTCGTCAGTAGATAACCCTTCAGATTTCCGCTGGTTGATGTAATCGACCAGCACGATTCCGTTGTTTACTACAATACCGATTAGTATGAGAATGCCAATCACAGACGGGATGCTCAGCGGTGTCTGCGTCGAAACTAATCCTAAGGCAACTCCGATGATCATCAAAGGTACGGTGAACATGATGACGAATGGATAGTTGAATGACTCAAATTGGGCAGCCATTACTATATAAACAAGCACAACCGCTAACAAAACTGCCAGAATCATATCATCGATAGATTCTTCAAATAATTCCCGGTCTCCACCATAGGAAATATCAGTTTCTTTTGGAAGATTTAATGCTTCCAGACGTTCATTGACCACATCTGTCATTCCTCCGAGAGTTTCACTTGATGTATATCGGATCGTAAATGATACGGATGGAGATTGGTCAATTCGTCTAATGGAAATCGGTCCTTCAGCTACGCTTACATCTGCAACTTGTTGCAGTTCGATGAATTGTCCGGCTGGTGTCCGTATTTTCATCTTACTTAACTGTTCTACACTTCCAAAGAGCTCCGGTTCATATTGGACAAAAACACTATACACTTCATCTTCTTCAGTAATGATTTGAGTAGCCGGCACACCGCGAGTCGCATTGTTGACTAATTGCGCAAGTTGAACAGGGGCAATCCCGAATTCATTAGCTGCGGCCCGATCAACCGTTATGTTCACTTCTTCAACTTTTTCATCCACATTATTAGTTACTTCCAACACATTCGGCAGTTTTTCCATCTCTGCTGAGATCATGTCAATCGTCTTATTCAGGCGTTGGGCATCAGAATCAGTTACAGTAAATGTGAGAGAGTTCGGCTGTGACCCAGCTGCGGACTGAAGATTGAAACGAACTTCTGCACGTTCTCCCACCATTTCCACAATTTCGGGTTGCACATCGTCCACGAACTCAAAAACACTTCGATTACGTTCATCCAACGGAACAAGCTTAATATAGATTTCTGCCATATGTGCTCTCATGGTTCCTTGTGCCTGATCCTGTTGGGTACCACCGACTAAACTAACAAAGACATCAATATCTTCTTCTAACTCGAGTCGGTCCTCAATGGAGTTCACGACTTCTTTTGTCGCTTCCAACGATGAGCCGTTCTCCAACCGGACATTTGCACTGACAAACCCCTCATCTGTTGGAGGTAAAAACTCCGTCCCGACTTGAATAATTCCGAATACACTTGCAATAAGCAAAATTACCGTGAAAACGAGCATTAACACGCGATGGCCCAATGACCATTTAATCGACCGCTCAAAATTGTTGTAAGCCTTTGAGCGTCGTCTTCTCGCCTCCAAATTGCCTTTTGGCTTTCTAAGCAGACGGCTCGCCATCATTGGAATAACAGTCAAGGCGACCGCTAAAGAAGCAAGTAAACTGAATGATATAGTTAAAGCAAACTCTAAGAAGATCTGGCCAATCAATCCAGAAATAAATATGACCGGAACAAATACAGCAATGGTCGTTAAAGTAGAGGCGGTAATGGCGGTTCCAACCTCTTTAGTTCCTTCACTTGCTGCTTGTTTTGGAGATTTCCCCAAAGTTAAATGACGTTCAATATTTTCAATGACCACAATTGCATTATCAACTAACATCCCGATTCCAAGAGCCAATGCACCCAAAGTCATGATGTTCAAAGCAAAATCCGCAAAATACATTAACACGAAGGTTACGATGACAGAATATGGGATGGCAACACCAATGATTAAAGGGCTCCTCACTCCCCTTAAGAAAACAAAGAGGACGAGCATGGCAAAGATTCCGCCTAATATGAGGGAGCTTCCTATGTTATTGATCGCTAACTGAACATAATCGCCTTGATCGAATAAGATATCTGCATGAATCGATTTATATTCGTCCTTCTTCAATAACTCGTCCAGTGAAGATTTGAATTCCTTCGAGACCGAAGCTGTATTTGTACCTGATTCTTGTAGAACGGAAAGCAGGACAGCAGGTTCTCGATTGGCCCTCGTTTCTGTATTGGATTGCGGTTCAGCCAGCTTCACCTCTGCAATGTCCTTGATCATAACTTTCTCGCCATTCAGCGGATTTACAGTTACAGTTAAATCGGCAATCTCCTCGACAGACGTCAAAGTACTTAAAATCCGCGTCGTTAAACGCTGACCCTCATCTGTTTGGACCGGTTCTCCAGGCATTGAAATGTTATTGGATTGAATCACTTGAACGATATCTGATTGGGTTAATCCCCGTTCTTCCAACTTGTCCGCTTTAAGTACAATCTGGATTTCTTCAACTAAAGAGCCAGATATATTGACACTTGCAACGCCTTCAATCCGCCTTAGCTCTTTTTCTAATTCTTCGGCAATGAGTCGGACATCTTCTCCTTTTGCTCCTGAAGTGAGTGACATTTGAATAATCGGGAACTGGGAAGGGTCGAACTTCATAAAGAGTGGCTTATTTGCATCATCGGGAATCATTGTCGAGTCGATCCGCTGCATGACATCAGTTTGAACATCATCGATATGCGACGACCAATCGAACTCCAGGAAAATCAGATTGGCGCCTTCCTGGGAGCTTGATTGCATTCGCTTTAGACCTGGCAAGGTAGACAAACTAGCCTCAAGAGGCTTCGTCACTTTTTCACTTACCTCTTCCGGACTTGCCCCAGGGTAGCTCGTCACGACAACCGCTACAGGTGGATTTAACTCAGGAATTAAGGTGACCGGTATTTTAATGAACGAAACCGCTCCTAAAATTAAAACCAAAAACATCGTGACAATCGTAAAAACTGGTCGTTTAATGGAAAAATCGCTAATCCTCATTTAAGCGTTCCTTTCTCTATCTGCTATATCCATCATAAGGAAACAATTTCCTCACATCAAATAAAATAAAGAATGAAGCAAAGAAAAATTCTCCATCCACTCAGCTTCTCTAAATTATTGGACTTTTATTCCTGAAAAAAAGACAGCCGTAAGGCCGTCTTAGACTGTAGACATAGTCAATTAAAAGTAAATAAAGATGTATATGAAATCCGCGGAGTCCGCCACTTCGCTTTCCGTGGGCTTGGCTTCGGGCCAACAGGAGGTTGGTCACAAAGGCGTTGCCAAATAGCTACCGGAATCTGCTCCCCAGCAATTTTGCGACAAGCGAAGTGGTGGAGCAGCCAGGACGCGGCGCAATTAGCCTTTGTACTTTAACTTAGCCTTTGTTCATTCACTTCGTTCCTGTGGGGTCATCAGCTAAAGCTATTCCCACTGGACATTGAATTAGCTTCCTTGAATTGACACCGCACGAAGGAAATGCGAAGCATTTTCGAGGAGTCTGCGTGTCCGGTAATGCTTTCAGTATTCTTAATACTTTTTACTGAGGTACGCCAGACAGCGGAAGGCGTCAACGCATCCATAACCGACATCCTGTCGGTCCGAGGCTCAGCGCGAGCCCGCGGAACGCGTCCGCCTGAAGCGTGTGCTGCTGGTATCATTGATACATAGTTTTTTATTATATTCTTTATTCGATAAGCTAAAAGACAGCCTTGATGGCTGTCTTAGAGTAAGCTGTATAATTTAATGTTTTCGTTTTTGTCTTGGAACCAACGCATTGCAAAGTCGTTTTCAAACAAGAAGACGTAGTTATCGAAACGATCCTTAACCAGCATGCTTCTCTGGCTGGACATCGATTCTTTTACATCCCCTTCATTTTCAATCCAGCGTGCAATTTTAGAACCGATCGGCTCCATCCGAACTTCCACGTTGTATTCGTTTCTCATCCGATGCTCGAACACTTCAAACTGCAATTGGCCGACCGCACCTAAAATGACCTCTTCTGTATGAAGAGTTTTGTAGTACTGGATTGCCCCTTCTTGTACAAGCTGGAGAATCCCTTTATGGAAGTGTTTAGACTTCATCACGTTTTTCGCAGTGACTTTCATAAACAATTCCGGCGTAAATTGAGGAAGTTTCTCATATTGAAGCGGCTTTTTCCCTTCAACGATCGTATCGCCAATTTGATAGTTACCTGTATCATACAAACCGATAATATCCCCAGCAACCGCTTCATCAACCGTTTCACGGTCGTCTGCAAGAAACTGTGTGGATTGCGTTAACTTAAATGACTTGCCTGTTCTGGATAATGTAACGTTCATTCCCCGATCGAACTTACCTGAGACAATTCGCACAAAAGCAATTCGGTCTCGGTGAGCCGGGTTCATATTCGCTTGGATTTTGAAAACGAAACCGGAAAATTCTTCGGACACCGGATTTACCGATTCTCCATCATCTGTATTTCTTGGTTGTGGAGGTGGAGCAAATTGTAAATACGTTTCTAAGAAAGTCTGAACACCGAAGTTTGTCAATGCAGAGCCAAAGAAAACCGGAGTCAGTTCACCAGCGTTAATTCGTTCAATGTCGAACTCATTGCCCGCTTCTTCCAATAGCATGATATCATCCATTGCTTGTGTGTAATATGAACTGACCTTCATTGGATGTTCGACAGCAAGTTCTCCATCTTCGTTCAAAGGCAGGAATCGATCTTCTTCCGAGCGGAATTGTTCGATCCGCTTATTGTAACGGTCATAGATTCCCAAGAACTCTTTCCCCATACCGATTGGCCAGTTCATGGCATAGGACTGGATTCCCAATACTTCTTCCAGTTCTTCCATCAATTCAAGAGGCTCCTTCCCTTGGCGGTCCATCTTATTGATGAACGTGAAAATCGGAATCCCTCTCATTCGACAAACCTTAAAGAGTTTAATGGTTTGCGGCTCAATCCCTTTTGCCGCGTCAATCATCATGACTGCACTATCCACCGCCATCAGTGTACGATACGTATCTTCACTGAAATCTTGGTGACCCGGGGTATCTAAAATATTTACACGGAAGCCGTTATAGTCAAATTGCATAACAGAGGACGTAACAGAAATTCCCCGTTGCTTTTCGATTTCCATCCAGTCAGATGTAGCGAACTTTCCGGTCTTTTTCGCTTTTACTGTACCTGCATCACGAATAGCACCCCCAAAAAATAGAAGCTTTTCGGTGATGGTAGTCTTCCCGGCATCCGGGTGAGAAATAATCGCAAAGGTACGGCGTGATTGTATTTCGTCTTTCATAGTCATCGTACATTTCTCCTTTTTTACACCTTATTATGATAAGGGAGGAACAGGCTAAAATACAAGGATTTCTTATTTTACACGGGGAGGATTGTAAAGGATCAGAGTTTTTGGGGATTAAGTTCTCGCTTGTGAGGATTAAATGCCGAATTTCAAGGATCAACCACTCCACTTATAAAGTTATCCCGCCCGTTCCAAACCAACAAAAAACGAGATGGTGCTCCCCTAAACAAAGGCCCTCCATCTCGTTTATCCATTATTTTAACTGGGTTGAATCCGAGAACTTCTTTTTCGCCTCACGTAGAGCAATTTCCGTATCACTGTGTGGAAATTTCGTGTTGCCGATAATTTGGTAATCCTCATGCCCTTTTCCAGCAAAGATGATCATATCTCCCGGTTCCGCCACTTCAATCGCATGTTTAACGGCTTCCGCACGGTCACCTATTAAAGCAAAATGATCATGTTGCATTCCTTTAGCGAGATCATTGATGATACTGTCATATTCCTCATACCGTGGGTCGTCCGTCGTCAAAATTACATAGTCGGCAGCAGAAGCTTTCTCTGCCATCGTTGGTCTTTTCGATTTATCGCGGTTTCCACCCGTACCGATGAGGAATATCAACTTATTCTTTTCATACGGTTCAACCGAACTGATCGCCTTTTCGATCGCATCGGGCGTATGGGCGTAGTCAACGAAAATGGAAATCGGGGCTTCCGTCTCCACCTTTTGCATACGGCCTTTAATAGGCGGGATTTCTCGAAGCTGTTCAACAATCATCTCCATTGGTAGCCCTTTTGCATATAATGCAGCTGCTGCAGCCAATGCATTTGAAACATTGAACTCACCGATCAGCCGCATTTTCACGTGGTAAGAACCAGAAGGCGTCTCCATGTCAAAAGCCGTGCCTAACTCATCGACCTTAATATTCGTCCCTTTAAATAACGCGTCATTCCGGATTCCATAAGTTAAGACAGGGAATGATGTCATTTCCATCATTCGCGCAGACCAAGGATCATCCGCATTCAGTACAGCGAATTTTTGTTTTTCAAAATCCTGCCCTAACTGGGCAAATAAAAGACCTTTCGCCTGACCATACCGTTCCATCGTACCATGGAAGTCGAGATGGTCATGAGTGAGATTCGTAAAGACGGCAATATCAAAATCCACTCCAGCTAATCGTCCCTCTACAAGTCCATGGGAAGAAACCTCCATGATCATGGACTGGCAGTCTTCTGCTACAGCCTGGTGTATCATTTGCTGAGTTGAAAGCACATCACTAGTTGTATTGGCTGATTCGTATAGGATTCCATTCAGATTAAAGCCTATTGTTCCCGAAAGAGCAGAACGCTCACCCGTGTTTTGTAATATTTGATGGATAATGCCGCTTACGCTCGTTTTTCCATTCGTTCCGGTTACCCCGATCATCGTCATTTTCTTCGACGGATATCGATAGTATGCGGAAGCTAACCAACCAATTGCGCGATGTGTATTTTGGACGAGTACAAGTGCCGCTTTTGAAAAATCGATCTCCACTTCTCTCTCGGCTACAATGATCCTCGCTCCGTTGGCTATCGCCTGGTCAACAAAATCATGGCCGTCTACAGTGAATCCTTTTATGCACACAAACATGCCCCCAGGGAGGACACTGCGTGAGTCGACAGCTAAATCTTCCACTTCTTCCGGAAGCGTTCCTAAAACCTGTTTAACTAAAAGGCAGTTTAGAAGTTCCTTTGTCAGCATTCATCATCCCTCCTGCTTTTCACTCATGGGTGATGTGACATAGGCATACAGCAATGCATATGTGGCTTTCAACGAATCTACATGTGTCCGTTCAAACGCATGGGAAGCTTCGATTCCCGGCCCGAATAAAGCATGCTTCACATCAAAGCCAGCACGAATCGCCGCAGAAGCATCAGAGCCATAATAAGGATAGATATCCAACTTGTAATCGATCGCATTTTGCTCTGCCAATCCGACAAGCGACCGTGTCAATTCATAATGGTAAGGTCCGCTTGAATCCTTAGCACATATGGACACTGTGTATTCGTCAGATTCCTGTCCGTCACCGATTGCCCCCATATCGACAGCAATATACTCTACAGTTTCTGCAGGAATATTTGAATTTCCGCCATAACCGATTTCTTCATTGTTTGAAATATAAAAATGAGTAGTATGCGGGAGAGCCGTCTCTTCTTCTTTAATAGCCTTCATCAATTGTAAAAGAAGTGTAGTACTCGCTTTGTCGTCTAAATGACGGGATTTTATGAATCCTGAATCTGTGTATTCGAATCTCGGGTCAAACGACACAAAATCACCGACACTAATTCCAAGTGCTTTTACGTCATCGGCATTAAAAACTTTTTCATCAATACGGACTTCGATGTTTTCTGCACTTCGTTCCGCTTTTGCAGAGTCTTTATATACATGGACAGTTGTTTGGTGCATCAAGATCGTCCCGCGGACAGTCCCTTTAGCTGTATGTATATAACAAGACTCACCTTCTACCGCATTCCAATTGAAGCCGCCGACCATCGTCAGTTTCAAACGTCCGCTGCTTTTAATCTCCTTCACCATCGCCCCAAGTGTATCTGTGTGGGCTGTCAGTAAGCGATGACGACTTTGATCTTTCCCTTCAATTGTCGCAATCAGTGCGCCTTTGTTCGTCTTTTTGAATGAAATGCCATTTTTTATGAAGAAATTAGACATATATTCCATAATTTCATTTGTATAACCGGAAGGGCTTGGAATGTTCACGAGTTTCTCTAACAACGCAACTGTTTCCTGCTCCTTGAATTGAATTGTCATAAGTCAAAACCTCCACTTTTTACGATGATAACAAAAAACAACATTTTCCGACAAAGAATTTTCGTGTATGATGGGTACATACGTAAAAACTTCCCAATATTTGCCGACTGAGGTTCAAACATGAATTACTACTCTTTACTTTACAACAAGAATATAGCAACCATAAGCCTTTTTATCCTTGGCTCACTGCTTCACCTCATAGCGATGCCTATCTTTCCGCAAGAGTTTACAGTCACAACTCCTTATTACTGTTTACTATTTGGAGCGATCATGTATTTCGTATGCATAAAAAGGAAAAATTGCTGCCCGTTTATGTGGATTATGATCATCGGCAGTAATCTTGCCGTTTTCCACTTGAATGTAACGGCACCCCTTTTTGTCCATACCCTATTTTTCATTGTGCCTTTTATTCTAAGCGGGATCTATAATATCCCCCGTCTTAATATTACTCTTTTATGTTTAACATTGGTAGAGAGCACCTACTTGTATTTAAGTTACAAAGAAACTTATTTCTCGACCATCCAGATTTATGATCTTTATGCGGTATTCATCTTATTTGCTTATATAGTTAGCATTTCATTCGTGAAAGCCCTCATCACAAGAGCTACTTGGAACGGCATCACAAAGGAACGGGATACAATGGAGAATCGATACACTTCCAAGCAGAACTTCCTTCGTCTTTTTATTGAGCATACGAATGATGCCATCGCTATATTCGATTTGGATGATTCCATCATGGAAGTAAATCCGGCCTTTGAAAAAATGTACGGTTGGTCTCGGGAGGAATGTATCGGAAACAAACTCCCGTTATATCCGGAGTACCGAAGAGAAGATGTACGGCGCCGTTCCAGAATGGTCCGTAAAGGTGAGAGTTTCCAAATGCTTGAAGTGAAAGATGTTAAAAGGGACGGCACAGTAATGGATGTGCAATTGACACTTAATCCGATTTTCAATGAAAAGGGAGACGTCATCGCCACGTCATTGATTGCTCGAGATATCTCTTTTAAAGTAGAAAAAGAAAGACTGACTCTTGAAGCAGAAAAGTTGAAGGTTGCTGGAGAGATGGCTGCTGGGGTTGCTCATGAAATCCGTAATCCGATGACAGTCATTTCCAGTTTCGTACAAATGATGAATGCCGAGCGACATAATCCGTATCGGGAGTATACCGCAGTAGTTGAAACTGAATTGAAGCGGATCGATGAGATTCTCAGTGAGTACTTAGTTCTTGCCAAACCAAGTGCAACCATCAAATCTGACCTGAACCTTCATAAATTAATCAGTGATGTCATGATTTTATTCGGGCCGGAAATGAACAACCGGAAAATTACGGCGACTGTCGATTCAGTGGCTGCCTGTGCAGAAGTAGTTGCCGAAGAGAAGATGATGAAGCAGTTGTTCATCAATCTGTTGAAAAATTCGATTGAAGCTGTTGAAAATGCAGGGATCATTCAAGTAAAAATAGAAAATCAGAATGATCACTTCATTGATATCACCATTACGGATAACGGGGTTGGAATGAGTGAGGAAGTTCTAAATAAGGTCTTTGAACCTTTTTATACGACTAAAGAAGCTGGAACAGGTCTTGGTATGATGATTTCACAAAAAATCATAAATGATCACGGTGGTAAAATTCATATTGAGAGTGAAATGGACGTAGGCACTTCCATTAAGGTTACACTACCGGTTGTTCCTACAAATTCACCCGTATACGCATAAAAAAGATCAAGATTTGCCTCTTTGGCTAATCTTGATCTCTTTCTTTTCGTTAGTTAAACATTGACCGAACTAACTTGATTTTATTTTTATATGGCGGGTACGCAATCTTTAATGGGATCGTAGTATTCTTTTTCATAATCGATTTCGCGTGAGTGAACGATTCAAAGCTGTATTTGCCATGGTAGGCATTTAATCCGGAATTCCCGACTCCACCAAAAGGCAAGTTTACATTGCCGACATGAGAAATGGTGTCATTGATGCAGCCTCCTCCGAATGGTAATTCGTTCAGAAAGAAGTTCTCAGCCTTTTGGTTCTCGGTGAACATATATGCAGCCAGCGGTTTTGGACGCTGACGGATTTGGTGAACAATCTCGCCTAAATTGTCGTATGTCATAATCGGTAAAATCGGTCCAAAGATTTCATCTTCCATTGACGGGTTGTCCCATCCGATGCCATCTAAAATAGTCGGCTCGATAAACAAATCATTCCGATCGGTCCTGCCGCCAAAGACGATGTTATTCTGCTCTTTACGTAGAATTCCCTCAAGGCGATCGAAATGGCGTTCATTAATGATGCGAACAAAATCCGGACTTGCTTGTGTATCGTGGCCATAGAAGTCTTCGATTGTCCGGGTTAATTTTTTCAGGAATTTGTCCCTTACAGAATGATGCACAAGGACGTAATCAGGTGCAACACATGTCTGCCCAGCATTTGTGAACTTGCCCCAGGCAATCCGTTCAGCCGCCCGTTGAATATTCGCCGTCTGATCGACGATAGCTGGACTTTTTCCTCCAAGTTCCAGCGTCAGTGGCGTCAAACGCTCGGATGCAGCCCTCATGATCACCTTGCCGACGCTGACACTTCCCGTAAAGAAAATATAGTCAAACGGTGCATGGATCAGGACTGTCGTTTCTTCTTTTTCTCCCTCTACAACTCGTACATATTCTGGTTCAAATGTTGATGAAAGCATTTTTCTAATGACTGCACTCGTATGGACAGCCATTTCAGACGGTTTTACTATCGCACAATTGCCCCCTGCGATTGCACCGATTAGCGGCTCCATAACAAGTTGGAATGGATAGTTGAAAGGAGCAATAATTAGAACCGAACCATACGGCTCACGCACGATGAAACTCTTCGCCGGTTGTAAGTGAATCGGCGTTTTAACCTGTTCTATTTTCATCCAGTCATCTAAATTCCGAACCATAGTATCGATACTATCTAAAACGAAACCAACTTCCGTTACGTATGCTTCGAACTCACTTTTGCGCAAGTCCTTCCACAACGCCTGAAGAATTTCAGCTTCATATATTTTAATGGTTTCTTTCAAACGAAGAAGCCGTTCCTTCCGAAAATCGGAGCTTTTCGTTACACCTGTGTAATAAAACCTCTTTTGCTTGTCCAACATAACGGCAACATCTTTTTCCGTAAAATTCATGGATTCACTCCCCTTCTACGGTATATTTTAGTGTCATATTCAACTGTTTGCAAAACATTGACTATAAAATAGACTGCCCGGAACTTTCCGGGCAGTGTATAGTAAACACTTTAAATGGCATGATCTATTTAGCCATTACAAAGTGGAATTTTGCGTTGAAATTAGAAAATCTTCTTTTGATTACGATCTTCTTTAATCATTTCAACTGCTTCCCGGAACCTCATCGAATGGATATTTTCACGTTCGCGCAAGAAGCGTAAAGAATCATTAATATCTGGATCATCGGAAATATCAATCAGCCATTGATATGTCGCTCTCGCTTTTTCCTCCGCTGCGATATCCTCATATAAGTCTGCAATCGGGTCTCCCTTTGCCTGAATATAGGTTGCTGTCCAAGGTGCGCCTGCCGCATTATGATAGAACAACGCATGGCCGTGGTTAACGAAGTGCTCCCCAAGCCCTGCCGCGACCAGTTGATCAGGGGTCGCATCTTTTGTCAGCTTGTAAACCATCGTTGCGATCATTTCCAAATGAGCAAACTCTTCTGTCCCGATATCCGTTAGTAAGCCGACAACCTTATCAGGAATGGTGTACCTTTGATTCAAATAACGAAGGGCCGCTGCAAGCTCCCCATCGGCACCACCATATTGCTCGATTAAATATTTCGCCAATCGCGGGTTACATTGGCTAACTTTCACTGGATATTGCAATTTTTTATCATATGTCCACATAGGATCGTCTCCTCCCTTAAATCTGCCATGGCCAAGGTGGCTGACTCCAGCGCCATCCAGCTTCCAGTAATTCTTTCGAAGGGACGGAATGCATATTCAGTGGACCGAATTGCTGTTCATATTCATGGCGCACATGCTTTGCCCATTTCGTCGCTTCTCTCCACTTAGTCAATGCTTCTAAGTCATTCGGATGGGTATCTAAATACAGCTGCCATTCCACAACCTCGAAATCGGCAATCTGCACTGCATTAAGCATCTCAAACTGTTGTTGGGAAATTCCGGTCGTCATGAGATGCCTTCCTCCTTGGAAAAGCCATCTACGAACATTGGCCAGAGAGTTCCATGCATGAGAGCAGCTTCAGGTGAGAACTGCTTAGCTCCCGCCGGCTGGAACGTATAGAATAGTGGCGGAGGCAGGACATATTTTTTAACGACCATTGGTGGACACGGATTCAATCCGGAATTATATGGATAATAATAACCCCGAAATACGGACTGTCGTATTGTCATCACTCCTCTGTGCTTATATTATGTAGGCAGTTCACTCATGACACGGCTTCATGAGTTCTTTTGAAATATTTAAAATAGAAGAATTTTATTTTTTTATTTTTTCTATACATGATTTTCAAATGGAACGGACATACTTAAAAGTACTCGGTGAGACAAAAAGAATCCGTGAATTTTGAAACAAAAACTTAATATTGCATAAATCATCGGGAAAAACCCTGTTCCGGCAACTGTTTCCGCCCACTTTCCGAAATTGATCATTTCAAGTAAAGAAGGGATTACCAGTTATTTCCGAATTAAATATAGAAATGTTGGGTATAGAAGAGTACACTCAATTTAGAACAGGAGGAAATGAACCATGATGAAAACAGACAATAGTTGGTGGGAAACAATCTTTACAGGAAGCCTGTCATTAGGGATCAATAAGGAACGTTTAACTGAACTTGAACAGGAAAACTTCCTCTATTTCGAAGAGGATGAGGAACTTACGGAGGTTCCACAGACACAGTGATGCGGATGACAGTTGCCGGCCGCTTATACAAAAGAGGTTACATATGAAAAGCAGCTCCCCCTTATAAAGAAGAGGAAGCTGCATTTTTTTGTTCAAAAATGTTGAAAATCACCCGGTAAAGGATTGCACTAATTACCGCGAGCAAGGCAATGATCATGAACGTCCAGAAAAAACCGAACCAAGCTGTCATCGGTATAGAAAGAGGTGCAATCATTCTCCCAATCGTATACCGCAAACTCGCAGCAGCAAAATACTGTCCCCGCTTATCCTCAGGCGCCAATTTCGAAATGAAACTTTGTTGGATCCCCGTTACGATCAACTCACCCAATGTGAAGAGGAACATCGCAATGACAAATATATAAAAATGTCCGAATAAACCGAAGATGACCATCGAAATTGCATACAAAATGGAGGAAGTGAAAAATACATTCTTTTCTTTGAATCTTGTTACCCATTTTGTTAGTGAAACCGTCAAAAGAGCCACAATTAATCCATTTTCAGAAATGATGAAACTGAATGCCTTTTCCCCTGTGATGATTAGTTCTTTGCCGAAAAATGTACCTAATGATTGTCTGTCGATCACTTCAGACATATATACTGGCAGGAGAAGATCCAGCTGCATAAAAGTTTGAGCTATTAAAACTCCAGCGAAGATAAACAGCAAGAACAACTTGTCTTGCATAATAATCCCGTATTCTTTCAATTGCATCTTAACTGCTCCTATAATTCCACTCGATTTCTCCTTCATGACCTGCATAGTCTCAGCAGCCAATGATTCTTTTGTAAACTTATATAGAATCCAAGACAGAAGCAGGCACACTGCAGAACCGAATAAAATCAAACCGAAACGATGCTGGAAGAAGAAAATCCCCCCTAAAATCGGTCCGATGACAACAGCAATATTTGTTGACGTATAGAAAACGGCAAATACCCCACTCCGATGCTCCTCCGGAACTAAGTCTGCCACAACCGCCTGACTTGCCGGCCAGTAAAACGAGCCGAAGACACCCGCCAACGTAAATCCGATGAATGCCAGCATAGGCGATTCAAGGAACGGTGAATTCCCGATTGCAAATAGAAGGAAGGATATTCCCTGCCCTGCCGCTGCAAAAACCATCATCGTCCGTCGCCCAAACCGGTCTGCACAATAACCGCCGACTAAATTGGCGGCTACCGAGAAGACTTGTGAAATAATCATTAACATGCCTGCAGCCGTCTTTCCGAACTCATCGGCAAAATAAATCGCAAGGAACGGGAAGAACATCCAGAATGTTATATTCATGAATGCTTCTCCTATTAACCTTGCTTTCAAACTACGATCCCAATCTTTTATTCTCATGTTATACCCCAATGATGTTTTTCTCTTATCTTATCATTGTGAATATTGCTTACTCAATGCTTCTCCACAAATAAAGTGATGCATAGCTCATGAATGGTGTCCATTGTGGGAAGTGGGCAGCCATATCTTCAGCTTTCGGCTTATCATCCAATCTCCAAAGTTTTTTAAGTGCATTCTGAAGCCCGATATCTGCAATCGGGAACAAATTAGGCCTTCCTAAACCGAAAAGAAGGAAATTCTGCGCAGTCCATGGACCGACGCCCCGGTAATGAGTGAGCGTACGGATCACTTCATCGTCATCGAGCAATGAAAGTGAATGGAGGTCAAGCTCTCCTTCTGCGACCGCCTTCGATAATCCAATGACATATTCCGCCTTTCGTGTACTGAACTGCATCTCACGGAGGGTTTCTGGCGTTAGCTCCGCTACCCGTTCCGGTTCTGGATAGAACCAAACTCCGTCAACCTGGTGTCCGAAGGAGTGAACAAACCGCGTAGTTAATGTATGTGCAAATTTGAGATTTAATTGCTGATGGATAATGCTTTTTGCGAGCGAACCATAGAGATTGAACTCTCGCACAATCGGCGTCCCTCTATGTTCCTTGAAGATTTCTGCGAGATTAGTTTGTTGGAAGTGGTCATTAATGGGCTCTAAAGAGCGGTTGAAATGGAAGATTTCCTGAATGTGCTGGAATTCTTCCGGCGAATCTATCCCGTTAATTTCGAATACGGGACTCTCCATAGACCCCTTCCCTTGCACGGTCGCTACCTTATAGCCAGGCAAAGGAACCCTGACTTCTTTCCTCTCTTTATCAACAGCATGTAAAGGATCCAGCGACAGCCGATCCAACACTCTATCAAAATCGTACGGGAACGATAACTCAACTCTTTCCATTCTTCTCTCCCCCAGATTCAGCGAACTTTTTTAAATTATAGCATTGACTTTGCACTTATTCTCGATATAATAGAACTTGTCCCAGATATTCGATTCCGTAGCTCAGCTGGGAGAGCGCTACCTTGACAGGGTAGAGGTCGCTGGTTCGAGCCCAGTCGGAATCATAAGAAAAACCCTTGATACACAAGGGTTTGTGGAAAGCATTCTTCTTAAATGGAGGGTGCTTTTTTCTATATTGATGTTAATTTGATGTTAAAATGTAAGACAAGCCATTGCAAAAGATGGTAATTGTTTAGATAGCTGCTCCTACACCTGCCAACAAATCAATGAAAAGTGGTGACATTTGCACAAGCACATATCCAAGTCCAGCATTCATGATCAGTTTGAATCCATTATCTTTCAACCCCACCATAATCATTAATGCTCCACCTGCCAACATTACTCCTGCCACAGGTAATGAAAGAGCAATAATCAAATCAACAAGCGGATCGAATGCAGAAATAATTTTCTGTTTTACAGCATCAGAAATCGGACCACTAACAGCAATCATCTGCTCTTCGTAAAAGCCTCCTGGCATTACCTGAGTGGTACTTGCATATGATGGACTTGAAAAGTAGGTGCTTGATGAATAACCACTTGCGACGGCGGTTTCAGTAATCAAATTACCTACAATCGGAATGGAAGCGAGTGCAGCGAGTTTCGTTGTTACTGGCTTCTTTTCTTTTGGTTTCGGTTCATATTTCTCCTTTAGATCATCCAGATAAGACCTTGCCATATAATCTTCAATACGGATTGTCGTCATGTTGTTTTCCCCCTTATCGTTTTGCTTGCTTATATGCTTTATAAACAGTCAAACCAATGCCGATACCCTTTGCGACTTTATCCATATCCAATTTCCGTTTCTTCCTCTTTGGTGCAGGTCTCTTCTTAGCCTTTTTAATAGCCGTCTTAGCCATTTCTCCATCCTTCCTTATCTAATATCATTCAATGTATAAACACGTCCTGTGAGACCTTCCATAAGCTCTCTGAGGCTTTCTCTACGACTCTCTAACTCTGTTATCCAAATGAGGTTAAAGGGTTGCCCAGTAAGTTCTTTAATCTTTCTGTACTTCTCAATTTTCTCTTCATTTTTAGCCATTGTTTGAGAACAATCAACTTCCACAATTGCTGGAATGTTATTCATCATGAACTTTGCATCACAAACAATATAGGTTTCCCCGGCTTTCATCTTGACTTCATTTTTCCATGTCTCCGGACATTTAAGGTAGATGTACAGTTGATTCCTCAAAATGAAGTGTTTAATATTCGCTGTCTTTCTACGTTCCACATCACTTCTAACTCTTTCCCGACCTTCTTTGTTTAGATAATAGACATGCTCTACACCTACTGTGAAGGAAGAAAGATATTGAGACATATCTTTCAATATCCTATTTGCATTCCGGACACTTTTTAGATCATGTAGCTGCTGAATCTGTGAACGAGTTAAATAATCAAGCTTCTTCAAACTCAAGAGAATGCTGTCGATTCGATTTTGTTTTGCTAACGATTGTTTGTTCATGTGGACCACCCTTTCTCATAAATGGTGCGATTAGGTCACTGATTTCGTCATTTGTCATGTATGGTGTTTGAACGATTATATTTTTATTGAGTTGGTATATGGCGCGCCCTCGAATCTCCGGAAGATCCTCAGCCCCTCCTTCGTCCAGAACTGCCCTTGATTGAATGTTAGTTTTAAGTTTGAAGCACACTCTTGCTCCGATGTTTGGTCTAACCTGTGAAGGTATGGTTTCGTTTGTCGGATATTGAGTACAGTAGATTAGGTGATAACCTGCTCCCCTTCCCCTTCGAGCAATATCTGCCACAATGTCCATGCAAATACCATCCTGTGCCATATCAGCAGCTTCATCTACAATGATGAAGTGTCGGTCCTTTATGCCCGCTTCCCTTGTATCCTCGAAACCACTTTCAACTATCTTTTCAAGCATGGTATTCATATTCTGTTGGACTGTTTGAAGGATTTGGCGGGCCTCTACAGGGTTTCTACCGTAGTATTCGACCTGTTGCATATTAGAGAACCTTTGGAACGCTGTACCGCCCTTTAAATCGATTAAGGATAGATGTACATAGTTCGGCTGTTGGGTGATAAGAGAAGTAACAAGCATCTTCAGATATTGTGATTTTCCGAAGCCTGTCGTCCCTGCTACGATGATGTGAGGTGTTTTAGCGAAGTCATGATAGATAAATCCTTTACGGTTCTCTCCAACCGGCACACGCCATCCAGTGGAGAAATATGAGTCATTCCATTGTAGGTAATCCGATAATGGTTCATTGTACACTCGAATTTTTAACATGCCGTCAAAGTCGATATCAATTTCTTTCTTGCTCTTTTTTGGCTCAATCATTTGCTTAATCTGTGGAAATACATTTTCATTCCACCTGATGTTCTTTAGATCGGATGGATTAAACTCCAAATACTCATGTCGAACATTCAAACCATCCTCCAATACATGCTTAGCTTCTTGTACCTGTTTGGAAGACATACCAAGTGGTAATTGGTAAACGTATTCCGTTCCTCCCTCCACAGTTCGTTTCTTCTGTAGACGGATCGTTTTTGTCTTTCCTTGTTCCTTCACCATCATTCCTGTGTTAGCGAAAATCCGTTGAATCTTTTCGGCATCGTTTGTTGCTGGTCCGTTTTGTTTTAAATAAGCCCATCCTGCAATTCCGGCCATTACAATTGTTGAGCCGACTTCAAGAATCATTCATCTTCCCCTTCCCTATCGATTTATTATTTTTTATTTTTTTATTTTGAAAAAGAAAAATTAAAAACATCTCCTATCAAATTTCAAAGCGATTTAGTTACCACACAACGCCACCTTCCTTTAGGTATTTATGGAATAAATAGTTGCTCATAAGAGGAATGTACCTGACAGCTAATCCACGACTGTTTACAGCGGTTTTTTAGTTGTTCCTGGTCTTCTTCCAAGTAGGTATATACTCAGGTATATTCTAAGTGAGGTAGTCTTATGACAATAAAAAAACAAAAAAAAGGAGGACAAAGCCCCCTTTTTCATCACTTTACATCTTCAGTTAGTCCTAATTGTTCATAAAAATCTTTTGTCTCCACAGTGGGGGTAATGTATCTAATTTCATTTCCATCCCTATAGAGAAGGTGAAAACTGCAATCTGATGATACTCCTTTATGAATTGAACTAAGGTAAGCATGAACAGTAGCAAGACGACTCATAAAATTCTCCACTGTCTGTTCCTCTTTTGCCAAGGAAAGTACCTTATAATAGTTTGCCCTGTCGTTCTCTGGATCCGGACTTTGAAGAATTAAAGGGTATCCCTCTCCTAATGACGCTGCTATTATGTCTACATTCCAAGTAAGCTGGTTATAATCAACCATTCCAGTTAAGCCATTTTGGAAGAAACCAAACAAATTACAAGTGAAGGCTCTGCCTTTTATAAATCGGATGATATCTTGTTCTTCCTCAGTTAATCCTTTTACAAGACCATTCTTTAATTCGTAAATTAGTATTTGTAGTCTATTCGCACAATCCTCCAAATCACTTTCCGGATAGATACGTTTAGCCATTTCTTTTTTAATGAGATCCCCTGCAAGCAAATAGCCAGTTGTAGAGATTAAAACCTTATTAGTTAGCCTAAATACTTTTTCGTGTTTTAACCCGGTTTCCTGAATGCTATCTTGAATCGGTTCAAATGTTTCTGGTTCATAATATTGATATGTTACTTTCGAGTCATTAGAGACCAAAACAAACTCATCTCTGTATGCCATTCCAATGACTAAGCTCATAACTCTTCACCTAACATTACTATTCCACCTGGCACTGTTTTTGTAGGGACTGCAAACGCATCTATGTCTTGAGGTCCGTTCATGTTGTTGTAACGAATGCTTACTGTTTTTGTTATCGGTCGTCTAAGTTCTTCATTCATCCTATCCACGAAGCCATTAGGTTTTTCTTGATAATTAATGTCTTTGAATATCTCTTCCCCGGCAATATCATTAATTAATCTAAGTTCGTCCTGTGCATTTTCCAGTTTTCCAATTTGCGTATCGATCTTTTCATTCTGGTTCTGATATTCAGCAGTATTGATTTGTCCGGATGATAACAATTCACTAAGTTTTGTTTTCTGTAATTCTAATTTCTCAAGTTCTTCGCTAAGTTGTTCTCCACCTTTACCTTTTTCAGCATTGATGCCGACCTGTGCAAGAATGATTTCCTCATACTTGAATTGAGCTTGTTCTAACTTAGCCAACTCTTGATCTATTGTCTTATTGATCTCCATCCGCTTATCTTGTTGTTTTCCGTAAGTGACAATCAACTCTTCAGCTCTTAGCTTCTGATTGCTCTTTTCCATCAAGATATCTTGCTCTCTACGAATCTTGCTATCTAACTGGATTAATTCTTCAGCATTTGCACCGTGCTTTTGCTTTTCTAAGTCGAGAATGTTAGCTTCATGCTTTCCAATCTCATACTTAAGTTGTTCTGTAAGTTGATTTTGTTCTGTAATCTGCTTCTCTTTTTCTATTATTTGTGAGTTTAGTTCATTTTGCTTCTGTTTAAGTCTGTTTTCCTGTTCCAGTCCCTTAATCAAAGTCTCTCGTGCTGAGTTTTCAAGTTCTTTGGCTTTCTCAACATTTAATTCTTTAAGTGCCTGTGTATTAGTTGCATAAGCCTCACCATGAGAACTAATGGCTTTCACAGTGTCGGGAGCCTTATCAATTACTTTCTGATTGAGTTCCAAGAATTCATCCATCTGCTCATTGGTCAAAGTAGATTTTTGAAGAAGTCTATCCTGTTCATCTTTTAATGCAGCCACTTTCTCTGGTGCCTTGGTCTGAGCAAGTTCCCTTTGAATATCTAAGTATCTTAACATCTGGTCATTGCTTAATTGATTCTTAGATTTTAAAGAATCGAAGCTTTCAATGAGTTTGTCATTTTCCTCGATTTCCTTCTGCTTCGTCTCTAAAACTTCCAAATTGATTTCGTTTGCTTCCTTGTATGCAGTAACTCCTGCACCTACTGCCACAGTTAGGGCTCCTACACCAGCCACAGTTAACCCTACAGGACCAGTTAAAGCCGTTAATGTTCCTGCAAGTCCTCCATTACCTAAGACACCTATTAATGGTCCTGCTGATTTCATAATGGCTCCTAAACCACTTGCCATATGACCGCCTGCTAAAACTGCTGGACCGATTGCCGCCGCTAACCCTGCAAACTTTACAATGTTCTGTTGTGTTTCAGGCTCTAAATCTTGGAACCTTCCTGTGAGGTCTTTAAGTACAGTAGTCGCTTCTTTTAAAAACGGAAGCAATGCAACCTGTACCGCATCCCCTACTTCACCCATAGCAAGCTTAGCGTTATTCAAAGCAATCTTCGCTTCATCGATTGGATCCACAGTATCTTCAAAAGTACGTTTTACAGTTCCAGTAGCCTTTTCTCCTGCATCGGCAAAGTCCCCAAGGTTTATGGTACCTCTCTTGATGGCATCAACCATTCTGACAGCGCCTTTAGTGCCGAATACTTCAGTAGCTACATTCAAAGCTTCTGTTTCATCTTTAGCACCTTCAATCGCCTTCATAGTGTCTTTTAGACCTTTTTCCATCGTCTTACCGTCTTTAGCAAATACCACTTGCGCCCTGCTTAGACTGGATAGTGCTGCAGAAGAATCAACCCCGGCTTTTTCAAAGCTACCGATTAATGCCGTACCTTGTGCGAATGACAAACCTAATGCTTTAATCTGTGGAGCACCTTCAACAGCTTTATCGAATAGGAAGTCCACGGATTGACCTGTATCTTGCGCTGTTTTTGTTACGGCATCTAATACTTGTCCTAAGTCCTTATTCGCCATGCCATAGGCTTGAATAGCTTGTTTGGCTTTGATGGATGATTGGGTAACATCTGAACCGTTAATGTCGGAAAACTGAAGCATCAGTTGTGAGTTATCTTCTAATTCCTTACCAAGAAAGCCGAACTGTGTATTCACTTCACCGATTGCTTCACCAACTTGCGCTAAATCGTTAGGCACTCTACTTGCAACCGTTTGAAAGTTTTTCTCCAATCCGTCAATTGCGTCTCCAGTTGCTCCGGTCTTTGTGATAATGGTGTCCATTGCTTCATCCACTTCACCAAAAGCCGCTAAACCTGCTGCGCCTACAGCTAAAATTGGAGCCGTTAAACCAGCTGAAAGTCCAGTACCTACAGTTTTAGCTTTATCACCGAAAGCCTGAAGCTTATCTCCATTCTTGTCCATCGACTTACTTAATCGATCCCACGCACTTTCAGTTTTATTCGCTTCAACTTCTTGAAGTTTCAATGCTGCAGTAACATCTTTTAATTCGGTTTCAGTTCGGGCATATTCTGCTTGTGCTTTATTTAATTTGATTGCTAAGTTTTCAGCTGCTGCTGAATTCGCTCCTTGTTCCTCCACAGCTTTCTGATAGGCTTCATTCAGTTTTCTTACTTTTACATCTTGAGACTCAAGTAGTGTGGATAACGTTTTTTGCTTAGTACCAAGTCCATCTAACGAGTTTCCCCAGTCTTTACCTTTCGCCCGGACAATCGCCATTTCTTGACCTAATGCTTTGACGTTTCTGTCCACACTTGCTAAAGACTGTTCAAAATTTGCTGAATCAAGAGATAGACCAACTCTTAAACTGCCTACTTCGTTTTCTGCCATCTTTCCCACCATCCTTTTTTTATAAAGAAAGGCCGTATTTAAACGGCCATCTCCTTTTTACACGTTAAGTAATGCTCTGGTAATATTACTCTTCGTTTGTTTGGCATTTATGGAGTTTACTTTTTTGTTGTATCCCTCCATTAGCCTGTTTTGATATTCTCTTTTGACTTTGCTTATAATTTCCTCTGGAATAACACCATAAGCTCCTCTAATGTCATATCCATTCTTTAACATTGTCCTGAGTACTTCCTGCTGAATGACTGACTTATCCATAATCCTCACCCCCTTTAAGCTTCATTAATTCCCATCAAGTCAGGTAAATCATCAAAAGTTAATTTTTTCGGTTGTTCAATATCCACACGTTCACCAACAATAATTTCAAAATCCTTACCTTCTATCAGGAATGCACCGTAGGTTTTTACATTCTTTGCTAACTGTCTAAAAGCATCAATCCCATTGTTACCTAACGCTTCACGTGCCAAAGCTTTTACGATGCCAATTCGTGTACCTTCTGTTTCCTTTGGATCGTTGTAATGGAAATCAATCTTACCTGATACTGTCTTCATATTTTCATCGTTAACCAATGCCAAGTCTTGTTGAGTGACAGGACGTACAGGTCCTCTTTTAAACTTATCCCTAAAATGAACTGCTAACATTTCTCTGGCGAAATCGGATTTTAATTCCACGCTGTATGGATAATAAAACAAAGGAGTACGATTCTCTATCTTTGCCACTTCTAATTCATAATGGTTCATTATTTAATACCTCCTAACATTTTTTGAAGAATTGACGGCTTTTGTAATCCGTTCGTCTTCACTGGTTCCGTTGCTATTTTCTTTAATGCCTTGAATAATTTCGCACCTTTTTCACGAGCTTCTTTAGAGTTTGACTTTTCTCCCGAAAAAGCTAAACCATCTGCATGATAAAACGGATTATCAATACGAGGATCTATTGTTATTTTCTGATCTAATAAAATATCAATCTTCTTTCCAATCAACTTACGAGCTTCTAATTTTTCAATGTTTGTTAAAACATTCATTAACGGCTCTTCTAATCCATTTATGATTTCAAGAAGCAACTCTTTTTGTGTAGCTATTTCCAAATCAATCTGTTCTTCTTCGTGTACACGATTAAACGCTACTTTACTTTGATGTTCTTCTGGAATGGCAGGTATGAAATCACTTCCGAATTTAATTTCATATTCAAGATCTTTTATCGTGTTATTAATGCTGTCGAAGATTTCTCGTGAACTTGCTTTTTCCAGTGACTTTTTTGCGATTTGCAACTTTTGTTCAGTTGATAATGAACGGTGTACTTCTTCCTGTCGTTCCTTCACAATTTGAATAACTTTTTCAGATTCCACAAAATATCTTTTTTCATTGATTAACGCTACTGATTTCATGTTTTCATCCTCTTTTCTAATGTTTTTTATTGGTTAAAATACTTGGTCAGCTATTGCTATTAGTGGAATTACATACCCCTCCCCCCCTATGCGAGAAATAAAAATCGTAAAATTTTAGACAGTAGATACCCTCCACCGGTGGGTAGAGAAAGAAATATCGTTGAAATTATTTCGGCGGGGGGACTTTTTTACCACATTTCATCCGATGCCCACCGATTTTCCTTTCTTTCGAAGACTCTTCCATGGATTTCGTTATGACAACTCACACAAAGTACTTCTAAGTTATCGATATCCAGTGCTAACTCCGGATGATCTTCCAGTTCCTTGATGTGATGAACTACAAGTTGTATCTTTTTCCGTTTCGCTTTCTCACTGAATTCATTAGTATCAATGGTGACTAATCCATTCCTCCTGCATCTCTGGCACTCATTGTTGCATCGTTCCATGGCCACAGTTCGGAGTCGTCTCCATTTGCCACTGTCATAAAACTTTCGCTTCTGTTCCTGAGTCCTGTATTCGCTCAACCGCCTCCCTCCTTTTCTTCCTTTTGTTCTCAGCCAGTATCTCTGCTTCCAATCGTTTGATTCTCTTCTTCTGCCTTTCAATCTGCAACATGAGATTATGATTCTTTCCTCGATTGACTAAGCCTGCCACAGTGTATCACCCTCGCCTATCCCACAAACTCAATAGCTTTCTTCGCTCCTCCTGGTTCCGTTTATGTTCCTCAAATTCTTCATCCGTTAGGTAAACAAAACGGCCACCAATAGAAACATGATGCTTCCCTTCGTTCGGATCCTTTTTCTTTTTGAAGTTTTCCGGATGAATGTCCTTGTATCTTCTAAACTCTTTGGAAGACATTGCTGTTCGTTCTTCCTCTAATCGAAGTTCTTCCTCTCTTAGATAGTCTTTGACTTTATGTAGAATGGAGGAAATGACTTCTGGATTAACAGACTTCTTCTTTCTGAAATATCGAATCATGATGATTCGTTCCTGTTCATTTACTAATGAAAGTAATTGCTCCCATCGAAAGTTGAGTTCATATTCCTTCCTCACTTTTCGGTCATACCGTTCCTTTGCATTAATGATTTTAATTGCCTGCATTTCCGTTGAAGCTGATACCATGCTGGTAAAGTCGTGATGGTAACTAACAGACGGAATTCTGATATTTTCATAGAGTTCTTGATAAAACTCTGCCCTGAGTTTTTCCAATCGGATAGCTCTGGATAATGCATTGGCCAAATAACGTACTTGCCAAAGGTTTTTCTTAAGGATCTCTTCTGCTGTTTCCACTTCGTTAATAAGTTCATCCAGTTGCTGCATCGTTACCACCACGCTTTCCGATTAGTTTTTACTTGCCTTGTATTGCTTCAGTAGTTCAACGTTCTCAGGCTTGTCCATGTCGATTTTGAGATAATATCCTGTTGCTTTATATGCTCCCTCCAAGCAATGAGCAACAACATGCCCTTGATCCATTCCTCCATGATCGTGATATCTTACACAGTTAGGGCACCACGCTTTCATGTGAAACGTTCCATTCCTCGCTTTATAGGGTTCCGCCAACAGTACGGCAATGCCTTTCTTTCTTCCCATCTCAAGCCCTCCGTTTCCTTTTGATTTCTTCTAAAAAGCCTTCAGCAATTCTGTCCATTCTTGTAAGTTCTGCGTGTCTTTTACTGATATGACTGAGACTGAAATTAAGTTCAGTAGCTATCTGTTCTAAGGTCTTTCCTTCGATATACTTCATTCTTAGGATTTGATTATCCAAGCCTTTGAAATGGTTGATTCTCTCCAACAATCCCTCTTTAAATTCCCGTTTGCCAGCCAGTATCTTCTTCAAAAATTTAATGCTTTCTTCCACGATTTGTTGATTTCGCTTCACAACGTCTATTGAATTCTGTTTAAACAAATCGCCACCTTCTTGCCATCGAGTTAAGTCGAGTTGGTGATTTTTTATTTCAAATTCTAATGCGGATATTTCTTCATCTAACTTCAAATACTGCTGCAGCCATTGCAATGAATTCACCTACTTTCACAGAATTATAGGAAAAAACCTAAATTCATAGGAAAAATTTTGAGATGTTAGGAATTTTCCTATGTAGTTCAAACCTTGGTATTACTGTATTCTCTACAAATATAGGAAAAATAGGATGTTTTTTTATATAGGGTGTATATATAGCTACATGAAGGAGTACAAGACATTCTTTCATGCATATATGTTTTTTTACTTCCTATATTTCCTATAATTCCTATAAAGACTTATAAACCGTTGATACATAAGGGTTTTGTAACATAGGAATTTTTTAATTTTAGAATCTTAATTTCCTATGTTTCCTATGTGTTCCTTTCACGCTTTTTGAAATCGAATCCTAATTCCTCGACTAATTGATGATTAACCGGAATCACTTGAAGGTTTCTTCCATTATGGAAAAGTTGCTTGTAATCGACTTTTTTGCCCTTCGCTTCAAATTCGGAAGTTATTCCACGTTTTCGCCATTCCCTGCGGATCAAATGCACTTCAGCCTTTAAAAATTCTTTCAGATAGGCAGGAGTAAGATATAAGACACCATCTCTATAAACTGCCTTTGTCATACCGAAAGGCTCTTGAGTGTAATAGATCGAACTTCTATTTGAATCCAAGTCCATTAATACCGCTTTCATCATTTCCATTGGCTTGTCCGTCGCTTCATTTTCAAGCGCAATCTCAGTGAATAAGTGGTAGAACAATCTAATGTCAAAGCCTAAGTTAAAAAACTCATTAACTACATTTCCAGTGAATACAACGGCCGCATAATGTATGGCTAAACGTTGAAGCACTTCATTACCGTTTGCTTTTTCTTGAAAGAAATCTCTTAACTTATCAAAACGTTTAAGTTCATTTTCCTTCCGTTCCTGCCACAGTTTGATGAATTCGATGCCAATTGCTCCATGGTTGTTTTCGATTGCCTTATAAATCTTTGAAAATAATTTAAAGTCCGGATTATTAAATGGTTGATCCGTCAACTGGATAATACGTGCTGCGGCTCCACCTGCTCGTTCGGCATATTCAGAAAGGTTTACTTCTCCAGTCGTAAGCATGATATTGTTCCAAGTAAACTCCCTTTGACTACCTGATGTAGTTCCCCGTCCTTTACTTCGCCCTCCACTGAATCCGTAAATGATGGATTGCAAAACCCTCTCATCCGCTTTTCGTGTGTCGTCTAAAATTAAGGGGAAACTGTTAAGAAATGCAGCTTTTCTTTCAATGCTTGTCTTTGTTGCATTCCATTCAGATACAAGGTTATGATCCCCCCAAACAGATGAAGCTGCTCTTAAGGCTGTTGTCTTCCCTTGTGATGTACTGCCGCTTAAATCTACAATGATGGGAGTCAAATGAAGATCTTTTAGTATGATTGATGCAAAAGAAGCCATGACCATGAATGCCGCCTTTGGATGGTCCTTAACAATGTCAAATACTTCATTCTTCCAACTATCAACCGTTCCCCTCACAGTGAATGCTTCCAGTAGTTGCTTTTCTCCTATGTCAGGCGGTAATATTTCAACTTCCTGTGACACCAAAGGGTGAATAAAGGCTTTCTTTACATGTCCAATACGTTCAACCATGTTGCTCCTATTAATCTCATTAAATGTTAGGAACCTATCAAAATATTGGATCAGGTCCTTTGCGTTGTTGTCATTTACAGCAAGTCCGTAATCAGCTAATTTCAACAAATCTTTCTTAACTGCTAAACTGCCGGCAGGAACAATTTCCTTATATGGCCGTCCTCGATCATTCCACTGTATTTCATAAAAAACCTGTGATCGTTCAAAGTTCTCGAATGACTTAGAAATGTAGGGAGCTTGTCTACAAACAATCACTTTTTCTTCCTGTAATTCTCCATCGACTTTCACAGTTTTTAATTTGAAAAGAGCACCATTTTGAACTAAGAAAGGCTTTGGAATTATTTCTGATTGATTATGCTGTTCGCTTGGTTTCCATGGCTTTGGACAATACGCTTTATTGAAAGTGCGGACCCGGTAATCTTCCCTATCCCATTTTCTCGTGCCGTCATTGCTTATTTTTTTTGACATTTGGTATAGTGCAGACATTCTGTATAGTCTATCCATCTGTTCATGGTCATTGTTGGTATAGAAAGCAAAATGACCACATAGCGCTAAGTCGGCACTCGATAAATCATAAGCATATTCCGAAATATCACCTTCAAATAACCTTTTTATCTTCTCTCCATTTTTCGCTTTAAACATTATGGAAAGAACTTCTTTGTCCGTTAGATGGCTTTTGTTTTCTGAATTAATGCTAATTACTTCAGGATCTTTCTGTTCTTTTGGAAAATACTTATTTGATACGTAATCAATGAAATTTTGATTTTTTTCAATATCAAGCCAGCTATAAACATCGCCTGTCACCGTTACAAAACGATTAGAACCGAAAAACTCAATGCCATTTTGTTTGGTACCTATCCAGTCCGGTTTCTTTCCTTTTAGCCAAATATGCAACCCATTGCCGGATGGACTTTTCTCTGTATAAGAAACGTTGACCAAACTCATTTTGTCTTCTGGAATTTCATCGATACTCTCTGCATCTAAGTCGATACATACAAACGGGTCATTATCCGTTAAAACAAAACCAATTCCGTTAAATCCACCTTTTTCATAAGCTTCCTGTACCACCTGAAATGGAAGAAGGTTTTGCGAATCTTTCCAGTTAATGAAGTTACCGCTTATATCACATGGCCTTTTTGAGTATTCCGTTCGGTTCTTCTGTTTGTTGTATTTCGCCTCAGACTTCCACAGGGTGAACTGCGGATAGGTCTGTAAGTCTTCTGGAATGTTTTCGAATATTGGTTCAGTTACTTGCTTTAAATCAAGAATGGCCATTCAATTGGCTGCCTCCTTTCTCTTATATAAGAACCGTGGTTAAGACAGGCAGCCGCCTGTTGATTCTCCTTGTGTTTTCGCTTATACTATTGGTATAAGTTTTATCTGTATATTTTTAATTGTCATTTGCCTTGACCGTTCTCCTGCGGTTGAGGCTTTTTTTCGCTTTTATCAAGATGCTTACTTAATTTACGAAATTCTGTTTGAAGGTCTGAATGTGCCAAGGAGACATCTTTCAATTTCCTATCCAAGGCAAATAGTAGAACTTCCAACTTCGATTGAACTTTCATGCTTTCATTTTTGTTTTTGGAGAAGCTTAGAACCTCACCAAGTTCCATTTGAAACTCTTCCAGCATCATGTTCGCACTTTTTAAAATGTCAAGATCCACATTGATATCCACAATTGCATTTTCGATATTCAAAATAGTTTTCTTAATATCCACTGTCACCCCTCCTATACTTCTACTGTTTCTTTTTCTTCAGCATTTTTGACCACAAAATCAAAAACAGGAGAGAACTCTTTAGACATTTCCAACTTTGCAGAATGAACGTTGTTAATTGAGTCTCTTATTAAAGTGCGTAATGCCCCCAATTTAATCTGTGTTACGCCATGACGAACGCTATGAGCCTCGATTTCCGGTTGATTACGCATTTCTTCAATAATTTGTGATAACAACATTTCTGCCCCCTGAAGATTTTCAACCTCCATACCGATTTCACACATCTTTTCCTCAACTATGAATGCTGCTGTTTTAATTGCCATGATTAATTTCCTCCCTTTTATTTTCTTTTGATATGTCATTCCAAAGACCACCAAGCATAAAACCGACTACTGCAAAAACTGGGATGAAGACAACTAAATTTCCAAAGTCCGTCATAGCTCCTTCCTCCTTATGCTTGTAATGCTTGCTGATGTTGGTTTATTAACCAGTGTTCAACTGTTTCACGATGGAAGAGAATTTTGTTACGTGCCTTTGCATGAGGAATTTCTCCCAAACGCACCATCGTGTAGATTGTTGTATTCGATACACCAAGCATTTCAGCTACTTCCTTAACAGTTAAAACGATCCTTTTTTCTACATTAGTAGACATTTTTTTAACCTCCCTTTCTATATTGCTTTTGCAATAAATATTGCTTTAGCAATAATATAGCATCCAATTATTTCTTTTGCAATAGATAATATTGCAATTGCATTAAATAAAATTTATTATTAAAGAAAAAAGGAGGAATATTAATTGGACGGATTTGGAGAATACCTTAAAGAAGAGAGAATAAAGGCTGGTTTAACGGTTTCCGAGCTTGCAAATGCTTCATCAGTATCTCAGCCATACTTATCGCAAATAGAAACAGGAAAAAGGAAAGCTTCTATACCGATTATTAATAAGTTGGCGAAAGCCCTTGAATTAGATCAATTTGAAATGGCTGAAAAAGCGGGTTATTACACAGCTGAAGAGATAGCTCTTAGAAAAGAACTTCAAGCCTATGAAGAAAGCAAGACCCCCGAGGAAAGAGACTTGGATAACGAACTTCAAATTCAACACTTCCTTATAGAGGAATTCAGAAGAGAAGAATATCCTGAATTAGATGAAGTTTTAAAGTATAAGAAGAAATTATATTTCAAGAAATATGAGCTAAGCGACGAAGACAAAAAAACAATATATAAAATATTAGATGCAATGTTTGAAGGTAAAGAAGAAAATTATCCGCCAGAAGAAGAAATAGAGAAAAAATTCATGGAACAACAACAATTTCACGAAAACATTCGACAAGTATTCGATAAGGATAAACTTAAAAAGGAGGATTAGCATGGCCAACATCCAACAACGTGGAGAAGGTTCATATTTCTTCACTGTGTATGCCGGCAGGGGTGCTGATGGTAAATACCAGAGGAAAACTAAAACCTACACAGTTGATCCAACGTTGAAGTTATCTCCTAAAAAGCTAAAAGAACATGTTGAACATGAATATTTGAAGTTTAAACAGGAAATTCTGTCGGGTTCCTATGTCGCACCTTCCAAAATGACTTTTGCAACATTTGTTGAACAATGGAAGTCCAAATATGCTGATAAGGAACTGTCAGACACTGCCTATCTTGGTCATGTAAATCGATTGGAGAATCACGTTCTTCCTGTGCTGGCACACTACAACATGGAGCAAATAACTTCCCTACTCCTTTTAGATTTGCTATCAAACCTCAAACGTAAAGATGGTAAAGAAGGGGAACTTTCCTATTACTCAAAAGAGGATATATACAAAACACTTAAGAACGTATTCAAGCATGCAAAAATGTGGAATGTTATACCCACTAATCCTATGGAGGGTGTTTCAAAACCAAAGAATAAAGATAAAACAACCGTGAAGGAATTGAACGTGTATGAACCTGAGGAAGTAGCAGCATTGTTAGAGGCAGTACAAAATGAGCCTATTCATTGGAGAATATTCGTCACTCTCGCTATTGTGGCTGGAATAAGACGGGGTGAAAATTTAGGACTTGAATGGTCCAAAGTAGATTTCCAAAATAACCAAATTGAAATTTCACAGTCAATAGTAAAGGGCAAAAATGGGCCGATAATCAAGGGACCTAAATCAAAAGCATCTTACCGGGTTGTTTCGTTGCCTCAGTCAGTTATGGAAGAATTAAAGGAATACAGAATCCATTGGGTGAAGGAAAAACTTAAAGTTGGAGATTTGTGGGTTGAGGAAGAAAGAGAGTGGCTGTTCTGCAATTTAGACGGTACACACTTTTATCCAGATACGCCAGGTAATTGGTGGAGGAAGTTCACAAAGAGAGCTAACGTACGGTATATTAAGTTGCACGATATGAGACATACATCAGCTACACTTCTTATAGCACAGGGGATTCATGCAAAGGTTATTTCTGAACGTTTAGGACATGCCAACACAAATGTGACTATGGGAACATACGGGCATGTATTGAAGTCTGCTGATCGTGCAGCTGCGAATACTTTTGAAGGTTTATTCAAAAGCAAAACTCAATGATGTGATTTGATGTGAATTTGATGTTAAAATATATTAAAAACTAATATAAAAGGTTATAACAAAAGATAAACGAATATGGTGAAACGTTGATATATCAACATTTAACATAACAAATGATAAAATAAAAAACACTACTTGCTACCTTGACAGGGTAGAGGTCGCTGGTTCGAGCCCAGTCGGAATCATAAAGCGTGAATCCTTGGTACATAAGGGTTTCAAGAGAGGATGTCCAGATGATTGGGCATCCTTTTTGTTATTATTTTCGTTGAAGTTGTCCAAAAGTTGTCCAAACGTCTTTCAGTTTAATCTTTTATATAATAAATTTCTGTCGAACCATGTCGATAATTTATATATCCATACCTTTCCAAATTATTGTATGATGGTGATACATTCTACATAGGAGGTAAGTAATGGATATCTTATTTTTATTTCTTGCACTCATAGCTTTCTTCGCGTCTGCTGTTTTTGTCGTTCTAATGATAGTTTCATTCATTAAGAAACAAAAACCGGTTGCGATGAAGAGATTAAAGATAGCAGGAATATCATTTGCGGTAATGATAGTTTCATTTATTGTGGTTGGAGCAACCGCTGATACAAGCGAAGTTGCTGACAAGGATTTAGTAGAGACGAGTGCACCTAACATTCAAAAGGAAGAAACTCCAGAAGAAAAGGCTGCGCGTGAAGCGAAAGAAGCTGAGGAAAAAGCAGCTGCGGAAGCTAAGGCTAAAGAAGAGGCCGAGGCTAAAGCTAAAGCCGAGGCAGAGCAAAAAGCGAAGGAAGAAGCTGAAGCTGCAGCTAAGGCGGCAGAAGAAAGTGTTCCAAGGGAACATAGAGCCGCTTTGGCAAAGGCAGAAACTTATGCTGAAATGATGCATATGTCAAAAGCGGGTATATACGATCAGTTGACTTCAGAGTATGGAGAGAATTTTCCTCCTGAAGCTGCTCAATATGCTATGGATAACCTTGAATGGGATTGGAAAGATAATGCCTTAAAAAAGGCGCAATCATATGCAGAAATGATGAACATGTCAGATTCAGCTATTTATGATCAATTAATTTCGGAGTACGGGGAAAAATTCACTCCGGAAGAAGCTCAATACGCGATTGACAATTTATAAACATGTAAACCGCCTTCCCTATTAAGGGTTGGCGGTTTGTTGTTTTACCAAAAAAGCCCCCAATTTGAAGAGCAGGGCTGAAGATTACTTATTATTCATCGCTTTCTCATAGGCGCGATATGCCATTACAGCAGCTTCTTCTCGCATCACTGGTCGTTGTGGATAGGTGCCATCAGTAATTTTTAATTCAACTGTAGCATTGAATTCCTTGGCCAGCGACTTAGAAGGTGCTGCATCTTTTTTGTATTCAGGCATTTTCGGTTCCTCCTTTTGAGCCGTCTTAACTTCATTTAGCGATTTTTTCAGTCTGTTTCGAACCAAATTCATGTCAATTCCCGGGCATGAAGTACTCGCACCTTTAAACTCCTTGTGACCTAAAACTCTTTCCACAGGAATATTCAATCGTTTCATAGCCAGTTTACAACGTTCTTCAAATGCTTCCTCTTGAGCTGCAGTAAAGGAACCGTTACCTACTACACAAATATGATATGTGTAGGAGTTGTGATTACCAACACCGTTTGTAATTTCTTCAGGATCGTAGCAAAGTTGAAAGTCAAGTCCATAATCTTGTGTAAAATTACTGGGCAATCATTAGTTGCTGAAATTCATTATTTATAGTTTTCTATTCAGTGGATTTTTCCACTTATATTG